>JAZJZX010000001.1:0-26656 GCA_040389445.1 Chloroflexota bacterium
GGACAGGTCCGCCCCGGACAGGTTCGCCCCGGACAGGTTCGCCCGGGACAGGTTCGCCCCGTACAGGTCCGCCCCGGACAGGTCCGCCCCGGACAGGTCCGCCCCGGACAGGTTCGCCCGGGACAGGTTCGCCCCGTACAGGTCCGCCCCGGACAGGTCCGCTCTCTTGCCTTCGGCCTCGCCGCGAATCCAGCGGGCATGAGCCGCCAGGATTTCGCCAATCTGTTCCGGCGTCATCTTCACCGCGTCACCGTGGGTTGTGGATTGTGTCAGCAGTCGCACGCCATAGGCAGGGGCCACCGTCGCCCCACCTTCCGATTCCGCCTCGCCAGTTCGGCAACGTCCGCCGCCGTGAGGAGCCCGTACAGTACCGTTGGCGCCGCCCGTCGTTCGTCCGCGTAGGGGTCGCGCTCGCCCACTTGGCTAGGGCCGCCCGATTCCCCGAACGCCGACAGCCCCCGCGACCGGCCTCGCACCCCGCGGGCAAACGCGAGCCACGCCCGCGTATCGTGCCGCCCATCCTTAGTAGCGGTCGCGCTCACGGTCGCCCCCCGGCCAGCGCTCGCCGCGCGGCCTCCACCGCCCGCCGTGCCCGGGTCGCCGCCTCGCCGGGGGTTTCGACGGGGGCCGCCGTGTCCGGGTTGCACGCCGCGACGAACGCCGCGAGGGCCGCCCGCGGCACCGTGTACCGACCGCCTACCCGCACGGCCGCGAGCTTCACCCGCCGCCCGGCCACCACCACGCCGGCGCGTATCCAGTTCTCCACCGTGCCGCGGTGCCGCCGGATTTCGGCCGCCGCTTCATCTACCGTCAGGTCGCTAGATGCCATCGCCGCTAACCCCCACCGGCGCGGCCGGAGCGTGCGGGGCGATGGTCGGCGCGGCGGCGCCCGTCTCGATTGCGTCGGCCAGTTCCGCCATGAACGCCGCCTCGCCGGGCGACACCAGCCGGCCGGGCATCCCCGTCGCCAGGTCGGCCGCGGATTCGAGGAGCCGGGGCAGCACGCGCCAGAGCAACGCCGGGGCGATGATCGGCAGCACGCGCCGCGGGTCGGTCGTCCGGTCGAGGGTCGTACACCGCGAGAGGTGCGACACGTCGCGCACCAGCCGGCGCAGATCGGCCGCCCGCTCCGGCGACAGCACCAGCCCCACCGGGGGCGAGTCGGCCGCCGGAGCCGGGGGCCGGGGCGCGTGCGGGTCGGGTTTCAGTTCCCAGGGATTCAAGTTGCCTCCGTCGGTTGTCGATTGTGGATTGTGTCAGGCACTCAACGCATTCAACAGGAAGGATTCACACGCCACCGCCAGCGCCTCCGATAGCTCCGCGGGAACCTTTGCCCGCTCGGCTCGCCGCGCACTGGATAGCCGCGACTTAAACGGCGACACCTTGCACTCAAACACCGGGAACGCGCCCCAAAGGAAGAACGGTCCGTGGCTTTGCCGATGCCGCCCCATTAGCGGGGTGAACCACGGCACCGCGCCGCGCACGTTCTCGATCACCCAAAACCGGGGGCGGGCCGCGTCGATCACCCGGATCGCCGCCCGTGTCAGGTCGAGAGACGGGGCAACGCCGGTCCGGCACCACGGCATACGCTCCCGGGAGAACTCCGTACAGGGAGGGCTAGCCCAGATCAGATCGGGCCGCGGGCCGTACCAGTTCCAGCCCATCAAATCCGCCGTCACGTCGCACCCGAACCGCGGCTCAATGTCCACGGTAACCACGTCCCACCCACGGGCGCGGAACGCTTGGGATGCCCCCCCCAATCCCGCGAACAAGTCCAGCATAAACGGCCGCATTCCCCTCCGTGTGGGTTGTGTGTTGTGGATTGTGTAACCTGTACAATGGGAATGTAACTTCTGCAAAGTGGGAAGTCTAGTGCCTTCTCCCGGAATTACAGAAATATCTTGAACGTAACGCGAATACCCACTAGTGTAAGGCGCGGGGCAATCGACCGAACCCGATGGGGGGAGCTGACATGGGGAAATCCCGGGGGCCGTCGTCGGGTGGAAGGAAAGCCCCGCCGCCGGCCAGCGCCGCGGAAGATCGGGAAACCGCGAGCGTGCAAATTTGGAAGCGGCTTGCCAAGTGGGCGAAGGTAACGGCCGCCCATGAGGGAATCAGCATGGGGGAGCTCCTTTCCCCCATGATCGAGGCGCCGCTTACCGCCCGCTATCACCGGGCCGTCGCAGAAATGGGCAGCGAATCTGAAAGCTAGTCGGCGCGTCGAACGTGAATCACGTCTGCCGGGCCGCCGTCGGTCCGCTCCACCACGATAGAGACGTGAGCCCACCCGCGCGGCCCATAGGTCGCGTCCGCCCACGCCGCGAGCTCAGCGCGCAGCGGGCAGAGCGTGGGCAGCGACAGCGGGGGGCGGGATTCGAGCAGTCCGGGCGATGGCATGAGGCAACCTCAGAGTTGGCAGTCGCCTTCCCGCTAGTGGGAAAGGGTTTTCGCGGGTAGGCCGGGGCAGCGTAACTCCCCGCCGATAGATCGGCAAGGGTGAACAGTGCGGATGTTGCGGATTCTCCGGCTATCGCCGGCTATACCCATCCGCCCGCACAATCGCCCGTGTGTTATGTGGAATTCCGTACACTAGCCGCCCGCCCCATCACTCTACACTAGCTTCCCCAACCGTCAAACCCGGAGCGCCGGAAATGTCCCAGAGATTCGCCCTCGCGTTCCTTCTCGTTTCTTCCCTCGCCGGCCCCGCGTCAGCTCAGGGGAAGGGCGATCCCGCCGCCGGGGCCGCAGTCGCGGGGGTGAGCCTCGCCCTTATCGCCGTGGTCGGCATCGGCGGGTTGCTCGTCTACTGCGCGCCGACCGTGATAGCCCTTATGCGCGGGCACGCGAACACGGCGTCTATCGCCGTGGTCAATCTCTTCCTCGGATGGTCGCTAATCGGGTGGGTTGTCGCGCTGGCGTGGTCGTTCAGCGCGACAGAGAACCGGCAGCGATACCGCGCCGGCTAGCCCCGGTCGCGCGCCCATTCGATCTTAGCCCGTTCGGCCGGGTCAACGTGAACGTAATGCTTCCGCGCCGTCTCTACCGTGTCCCCGATCAGGTCGGCCGCCGCCTCGATAGTTCCCGCCTCGCGGGCCGCGTCGGTCGCCGCCGCGTGCCGGAGTTGGTGCGGGGTCCACGGGGTAACGCCGGCCCGCTTCGATCCCTTCCGCACCGCGTTCCCGTACCCGTTAGCCGTGATGCGGAACGCCGGTCGGTCCGCCGGCCCCGCGAGGTACGGCGAGAGGTCCGCTTGCGACAGCGGGCCTAGATAGTACCGCAACGGCCGGTCCCGGTGCGCGTTCTTGTTCGCCTCATCCCGCACCGTGTACACCCACACGTCCCCGGATCGGTCGATGTCGCGCGGCCGGATAGCGCAGATGTCCGCCGGCCGCATCCCCGCCCGCCGCTGAACCCGCACCATCGCCCCGAGCCACGCCGCGCGGTCCGGGAACGGCGAGAGGTGCGGCAGGGTAGCCGCCAGGTCGGCATCGGGTACGGGCTTCCGCTTTGGATGATCCGGCGCCGTCGTCTTCCCCCGCTTCAGCCCGCCGACATGGCGCAGCGCATCCGGCACGGCCGCCGGTAGCCACCCCTCGCCGGCCGCCCACTTGAACGCCGCGACCACCCGGGCCGCGTGATGGTTGCACGTCCGGCGAGCCCACCCCTTAGCCACCATTTCCGACCGCACCGCGCGGAACCGGGCCGGGTCGAACCCGGCCGCGTCCGTCTCGCCGTACAGGTCGAGGAGAACCGCGAGGGCCGCGCGCTGGCAATGGTACTCCGACGTGAGCCGGCCCGCCTTCCGATACTCCCGATGCGCCCATTCCTCCCGCCGGGTCACCAACTCGGCCACGATAAGGGAGCCGCCGGACGATGCCGCCGGGGCGCCGTCCGCATCCCACCCGGCCGCGAATTGCCGATAGCCGGTCCGGGCTTCATCGGAACCCCACGCCCCGAAGTATTGGGTATGGTCCCGCCCGCCGGCCCGCCACCGGGCGAACGCGCGGCCCGTCGCCTCATGCCGGCGCAGCTTGGGGACGGGTCGAGGGGCGCCCGATGCCGGCCGCCCGCCTCGCCGGAACCGCTTATCCGGTTGCGTGGTCAGTGCGCGGCCCGCATCCCACCCGAGAACCGACACCCGCACCCGGAGCGTATCTCGGTCGATCCCGGTACGCGCCGCCCACTCGCGGATAGAGAGGGTTTCGCCGTTGTGGGTCAGCATGAGGGGCGGGTGAGGCATCGGCACGGCTCCGGGGCGAGGGCTACGCGAATGCGGAATTCTACGCAACGAGCCTCACCCGGTCAAGCCGCCCCGGAAACGCGAATCCCCCGGCGTTTGCCAGGGGATTCCGTCACTCGCCCGCCCGCCGGGCTAATTGTTGAAGTAGCACACCCGTTTACCGGGCCGGCTCGCTGGATTTGCTTGGATTTCCGGCCATCCGCGAGCACGATACTTCCCAGAATCCACAATCCGCGAGCGTTCGCTAGCGGAATATGCGTGAAATCCGGGGGTCGGCGCGCGAATGCGTAGCGTTTACGCAACCCCCTACCGTCGCCCGCAACGCCGGAGCAAACACGCCGCCTCGCACGCCACGCACAGCAGCGCGCCCAACAGGAACGCCGCTTGGAATAGGTCGCCCATCGGAGCCCCCGGGTAAGGGGTCGGCGGGGTCGCCGGCCCGTGGGTTGTGGATTGTGCGTCAGTCGTCAACCGCTTCGGCCGCCGCCTGCCCGAGCTGCGCCGCCGCCAGCCCAGAACCGGCGAGGCAGACGAGCCCGATAACCGTGTGACCACCGATCAGCCACAGCACCGCGCCGGGCAGCGTCACCGCCAGAACCAGCCCGGCCACCACCAGATACCGCCGCGTTGACTTGCTCATCGTATCCCCTCCGTTGTGGGTTGTGGATTGTGTCGGTTCAGCCGAAGAACCGCAGCCCGAGCCCGATAGCCGGGCCAACCGTCACGATCACCAGCAACAGCCCGAGCAGCACCTTTTCCCCGCGGGTCGCCGGGCGAGTCTGGAACCCGCCGGCCGGCACCTCGCGGGCGGTCACCATCGAGCCCGTCAGGATCGTTACCGTGTTCAGCATCGCGTTTCCCCGTTTGCGTCCCGTTCGCGTCACACCCTTATATTAGCCTAGTCGGAAAGAATATCAACCCCCATCTTTCGGAATTAACAATGTCGCTAGCGTCATAGCAACGGGGGCGGGCGCCCGCCCCCGTTGGTCCGCCCACCTACCGGACCGGCACCGCCCGCCGGGCTACCTCACGGGCCGGCAGTCTCTTCGCCGCCCCGATCCCTTCGGCCAGTTCTTCGGCCCGATCCCGCGAACTCCAACCCATCGCAAGGCTTTCGTCGTGGGTCCACGTCGGGCGCCCGTAAAGCGTGTCGATGCTCGCCACCCACTCCCGGCCGCACTGAATCCCGTACATCTTCCCGCCCCCTTGTTTGCCACTCGTTTCCGCCACGCCTTCACTATAGCCTAGTCGGCTAGATTGGCAAGCGGAATTCCCAGAATCTTTTCCCACTAGGCTACGGGCCGGGTTCGTGCTAGAATCCCCGTACCACCAGAGGGCGAGCGAATGGCACAAGCGGACAGCACGCGCGACAGCATCCCCGGGTTTGGGGCCGCGGTCCGGTCGAGGCGAGGCGGCGCCGGGCTTTCGCTCGCCGCGTTGGGCGAGAAAGCCGGGGTCCACTTCACCGCGATATCGAAGGTAGAGCGGGGGCAGCGCGCCCCCAGTCTGCGCCTCGCCGCCGATTTGGCGTCCGCGTTGGGCGTGTCGGTCGATGTGTTGCTACTGGATGCCGCCCGCCTCGCCGCTAGCCCGGCCAGCCCGCCAGCCCGAAAGACTGGTAGGGCGAAGTAGCCGGTTCGTCGCGCCACCCGGCGAGCCATTCGGCCGCCGGCATCGAGCCCGGCCCGTGCGTCGGGTCGTGATAGCCCACCCGGCCGCGAGCCACGCCCCGGCATATCACCCAATGCGGACCGGCCGCCCACGTCACGGCGCAGATCGCCGGCCGCCCGGTCGCCGCGAGGTGCCGTAGGTCCGCCAGGTCGAGGCGCCCGCGGATCGGGGGTCGCCCGAACACCGCGAATAGCGCCGCCTCAACCGTGTCGGGCGACATGCCGCGATCCGGGTTCGGCAGCTGCGCCAGCCACCACGGGCGGCGCGTGCGATGGAAACGGAAAAGAGCCGCGAGGCACGCGGCCCCGCAGCTCCAATCATCCCGTTGCCGCACGTCGGGAATGGTCAGCATCACACCCCGCACGCATCACAGAACCCGGCACCCGGGCACCCGTCGCCGCCGTGCATCCGCCGGGCAATGGCCGCGTCCGCCCACCCGTCGGTTAGCTCCCGCACCGAACCGAACACCGGGATACCCCTCGCCCGCGCGTGCGCCGTTTCGAGGTCCGCGCCGGTCGAGTCGCCCGGGAGCCGGACAACCGCGTCGGCCACCTCCACCCACGGCAGATCAACCCCCATCCAATCCGCGTGCGTCATGTCGGGATTGCCCGCCGCCGTCGCCTCGCAAATCACCGCCGGCCATTGCTCGCCGTCGTCGTCGGTCAGAATCTCTTTCCGGGCCGGCTTCGAGTACACCGACCAATGCGGGCAGAGGGGCGCGAACCCGGCCCGCGCCAGCGCGACGAACGCCGCGGTAGCCTGATTCACGTTATGGGCGAGGTCGCCGCGGGATATCGGCCCCGCGATGTACACCCGGGGCCGCCGCCGTTCGGGCAGCGGGAAGGGTTCTAGCTCGTTCACGCGGCACCGCCTTCCCGCCCGCTCCGGCGTTGGTCGAGGGCGAAGAGGAGCCGGGTAGCCGCGTGGTCGAGGTGCGCGTCAGACGTGTCCCCGGCGAGGTCCGCGAACACGTGAGCAATGGCGTGGTTCAGATGATCGGCTACCGGAATCTTGTGCCAGTTGTTCGGCCCGTACTTCGCCGCACCCTCCGACAGCACCCGCGAGACCGCTAGGGCAGCGTGCGGGGGCAGTAGGTCACAGCGGTACGGGGTCGCGCTTTGCTTCCCGCCGGCCGCGTTCGCCGTCGCCGGCGCGTCCGGCCCGAGCCCGAGCCCGGCCGCCTCGCCGGCCAGCGGTCGGCCTCGCATCGAGCCGGCCGCGAATGACGCCGGGGCAAACCCTCGCCGGTAGTGAGACTGATAACCCGTCCCGACGCACGCCAGCATGTATTCAGGCGAGCCCGTGCCGTGTTCGATCCGCGTTCGCCCGCACGTCCGGCATACGTCGGTTGTGCTGATTCGCTCGTCGTGCGTCCGCCCGGAATCGTCCCGGTCGTACACGATCCCGTTAGGGTCGCCGTCGCCCGATGCCATGCCGCCCCCGGTTGTGGGTTGTGGATTGTGTCGCCCGCCGCATCGTACCGCCTACAGCTCCCACGGTCTAGCCGTGTACGATCCCTCCGGCCCGGGTCCGTCTGCGTACAGGGGCCACCGATGGGTAATCCCGTGGTCTTTGTGGAACCCGAGAAGCCATTGCGAGGGCCGGTCACACCGCCCTAGCCCGTTCACGCTGAACTCAGTCCCGCCGATGAGGGAGCCGTTTACGAAATACTCCGAACCCGGGGCGCAGATCGAACCCGGGTTGTGGAAGTGCGAGAAGAGGAAGTAGTGAATAGGCGAGCCGGCCGCCACCCGGAGCGCGTTCAGCCCGGTTGCCGTGCGGCTAATGCCGTAGAAGGGGATTGACTGCCACGATTTGATATCGTGCCCGTGCCCCTGGTACACCTGCCAGCCCTCAACCGGGTACACCACCGAATAGGATTCCGGCAGCACGAACTTAACCGCCGGCACGTCCGCGAGGGCTTGCCGGGCAATCGAGTAGATCAGGTAATCCCAACTCCGGGTCGGGTCTTTCTGCGAAACGCGCTTGTGGTCCGGTAGTCGCCCGTGGTTCCCGCTCGTTCCGTACACCGTCACTTCCTCGAAACTCGCCGCCAGGTCGCGCAGCCCTTCCGCGAGGAGCAAGCCGCACCCGATAGCCGCCTGAATCACTGAAGGCGCGTCGTTGTGCTTCTCGACTTCGTGAATCGTCCCCGAAATCATGTCGCCGTTGGCCGCGACAACGAGCCGCGGGAACCGCCACCCGCCCGCCCGCATCTTCGCCGCGATGCTCCGGGCGCTATTCACCACCCGCCACGCCCGCCGCGCGCAGATTGCCGCGTTGTACTCGTTCAGTCCTAGCACCCGCTCCGGCCGCACTTGCTCGTATGCGTGCCAGTCGGACAGCAGCAGCAGTAGCGTTTCCTCTACCGCCTCGCCGCCCGACTTCGCCTCGCGGAACCGCGGGGGCGGGTCGAGGCGCGGGGCCACGTCGCGCACCAGCCTATCGAGGTAGGCGCGGAACGACCGTTCACCCGCGACCGCCTGTAGTTGTTCGCGCTCCCGCGACAGCTCCCGAGCGTGCGCCCGCCGGGCCTCGGCATCCTTCAGCGGATCGACCGGCACGGCCGCCGGCTTCGCCGTGGCGCCGCCGCCGCACGGCTTGGCATACTTCCGCACCGTGGCGCGGTCGCACCCGGTCAACCGGGCAATCTCGGCAATCGGCTTCCCGGCCGCCGACAGCTTCTCAATTTCGGCCCGCTTCGGGGTCGTCGGGTAAGCCATGATCGGGAGTCCTGTAGGAACGAAACCGGGGGCGATGAGCCCCCGGAGTGAATGCCGCCGGGCCGAACCTGCCGGCCTTACTTCAACACCGCCGCTTCCGCCTCGCGGTGTTCGGCCGCCTTCCCCGCGAGCGTGTCAACCTCCGTCCACAGCGCCGCGAGCTGGTCGGCCGGAAGCGTGCGCAGGTCCGCCGGGATCGGCACGCCCAACCCCTTCAGCAGTCGGCGCAGAATCGGGAAATCGTTTCCGGCCGGAGCCGGGATCGGCAGCACGGGCGCGGACGGGTCGGCCGGCTTGGGAGACGGGAACGGGAGGGCCGGGAGATTCGGCCACCGCTGCCGGGCCAGCCGGTAGGCGAGGGCGAGCCCGATACCCACCAGCGGGCCGTAAGGTCCGCAGATCAGGGCGAGGATTTGGGACAGGTCGAGCATGGTACTAGCCTTCCTTTCGGTTGCGGAACAGGAACAGAGCCAAGAGGGCGCCGCCGATCCACACCCACAGCGACACGCCACCGGGGGCGGGCACCGGGGGCGAGTCGGGAGTCTTCGGCGCCGGGGGCGGGGTCGGCTTGGGGTTGGGGCCGCCGGGGCATCCAATCAAATCCGCGAGCCGGGCCGCGGAATACTCAGCCCCGGCGACCGTCCCGAGCGTGGCGCCCACCCGATCAACAGCCGGCCGGCGCAGCGTGAGCCCGTCGGACAGCTTGAAGTGCGACACCTGCCACGCCCCCGGCGCGTAGGTCGATAGCAGCACCTTCCCGCGGTCCGCGTGCGCCGCCAGATCGGAGCGCACCCGGGCGAGGAATTCGGGCGAGCCGACCGCCGCGAGGTGCCACTTGTGGGAATCGTCTTCCAACCCGGCCGGGTCGCCGGTCAGCGCCGCGAGGGCCGCGAGCCGGGAACACGGCTTGCCCGTGTGCGAGTATTCAGCCGGCGGGTTCGGGTCCGGGATAACGCCGGTCGGCACCTCGCCCACCTTCTCCGGCTCCGGCGTGAGCTTGAACCGCCAGCCCCACCGCCCATCGGGGAAGACGCCCCATTCGTGAGCGTCGGACGGGGGCGAGCCGATAGGCGAGGGGCCAGCCGCACCCACGCCGGCCGGCACGCACCGCCCGTTAGCGCATTGCCCGAACACCTGCGAGGGTTTGCCACACTTGCACCCGTCGCCGCACTCGCACGGCTCGCCGGCCTTGCACCCGCACCCGTCGGCCACCAGTCGCAGCGGATCGGCTAGCGAATCGTGCGGCGGGGGCGGCGCCGCGAGGAACACGACCGCCCACCCGCCGCCGTTGCCGCGCCACCGGGCGAGGAAGTCCGCCCGGCTCATCCACACCCACACGCCCGGCCGGTTATTGTCGATGATCGCCGCGGTATTCGGGTCGAGGTGCGCGAGCGTCACCATATGCGCCACAACACCGCGGTAAAAATCGTCCGGCCCGCAGTAGGTGACAGCCGGGCACCGCCCCGTCTTCACCGCCAGGTCGAGAAATTCGGAGTCCCCGCCCGTGTGCTGGATGTACGCCGGGACCGACACGCCCTTTTCCCGGCAGTAGGCTTTCAACGTGGCGTCAACCTTAGACGGGTAGCCGCCACCCGGCCGGGCTTGCATCCATTGACGGTATCCGGCGAGGTCGGTTAGGTTCTGCCACCGCGCCGAATGGACAAGCGACGTGAATACGCACAACCCCAATCCATCCGACCCGCCTACGTTCCGCATGTGCTGACTAGCGGGAAGGTCAATCACCGCCCGCGTGCCGCCCTTGTCCGGGGTCGGGGTCGGGTCGAACCGCTGCGCCTGCCCTACGCCCACGCAAAGCGCGGCGAGCAAAGCCGCCGCGAGATACCGCACCATTAGACCCCCACAGTTAAACACGGTTGCTACCAGATACCTTTGTCGCGAGTCGCCCCGGTGTTCACCCGGTCGCGGGAAGGTCGAGAACGAGAATCGACTTGTGCAAGAACTCGCGGGCCGTCGTGAGCCCGAACGGCTTCAGCGGTTCGAGGTGCGGGGCGAGGGCGCGATAGCTCCCTAGCGGACAGTCGCCGCCGTCGGTCGCGTGCGCGGTATCCACGCACACCACCAACGCCCGCCACTTGCCCGCCGCGACAACGGCCGCCAGCCACGCGAGAACCGTTGCGTTCGGCCAGTGGTGCAACACGTCTTTGCACAACAGCACGTCCGCCGCCGGGAGATTCGCGGGGTCCGTAATGTCCGCCACGGTCCACGCCCGGCGAGGCATCGCCCGGCGGTTCGCCTCGATCACCGCGGGCACCACGTCTACCCCGTGGTACTCCTCGAATTCGAGGCGAGCCGCTACCCGGCCGTCGCCGCACCCGGCATCGGTCGCCGTCCGCCAACCGCGCCGGGCCGCCTCGCCGTTCACCCACTCGACATAAGGGGCCGCCTCGCCGGCAGAGCTGCCAGCGCCGGAACCCTTACCCCAGAGCTGCCGCGAGTAGATGAGCGGGAACACCTCGCCGGGCCGCTCGTCCGCGACCGCCGCCGCGAAGTGAGCGAACGCCCGGTCTTCCGCGGGGAGGTGTGGGTGCGGTTTGCTATGGGCCTCGCCCGCCCCGTTCTTCACGTCCGCCATTCGGAACAGCTTGGTACGGATTCGGTGAACGATGAGCGGGTCACCGTCCAGCGGGCACACAAACGCAACTTCCTTCCACGGCGCCTTCCCCAGATTGAGCGGGCGCCGGCCGGTCACCGCGAACGCCACCCGCCACGTGTCTTGATCGCCGTGAACGCGTTGGTAGTAGTGCGGCGCGTCCCGGTTCATTTCCGCCGCGAGGGCGATTTCCCGCCACACCGACGGCCGATGAATGGCGAGTTGTCCGCCCTGGATCGGCGCCGTCCCCGCGCCGCCGCCCGGCCATACCTTCGGCCACCACGCCGCGGAAGCGTCCGACAAGTCTTCCCAGAACGCGAACCCGTGAGCCGCCGCCAGGTCGAGGAACGGGGCGGGGTTTTGTACCGGGTATGCGTCCGCGTCGAGGTACAACACGGACTCAAACCGGGCGCGCGCGAGGGCGAACAGCTTCACCCGCCAGCCGTCTTTATCAACGGCCGCGTTCCCGATCAGCTTCCCCGCGCCGAACCGGGGCCGCGCGTTCCACTCCTCGAATTGCTCAACGTCGATCAGCTCAACCCCGAGCCCGGCCACGTCCGCCGGCCGCACCTCTTCCACGCTCCCGCGGTACCAGCATTGCACCGGGAGCGTTGAACCCGTGTCGCGCAGCATCCGCGCGAGTACCACCACGCCGGGCCAGTACCGCCCGCCGCCGCACGTCAGCACGCCCGCGCCCTCGCCGCCCGGGTACGGGGGCGGGTCGGCCGCGATGCGCCGGAGCGTGGCGACACGGGCGGCGCAGTCGGCGCACGGCCGCGCCGCCGGCTCGCCGCACCCGTGGCAACCGCCGGTCAGCTTCACCCGCGGCGCGAGGTGCCGGCAGGGTTTGATCCCGAGAACTGCGCACGAGCAACGCATGTGCCTACGCCCTTCCGAGAACTACTAGGGTAGCGCCGGCAATGTCCGAATTCGTCCACTCGACACCCATTGCCGGGCTACACTCGCCGCCCGTCGCCGTGTTGTCCGTGATGCCGCCCGCGCTGGATACTTCGTGCCACTCACCGCCGAAAAACTCGTAGACGTAGGTATCGCCTAGCACCTCGAACGCGACATATGGGGGAGCGCCGGCGGTCGAGGTCGCCGAATAGTCGCCGGCCCCCGACCCGCCGGTAACGGTAAGGGTCATGTCTTCGCCCGCCCCCATCCCGCAATCCGTATCCGGTCCGCCACCGGGCGGCGGGGGCGGCGGGGGCGGCGGGGGCGGCGGGGGCGATCCGGGCGGATCGAGCGCAACCGCACACCCGGCGAGCCGCACGGCCGTCATGCGGGAGCGGTCGGGGTGAAGGTAGACGTATCCGCCGCTCGGAATGTCCGCGCTACTTCCGTTCACGTTTTGACAGAGCAGTCGCACCCGGTAGGTACTCGGCGCGGATATCGTCACGACGCGGGTAGAACTGGCCTGATGCCAACTCGCCCCCGAGCCCGGCGCGTTCCACTGCCAATAAAGCATAGCGTCGGGGCCGATTGAGGTTCCGGCCCCACTCTCGCGGAACGCGACCGCCTCAATGCCGAACCCCCGACCGCCCGCCCCCCACCCGATTTCTAATAGCGCGTCCATCGTGAACAGGTACGCGCCGGGCGCGATGAGATCGATAGTCCAGCCCGTTGCTAGGTTAGCCCCGTCCGCGCTGGTAAACGAATTGGTGTGTACCGAATCGGTTTCCGGGTAGCTCTCCGCGTACACCGCGCACGGGTCGCCCGCGAACGCCCGCCGCCGCGTCACGTCTCCGATTTCCACCGGCCCCGCTAGATGGGCCTCGTAAATCGCACCCTCAACCGGGACGCTCGCCCCGGCACCCGTGAGCAGCGTAAGCCACACCTCGCCGGAACCCTCCTGGTCCGCCGCGAGTACCGACGCCGCGGGCCGCACGATGACGCCCGGGTAGCATTCGGCCGCCAGCCCGGAGCCGCCGGCCGGCTCGCCGTCGGTACAGCGGACTAACGTGCGCATCACCGCGCCGCCCGCGCCCTCGCCGCGAACGGGCGCGAGCCCGGGGGTTTCCCCGAGCTTGCGTAGAACCTTCCCGGCGGTGTTAGCGGTCAGCGCGATAGGCCGCACGGTTACCCCACGTTCTCAGCGTAAGACACTTCGCGGTACACCCGGAAGGTTAGATACACTTCGTCGTCGCCCGGCGTCAGCTTCCGGCCCGACCCGTTGAGGGGAACCGGCTCCGTCGGCTCGGCACCGTGTTCGTCCACGATCTTCACCCAATGGGGATCAATCCCGAGCCCTTCCGAACCCGGGTCCAACTCCGCATAGCCGCAATCCAGAATCTTGAAATCCCACGTGTCCCATTTGATCGCAAACGTGTAAGTCCGCTGCCAGAAAGCGAACCCGTTTTCAATCTGCGATTCCGCCTCCGTCCCGACGCAACGCAACGTCCGCGGTTCCATCCCGAACCACGTGTCGGAATTCACCGCATCTTGCATGTATTGCGCGTCGGCCAGCTCAAACGTCGCCGTATTCACCACCGCGGTAACGATGGGCCGCGACACCTCAACCACGATGGGAGGATCAAACGGCAGCTTCGCAGAGTTACGAATCGGGTCCGCGTTCCGATCTTTGCGGGCTACCTCTTGCGTCTGTTGAAACGATACCTTCCAGCGGATCGGCCGGGTTAGCGGGTTCTCCTGCGCCGCCGCCAATTCGGCCGGGCTAGTGGGCGGGGTTTCGCCGCCCGTCTCGCCGGGTTGGAGCGCGTCCGGCGCCTCAATGTTGGAGTCGTACCCAAAGGTCACCGTCCATTGAGTAGGACTATCCGACTTCTGCGCGGGGGCGATGCTATTACAGAACGCGCCCGGGTCTTCGGGGTGCGGGTCGCCCTGCGAGATTCCGGGTAGGTTCGCCGCCGTGTTGTTCCCGTCGGCCGCGGAGTCGGTGTATACGTCAAACACCCGGGTATAGGTCCGCTTGAACGGGAAGCTTCCCGTTCCCTGCCGGCCTTCCCAGATTTCGTGTGCGCTCGCCACCAATCCCCCTTAGACGGTGCGGAGAACTTGCGCCCCGGCAAAGCCGCGGGCAATCTCCCGAAGGAGCCGGTTCGTTTCTTCGGCCGCCTTAGCCGCGCGGGTCGCCGGGTCGGCCGCGGATACCATCGCATCCGTGTTAAACTTGGTGACGATGGAATAGGCTTCCTTAGACGATGCCGTGAACGCGCCGCCTAGCTTCGCCTTATCCATCCCCACAACGGCCGCGAGTTGGTCGCGCCGCCGGGCGAACCGCTCCTCTACCCCGTTCATCCACTGGTCAACCTTTGCCGCGGAATCACCGAACCCGGCTACCGCGTTCGCGCCCCACCCGCTGATTCCGTCGCCCACCTCGCGGACGCGCGCCCCGGCGTTGCCCACGGCATCGGAGAACGAATCCACCCACGCCGGCCGCAACGCATCCGGCAGACTCTTCGCCAAGTCAACGACCGACCGGAACGCCTCGATACAGTGCCCTAGCCCGGTCGCGATCTTCCCGGCCACCCACGCGATAGCCCCGGCGCCGGCCTTCACCGTGTCCCATGCGTAAGCCGCGAACACCGCGACCGACCGGAACACCGTCATTGCCACTTTCCCGAACCCTTCCGCCGTGTCCTCAAGTCCCATGAATTCCGTAATCCACGCGCCGAAATCCTCGATCAGCCCGCCTACCAGCGTCAGCAACTCGCCGCCCACCTCCACCCCGAACGAGAACGCCGCGCCTAGCCCGGTGCCGATCTTCTCGACAAGCGGGCCGAACCTATCCGCGAGGGATTCGGCCACGTCGCCGGCCGCCACGAACGCCGGGCCGATAGCCGCGAACAACTTGCCGCCCACCCGGGCCGCGATTGCCTGTACCTTGTCCAGCGCCTTTACGATCCCCTTCAGCGGGCCGGCTTCCGGTCCCTGCGCCTTTTCGGCCAACCCCCGAATCAGGTCCGGGATACCGCCTAGTACCTCGAATCCCTTCATAATCCCGCCGGCCACCGCGCCGGCCGCCGCGCCGGCCACGCCGCCCAACGCCGCCCCGCCTAGCAGCTTCCCGAACACGCTGCCGGCCCCGCCAATGCTCGACTTCAGCCGGCCCGCGAACCCCTTAGCCTTGCCTTCCGCCTTGTCCAGCGCCCCGGTATCCAACTTCGGCAGAATGCCGACGCCGCGAAGTAATCCCTTCAGCTTGCCGGCGAGCCCGCCCACCTTCCCGAGAAACTTTCCGCTCGCCGCGTCGTACTCCGGCGTGCCCAGAATCGCGCGGCCGATGCCGGAGTTGGCGAGCTTCGCGCCGATCCGCGCCCCGAACCCTTGCGTCTTCCGCTCGGCTTTGTCCAAACCGGAAACGAGCCCGTCCGCGTTCGCGGACAGGACTACGCTTGCCGATCCAATCGCCGTGCTACTCATTGCTTCGCCGGGAACCTATCCGGGGTGAGTGAGTCGAACCACGCCTTCACCACTTCCGGCGGGGGTTGCGTCCTCGCGCGGAACAGCAGTTCCGCCGGCCTCGCCTTGCCGCCCCACGTCGCGCCGATGTACGCCGCGCCGTTCGCGCCCACCGCTTCTAGCCGGTCATCCGGGAACCCGTGAGCCGCCCGGTAGTCGTGCCAGAACGCCACCTCGGCCGCGCTCATCGACAGCACGGCCGACAGGGGCAACCGGAGCGCTAGGCAGATTCGGCCGATTCCGGCGAGCTCGGAATCGGCCGCGAGGCTTTTCCCGCGTCGTCGTTGCCCATGCCGTTTCGCCGCGCCACCTCTTCCGAAATGGCATCGACCGCGACGGCCGCGAGGTCGGCCGCTTCCTTCTCCGACAACAGCCGGTCGCCGCTCTCCGGGTCCACCACCGCGAGGGCGATTAGCTTGTGTTGAAGGTCGTTGGCCGCGGTCGGCTCGCCCTTGTGTTCCTTGTGCCACCGGAACAGGTCGAGCCGGTCGGCCGCCGTGAGGGGCCGCAAGTGAACGGCGAACCCTTCCACCTCGAAAGGGGTCGGCTTGCCGTTCACGCCCGCAATCAGGTCAGCTTTCCGCATGATGAAACGTCGCCCGTGGGTTGTGGATTGTGTCGCTGCCGCCAGGTCGCGTTAGCTCGCCGCGCCCGTCACCTCAACCGAAACGTCTACCGTCACGATCCCGTCAGCGGTCACCGGCTGGATAACCTGTTGCGCGAGGAACCCGGGTACGGTGCGGGTCCACGGCGTTCCGTCGGTACTGGTTACCTTCCAGTTCTTCGCGGTCCGCTTCAGCGCCGCCAACCGCGCGTACTGCGTTTTGTCGAACTCGTAAGAGAACGAGAACGCCCCCGGCGTGATGACGGTTGGAACCCGCGTCACCGTGTACGCGCTGATATCCAGCCGCTTCGACTCGGCCGCGCCTACCGGCCCGTCATCGGGCGGGGTAAGCGACGTGATATCGTCAATGGCGACGAACGCCGAACTAGCGCCGTCATCGACCGCCAGCGCCCACCCACAACCAATCTGCGACATTCAGCCCCCGGGTATTACGTGGGTTGGAACCACACGCTAAAGGTTTCGGATTGAACGCGAACGCCGTCTTCCGTCTCGCCGGCCGTAGAGTCCTCGAAAAAGGCGCCGTGTACGCCCGCGTCGAGGTCGCGCCACGGGGCGGCGCCCGCCGGGGCGAGGGTTTCGCGGACAAGAGCCCCAATCGCTTCCGCTTCCAACTCCGTATCCGCGTAGCAGTCGAGTTGAACCGACCACTTCCGCAACGCCCGGCCGCCGTTGAGGGTCGCCCGGCCTTCAGCTCCGAGCTTCGTGATAATGACGGACGGGGCGCCCGCGTCCTGCGAGTCGTTGAACGTGAACACGCTTCCGGCTACGGCGTCGTTGACTGCCGCGGTCGCCTTCAGCTTGGCTACTAGTGCCTGTTCAACGGATGCCGCCACGCTTAACGCCCCTTGCCCTTTGCGAGCTTTGCCGCCGCCTTCTCGACTAGCTTCATCGTCTCGGCGCCTAGTACCCGCTGCGCCTCGCCCATCGCCTTATCTTTCGCCGCGTCAAACGCTGGCCCGAGAAAGGGCTTTGCCTTAGCCCCCGGGTGCGTCCCGCCGTTCAGCCCGTGAGCCTTAGCCCCACCCTCTACAATGTGTGCGATGTACGCGGGCACGTGCTTCCGCAGCTTGCCGCCCTTCCGCCCCGCCACCATCTTGACTACCTTTTTGCGGGCGCCGATAACCGCATAGGCGAGCGTCTTCCCGCGCGTGCCCTTCACACCCTTAACGCCCATTGCTTGCTTTAGCCCGCCGCCGCCCCGGCCTGGTCGCCGCGGGGCGCGAGCCTTAGCCGCTGCCGCCACGATCTTCCCGCCGGCCTTCACCGCTTTCAGGGTCGCCGTCCTCTGTTGCGACAGCTTCGCTACCTCGCGGATTCCCGCCGTGTCTACCGTCGAGGTCGCCCGGATCGGCTTTGCCACTAGCCCACCAGCGTTGCGAGGGTTTGGAGCCCGCGCCCAATCTCCGACCGCTCCGACCACACGCCCGTAACGGTGTACGTCTCGCCGTCGATCTTCACCCGGTCAACGGCCGCCAGCGTCACGGCATGACGAAAGCGGATGGCCCGGGTCGTGTACGTCTGCCGCTGCGCGGTCGCCGTCTCGCCGCCGGTCACCGCCTCGAATCGGGCCGCGTGTTGCGTCGTGTCGGCCGGCGGGTCGGGCCAACTCTCCACCCGTTGCCCGGTCGCGTCGGCCGCCGCCTCCGTGCGAGGGAGGATCGTAACCCACTCCCGATAGCTGCCGATGCCGCCGGCCATTAGTCGCCCCCGCGCATCGCCGGCACGTCGTACCCGAACGCCCGCACGTCGAGCGCGTCGAGCTGCCGGCGGGCCGCGGGGGGAATCGCCCGGTCGCCGCCGTCCGGGTTCGCGTTGCGGTCCGCGATGAGGGCGAGGATAGCCGCCGTAGCTTGGCGAGGCACGGCCGCCGCCAGCCCGTACCCGGCCACGTATCGCACCTCCACCGCTTCGGGTCGGCCCGCCTCGGTCACGGGCCAGTAACCGCTATCCGCAGTCGGCACGATCCGCCCCGGCTCGCCGCCTATGGCAACGTGGTAGCCGGCCGCGTCCATCGTCTGAAGGTCGCCGGCCGCGTCGTAATACTTCACCCACGTAACCGATTGGAGCGGGGGCCGGGGCAGCTCGATAGCCGCCGCGCCCCGCGGGAATCGGTCGAGGTACAGGGACAGCGTTTGCGTAACGAACGCCCGGCCGCACTCGTCTTCGGCCTGCGCCCGGCATTCCGCAATGAGGGCGGTTAGGTCGTCGTCTTCGGCGTCGGTCGTCACCTTCAGCCGCGCCTTTGCTTCCGTCAGTGAGACGGGTTCGACGGCCGGCGGGGTAACGAGCTTCACGCCAATCGGCACGGGTCAACCTCGCATGAGTCGGGGGCCGTAGGATCGAACTACGCTAGCCGGGGTAATGAGACCTAGCCGAACACCAGCCCGCCCCCGATGGAAGAACCCGGCGACCGCCTCGGCAGTCGGCCGGGAAAGCCCGGGGTTACCAGCCCCGGGCTTTTGTTCACTAGCTCGGCAGCAGCGGAATGGAGTACCACTGCGTTGCACTGGTCGCCACCAGAACCACGGGGCAGAGCGAAGCCAGGGACAGCGCGCCGTTAGCCGCAATCGCGTTGATCGCCCCGCCGGTCGCGGGGTAAATCTTCAGCACGGCCGCGGTCACGGACTTCAGCTCAACCCGCATCCCGGCAACCGCCGTCGGGAGAACAACGCCCTTCGTGGCGTCGGCACCCGTTACCACGTTGAACCCCTCGGACAGCGCCGCCGCGTCCGCCTGCGTAGACCCGGCCGCGGTTACCGCCGTCACCGGGGGGCCGCCTCGATAGTCCGCCACTCTTCACCGTTGGTTGTGCGTTGAGAGAGGGCCGGGCAATGCGCCCGGCCCGGTATCCGCCGGCTCCGGGCTTACGCCTGAAGCATGTGCTTAACGGCACCCGTGTTGATAAGCCGCGAATCGGCGCGAGCGAACCCGATGAACCCGGTCTGATCCTTCTCCGCGTAGCGCTCATCCAGCCGGCGCACCCGCACCGTGCCCACGTCGCGCACCTTGAACTTCCCGAACGCGCCGGCGAGAACGTGCTTCTTCGCGGTCACCGGCACGTTAGCTACCAGCGGTTCCATGTACTGATTCACATGGATCGGGTAGCCGTTCAGCGTGTAACCGTCCTGAATCCCGTCCCGGTAGCTATCCCGGAGAAGCGGCCGTTGCTGCCCGTCAACGAGCAGTAGCGAATAGGCCAGCCCGGTATCGTGCATCATGTACCCGAACGACGGGTCCGACCGATAGGCGCGGTCCACGCTGAACGCAAGCCGCGTGAGCTCCGGCGCGGTCCACGCCGCCGCGCCCGCCGTGGTATACCCGAGCGTCGAGGCAGTCACGATCCCTTGCGGCTGGCCGGTGCCGGTGCCGGTCGTGAACCGCCGCCCCTGGATGCGGCCGATGCGCGTACCGATCTTCTCCCCGAGCCACGTTTCAAGGTCGAACTCGGAGTCTTCGAGCAGTTCATAGGGCACCAGAACGCCCTTGCTCGAAAACTTGTAAGCGTTGAACGTCACGCTGGAAAGCGTCGGGTCGGTGAAATTCACCTCGGCCGATTCCCCGATAATCTCGCCTTCGTTGGTCGTGTCGTCCTCCGTCGGGTACGGCAGCGCCGCGCCGGTGCCGGTCGTGAACTCATCCACCACGCCGCGCACGTTGGAGAAATCGAGGAGCGCGGATTCCATCGCGCCGGAGAACCCCTGCGCGATGGTCGGGTTGCTGGCCGCGGTCATGGTCCGCCGCTGAACGCCACGCTTCAGGATCGAGCCGGCGCCGCCGATGCGGAACGTGAACACCTTCGACCGCGGGTTGAACCCGTTCCGCTTGCACGCGGCGCGCTGGTCCGGCGTCAGGTCGATACCGTACTGCGCCCGCGCCCACGCCTTGAACACCGTGGCGCGGTCGGAGTTGCGCTGCGCGAGCTCGGCACCCTCGCCGCGGGCCGGGGGCCGGTGGTCGCGGTTCTGCGCGCCGGGCCGCCGACTGTTCATCTGCGCGGCCGGGTCGGCGGCGGGATCGGCCGGCGGGTCCGCGGCGGGGTCGCCAGCGTCGGCCGCGAGCAGCGCGTCAAGCGCCTGGATATCCGCGGTCGCCGCCGCGATGGCATCGCCCACCGCGACGAAATCCGTCTTTAGCTTCTCGAAAGCGGTCTTCTCGTCGGCGCTCATCGCGCGCTCTTCGGTGCCGATCTTCACGCCGATAGCGCGAATGTCGGCCGCGAGCTTCGCCCGCTTCTCCTTCAAACCCTTCAGCTTGAAACTCATTCGTTCCCTTGTTGCGCCGGCGCCGCGCGTATAAACGCGAATCGGCGGACCGGCTTCCCGTGTGGAAAGCACAGCCCGCCGACTTGGCGACGGGGCAGAACCTTAGTTGCGTCTACCCTCTATCTTTGCCTCCAACCGCCCCGGTGTTCACCCCTCGCCGCCGTGGTCGATAAGTAGCAGCTCGATCTCGATACGGTCGCGGTCGGCCGCCCCGCGCCGCTTCTCCCACCGCTTCCGCGCGCCGTCCTCGCCCGTCTCGCCGCGAACGCCCGCCTCCGTCCCCGCATAGGCCGGGAACACCACCGGCCCCACGTCGAATAGTTCGCAGTCGTGAACCTCGATAATGTCGCGGTCGCCCTCGCGCTTATCCATTTCCGCCGTCGGGATGAACGCGAACGAGCTCCCGGTAATGTCCCGCCGCCGGATGGATTCCACCAGCCCGCGGCCGGTCGCCGTGTCGGGCGGGTCAATCTCATACTTCAGCCCGCGCGCGTCCACGATCAGCCGGAGTGTACCCGCCGACCGCCGGCCTAGCACGTGGTTCGTGTCGTGGTTGAACAGCGCCCGCGCATCGTCGCCGCGGGCCAGCGCGTTATTGAACGCCGCCGGCATGATGCGCTCGTATGTCTTCCCCCAAATTCGGAACTCCGTGCCCGGGTCGGCCGGGTCAAAGAACACCGCCGCGTACCCGGTGATGGTCGGGAGCGGGGCGCCGGGGTTTTCCCGGAGTTGGATCGGGTCGGCCGGACGGCTCAGGAATCGCCGCTGCATTGCTACTCCGGGAAAAGGTCGGCCGCGATTCGGGCCGGGGTTGAGGATTCGACCGCCGCGACCGCCTCGCGCACGGCCGCCGCCAGGTCCGACGCCCGGCCGATCTTCGGCCGGATAGCGCCCGCGAGGTCCGCGAGGAGCCCGGCCGCGAGTTGGTCGCCGTCGAAACACGCCCGGCCGGTCGCCTTGCACGCCGCGACGAACGGCGCCGCCGCCGCCGCGATAGTGTCGCGGTGTTCCGCGTGCGCCCCGCCCGCGAGGTATGCGGACAGCGCGGCCGGTTTCCCGGCGAGCCGTTCGGCGCCCGTGCCCACCCGCCGCACCATCCGGGCGAGTGTGTCGGCCGCGAGCCCGCGCAGCGCACCCACCAGCGGGGCCGCGTTGGTCGAGGGCGCGGCCGGCTCCGCGGGGGCGGGGGTCGGCGCGGGGGCCGCGGGATCGGCCACGGGCGGCGCCTGATAGGCCGCGAGCCCGCCCATAAACTTTGTGATGAGGTCGCGGGGCATGAGCGGGAACGACGCCTGAACGATTGCCTCGGCCGCGTCTTGCGGGTATCGCTTCGCCGCGACCGCATCGGCCACCAGCAACAGAGAGGTAATCTGCGCCCCGTTGAGCGCCGCCCCCTGTAAGTCGCCGGACGCCGCCGATTCCTGCGCCGTGTCGGCGGTCGCCGCCGGATCGGCGTTCGGGTCGGCCGCGGGGTCCGCCGCCGGGGCGGGTTCGGCCGCCGGGATCGGTTCGGCTTCCGGGGCCGGCTCGCCCTCGCCGGGGGCCGGCGCCGCCGCCACGTTGACGGGTAGCACGAACTCCGCACCCCGGCCTTCCGGGATTGGGTTGTAACCCTCTTCCGCGCGGGCCTCATCCCGGCTCATCCAGCCCGTTTGAATCGCCGCGTTGTAGTAGCCAGAGCGCCCGGCCGCATCGGTCCGCAGCAGCGCCCGCCGCGAGAACTCGATAACGTGAGACTCGGAATCCTTCTCGAATTCCGTGAGCAGCTTCAACGCTAGCTCTTGCTCCCACGTAACGAGCCAATCGTCTAGCGTGTCATCTAGGAAAGATTGGTTCTCAGACTCGCGCGAGTTGTAGCTAGCGCCCGATGGGTCGCCTAGCTTGTGCGAGGGAACCCCGAACACGTTGGAGATTTCCCGCGCGTCGAACTCCCGATTCTGTAGTAACTGCGCGTCCCGGGCGCCGGCTCCGAAGGTCTGAAGGGTAACGCCATCCCGAAGGATTGCCGCCCGGTGCGCGTTCTTCAGCCCGGTATGGATGCGCTCCCACGATTCCCGGAGCTTCGTTACCGTCTCTTCCTTCATCCCGGCCGGCACTTGTAGCGCGATGCCGGGCCGCCCGTCGTTGCCGAAGAACCGGGCGCCGTAGTCGCGCGCGGCCAACGCCGTTCCGAACGTCTCGCGCAGCAGCTTGAACACGGGATAGCCGCAAAGCCCGTCCGCGCCCAACCCTTGAATGTGGATCACGTCGGCCGCCGGCAGCTTCACCAGCCCATACCGCCGGCGCTTGCCCGGGATCGGGTCGCCGCACTCCGACACGTACCAGAGCTCGCCGTTCACCCGCACCGGCCACGTGCGCCGCGGGTCGAGGATTAGCAGCTCTACCGGCTTCGCCGCGAGGTCGCGCACGATGTACGCATACCCGTTGCCCTCAATCAGCGCGTGAGATTGGATCGTCTTCCGAAACACGATGGGGGTCGTGTACTCGTTCGGCTTCCGCAGAACCTTCCGCGCCGGGTGCGAGTAGTCGGGCGCCTTGCCCAACGTGTTACCCTTCGGCTCAATCCAGCGGTACACCTCGATAGGGAGCCGGCCGACACCCGAGCTAATCAGGTTCACGGCGCGCCAAACGGACGAATACCCGAGAACCCGGGTACGGGTTACCCGGGCGCCGCTCGCCGTCGATCCCTCGCCCGCGAGCATGTCGAAAGCGTCGGTCCCGTCGAATGCTTCCGACAGCGGAACGGCCGGGTTCTCTACCGACATTAAGCCACCTCGATAGGGTTGGAATCGTAGTAGCTGGATTGCGGGCCGCCGCCGGCCAGCGCCCGGCCGCGAGCCATCACCGCCGCCACAACGGCGTCAATCTTGTTCCGGCTCCGCTTCCGGCTCGGCATCGCGTGGCCGGCGCCGTTCGTCACCGATACCGCGTTAGCCATCATCCAGCGGGCGCACGGATTACCGCCGTGCCGAACGTGGCCGCTCAGTAGATCGGCCTCGAAAACCTTTGTCGGCTCGGCAAAGCTAGTCATCGCCTGCGTAAACTTGCCGCAGTCGATCCCGTGTTCCGTCAACCGCTGCGCCGTCGAAGTCGCGTTAAACGGGTCATAGGCGAGCCCGACCACTTGGAACCAATCGGCCGCCTCGATAGCCCCGGCCTCGATAGCCGCCGGGTCGATACAGTCGCCGTCGGTGCGGATCACGTCGCCGGCTTCGATCCACGGCGCCGCAATCTCCCGTAGCTTTTGCTCCCGATGGTTCCGCCCCTCGCCCGGCATCCACAGCCGGAACAGGTACGCCCACAGCGCCGGCCGTTGCAGGTCGGGCGCCGGCTCCCAATCCTCCGTAAGCGGGAACGCGAGGGCGAGGGCCGCGAAGTCTGACGAGCTCGCCAGGTCGAGCCCGGCAAAGCACGGGTAACCCTTCAGCCGATCCCACCTCGCCCGGTCGTCGCGCCCCTTATCCCACAGCGGGAGCGGAATCCAGCAGTCGGCATCTTGGGTGCGCAACCCGAGCCGCAACCGCTTCACCGCGTTCGCCGCCGCCGGGCTTTGCTTCGCCTTCCGTATCTGCCCCTCGATCTCTTCCCGCTCAACCGATACTCCGAGATTCGGGTTTGCCTTCACGATGTTCGCGGGGTCGGTCCAATCGTCTTCCGGGTCGAGGCACGCCACGTAGACGAACCGCCCGTCGTCCTCGATCAGCCCGCGCAGCACGTCAACGCCGTGGTTATGCTCTTGCCCGTATGCGTCCTCTTCGCCCTCTTCGCCGGCCGTCGTGATAGCCCAGAGGATCGGTTGTTCCCGGGCGCCCATCCCGGTTTCGATCACGTCCCACAGCGCCCGCCCGCGCCACTTGTGGATTTCGTCGCACAGCGCCACGTGCGGATTGAGCCCATCGAGCGTATCCGCGTCCGCCGATACCGCCTCGAATTTGCTGAACGTCTCTTCCGCAACGAGCGTGAACGCGAACGCCTGGATACACTCGGCAAGGTCCGGGGTCCGCGTTACCGCCCGCTTGGCGAGGTCGAAAACTAGCTTGGCCTGGTCGCGCTTCGTGGCGACCGAATAGACTTCCGCGCCCTCTTCGCCGTCCAACGTGAGCGCGTGCAGCGCGGCCGGATAGAGCAGCGTGCTTTTCCCGTTCTTGCGCGCCACCTCAACCCACGCCACCCGGAACCGCCGGCGCCCGTCGGCCCGCTTCCACCCGTACACCGATCCGATAATGAACCGCTGCCAGCCCTCTAGCTTCAGCGTCTCGCCGCGCTTCGCCGCCCTGCCCTTTAGGTGCGGGCACAACTCCCAGAACTCGATAGCCGCCGCCGCCTCAACCGCGTCGAACCGCAGCCCGCGGGCCGATCCTTCCGCGAGGTCGCGTAGGTGCCGCTCACACGCGAGTCGAACAAGGGAGCCGGTCACGATCCGCCCGGCTACCACGTCCAGCGCGTAGACGCTAACGGGGTCGGCCACGTCGGCGGTTGGATCGGGCCGCACCACTCGGAACCCTTCGGCAAGTCCTGGTCAACCCGGTCCGACAATCTCAGCCAATCGTAATGTCCGCGCCCGATGGGGAACGCCGCGAACGTCCCGCCGTGCCGCTCCGTCAACACCTCGCACACCTGAACCCGTTCGCCGGGCGCCCGGTGCCAGTAGAACCCGGGGGCCGTCGGTATCGCCGCCGTCCATTCCATCGCTAGCCCCCGTTGCGCGCCGCCTCGATCTTCTCGCGGATGGCCGTTACCCTATTCCCCGCCGTCGGTCCGGCCGCCGCCTCGCCGGCCTCGGATCGGCTCCGGCTTTGCGGGGTCAACCCGAGCGAATCCGCGAGCCGTTGAACCCGAGCGCTCGCCCGGTCGAGGAGCCTAACCGCCGGATGCTCCCGCGTCCGCTCCCCGATCTTCTCGCCCTTGCTCGTCTGAACCGGCTCCTTCACAAACCGCCCCTCGCGGTTGATCGCATCCCGGGCCGCGAGCAGATCGGCCACGGCGAGGCAGTACGCCGCGAGAATCCCCCGGTCCGCGACGGCCAGCGTACCCGCCGCGTCGAGGTCCGCCGCCACCCGATCCCACTCCCGGGCCGCCTCGCCGGTCAACTCCCGGGGCCGATCCGGCACGCCGCGCCGCACCCGGCCCCGCTTCGGCTCGCCGTCCGCCCGCACGGGCCGCTTGCCGGGATTGCCCGCGAGTAGCTTCAGGGCGGCGCGTTTCGGTTTCGGTCCGCGCTGCCCCACGGCTACCCCCCGAACAAGAGATTGAGCCGCCCGGCCCATTGCCTCGCACACCACCGGAAGATTCTTGGCGACCGCTTCGCCATCACCGCCCAATACGCCAGGGCGGCCGACCGCCGCCGGCGCCTCGCCCGCTTGCTACTCGCCACGCTAGCCCCCGCAAAGGAACCGCGCCGCCCATCCCACGATGAGCAGCGCCGATGCAAACCCGCCCGCGAGGATGAGCCCGGCCGCCGTGTCACGCCGCACTAGCCGGCCCGCACGATGCGCCAACCCTCAACCACGACAGCCCGCACCAGCGACAGGGGCCAGAGGATGCCGCTTGCCGCGTCCGCCGCGTGGCCGCGCGAGTCGCGTTCGCACGCCGCCCCGATGGTCGCCAGCACCGCAACCCCGACGTATACGAGCCCGATCAGAACCCAGAGACAATCCGGCATCTACTTCCCCCCGAGCAAGAGTTTTGCGAGGTAGAACACGCCCGCGAAATACACCAGCGCGAGCCCGACCAACGAGCCGACCGCGAGAGACGTGATAGCCACGGACCGCGCGGATTCCGCCAGGTCGCCCGCCGGGTCGGCGGGGGGCGAGTCGTCCCACGGCACCGGCGGGGTATCGTCGCGCCGCTCGAATTGAACGACGTGATACCCGGGGCAGATGTCCGCGAGCATTTCCGCGGTCGGCGCGGCCGGCGGGAAATGGAACGATGCGCCGCAACCCGCACGCCGGCACCTCCACCGGCAAGCGTCCGCGCACCACGCAACGCGAGAATCCCCGCAGTACAGACACGCGAGTCTCGGCGCGGGCATGAATCCGGCAGCCACTAGCCCCCCCCCCTCGCCTTTTGTGTGGAAACCTGCGCGAGTTTTTGCGTCGT
>JAZJZX010000002.1:0-512267 GCA_040389445.1 Chloroflexota bacterium
GAGAGTGACAAAGTCGCTGTCCCCTTAGCCCGGACAGAATCGCTGTCCCTCGACAACGACCGCCGATTCTTGTTGACGCAACGAGATCGAGGGGAGATACTCGCACCTGAGCCGCCCCCGGACCAACGAGCGGGTTGCCCGCGTCCCCGTCCGCCGGCCCGATCCCCAATCCAACGTCTTCCCGTCGACAGAGACGGGATGCGCACCCTCCGCGTCCGAGGGCTCATGGAGGATCGATCGAGCGATGATCCCTGCAGCGTTCGACTACGTGCGGCCCGCCGACATCGGCGAGGCCCTCCGGATCCTGAAGGAACGGGAGGGGGAGGCGAAGGTCCTTTCGGGCGGCTACAGCCTGCTGCCCCTCCTCAAGCTGCGGCTGGCGCAGCCGGCCCTCCTCGTCGACATCCAGGCCCTGGGCGGTCTGGACGGCATCAGTCGGACGGACGACGACATGCGGATCGGGGCCCGGGTCACGCACCGCCGAATCCTCGAGGACGACGGCTTCGCTGCGCTCCTCCCGATCATGCGCGACGCGGCCGCCGGGATCGGCGATCCGCAGATCCGCAACTGGGGCACGATCGGTGGATCCGTTGCCCACGCCGACCCGGCCTCGGACTGGCCGGCGGTCCTCCAGGCGCTGCACGCAACGATCGTGCTGGAGAGCGTTGAGGGGGAACGGACCGTCCCGGCGCGAGGCTTCTTCATCGACACGTTCCAGACCGGCATCGAACCGGCCGAGATCCTGACCCAGATCAGGATTCCGGTACCCGGCCAAAGGAGCGGCGGCTCGTACCAGAAGCTCGAGCGCCGGGCCGGCGACTTCTCCACGGTCGGTGCGGCCGTCCAGTTGACGCTCGGTGAGGACGGACGGGTCTCCCAGATCGGGATCGGCCTGACGGCAGTCGGCGATGCGCCCTTCGCCGCGACGCAGGCCGAGGATGCCCTCCGCGGCACGAAGCCGGGAGCGGAGAACTTCCGTGCGGCGGCGAAGGACGCATCGCACCAGAGCCGTCCCGTCACCGACAGCCACGGTCCCGCCGAATACAAGCGGGCCATGGTGACCGAGATGACCATGCGGGCGCTGAACGCGGCGCTGGCACGAGCACAGGGGTAGGGAGCCACGATGACCACCCAGCACGTCAAGGTAACCGTCAACGGGACGGTCCGAGAGGCGGACGTCGAGCCGCGCCTCCTCCTGGTCCATCTCCTCCGGGAGAACTTCGGGCTCACCGGTACGCACGTGGGCTGCGACACCAGCAACTGCGGCGCGTGCACGGTCCACGTCAACGGGATGAGCGCGAAGAGCTGCACGATGCTGGCGGTCCAGGCCGACGGCGCCGAGGTCCGGACGATCGAGGGCATGGCGGATGGCGCGACGCTCCATCCGCTCCAGCAGGCCTTCTGGGACCAGCACGGACTCCAGTGCGGGTTCTGTACCCCCGGCATGATCATGCAGTCGGCCTGGCTCCTCGACCAGAACCCGGACCCGACCGAGGACGAGATCCGCCTCGGGATCAGCGGCAACCTCTGCCGCTGCACCGGCTACGTGAACATCGTGAAGGCCGTCCAGCAGGCCGCGGGCGAGCTCCGGGCCGCCGACGCGGCACCGGCCGCGCCGGTCTCTGCGAGCTGAGGGGAACGACGAGATGACCACCGAGACGACACCCCGCACCAGCTTCGAGATCGGGGGCATGGGCCATTCCGTCAAGCGCAAGGAGGACCCCCGGTTCATCCGCGGGGCCGGTGAATACATCGAGGACGTCGTCCTGCCCGGGATGCTCTGGATGGACATCGTCAGGACGCCGTACGCCCACGCGACGATCAAGTCGATCGACGCGTCCGACGCGCTCAAGATCCCCGGCGTGCTCGCCGTGATCACCGGCGCGGACCTGGAGAAGGCCGGCCTCCACTGGATGCCGACCCTCGCCGGCGACAAGCAGATGGTGCTGCCGACGACCACGGTCATGTACCAGGCCCAGGAGGTTGCGGCGGTCGTCGCGACCAGCCGCTACGCGGCAGCCGACGGCGTCGCCGCCGTCTTCGTGGACTATGAGCCGCTGCCGGTGATCGTGGACCCGCACAAGGCGCTCAAGCCCGATGCCTTCGTCCTTCGGCCGGATCGCGGTCCGGACAAGGCGAACAACCACATCTGGCACTGGGAATCGGGCGACAAGGCGGCCACGGACGCGGCCCTCGCGGCCGCCGAGGTCCGGGTTTCCGAGGACATCTACATCCCGCGGATCCATGTCGCCTCCATCGAGACGTGCGGCTGCGTCGCGGACTGGGACGCAGTTCGTGGCCAGTTGACGCTCCACATGACCAGCCAGGCGCCGCACGCCATCCGGACGGTGCTCGCCCTCGTGTCCGGCCTGCCGGAGCAGAACATCCGGGTCAAGACCCACGACATCGGTGGCGGGTTCGGCGGCAAGGTGCCCGTCTATCCGGGCTACGTCCTCGCGGTCGTCGCCTCGCTGACCGTCGGCAAGCCGGTCAAGTGGATCGAGGATCGATCGGAGAACCTCCAGGCGGACTCGTTCGCCCGCGACTACCACATCCACGCCGAGCTGGGCGCCACCAAGGCCGGCAAGATAACCAGCCTCAAGGTCAGGACGATCGCGGACCACGGCTACACGGACGCGGCCGCGGATCCTTCCAAGTTCCCGGCCGGCCTGTTCAACGTCATCACCGGCTCGTACGACTTCCCGAACGCGTTCGTCGAGGTGGACGGCGTCTACACCAACAAGCCGCCGGGCGGCGTCGCCTATCGCTGCTCGTTCCGGGTGACCGAGGCGGTCCACGCCATCGAGCAGATGGTGGACATCCTGGCCCACGAAATCGGCAAGGATCCCGCCCAGCTGCGGATGGAGAACTTCATCCAGCCGGAGCAGTTCCCCTACAAGACGCCGACGGGCTGGGAGTACGACTCCGGCAACTACGGGGTCGCCCTCCAGAAAGCCATGGACATGATCGGCTACGCCGATCTCCGAAAGGAGCAGGCCGAGAAGCGCGCCAGGGGCGAGCTCATGGGCATCGGGATCAGCTCGTTCACCGAGATCGTCGGCGCCGGACCGTCCAGGGACTTCGACATCATCGGCATCAAGATGTTCGATTCGTGCGAGATCCGGGTCCATCCCACGGGCAAGGTCACCGCCCGGATCGGCGTCCAGTCGCAGGGCCAGGGCCACGAGACCACCTTCGCCCAGATCATCGCCGAGGAACTCGGATTCCCGGCGGCGGACGTCAAGATCGAGTACGGCGACACGGACACCGCGCCCTACGGGCTCGGCACCTACGCCTCGCGGTCCACGCCGGTTGCGGGGGCCGCCACGGCCATGGCGTCGCGGAAGATTCGCGACAAGGCCCGGAAGATCGCCGCGCATCTGCTCGAGTGCTCCGAAGACGACCTCGAGTGGGAGCCCGGAACGTTTACGGTCAAGGGCTCGCCGGACCGGTTCAAGACGATCCAGGAGATCAGCTTCGCGGCCTACACGAACCATCCCCAGGGGATGGAGGCCGGCCTCGAGGCCGTCGACTACTACGACCCACCGAACCTGACATTCCCCTTCGGGAGCTACATCTGCGTCGTCGACATCGACAAGACGACCGGCCAGGTCACCGTCCGGCGTTTCGTGGCCGTGGACGACTGCGGCAACATCATCAACCCGATGATCGTGGACGGCCAGATCCACGGCGGGCTCACGATGGGCTTCGCCCCGGCCCTGTACGAGTCGATCACCTACGACGAGCTGGGCAACAACCTGGCCGGCACGTTCATGGACTACCTCCTCCCGACGGCGGTCGAGACGCCGAGATGGGAGACGGGCAAGACCGTCACTCCGTCGCCGCATCATCCGATCGGCGCCAAGGGCGTCGGAGAGTCCGCTACCGTGGGCGCGCCGCCGGCGATCGTGAATGCCGTCGTGGATGCCATGTGGCATCTCGGCGTCCGGAAGATCGACATCCCGATGACGCCCCAGAAGGTGTGGGCAATCCTGCACGAGAAGGGCGTCGCCTGATGGTGACCGGCCGTTCGATCCACGCCCGCGCCGCGGAGCTGGAAGCCGACGGCCGGACCTTTGCGTTCGCCACGGTCGTGGCGGTCCGTCGACCGACGTCGGCCCGTCCCGGCGCGGCGGGAATCGTTCACCCCGACGGGACCATCGAGGGCTGGGTTGGCGGCAGTTGTGCCCAGCCCGTGGTGATTCGTGAGGCGCTCCGCGCGCTCGCGGACGGTCAACCTCGTCTCCTCCGATTGTCCAGGGAGGGTCCGGCCGAGGGTCGGCGTGCCGACGGCGTGGTGGAGCTCGTGATGACGTGCCACTCCGGTGGCACCCTGGAGATCTACGTGGAGCCGCATCTGCCCGCCCCGCACCTGTGGGTCGCCGGCACGACACCGATCGCGGGCGCCCTCGTGGCGCTCGGGGCGGCGAGTGGCTGGCGCGTCACGCTGTTCGACCCGATCGCCGACCCGGAGGCGTTCCCGGCCGCCGAGGCGGTGCTCGACGATCACGAGTTGCTCAAGCTCGAGTTCGCTTCGGCGCCGTTTGTCGTCGTGGCCACGCAGGGCGTGTGGGACGAGGAAGCCGTGGCGGCCGCTCTTCGGCGCGACGTGGCTTACGTGGGCCTGGTCGCCTCGCCGACCCGAGCCGCCGTCGTCCGTACCTGGCTGCGCGAGGAGGCGGGGCTGCCGGAGGATCGCGTCGCGGCGCTTCGCGCGCCGGCGGGCCTGGATCTCGGGGCAGAAACTGCCGAAGAGGTGGCGCTCTCGATCCTCGGCGAGCTCGTCCTGGTCCGCCGAGGACGCGCCGGCTTCGTGGCGGCGCCCGGTCCGGCGACGATCGCCGGACGAACGCCCGATCCGGCCGAGCCGGGCCCGGTCGTCGACGACATCGTGCTCCTGGATCCGGTCTGCGGGATGACCGTAGACCGCAAGGACGCGCGACACCTGGCCGAATACGGTGGCGTGGTCTATGCCTTCTGCGCGATGGGCTGCCGCACTCGTTTCATTCGCGATCCCGCCGCCTTCGTGCCCGCGTCCGTATCATCGGAACCCGCATCCCCCGAGACCTGACCGACCAGGTCGTCCCGTCTCGCCTGCCGTACCGGAGGTCGTTCATGGAGTTCTCTGGCGCCGTCGATATCCCTGCCACGCGCGGACAGGTCTTCGCCTTCGTCACCGACCCGAACAGGGTGGGTGCGTGCGGCCCGGGCGTGGAATCCATCGAGGTCATCGACGCGACGCACTTCCGGGCGAAGGCCAAGGTCGGGGTCGGGTTCATCAGCGCCCGCTTCGTCGTGGACCTCGAGATCACGGAACAGCAGCCGCCGGACATGGCGATCATCAAGGCTCGCGGCCAGGCCCCGGGCAGCGCGGTCGATGCGCTCGGGAGGATGAACCTGGTGGATGGCCCCGAGCCCGGCACCACCACGATGCTCTGGGCGGCCGAGGTCAACCTGAGCGGCATGCTGGCCAGCGTCGGGGCGAGGATGGTCGAGGGCACCGCCAACAAGATGATCGGTCAGACCTTCGACTGCATGCGCGCGAAGATCGTCGCCGAGGGCTGATTGGAGCACGTCTCGCGCCTCGTCGGGCCGGCCGGCACGAACGTCCACCTGCTCGCAGATTCCCGGACCCGCGAGGCGATCGCGATCGACACGGCGATCCCGTCGCTGGCCTGGATCAGCGGCGAGCTCGCCGAGCGCGGCTGGACGCTGAAGCTGATCGTCACGACCCACGGCCACTGGGACCACTTCGGCGAGAACGCGGCGATCGCCGAACACACCGGCTCCCCGATCGCGATCCATCCTCTCGATGCGTCGCGGCTGACAAAGCCCCAACCGCTCTGGGCGCCGTTCGAGATCCCGCCGTGCGTGCCGGCCGTCGACCTCGCCGAGGGTGGCCGAATCCGGTTCGGCGAGATCGACCTGACGGTCCTGCACACGCCGGGCCACACCGAGGGCTCGGTCTGCCTCTGGTCGGCGGAGGCGGGACTCCTCTTCAGCGGCGACACCCTGTTCGCGAGCGGGTGGGGGAGGGTCGACCTGCCCGGGGCCTCGCCTGAGGCCATGGTCGAATCGCTCGCGCGCCTCTCCACCTTTGACGATCCGCTCGTCGTCCACCCGGGTCACGGTCGATCGACCACCATCGGTGCCGAGCGGCCCTGGCTCGAGATGGTCGCCCGGGAGCGCCGCCTGCCGTTCTAGTCGGCCGTGTCCGGCCCGTCCTGCGAACCCGGGACGCGAAGTGGAGCGAGGTCGATGGGTTTCCGGTACCGCGCCGCCGTCCGGACCCGCCGGAACCCGAGCGCCTCGTACAGACGGACTGCGCCGGTCAGGTTCTCGGCGTCGGCGCCGAGTGCCGCCTCATCGAGGCCGCGATCGCGGAGTACCAGCATCGCCCGGGCGATGAGGGCGCTGGCCAGCCCGCGCTTGCGCCATGGCCGGCGAACCGATACGTGCTCCAGCCAGCCGCGCCGCACGCCGAGCCGCGCGTTCTCGCCCCGGAAGACGAAGTTGAGCACCGACCCGGCGACCGTGTCGCCGTCCCACGCCACGAGCCAGAGCGCGGTGTCGATGTCCGGCTGGCCGAAGAAGCCGACGAAGTCCGCCTCGGTGCGTTGGTCGGGATCCCGGTGATCCTGGAACGCCTCGGTGTCCGCGTCCCAGATCGCGCGGTGATCCTCCGGGCGGACCGGCCGCAGCTCGAGGCCGTCCGGCAGCGCGATTTCGGGTATCGGTTCGGTGAGCGATCGGGTCATCATCACGCCGTAGCCGTCGACGTGGTAGCCCGCGGCGGTCGCCCAGGGGAGCACGGCGGGCACCTCGAGCTCGCCCCAACCGGCGAGCAGGTGCGGATGGGGGAGCGCCGCGCCGAGCTGTCCGGCGGCGAGTCCGCGCCGGACCCTGGCCTCCGCCCACGCGAGCAGCGCCCGCCCGATGCCCCGCTCGCGCAGCGTCGGGCTCACCGCGACGCTGATGCTGTGGTGGACGGTCTGCCCCCGGACGCGCCATGCCTGCTCGGCATACGCCTTCAGCACGCCGCCGACCTCGACGAGGAGGACGTCGTCCGCCGGCACGAAGCCGTCCGTGTGGATCCAGTCGTTCCGGAGGGCCTCAACGGACGGCAGCCAGTCCACCCCGTCGTGACCGTTGACCTCGGCGATCAGCTCGGCCACGGTCGGATAGTCACGGTCGGCATCGAACGGGCGGACGACCAGGCCGTCGATTGACGGCATGGCGACCGGCCCCCGACCTGGATCGCCATGTGATGGGCTCATCGCTCGTCTCCGTACTTCTCACGCATCTGGCGGCCGACGTCCTTCGAAATCGCCGTCCATTTCCGACGTTCGGCCTGTCGGGCGACGACGGCATTGGCTCGCTCCGATCGCCCGGCCTCCCGCTCGAGCTTCTCGAATGCGCGGAACCGCTCGGCATCGAGCAGGCCGGACGCGAGGGCGAGGCGGATGGCGCAGCCGGGCTCCGATCGATGGCCGCAGTCGGCGAAACGGCAGCCACGGGCGATCTCGCCAACATCGACGAAGGCACGCGCCAGGCCGTCGCCATCGAGGAGTGCGAGCTCCCGCATGCCCGGCGTGTCGATCACGAGCCCCTCTGCGAGCGCCACGAGTTGACGTCGCGTCGTGGTGTGGCGACCGCGTGCGTCGTCCTCGCGGATGCCCGAGACGGTCATCAGCTCCTCCCCGGCGAGCGCATTGACGAGCGTTGACTTGCCGACGCCCGACGACCCGATGAAGGCCACCGTCCGTCCGGGACTGAGGAGGGTCCGGATGTCCGCGATGCCGACACCCGTGAGGCCTGACGCGACGATGACGTCAACCCCCGTGGCGACGGCCGAGACCGCCATCCGATGGGCATCGATATCCGCGTTCAGGTCGGCCTTCGAGAGGACGATGACGGGCACGGCGCCGGACTCCCAGGCAACGGACAGGTAGCGCTCGACGCGGCGCACGTTGAGCTCGTCGTTGAGCGACGTCACGATGAAGACCGTGTCGACGTTCGCTGCGATGATCTGGGCGACCGCGCGATGGTCCGTCGGGGCGCGCCGGACGATCATCGAGCGCCGTGCGAGGATCGCATGGATCGTCGCACGCTCGCCGCTCATGGTGCCGCCGAGCGCCACCCAGTCGCCGACGGCCGGGAACGCCAGCGCGTCGCCGTTCGATTCGTGGCGGAGCCGGCCCGAGACGGACGCCGCGTGGGTCACGGCGCCATCGTGGACGACGAACTGCCCGCGCTCCTCGGCGACGACGCGGCCCGGGACTCGACCAACGATGCGGTGCGGCCGGAACGCAGCATCGAACCCGGCGTTCCACCCCATGGCTGCAAGCGGGCCGTCCATGCTCATCGGGCGGCCTGCGATCCGGAATTGGCCACCGCCCCCGGCGGAAACGGTCCGAGCTGGTACTCAAACGTCTCCGACACGATGCGGAATCCCAGGCTCTCGTAGAGCGTCAGCGCCTGGTTGGGGTTCTGCGTGTCCACGCCGAGGCAGGCCTGATCCGCGCCGGCATCCCGGACCGCCCGGAGGCTCTCTGCGAGCAGCGCCCGCGCGAGTCCCATGCGGCGGTACTCAGGCTGGACCGAGATCGCCTCGGTCATGCCGATCCGGGTGCCGTCGGCCAGGGAGTCGCCCATGTAGTTGAGGATCTGGCCGGCGATCTGGTCGCCGTGGAAGGCGACGCGCCAGAGCGTCGGGTCGAAGGTCGGCATGTTGACGAACTCGTCCCATGCCGCCTCGGAGGTGGCCTGCTGGCCGTAGCTGTCGGCGAAGGCTCGGGCGTCGGCATCGAACACCCGCCGATGCATCACCCGGTCTTCCCGGTCGATCGGCCGGATGTGGAACGGCGCCGGGATGGCGACATCCGGGATGTCGTCCAGGGATGGTCGGACCAGCTGGGCATCGCGCCGGACCCGGACAAGCCCTCGCGCCTCGAGGACCTCGATCTGTCGGATATCTCGCCCCGTCACGAAGACAATGATCCGGCTGGTCCGCTCGGACGAGTGGTCGGCCACGAGCTCGCGGCCGCGCCGTAGCGCGCTGTCAACGAGCAGTTCCTCGACACCCGAGCCGCGGACCTCGGGGTCGATGTTGAGGATGCACTCCACGCGCCCCTCGCCATTGGCGAGCGGCTGCCAGGAGGATCTTCCGTAGGCGACCACCCTGCCATCGAGCTCGACGAGCAGGCAATCACGCGGCAGGTCCGCGTGCTCCAGGTGCCCGTAATAGTTGTCCATGTCGGCGACCGTGCCGAGCTCGGCATCACCGTTGAATGCCCGGACGGCGGCCGCGACCCGCGTCATGGCGGGGTGGTCCTCCGGACCCCGATAGGCCCGGAGGACGAGGCGCCGCGCCTGAGTTGGTCGGTCCATCTCAACCCACCCGCTTGAGCTTGCCGGTGCGCTTCGCGTAACGCTCGGCGCGGCCGAAGGCCCACAGGCCGACCGGAATCATGACGATCCCCATCACCACGAGCGGCCAGGCATCCCCAACAAGGTCGGTCACCGGGACGCCGTCGATCAGGCCCCGGCGGACCCCGTCGATGGCGTAGGTGGCGGGTGACAGGCGCGAGAGCACCTGCATCCAGCCCGGGAGCACGTCGATCGAGTAGTAGACGCCGCTCACGAGGAGCAGCACCGACTGGAGGACGAACGTCATCTGCGCCCCACGCTCCACGTACAGGAGCGGGAGGATCGCCGCCAGCATGGCGATGCCGACGAAGCTGAACGAGCCGAGGACCATGAAGACGACGACCGTCAGTGGATTCGCGTTGGCCGCCGCCAAGTCCGGGAAGAACAGGAGCATCGCGACGAGGATCGCGACCGTATGGATGACGCCATAGGCCATGGCGTATGCCACGGAGCCCAGGAGCTGCGTCGATCGATGGACCGGCGCCATCATCGTGTACTCCAGGGTTCCCTCCCATCGTTCCACCGCGATCGTCTCGGCGATCCAGCTGAACACGACCGACAGGTAGTTCCAGAAGATCGCCCCGACGATCAGGGTCAGGAACAGCCGGGGATTGCCCGACTCGGCACCGATCAACGAGATCGAGAGCGCGCCCGCGGCCGAGTAGACGAGGAACGCGAGCTCCCAGCCCCAGTAGCGCCGGGTCAGGAAGAAGTTCCGTTCGATGAAGGCATAGGAGGCCTTCAATTCGTGCGTGAGGAGCGTCATCGGACGAGCCTTTCGAGGTGGGCTCCCGCCCGATCCCTAGCGGGACCGGGCGGGGCGCAGGGCCGGCTCCGCCGCGAGCTTCTCGCCGAGCTCGATGAGCTGGCGAGCTGCGCGGAGGCGGAGCGAGAGACGGTGACGGCGGCGCGCTTCGTTGGCGAGGCGCGCCTCCGCGGCGTAGCGGTGCTCGCGAGCGATCCGATCGTTCGCGAGTCGCAGCCGGATGTCGGAGTTGCGATTCATTCGAGAGGTTCCCTTCTTCAATCGGCCTCATCGGCCGCTTCGTCGGCGTCCTCCTCGACGTCGTCGTCGAGGGATCGGCCGGTGTAGGTCATGAACACGTTGTGGAGCGTCGGCTCCTGCCCGTGGCGGTCGGCGACGAGTCGCTTCAGGCCGTCGGGCGTGTCCTGGGCGACGACCCGGCCATCGTTGAGGACGGCGATCCGATCACACAATCGGTCCGCCTCGTCGAGGTCGTGCGTCGTCAGGACGATCGAGGTGTCGTGATCGGTCCGGACCTCCTCGATGAAGGCCTGGACGTCGAGCTTCGACCGAGGGTCGAGGCCGGTCGTCGGCTCGTCGAGGAGCAGGAGGGTCGGGCTCGTCAGCAGCGCTCGCGCGATGGCGACCTTCTGCTGCATGCCCCGACTCATCTGCTCCACCGGTCGATCAATCCGCTTCCGCGCGATGCCGAGTCGCTCCAGGATCGCGATCGCATCGCTGCGGGCGCGTCCCGCGTCCAGGCCATACAGCCGGGCCGCGAAGAGCAGGTTCTCCATCGGGCTGAGCTTCTTGAAGAAAGCGGCGTCCACGCTCACGCGGTTGATGAGCCGCTTCACGGCCATCTCCTCGCGCTCCAGGTCCCGTCCGAACACCTCGACCCGACCTTCGTCGAGCGTGAGGAGGCCGGACACGAGCCGGATGAGCGTTGACTTCCCTGAGCCGTTGGCCCCCAGGATCCCGATGATCCCGCCCCGCTCGAGGCGGATGGAGACATCGGCGATCGCGAGGACCGGACGCTTCGACCGACCGACCTGGAAGCGCTTGGTGACGCCCTCGACGAGGAGGGCGGGTGGCGCCGAATCGACTGGATTCGCCTCGGCCGCTTCGGCCAGGCGATCCGGAGCAACAGTCTTCGATTGTCCGAGGAGCGTGGCGGTCACGGTGACTGATCCTTGTCTGGTGGTCCCGCGAGTGGCGGTCCACCCTGGCTGGGTGAGCTGACGAGTTGGTGGCGAGGGGATCGGGTTGGGGCTGGGAACATGAAACGAGCCGCGCTCCCGGTTCCGACGCCCTGGCATCGGGTGGCTCACGGCTCATCGCAGGCCCTCGACGTCTCGAGAGCATCAAAAAAGCCGGGGGCCCGATCTGGCCCACGGCTCGTGGTTCGCTGCTGGAGCGGTCCTACCGCCCGACAACTACCTCGACGAGGGCACAAATCTCCCGCGATCGGCAAGGCCGATGGGCGCGAGCGTGGGCACGAAGAAGAGCTTGGTGCTCATCTGATTGCCGCCTCCGTGCAAGGGTCTTCGGCGCGGAACCCGCGTCGGTCGCGGAGTGTAGGCGCGCGCGGCCGGCCATGTCAACAGGCGTGCGGGCGGCTGTTCATGGAGCGTGCCTTGTGAGCGCGCGGGTGGACGCGCCGATCCGCCCCGCATGCGCGTTGGTGGGCGCTCCGAGCCGCTCCGCATGCGGAGCGTCAGGCCGGCGGCGGAAGGCGGCGGTCAGCCCGGCCGGCGCCCGGGTCCCGCACCGATCACGACCGGGTCCCCGGCCGAGGACCAGTCGCTGTAACTGCCAGGGTAGAGGACGGCATCCGGCAGTCCGGCGATCCGCATCGCCAGGGCGTTGTGACAGGCCGACACGCCGCTCCCGCATGACGTCACGACCGGGGTCCCTGGATCACCGAGCAGCGGCATCCCCGCGGCGATCGCCTCGGTCCGCAGTCTGGTGAATCGGGCGCGGAGCTCGCTTGACGGCCGGAATCGCCCGTCCGGTCCGAGGTTCCCCTCGACGGGTGCGTTGACGGCGGTCGGGATGTGTCCGGGCTGTGGGTCGATGGGCTCGATCTCACCGCGGTAGCGAGGCGCCGCTCGCGCGTCGAGGAGAAGCACATCGCCGAGACGGCTGCGCAGCCCTTGCCGGTCGACGACCCGGCGCCACCTCGACGCGAGGTGCAACGATGCCGGTTCGAGCGCGGGGACCTCGGTCGAGAGCGGGCGTCCCTCGGCGACCCAGGTGGGCAGGCCGCCATCGAGGACCAGGACGCCGCCCTGCGAGCCGGCCCGGAAGCCGAGATCGTCGAGCATCCACCAGAGGCGCGCGGCAACCCACCCGCCGACATCGTCATACGCAACAACAAGGTCCCCGTCGCCGATGCCGCGGGCACCCAGCGCGGCCGCCAGCGTCGATGGATCGGGCAGGGGATGGCGGCCGGGGCCCGTCGGCGCGACCAGATCGGTGTCGAGATCCAGGTGCATGGCGCCGGGCAGGTGTCCGCCGTCGTACGCAGCACGACCACTGCCGGGCGGCCGGCCCAGGTACCAGCGGACGTCCACGATCCGGAGGTCGGCGCGGCCCTCGTCGATCCACCCGGCAAGGGCTTCCGTAGAGACGATCGGGGACACCATGGCCGTGAGTATGCCAGCGCCTGGGTGTCCGACCCCGTCTGCTATTCTTCGGCCGGCGCGTGGCCCTCGGCCCCGCTGCGGCGGTCGCCTCGGCGACCCCATTCGCTCCGGCGTAGCTCAGTGGTAGAGCGGGCGACTGTTAATCGCTTGGTCGTAAGTTCGAATCTTACCGCCGGAGCCAGCTACCTTCAGATAGCACGTTTTGTCGTCGATTCCAAACGTCGCCGTAGAGGCCCTCGTTGCGGAAGCGTCAAGCCGCGTCGAGCCGCCGGAAGAGCGGTCGGGCGGACGGGCCGAGGAGCGCTCCCGCGCCCTCGATCGCCGCCCGGTGGTGGCCGGGTTGGCTCGTCACCCGGTAACCGGCCAGGACGAGCAGGCCGGCGCAGGCCCGGTAGCCGGCCTCGTACGCCACGGCCATCGCCCGGTCGCGATCGAGCCGGGCGAGGACGTCCCCCTTCGGTACTTGCTGACGGCCGCCAGGCGTCCCGGACTGACGCTCGGTGAAGCAGAGGCGGCACAGGCCGAATACGGGAAGGCCCTCGGCGAGGTCAGTGAGCTGCGGCGAGAGATCGAACGGATGCGCGTGGGGCTTCCTCCAAACGATCGCTGACCCGCGCGCACCGCGCCGCTTCGCAGGTTCGTCGATCCAGACGATCCCTTCCATGCGCTGTGGCCACTGGTCGCCGACTCATGGCCTTGACTTATCGCCGTGGCGACGGGCTGATTCACGCGCTGACCGCACGGATGGCGAACCCAAAGTCAGCCAGGCCTGAAGAGCAGACCCAGCATCACCGCCTCGACACAGAGGATCGCTCCAGCGCCCAGGACCGGGATGCGCGCCCAACGTCGCTCGGCAGGAAGCCGTCGACCTAGAGCAAAGCCGAGCGCCGTCAGTGCCGGTCCAAACACGATGGCGCTCCCGGGCACTACGAAGCCCGCGACGATGCCGACGATGGCGAACGTCGTCGCGATCCACGGCACGGCGCCATAGGGGGAGGCGGCAGCAACACCGGGGTCGTCCGGAACGGCGATGAAGCCCTCACTCGCCATCTTGGCCAGCAACTCTATCCTTCCTTGGACACCGAGCTTCGCGTAGATGCGCGTCAGGTGACTGCGGATCGTTGCCTCGCTGAGAACCAGCTCATCCGCGATCGCCTGCGTGGAGAGTCCATCGAGCGCCAGGTCGAAGACCCGCCGCTCTGCCGGCGACAAGCGCTCAAGCGCGATCGATGACTCACCGGCGAGCCGGGTTGGCCCATCCGCTTCGTGCTTTGGGACCATCGGTTGACGCGTCCTCTCCCTCGAAACCGGAGATCCGGTCGGCGTGGCCATTTCCATCGGTTCCGATGATAGGCATTCAGCGGTTCCTCGGTCGACCGCTCGCAAGTCCGGGGTCAAGCTCGTCGAGGCAGGGTGGCTGTCGCGAGGCGCTGAGAATCGGCGAGGCGCTGAGAATCGCTTGCCAGCACCTGAACGACACGGAGGGACCGACATGCCTCGTACGCAGCACGGCCGCGGGTGGCGGGTCGCTGCAGGGATGCTGGTACTCGCATTCACGCTGCTCATCCCGCTCCAGGCCGCGGCGGCGGGAGGCCCGACCGGAGCAGGCCGCATCACGAAGATCGTCGAACAGCTGGCGGCGGCCGATGATCCGTACGCCGCCTTCGCTGCGCTCCCGGAGCGGGACCAGCTCGCGGTGAAGGATTTCCTGACGGTCACCAGCTACGTTGACTCTGTCTCCTCTCCGACGCCGGGCGCAACAGACGGCGAGGTAGTCATCGCCGCCAGCGGCTGCTGGACCTGGAGATGGCAGCGCGACGGTCGTAATGCCCTCGGCGGGCTGCTCTGGTCCTATTTCCAGCAGATCAACTGGTGCGGTAACGGATCGGTGATCACGAGTACGCCGCAGCGCACGCGCTGGGGCGAGGTGTACGCTCCCTTCTGGAGCTGGCGGCATATCGGCAACCAGACATGGGGCGGCCTCAACCAAGCCAGCTACCGAGCATGGACCCAGGGTGAGTTCAAGCTCTGCCTCACGCCAGACTTCGGCTGTGTCCAGTACAGCTATCCCTGGCTAGACATGACGGCCTGGGCTGATGGGCGAGGTACCGGCAGTGTTGGGGGGTGATGCGCGCCCGGCAGCGGACGATCGCCAGCTCGATCGTCGGGAGTTCGTGGCGGTCGTGGGCGCGGCTGTCGCACTGACCGTGCTCGCTGCCGTGGCCCCAGCCTCCGCCATCGTCATCGGTCCAGCCCTGCTGCTGGCCGGACTGCTGGGGCTTCGGCGGGCAAAGGCTGGCCCCCGGCTACATCTCGTGCTCGTCGTCGCCCTCGGCGCGATGCTGACGTTCGCAGTCTTCGTGGCGACGCTGTTCCTCGTTCGAATTCGGTAGCGCGCGGGACCGGTGTGGCCCGAAGAGTAGGCCACGCCGGTCCGTCTCTTGGGGATCGGTCAGGGGGCAGAGCTCAAGCGACGCCGTCGGCGCGCCATGGCTGCCCGAGTGCGTCGGCGGCCGAGCTCCTCGCGGCAGTCAGCACAGAAGTGCTGAACAGGTGACCGGCGCTCGACGAATTGATGACAGGTCCGGCACTCGACGAGAGCGACCTTCAGCCATTCACGGGAGCGGATTGGGCGGGGAAGCAAGAGCTCGGTCGTAGCCACACCTTGCGCAATCAGTAACCGGCCGGCACCCGACCGCCGGAGCCACTCACTCCACTCCTGGACCGTCGTTCCACGATCGTCGACGCAGCGCGCCCCGGAACTCCGGCGCTCCTGGCCCTCCGGCGGAGGCAGACAACGCGCCGCGTCGGTCGAGTACCGCCGCCGGTTCCTCTCAGAAACATCTCATTCCCGACGACGATGATCCCGCCATGACCGCCGCGACCCTCCGGAATGCTTCGAGCGCGGCTGGCGGTGGGCGGCGATCCGTGCCGCTGCCGCGGATCTGGCCGGTGACACGCCGCGATGTGGTGGCGATCCTGGTCGCCAACGGCCTGTTCATCGTCGCGATGTGGATACGACACGGCGGCATCGATCAGCTGCCGACGCCGGGCGGTGCCTTCACCGCCATCGGGCAGCTCAGCGGCCTCATCGGCACGTACCTGGCGCTGATCCAGCTGCTCCTCATGTCGCGGATGCCGTGGCTGGACCAGGCTTTCGGCATGGATCGCCTGGCCGCGGCCCACCGCTGGGTCGGCTTTGCGACCGTCTGGCTGATCGCTGCCCACGGCGTGTTCATCACCGTGGGTTACGGCGCCAGCGACGGCAGCTCCTTCCTCGGTGAGGCATGGACGCTGCTCACGTCGTTTGCATTCGTCGCGCTTGCCACGATCGGGTTTGGCCTGTTCGTCATCGTCGGGATCACCTCGATCCGAGCGGCCCGTCGCGCCATCAGCTACGAGGCGTGGTTCGTCCTGCACCTGCTCGGCTACCTCGCGATCGCATTCGGATTCCTGCACCAGCTCCTGGTCGGAGCGGACTTCATGCGCGATCCGCTGGCCCGGATCTACTGGACCAGCCTGTACGGGATCACGTTCGGGTTGCTGCTGGCCTATCGCGTCATCGGCCCGATCCGGTTGAATGCTCGCCATCGGTTCCGCGTCGCGCGTGTCGTCAACGAGGCCCCCGGCGTGGTGTCCATCTACATCACGGGTCGCAAACTCGATCAGTTGCCGCTGCGATCCGGGCAGTACTTCGTCTGGCGTTTCCTCGACGGCTCGCGTTGGTGGAGCGGGCACCCATTCTCGATCTCATCCGCACCCAACGGCGCGTGGATCAGGACGACCGTGAAGGCGCTCGGCGACGATACGCGTCGCTATCAGCACCTGGCGGTCGGCACCTCGGTCCTTCTCGAGGGACCCTATGGCATCCTCACCGGAGTCCGCCGCACGCGCCGGCGCGTGACGCTCATCGCGGGCGGGATCGGTGTCACCCCACTTCGGGCGCTGGTTGAAGCCCTTCCGGGCAGGCCCGGCGAGATCACCCTGCTGTACCGCGCCCGCCAGCCGAAGCACGTCATCTTCCGAAAGGAGCTCGAGATGCTGGCTGAGAAGCGCGGCGTGGCCGTGCGCTACCTCGTTGGTCGACGCGGAAGCATCGACCTTCCCGCCGATCCCCTGGATGCCTTCGGCATCGCGAGTCTTGTCCCGGATATCGCCGATCACGACGTCTACGTGTGCGGCCCGAACGAAATGATGGACCGCCTGACGGAAACCCTCGCCGACCTCGGCGTCCCGTCCTCCAGGGTCCACGTCGAACGATTCGCGTACTGATCGAGGTCGTCATGCGTCACCGCATTGCCACCGCCGCGGCTTCCCTGGCCCTCGCGGTCCTGCTCCTGGTCAACTTTCGTGGCCCGCAGGACATCGCCCTCAGCGGCGTGGCGACGAGCGCCGGTCCGGGTTCCGATGGCGCGACCGGTGGCACGCCGACGACCGGCGGGACCGCTCCGCGCACCACCACCGGGATAGGGTCGAGCGGCACGTTCGGCACGACGGGATCGTCGGGATCGTCGGGCTCGTCGGGCTCGTCGCGCGTTGGGCAGACCACGACCGGTGCGCCGGCGCAGTTCGTGGGTCCGCTCGCGGCCGATCCGTACGGTGACGTGCAAGTCGAGGTCACCGTGCAGGCGGGGAAGATCGTGGATGTCGTGGCCCTCGTCATGCCCGTCGGGGGCCGGTCCGGGCGGATCTCCGACTTCGTGGCGCCCCTCCTCCGCAAGGAGGCGCTCGCGGCGCAGTCGGCGACCATCGATGGGGTCTCGGGGGCGACCTACACGAGCCGGGCGTACGCAGCCTCGCTCCAGGGCGCGCTCGACAGGGCCGGGCTGTGACCGCAGCCGGGACGCCGATCGATCCGGCTCTCGTCTCGCGGCCGATGGGACGCCCTGCTCGCCAGGTCCGCGTGGAGTTCGTCATGGGGTCCGCGGTGAGCGTGGACATCCGGGCACCCTTCGTGCCCGACGAGGCCGTCGAGGCCGCCATCGAGATCCTTCGCGACATCGATCGGCGGTTCAGCCTCTACCGCGAGGACAGCGAGCTCGGGCGACTGGCCGCCGGATCCCTTCGCGAGGCCGACCTGAGTGCCGACGTGCGGTGGGTGCTGGCCGCCTGTGATGATCTTGCGAGGACGTCGGGCGGGGCTTTCGACGCTCGACACCATCGCGCCGACGGGATCGTCGATCCGAGCGGGCTGGTCAAGGGATGGGCCGTCGAGGAAGCAGCGCGGCGGCTCGTCGCGGCCGGGGCCGCGAACCTGTACATGGCCCTCGGGGGCGACATCGTCACCCGTGGCGAGGCGGCGCCAGGCGTTGCCTGGCGGGTGGGGGTCCGTCACCCGGAGGACGGGACCCGCACGGCCGCCGTCCTGGCGCTGCGCGATGGCGCCATCGCCACGTCGGGACTGTATGAGCGAGGGGAGCACATCCGGGATCCGCGCACGGGCCGCGTGCCGCACGAACTGGTGAGCCTGACGGTCGTCGGACCCGATCTGGCGTGGGCGGACGCCTATGCCACGACCGGCTTCGTGATGGGCATCGACGGCCTCGCCTGGATCGATGATCGCCCGGGTTACGGGGCGCTTGCGATCACCGCCGGCCGAGAGGTCCTGTGGACGCCGGAGATCGACCGATTTCGCCTCATCGATCGGGCCGCCGGTGTCGATCTCTCAGACGATTCTCAGCCGGCGGCGCTGTCCTGGGGAAGCGTCGGTCCCCTGGGCCGATCCCACCGACTACCATCGCCTGAGCCGCGACGGTCACGGATCCGGAAGTCGGCCGGTCACGGATCCGGAAGTCGGCCGGGAGCGGCAAGTCGGCCGGCGCCAGGATGGGTCCGACGCCCGAACGCATGACAGGAGCCATTGGCAGATGCATCTCCTCGTGATCGAGGATGACGAACGACTCGGCCGGGTGCTCAAGCGCCTGCTCGAGGAGGATCGGCACGTCGTCGATGTCGCGACCGATGGCGAGACCGGTCTCGAGCTCGCGGAATCGGACGGTTTCGACGTCGTCGTCCTCGACGTTGGCCTCCCGGATATCAATGGGCTGGAGGTTGCGCGTCGCCTTCGCGCTCGGGGCAGGGAGATTGCGATCCTGATGCTCACGGCCCGGGACACGGTGCGCGATCGAGTGACCGGCCTCGATGCCGGCGCCGACGATTATCTGGTCAAGCCGTTTGCGTACGAGGAACTGGCGGCCCGCATTCGTGCGCTGGGCCGCCGAGCCGAACCGGGTCCGCGCAGGCCCGAGTCCCGCCTGGAGGTCGGGCCGATCGCCCTGGATGAAACCGGGCGGCGCGTCACCGTGAACGGCCTGCCCGTCGACCTGAGTCCCAGGGAGTTTGCACTGCTGGAGTGCTTTCTTCGCCATCCGGGCCAGGCGCTCACGCGGGACCAGCTGCTGGATCAGGCGTGGCCCTACAGCGTCGCCGTCACGCCCAATGCCGTGGACGCCTACGTCCACTACCTGAGGACCAAGCTCGGGACTGCCGGAACGAGGGTCGAGACGGTGCGCGGGGTCGGCTACCGATTGAGCGATGCCTGACGGGACGAGGCGCAATACGTTCGACGCGGCCGAGGATGCTGCCGTCACCGGCGATGAGCGACTCGTGGCGGGCGTCGGTCGTCGCCTCGTGCTGTGGGCCGCCGGGACGACCCTGCTCGTCCTGGTCGCCCTGGGGATCGCCCTCTATGCCGCCGTCGATCAGAGCCTGTCCAGTTCGGGAGTCCGCCAACTCGAAGCTCGCGCCGAAGCGATGCGTCGTGCCATCGAGGGCCCGGGCGGCCGCCCGGACGGGGACGACCTTCCGACGGGGATCGTGTTCGGCGGCGGACTCTCGGGGACCTTCGCGCTCGTCCTGGGCGCCGACGGCAAGATCATCGTTCCACGCAATGTGCCCCCTTCGATGAACCAGCCGGACCTGGGCTCACTCAAGGCGGCACAGGCGTCCGGCCGGGACGTTCGCGAAGGGTCCGTATCGGGCACGCCGGTCCGGATCCTGACGACGCCGCTCAAGACCCAGATCGGGACCGTGTTCGTCCAGATCTTCCAGGATCGAACCGCCGAGGAGCGGACCCTCGCCGTGCTCCTTGCCGTCCTGCTTGGGGGTGGCATCGTGGTTCTGCTGGTCGCGACCGGCGTCGGGACGGTCTACTCGCGTCGCGCGCTGATACCGATTCGCGCCTCCCTGGCGTCCCAGCGTCGGGCGCTGCGCCGACAGCGCGAATTCGCCGCCGATGCGAGCCACGAATTGAGGACGCCCCTGACGGTCGTCCGCGCTTCGCTCGACCTGCTGCGTCGGCACCCGGACGCCCCGGTTCGCCAGGTGGGCGACGCCCTCGATGACATCGGGGCCGAAGTCGACAATCTGACGCACCTCGTCGAGGACCTGCTGCTCCTGGCGCGCACTGATTCGGGTGCCGTCCCGCTCGAGCGTTTGCCGATCGATCTCGGCGACGTGGTTGCCGATGCCGCCTCAGCGCTGGTTTCCGCCGCCGGCCAGCGGGCTGTACGGATCTCCGTGGACCCCGTACCGGCGATGGTCCGAGGTGACGCAGCCAGGATTCGCCAGCTCGTCCTGATCCTCGTGGACAACGCCATCCGGCACAGTCCGCCGGACGGCGAGGTCCGGGTGTCCGTGCGCGTGGATGGTCCGACGGGCGTCCTCCTCGTCGAGGACGAGGGCCCGGGCATCCCGGACGAGGATGTGCCGCACGTCTTCGAACGCTTCTGGCGCGGTGCCGGCGCTCCCGCCGGCGGGTCCGGGCTCGGGCTCTCGATCGCGTCGTGGATCGTGGCCGGCCATGATGGTTCGATTCAGGTGACGAACGGTGATCCAGTCGGGGCCAGGTTCGCCGTTCGGATCCCCCTGGATCGAGGGCCGGCGGCCGGCTGACTCCGTCGCGTACCCTGCGCAAGTGCGTGCCCTGGTTGGCCCCGTTGCTGCCGCGATCCGGGAAATCGATCGCCCGATCCTCACGCTCGCGGCCATCTCGTTCATCTCGCAGGTCGGCGTGTCGATCATGCTGCCGCTCCTGCCGATCTTCGCGATCCAGCTTGGGGCGTCGCCACGAGAGCTCGGGCTGATGGTCAGCATTTTTGCGGTGACGGTGACGCTCGGTCAGCTGGGCTCCGGGGTCCTGAGCCAACGCGTCTCCCCGCGCCGCCAGCTCCCGCTCGGTCAGGTTGCCTATGCCGCTGCGAATTTCCTGATCGCGACGGCCCAGAGCGCGGTGCCGCTGATCGTCTTCCGGGGCCTGGCCGGGTTCGGGGGCGGGTTGTCGATCATCGCTGAACGGCTCTATGTCGCCCGCGTGGCGGACCGCGCCCGACTGGCGTTCACGAACGGGATTCTGTCGGCCGCAGGGTCGGCCGGAACCGTGCTCGGGCCGGTCCTCGGCGGCTTCCTGGCCCTCGCCGACCTGCGGGTCCCGTTCATCGTCGTCGGGGTCACGGCGCTGCTGGCGGGGGCCGCCGCGATCCTCTTCCTGCCGGCCGAGCCGGCCGAGCCGTCCGAATCGGCACACCTGGACGATTTGGCCTTGCCGGACTCGACGGCCGAACCGGACGCGCCGCCGGCCCTGCCGGACGCGCCGTCCGGAGACGGGAGCGGCGGACTCGTCGACCCGATCGTGCCGACCATCGCCATCGCCGACCTGGTCCCGCCGACCCTGCCTTCGCGGCAGGCGCGCCTTCGAGCACGGGCCGCCGCCATGCAGCCGCTCGGGACACTCGCGCTCTGGAACCTCGGCTTCAACGCCGCATTCGGCGGATGGATCACCACGTTCGGACCGTTCGCGAAGGATGAACTGGGCCTGCCGATCAACCAGGTGACCCTCATCTTCGCGATGTTCGGCCTGGGATCGATCTTCATCGGGCCGTGGCTGAGTCGACTGGCCGACCGGAGCGGACGGCGGCGCATGGTCGCCCTCGGCTCAATGCTCGTCCTGCTGAACCTGATCTCGATGATCGTGCGTGCGCCAACCCCGATCATCTTCGGGTCGGCCATTGCGGCGGGCGGCGGACTGGCCGCGGCGCAGTCCTCCTGGTTCGCGCTGCTCACGCTGGCGACCGACGGTGGGCGCCGAGGCCGATCCTTCGGCATGGTCACCGCTCTGTCGAACCTCGGTGTCGTAGCGGGCGCAACGCTCGCTTCGGAGATCTGGCAGGGGTTCGGGATCGACCGTGCACTCCTCGTCGCGGCAGGGTTCATGGTTCTCGCGGCAGCCTCGTTGGCGCTGGTCCATGAGCAGCCGGAGGACTCGGCCGCCGCCGCCTGACCGAGGCTCGATGGTCGGCCGTGTCAGTCGACGTCGATGCCGCCGCCTGATCGAGGCTCGATGGTCGGCCGTGTCAGTCGAGGTCGATGCCGTCGTTCCAGCGCCGGATGACGGGAGTGGCCCGGTCCCAGCCGAGGATGGAGATCGTTGCCGTGTCGAGTGCGAACAGCGCACCCGAGGCCGGGGGAAGCCCGATCCACCGGGATGCCAGGATCCTCAGCACGTGGCCATGCGCAAAACACAGGGTGTCGCCCGTGACCGACCTTGCCGCGGCAATGACCCGATCGACGCGCGTCGCGATGGCCTCGATCGGCTCGCCCTGTTCTGGACCCTTCGTCCAGATCGTCCACCCCGGTCGATCCACGCTGATCTCGGCTGAGGTGCGGCCCTCGTCGTCCCCGTAGTCCCACTCGACGAGGTCGGAATCCACCCGCACCCGGTCGGCGAATCCGGCCAGCTGTGCCGTATCCAGGGCTCGTGACAGGGGACTCGACACGATCTCGGCAAACTCGTGCCCGGCAAGGCGTGGCGCCAGGTCGATTGCCTGCTGACGGCCCGTCGCGGTGAGCGGAACATCCGTCAGCCCGGTGTGCCGGCCGGTCCGCGCCCACTCGGTCTCACCATGACGGACGAGCCACAGCGAGGGCATTGGCCCGGGCGTCGGCGCAACGGCAGATCGGAACATCGCGCCAGTTTACCGACGGTGCCCCGGGATTACTGACCGTGCCCCGGGACCTGTTTGCCGCCGGTGCGCCGTGTGATACTGGTTCGATGACGCTGGAGCTCGGGTCGTTCTTCGAACGCTACGCCGAGCGATACATGGCCGGCGACGCCGAGGCCATCGCGGACATGTGCGAGGCCCCATTCCTCGCCGTGCGGTCCGGGAAGGCCTTCCACCTGCCCGATCGCGAGGCGGTGGTCGGACATCTCGCCACCAACATGACGGCGTACCGGTCGGCCGGCGCCGCATCGGCCGACATCGCTGACATCGACGTCCAGGAGCAGGGCTCGGAGGCGGTCCTCGCGACCGTGCACTGGCATGTCCGTGGCCCGGATGGAACGATGGTGCGGGATTTCCGGACCTCGTACCAGCTGGTCGTCGCCGATCCGTGGCGGATCGTGTCATACGTCAATCACGACCGGGTGGCACACGACGGTTCCTGAGCGCGACCGCGTACAGCCGAAGTGGGCATCCCTGTTGCGTCCGAGCTTGCCCGAGACCCACCGCCCGAGACCCGCCGCCCGCGAGCCCGGCGCTTGTCCAGCGGGCACGGTTTACGACGCCGCTGGTGGACTTCCTGCGTGGCAGGCATGGACACGACCGACATGGGGCCGAAACGGGCTTCCCGCGGTCGCGGACTTTGCCCACCGCACAATCGAGCGGCATCCAGGCGTCGCAAGCTTGTCTGGTGGCCAACACCGGCCCGGCGCGGGTCCGGTGTGGCCCGGCCCGGGTCCGGCCCGGCCCGGGTCCGGTGTGGCCCGGGTCCGGTGTGGTGTGGCCCGGCCTTTCCATCTTGAGAAGGTGCCGGGACCGCGATACGATGCCCGGACCACGAGATGCGAGCGCGCTCCTGGCACAGGAAGGACGATGCGGCCATGGCCTTCTACCTGACGCGGTTCAGCTACACGCCCGAGACGTGGGCTCGATTGACGCAGAACCCCGAAGACCGCCGAGAGGCCGCACGCCAGTACATCGAGTCAGTCGGCGGGAAGTTGCACGGCTTCTGGTATGCGTTCGGCTCGTACGACGGGTACAACCTCTGGGAAGCGCCGGACAACGTCTCGATGGCCGCAGTGGCGATCGCGATCGGCGGCGGCGGAGCGTTGGCGAGCTTCGACACGACCGTGCTGCTCACCGTCGAGGAGACCATGGACGCTCTCGGCCGTGCGCGGTCGGTCACCTACCGGCCGCCCGGGGCGTAGCCGAGGAGGCATCTCTCCGGGCGGCGATCACGCCCGGGTGAGGTCAGTCGAACGTCGTCCGCGCCACGAACGAACTCACTCAGTTCCGGCCGGAACGGCCAGCCCGATCGGGCAGGAGACACCCGTGCCATGGTCGGGGCAGTAGCCCGCCGGATTCTTGCTGAGGTACTGCTGGTGGTAGTCCTCCGCGAAATAGAACGTGGGGGAGGGGAGTGCCGTGATCTCGGTGGTGATGGGGCCAAAACCTGCTGTCGAGAGCCGCTCCTCGTAGCCCGCCCGCGAGGCAACCGCAACCGCTCGCTGGAGCTCCGAGTTCGGGAAGATGGCCGACCGGTACTGCGTTCCAACATCGTTGCCCTGGCGCATCCCCTGGGTGGGGTCGTGAGCCTCCCAGAAGTGCTTGAGCAGCGCCTCGTATGTCACCACCCTCGGGTCGTAGACCACGCGCACGGCTTCCGCGTGTCCGGTCCTGCCGGAGCAGGCCTCGCGGTATGTCGCGTTCGGAGTGAATCCACCCTGATAGCCGACCGCGGTCACCCAGACACCCGGCACTTGCCAGAAGCCCTTCTCGGCGCCCCAGAAGCAGCCCAGCGCAAATTCGGCAATCTCCAGCCCGGCGGGGTAGGGTCCGACGATGGCTCGGCCGCTGACGTGGTGCGGCTCCGCGTCGAGGATCGGGGCATCGCGGCCCGGCAGCGCAGAATCGGCGGAGGGCATGGCCGGGGCGCGGGTCTGGAAGAACATGCGGGCGGTCTCCTGTGAGGTTGACGCGAAGTCTACGCGGCGGCCATGACGGCTCGATGTCGCCTTGCTGACTTGCATGTGTCAACCCAGGGCGGGAGCGCAACGCTCGCTACCAAGACCCGATGCCGGGCTCGACCCGATGCCAGGCTCGACCCGATGCTAGGCTCGACCAATGAGCGAGGTAGCAGGCCAGGTTCGTGGACCTTCCGTGGCGGCGGTCATCTTCGATCTCGACGGCGTCATCGTTGATTCGGAGATCTGGTGGCACGAGGAGCGGGTCGCGTGGGCCTTGGAGATTGGGCGGACCTGGGACCACGCAGACAGCCGCGCCGTGATGGGAGCGAATTCCCGGGGCTGGGCCCGGATCATGCGTGAACGGATGGAACTGGCCCCGGCGATGGAACCGGAAATCGAGGCGGAAATCGTTGGCCGCGTCGTTCGCCGCTACGCAGGCGGCGCACCTGCCATCCGCGGTGCGGTCGAGGCCGTCAGGAGGATTGCGTCGACGTGGCCGGTTGCCATCGCATCCTCGGCCCATCGGTCGGTCATCGATGCCGCCCTTCGTGCGACCGATCTGGAGGCCGTCATCCCGGTTGTCATCTCCTCCGACGAGGTCGCGTTCGGCAAGCCAGCGCCTGACGTCTATCTCGCCGCTGCCCGGGCGCTGGGGTTTCCCCCCACGGCGTGCCTGGTCGTTGAGGATTCGATCAACGGAGTTCGCTCGGCCAGGGCGGCCGGCATGATCGTGGTGCTCGTTCCGAACCAAAGCGTTCCACCTGCCCCGGGCGCGGCCGAGCTGGCCGACTTCGTGATCGCGCGCCTCGCCGATCTGGACCCCGCGACGATCGGACGCGGACAATCCCGCCATGAGGCGTGGTGACGTGGCGCGCCAGTAGGGCGGACATGAGAACAGCGGAGGCGCGTCTCCCGCGCTCGGAACTGCCGGCCTGGAACCGGACGATCCGGTACTGGACGTCGAGGCTCGCCGTCGGCATCCTGATGCGGCTCGTGTTTCGGCTCCGTATCGACGGGCGCGAGCATCTGCCGGCAGGACCGGCCGTGCTGTGCTTCAACCACCTGAGCTGGATGGACCCGTTCCTCCTGTTCGCGACGCTGCCGTTGCGGCCGAGGCTGTACCTCTTCGGGCCGAGGGAGGACGATCTGCGACACGGTCCCCGGAACCGGTTGATGTACTGGACCGGCACCCCGGTGCCGTTCAAGTCCGGAAAGAACGACCTCCTCGAGACCACGCGACGGGTCCAGGCAGTGTTTGACGTCGGCGGCGTCCTTGCCATCGCGGGCGAGGGACGGATCCACGTCGGGGAGCGGGTCCTGTTGCCACTGCAGGACGGGGCCGCGTATTTTGCCCTCCGCGCCGGCGTCCCCGTGGTTCCGGTCGCTCTCAACGGCCTGTCCTGGCTCGGATTTCGGCGACAACTCCGGGTCAGGATCGGCGCTCCGATCACCACGTCGGGTCGACCGACGAGCCGGGCGATCGCCGAGCTCACTGAACAAACCTCCGTCGCGCTTCTCGGTCTGCTCGCCGATGCCTCGGATCCGCTCCCTCCGGGCCGATTCGGTCGCTGGTTGACGGAATACTTCAATGAGTGGCCCGAGGGCTCGCGGGCTGCAGCCGAAGCCGCGGCAGCGGCGCCCCGCACGACCATGCCGATGGAGACGAGCCCGCCCTGAGCGCACAGCGGCGGGCCGGCCGTCCGGTCGGCTCTGGCATACTTTCGCTCGACCGGGACGCGGTTCACGACGAACGGGCAAGGAGGACGCGTGGTAGCGAGCGGTCTGTCGGCCGATCCAGAGGAATATCGAGTCCGCCTGGCGGATCAACCCGACGCCCAGCTCGATTCCTGGGCCGCGGAACTGATGCGAGACGTAGCGAAGCGCCGGGGCGTCGTCCAGGTCGTCGAAGCGTTTCGGTCATCGGCCCGCCTCTCGGAGTCGGAATTCGAACATGTGTTCGCATCTGGCGGCGGAGCGCCGGCCACCGTCGGCCGCGATGCCAATGGGAGACTCATCGTGCCGACCGTCTCCCTGTACGCGCTCGTTCCGGGCCTTCGTGCCCGTTCGGCCGACGGACGGGACCGTTTGATCGACTACCTCGTGGCGAACTTCAACGAGCTCGTCTACGTCTGACCCGGAGCGGCCCCTGGCTGGATGGGGTGCGCTCGGCGCCCGACTCCGGCTCGTGCACCCGTTCCCATCGCTGCTGAACGGGGTCGCGGTACTCGTCATGGCCATGATCGCCGGCGGTTCGACGACGACGGCTCTTCGGCTCGGCGGGGCGATGGTTCTGATCCAGTTTGCGATCGGCACGCTGAACGACATCGTGGACGCGCCGCGCGACGGCGGCCGTGTCCCGGCCAAGCCGATTGCGTCCGGACTGATCGGCATGGCAACGGCACGCAGGGTGGCCGTGGGGGCCGGAGTCGGCGGCCTGATCCTCGCCGCACCGTCCGGCTCGATCACCTTCCTGATCGCCTGCCTCGGCCTCGGATGTGGTGTGGCCTATGACCTCGCTCTCTCCCGAACTCCGGTCAGCTGGCTCCCGCTCGCGTTCGCCCTGCCGCTCGTACCGGTATTCGCGTGGTACGGCGCCGTCGATCGCCTCCCCGGCGAAATCCTTACGATGGTCCCGATCGCCGTCATCGCCGGGACCGGCCTGGCGATCGGGAATGCCCTGGTGGACCATGCCTCGGATGCGGCGAGGGGTCGCCGAACCGTCGCCGTGGCGTTTGGGCCAACGCGCGGTTGGGTCATCCATGGCGCGCTGATCATCGTCGCCGTGGTCCTCGCCGTCGTCCGCCGGCCACAAGGTGGGGGACCGGTGGCCGATCCACTTCTCCTGGCCGGCAGCGCGGCGGTTGGCGCCGGGGTCATCCTTCTGCGACGGTCCGCGGGTGCGGGGCCGCGGGTCGGCTGGGGTCTCGAGGCGGCCGGCCTCGCGGCCGTGGGCATCGCCTGGGTCGTTGCCGCCGCCCGGCCATGATGGACGCCATGCCCAAAACCCCATGCGATGCCCAACCCCCCGAGGCACGCAAGGCTCCTGGCGAGCGACCCCTAACGCCGTGCCGGTCCTGGTCGTTGTACTCGTTGACCCTGTGCCGCCTGGAGAATCCACCCGTGACGCCGACCACCCGCCACCTCCGCCCGCTCCTGATCAGTATTCTGGCCCTGCTCCTGACGGCGGGTATCGCCTACGCCGGAAAGCCCACCAGCGTCGGGTCTGGACGAATCACCGCGGCACAGGCAGCTGCCAGAACACTGCCCGCCGCCCCGGACACCACCGGGGCCGGGCGGGATGACGTGACCGAATCAGCCGGGGGCTCGGGAGATCACTGTCTGGTCGACCTGGGCACTGCAACGCCGGAGGCGCTGGCCGCGCTGACGCACGGTGCCATCGTCTGCTCGGCGGCGCATCAGGCAACCCCGGAGGCGTACAAGAACCACGGCGCGTATGTTGCCGAGTGGGCCCGCAGGAACCACGGTGTGGATGCGGGCAGCGGGGCCGAGCCGAGCCAGGCTGCCCGGGGCACGGGCACGGGCACGGCCGGCCGGGGCACGGGCGCGGACCACGGCACGGGCGCTGCTGCCCACGGCACGGTCGCAGACCACGGCCCGGCGGGGTCACCCGGCCACCCGTGACCGACGGGCCGGTCCGGGCCGTTCGGGGCCGGCCCGTTCGAAAACGGTGAAGCCGGCGCCCAGCGCGCCGGCTTCATGATGTCGGGTCTGAGTGCGCCTCGGGGCCCAGCGCCGTGACCCATCGCTTCCGGCGCTAGTTGTCGGAGGTCTCACCGCTGCGGACCATCGCGATGGCGTTCTCCAGCTTCAGCTTCGCAATCGTCAGGTATTTGGCCAGGTTGGCGCGATCGACATCTCCGAAGGTCGCCACGACATCCGGCGCTCGAAGGACGTCCACGAGGCCCTCCACCGCCTCTGCGAGGTGCTGCTTCGCGTTGATCAGGGAGTCTTCCCGGATGGGTTCGGCGCTCCGAGGCCGACCGGTCCAGGCCGCCTCCGCCTCGCCGGCAACTGCATCTGCCGGGGGAACACCGCCGCCGCTCGCATCCTGAGCCGCCGTGGCAGATCGGCGCCTGCCCTCGATCTTGTCCCGCAATTTGAGAAGCGTGAGCTCGCCGCGCGCCACCTGCTGCCCGAGCCTCTTCCGCTTCTTGGGGTCTTCGACCTTCATCAGTTCGTAGGCATGCGACAGGGTGTCCTTGCGCAAAGACACCAGCTCGCGGACATCGGCCGGCGCATCGGCGAGCCGCAGCCGATTCTCCAGATACCCCTTGTCCTTGCCGAGCTTCTGGGCGAGTTTCCGTACGGAGTAACCGTGCTCCCGGACCATGCGGTCGAACATGGCGGCTTCGTCGAGCGGGGAGAGGTCTTCGCGCTGGAGGTTCTCAATGATCGAGATTTCCAGCGCCGTGTCGTCGTCGATGTCCTCGACGAGGGCGGGGATGGTCTCCAGTCCGGCTACCTTCGACGCGCGCCATCGCCGCTCGCCGGCAATCAGCTGGTATTCGTTGTTGCCGAGGGGGCGGACCAGGACGGGCTGAAGGACCCCGTGCTCGCGGATCGATGCCGCGAGTTCCTCGAGCGCGGCCGGATCGATCGCAAGACGAGGCTGTTCCGGGTTTGGAGCAATCTGGGTGAGCGGAATCACGCGAATGCCGGAGGAGTGCCCGGCACGATCCTGGGATAGCAGACTGAGAATCGCAGGTGAAAGCTCACGGTCTTCGGAAAGGCGTCGCGCGGCTGCCGCGCGAAAGTCGGTCCTAGCCAAGTTCGATAACCTCCCGAGCCAGCTCCCGGTATGTCCGCGCCGCGTCTGAATGACCGGCATAACTCGTGATGGGACGGCCGGCGAGCGGTGCCTCGCCAAGCTTCACGGTGTTCCGGATGATGGAGTTGAAGACGTGGTGATCTCCGATCGCCCGAAGCTCATCCAGCATGTCGCGCGCGAGATTTGTCCGGCTGTCGTAGAACGTCGGAAGCAGCCCCATGATCCGGAGCTTCCGATTCAGCTTGAGGCGGATGGTGCTGATCACCTTGACCAGGTTGTTCAATCCCTTCATCGCGTAGAACTGTGTCTGGACCGGAATGATGACCCCGTCCGCCGCGACGAGTCCGTTGACGGTCAGCAGGCCGAGGTTTGGCGGGCAGTCGATCAGCGCGTAGTCGTACCGATGCTTGAGCCGGCCCTCGAGGGCATCCCGGAGGATTCCTTCGCGCCCGAGCATCGTGAACAGCTCGCCTTCTGTTGCCGCAAGGTCGATGTGTGCCGGGACGACATCGATGCGCTCGGTCTCGGTCGGCTGGATGACCTGGTCCAGTGTCGCGCGTCCGACGAGCACGTCCGCCATGGACAGTTCAATCGTGTTGAGGTTGATACCCAGACCGGCCGTGAGATTCGCCTGTGGATCCATGTCGATGCAGAGAACTCGATAGTTCTCCTCAGCGAGCGCGCCCGCCAGGTTGATTGCGGTCGTCGTCTTTCCGACGCCGCCCTTCTGGTTGGCGATTGCGATCACATTGGTCACCGGACAGGCACCTCGATTGGGGTGGCGGACGACGGTCAGTTTGCGCGACGAAACGTTCGAAGCGCCGTGACGCGGGATGGACCCAGATCGTACCCCAGGACGCCGGCCCATCGGCGGGCAACTTATCCACAGGTTCGCCGACTTGTGCACCGAAGTGTGGATTACCAACCCTGCCGGAAGCGACGGGCTGCCCCGCCCTTTGAGGCTGGTCGGCATCTGATTCGGAACGCCGGTGGAACTGTCTACAATGGCCACGCAATCCGGAACCACACCACGGTGTCGTTGCGCAAAGACAGGCGAGTCGTCCCGCACCGCGCCGCGGCACCGGCCTACGGACTGGAGCCCCCACTTGCCGACGAATGCAGAGCGACTGGACCGCCTCGACCGGATGCGCGCCGATTCGAGTTTGGGTGGTGGCCAGGCACGGATCGACCGTCAGCATGCAATCGGGAAGTTGACGGCCCGGGAACGCGTGGACCTCCTGCTCGACCCCGGCTCGTTCGTCGAACTCGACGCGTTCGTGACGCACCGCTCCTCGGACTTTGGTCTCGATCAGCAGCGGTACCTGGGCGACGGGGTCGTAGCGGGTCACGGGACCATCGACGGTCGGCTCGTGTTTCTCTTCAGCCAGGACTTCACCGTTTTCGGCGGTTCGCTTTCCGAGGCGTATGCCGAGAAGATCTGCAAGATCATGGACCTCGCGATGAAGGTCGGCGCTCCGATCATCGGGCTCAACGATTCCGGTGGAGCGCGAATCCAGGAAGGTGTCGTATCCCTCGGCGGGTATGCGGACATCTTCCTCCGCAACGTGCTGGCATCCGGCGTCGTGCCCCAGATCTCGGTGATCATGGGTCCGTGCGCCGGGGGAGCGGTCTACTCGCCGGCCATCACAGATTTCACGATCATGGTTGAGGGGACGAGCTACATGTTCGTAACCGGACCGAACGTCGTGAAAGCGGTCACGCATGAGGAGGTCGACGCGGAGGCGCTCGGTGGTGCCCTGGTCCACACATCGACGAGCGGGGTCGCTCACCTCGCGGCTGCGGACGAATCGGACGCCCTTGACGCCGTTCGACGAATCCTTGCCCATCTGCCGCAGAACAACCTCGCGACACCGTCGATCGTCGCCACGAGCGATTCCGCCGACCGCATGGACCCGGAACTCGATCTGGTGGTGCCCGACGACCCGCACAAGCCGTATGACATGCACGATGTCATCAACCGGGTCGTGGATGCCGGCGACTTCCTCGAGATCCAGCCGTCGTGGGCGCCGAACATTCTCATCGGCTTCGCGCGCCTCGGCGGGAGAAGCGTCGGGATCGTCGCGCAGCAGCCCTCTGTCCTTGCCGGTGCCCTCGACATTGACGCGTCCATGAAGGCCGCCCGGTTCGTGCGGACCTGCGATTGCTTCAACGTACCGATCGTCACCTTCGTGGACGTACCCGGATTCCTCCCCGGGGTCGGCCAGGAGCACGGCGGCATCATCAAGCACGGAGCCAAGCTGTTGTACGCGTACTGCGAGGCCACGGTGCCGAAGGTGACGGTCATCACGCGAAAGGCCTACGGCGGAGCCTATGACGTCATGAGCAGCAAGCACATTCGCGGTGACATGAACTTCGCCTGGCCGACCGCGGAGATCGCGGTCATGGGGGCGGAGGGTGCCGTCAACGTGATCTTCAAGGATGCGATCGCTTCGGCCGCCGATCCGGTGGGGGAGCGGGCTCGTCTGGTCGCACAGTACGAGGAAGAGTTCGCGAGTCCCTACATCGCGGCGGCGCGCGGCTATGTCGATGATGTCTTCCGACCGTCCGAGACACGCCCTCGCCTCATTCGCGCCCTGGAGATGCTCGCCGACAAGCGCGATTCCAATCCCCGAAAGAAGCATGGCAACATTCCGCTCTGAGCCAGGGCCGGAGCCGTCTTTGCGCAAAGACGACCTGGGTGGCCGACCGTTCGAGAGCGTCCTCATCGCCAACCGCGGTGAGATCGCGGTTCGTCTGATTCGTGCCTGTCGGGAGATGGGGATGCAGTCGATCGCCGTCTACTCGGATGCGGACGCCGGTGCGGCTCATGTCCGACTCGCGGACCGAGCAGTCCGTATCGGTCCGGCCGCTCCGACGGAGAGCTACCTCCGGATCGACGCCGTCGTCCAGGCAGCGCTCGACACGGGTGCGCAGGCCGTCCACCCCGGGTACGGCTTCCTTGCCGAGCGCGCGGCGTTCGCCCGGGCAGTCATCGATGCAGGCCTGACGTTTGTCGGGCCTGGACCCGACACCATCGACGCGATCGGGGACAAGCTGCATGCCCGTCGACTCGCCCGCGCCGTTGGCGTCGATGCCGTCCCCGGCACCCTGGAGCCGGCGCGGATTGACCGTCGGGAGGGTCTGGCCGGTGTTCTGGCGGAGGCCGACGCCATCGGTTTCCCCCTGCTGGTCAAGGCCGCGGCCGGCGGGGGAGGTCGTGGCATGCGTCGGGTCGAGTCGGCCGGGGACCTGGCGGCCGCGCTCGACTCCGGGTCGCGTGAGGCCGCGTCGGCGTTCGGCGACGGAGCCGTGTACCTCGAGCGGGAGGTCCGACCCGCCCGCCACATCGAGGTTCAGCTGCTGGGGGATGCAACCGGCGAGGTCATCGCAATCGGGGAGCGCGACTGCTCGCTGCAGCGGCGACACCAGAAGCTGGTCGAGGAGGCGCCCGCACCGGGGCTGACCGAGGCAGATCGCCGGCGCCTTCATGAGCTGGCGATCCGTGTAGCCAGGGCGGCGGATCTGCGCAATGCCGCTACGGCGGAGTTCCTTCGAGCCCCGGATGGCGCGTTTTTCTTCCTCGAGGTCAACACCCGCCTGCAGGTTGAACATGGGGTCTCGGAACTCGTTGCGGGCATCGACATCGTCCGCGAGCAGTTCCATCTCGCCGCCGGCAGGCCACTGTCCGCGGCCGCCCGGTCGGCGGGGTTCCGCGCGGCGAACCCGACGAGCCATGCCATCGAGGTGCGCCTGTCTGCCGAAGACCCGGGCCGCGACTTTGCTCCGGCGCCCGGCCGGGTGACCAGGTGGACGATGCCCGGCGGTCCCGGCGTGCGGGTGGACACCGCGCTCGAGGCCGGCGATCTGGTTCCGGCCGAGTACGACAATCTGATCGCCAAGATCATGGTTCACGCGGAAGATCGCCCGCAGGCGATCGATCGCCTCCGTCGAGCGTTGGACGAAGTGGAGGTCGCGGGCATCCAGACCACCCTGCCGTTCCATCGGTTCGTGGCGCGCAACGAGTCGTTCCGGGCGGGCGATCTGTCCACAGGGTGGGTGGGGGAGCACTGGGACGGACCGGCCGAATTCGCCCAGGCCGCCCGTGCCGCCCAGGTAGCAGCGGGTCTTGTTGCGGCGCGGTCGGGACCGGCCCGCCCCGGCGCAGCCATGGTCGCCGCCGATGGCGCGCCATCAGCGGGCCGGGCGACGGCGGACGACACGACTGCCTGGCGAACGGCCTCCCTCGGTGACGGCGTCGACCGGTGGCCAACCTGAGCGCCGGACCCGACCTTCGTTCCGACCTGATGCCCGATCCTCCCGGAGCCGGCTCGTCGGGGGCGATGCGCGTCACGCTCGCCGGTCCGTCTGCGCAGGCCGGCCTGGCTCCGTGCGTGGTCGGACGCTTCGTGGGCGCGGGCGGGGAAGCAGGCGAGGGGGGAGGCGAGGGCGAGGTCCAGGTTGATGGCGAGCCCGCGACCGATCGACTCCGCGTCCTCGATTCGGAGCGCGCCGTCCTCACCTCCCCGGCGGGCGCACCGCATCGTGTCCTTCTGCTGCCGCCGATGAACCGGGCGGGGAGCACCCGCGGAGCGGTCCTTCGTGAGATCGTGCTCGACGGTTGGAGCGTGATGGTGGAACTCGAGCCGGAGGCTCGCGCCGCACTTCGGGCGCGAGCCCGCCGCGGTCGATCCGGGGAAGCGCCCAGCGGGCCGACTGAGGTCCGTGCCATGATCCCCGGCGTGGTCCTGGCCGTATCCGTGGCGCCGGGTGATACGGTCGTCGCCGGCCAGCAGCTGGTCGTCGTGGAAGCGATGAAGATGCAGAACGAACTGCGGGCACCCCGTGACGGCAGCATCGAGCGGATTGCGGTGGGACCTGGAACCAGGATCGAGGTGGGTGATCTCCTCCTCGTGATCGACTGATTGACGGGGAGGACGCGTGTCCGAGGGCAACGATCCGGGACGGGAACGCTGGCGCACGGACGCCCGCGCCCGCGCACTCAAGGGCGCCCCTGAACGGCGCGAGGTGTTCTCGACCTCGTCGGGGATCGAGATCCGGGACCTGTACACGCCGGCTGATCTCGCAGGCCTGGATGAGGAACGCGACCTTGGGCGTCCCGGCGAGTATCCGTTCACGCGCGGGGTGCAGCCGACGATGTACCGCGGTCGGTTCTGGACCATGCGCCAGTACGCCGGATTTGCCACCGCGGCCGAAACCAACGCCCGATTCCGGTATCTGCTGGAACAGGGACAGACGGGGCTGTCGGTGGCCTTCGATCTCCCTACCCAGATGGGCTTCGACTCGGACGCACCGGAGGCCGCAGGGGAGGTTGGCCGCGTCGGTGTGCCGATCGCCAGCCTCGCAGACATGGAGGTCCTCTTCGCCCAGATCCCGCTCGGCGAGGTGTCCACCTCGATGACGATCAACGCGACCGCCGCGACGCTGGTTGCGCTGTATGTCGTTGCCGCCGAACGGCAGGGGGTGGCGCGGAACCAGCTGTCCGGTACGGTCCAGAACGACATCCTGAAGGAATACGTGGCCCGCGGCACCTGGATCTACCCGCCCGTCCCATCGATGCGGCTCGTCAGCGACATCTTCGAGTTCGGGGCGCGCGAGCTCCCGAAATGGAACACCATCTCGATCAGCGGCTACCACATGCGCGAGGCCGGCGCCACGGCCGCGCAGGAACTGGCCTTCACCCTCGCCGATGCCATCGCCTATGTGGAGTCGGCCCTCGCTCGTGGTCTGGCGATCGACGACTTCGCCCCTCGCCTCAGCTTCTTCTTCGCTGCCTGGTCAGAACTGTTCGAGGAGGTCGCCAAGTTCCGGGCCGCGCGCCGGATGTGGGCGAAGATCGTCCGCGATCGGTTCCACGCCCGCAGTCCGCGCTCCATGGCCTGCCGATTTCACGTTCAGACGGCCGGCAGCTCACTCACTGCCCAGTCCGTGGACAACAACGTGGTCCGGACCACGCTCCAGGCTCTCGCGGCGGTGCTGGGCGGCGCCCAGAGCCTGCACACCAACTCGCGCGACGAGGCCCTCGCGCTTCCGACGGAGGAATCCGTTCGGCTCGCCCTCCGGACGCAGCAGATCATCGCCTACGAGGCCGGAGTCGCCGATACGCCCGATCCGCTCGGTGGGTCCTACTTCATCGAAACGCTCACCGATGCACTCGAAGCGGCGGCGACCGCCTATCTCGAGGAAATCGACGCCATGGGCGGTACCCTCGCCGCGCTCGATGCCGGGTTCCAGCAGCGCCAGATCCAGGAGTCCGCGTATCGAACACAACGAGAGGTCGACGCGGGCACCCAGGTCGTCGTCGGCGTCAACCGGTTCCGCGACGAGTCGACGACCACCCCGCCTACCCAGAAGATCGATCCGGAAGGGGAGCGCCGACAGGTCGAGGGCCTCCGGCGTGTGCGAGCGGAGCGCGATCCCGCCAGTTGGGAAGCGGCGATGCGTCGCCTCGACGACGCGGCGCGGGGCTCCGACAACCTCATGCCGCCCATCATCGACGCGGTCCGCGCCTATGCAACGGTCGGCGAGATCGCCGACCACCTGCGGGCTGCGTGGGGAGTCCATCGCGAGCTCATCACCGTCTGAGGAAGGCGACATGTCGATCCAGCAGCCAGGTCGAATCCATCACATCGCCGTCGTGGTCGCGTCCGTCGAGGAGGGCTTGTCGCTGTACCGCGATCAACTCGGGATGCCACTCGAAACCGTGCTGGAGGTCGCACCTGATCGGGTCCGGATCGCGTTCCTCGGGGTCGGCGAATCGAAGGTGGAACTCGTTCAACCGACCGACGATACGACGGGCGTTGCACGGTTCCTCGCGAACAAGGGTCCCGGCTTCCACCACGTGTGCTACGAGGTGGCGAACCTGGCCGAGGAGCTGACCCGCCTGGCCATCGACGGGGTCGAGCTCATCGACAGCGCTCCGCGAAGAGGAGCCGAGGGCCCGGTGGCATTCCTGCATCCGCGATCGTGTGGCGGCGTCCTCGTGGAACTGATCGAGGCACCCGGCGGACCGTCGTGGGCCGCTCTCGGAATGACTCCGCCGCCGCGATGACTGTTTCCGGAGCGGGCCCTCTGGTTGGGCTGGGCTCCGTCGCCGGGGAGTTCGACGCGCCTCCAACGACCCCGGGCCTCGGCCGTGCTCGTCGGTCCCGCCGACGAGCCCGGTCCTCGAGGGCGCACCGGGCCCCGTCTAGCCGCGGTAGCCGGCCTCGCGGAGCAGGCCCGGAAGCTCGGTGGGCGATCCCGCGACGAGGAACCCCGCAGCCTCGAGGGCCGCGACCTTTGATGCCGCGGTGCCCGATCCGCCGGAGATGATGGCGCCCGCGTGGCCCATGCGTTTGCCCTCCGGCGCGGTTCGGCCGGCAATGAAGGCGGCCTTCGGGATGCCTCGAAGGTGCTCTGCGGCCCAGGCTGCGGCTTCTTCTTCCGCCGCGCCGCCGATTTCCCCGATGAGCACGAGCGCGCGGGTGTCCGGATCGGCCTTGAACAGCTTGAGTACATCGAGGAATGTCGTTCCGATCACGGGGTCGCCGCCGATGCCCACGCACGTCGACTGTCCGATGCCGGCATCGGACATCGCCTGCACGGCTTCGTAGGTGAGGGTCCCGGATCGGGAGACGACGCCGACGTCGCCCTCGCGGTGCACCGAGGCCGGGATGATCCCGACCTTTGCCTGTCCGGGTGACGTGGCACCCGGACAGTTCGGGCCGATGAGTCGTGCTCCGGCCTGCCGGACCGCCTGGACGACCGGGATCATGTCGAGCGTCGGGATGCCCTCGGTGATGCAGAAGATGGTTGCAATGCCGGCGCCGACGGCCTCGAGGATCGCGTCCGGAGCTCCACCGGCCGGAACGAAGATGCACGACGTGTTCGCTCCGCCCTCGCGGACCGCCTCCGCCATCGTGTCGAAGACCGGAACGCTGCCGTCGAGGGCGAGCTGGCCGCCCTTGCCCGGAGTCACGCCGGCGACGATCGCGGTCCCGTACGCCTGCATGGCGCGGGCATGAAACTCGCCTTCGCGCCCCGTGATCCCCTGGACGCACAGTCGCGTCTCACGCCCGACGAGAATGCTCACGCGCTGATCCCCCGGGAGGCCGCAACCGCCTTGATGGCGGCCTCGTCGAGCGAGGACGCCGTCTCGAACTGGGCGGCCTGCAGGAGCTCGGCGGCCTCGGCGGCGTTCGTCCCGACGATCCGGACGACCATCGGTACCGAACGCGCCTGCCGGGCACGAGCCTCGATGAGTCCCCGAGCGACCTCGTCGCCGCGCGTGATACCGCCGAAGATGTTGACGAGGATTGCGTCCACCTTTGGGTCCTCGAGGATGAGGCGCATGGCCGCCGCCACCTTGTCCGACTTGGCCCCTCCGCCGATATCGAGGAAGTTGGCCGGCTCGCCGCCCGCACGCTTGACCAGGTCCATCGTCGTCATCGCGAGGCCGGCGCCGTTCACCATGCAGCCGATGGTCCCGTCCAGGCGAATGAAGCTGATCCCGGCCTCGCGTGCCACGGCGTCCGCCGGATCCTCCTCATCGAGATCGCGCAGAGCCTCGAGCTCTGGGTGCCGCGGCAGTGCCGAATCGTCCAGGGTCACCTTGGCATCCAGACAGACGAGCCGCTCCACCGTGCCGCCGGGGGTGGCCTCGCGGATGATGGCGAGCGGGTTGATCTCGACGAGGTCGGCGTCATAGGCAAGCATCGTTCGGACGAGGCCCCGGGCGACGGCCACCGCTGCCTTCAGATGCGGCCCGAGGCCCATGCGGAAGGCGAGCTGACGGGCCTGCCAGTCCTGCAGGCCGAGGAGCGGATCTGCGTGGATCGTGACGATCGCCTCCGGTCGTTCGGCCGCGACCTGCTCGATCTCGACGCCGCCTTCGGCGGAGCCCATCAGCAGGATCCGACGCGCGGCGCGATCGAGGACTGCCGAGAGGTAGTACTCCTTGACGATGTCCGCGGCTTCGGCGATGAGCACCTTGCGGACGACGATCCCCTTGATCGACATCCCGAGGATCGAAGCCGCCACGGCCTCGGCCTCATCAACGGAACCGGCGAGCTTGACGCCGCCCGCCTTGCCGCGGCCACCGACCAGGACCTGCGCCTTGATGACGACGCGATCGGCTCCGGCCGCGAGGATGGACTGGGCGGCGACCCGGGCTTCAGCGGCCGTGCGGGCAACCGACCAGCCCGGAACGGGAAGACGCTGGGCAAGCAGCAGCCCCTTCGCGTCGGCTTCCTGGATCTTCACCCACGCATCGTAGCCGAGCGAGGCCTCATCGGCCGACGAGCCCGGCGGGAACGATGGATCTGCCGATTCGTCATGGTGGACGGGTCCGTCGCGTCGGTCAGGTCGCGGATTGCCGGTGAAGGTGCCGCGCCTCCGCGATCCGATCCAGCGCGTCGGCGGACTTCGAGATCGACCACACGAGGGCATCATCGAGGCCCAGCTCGGCCAGTTCGTCGAAGAACGCAGCCAGGCCCTGGGCCCCAGCGTCGAGGGCCGTGAGATCGTCGGCACCAGCTCCAGGGTCATGGAGTCGGACGCCGATCGTCCGTCGAAGGGTGGCCGGATCCCGGCCGGCCTCCTCGCATGCCCGATCGAGATCGTGGAGTCGTGTCCGGAGGCGCTCGTCGACTCGCCCGAACCAGGCCGTGTTCCAGGCATCCGCCCAGGTCGCGGTCAGGCGGAGCATCCGCGCGCCCTTGGCCGCCACGAGGATGGGAACCCGTCGCATCGGCGCCGGGATGAGTTCAGCGTCGCTGAGTTGCCGCCACGTCCCGTCAAACGTGAGCCGCTCCCCGGCGAGCAGGCGCGCCGTGATCTCGAGGTCCTCGGCGAACCGTCCGACCTTGTGATCGCCGGGATAGCCGAACGCGGCGTACTCCGGGTCGTGCCAGCCAGAACCAAGGCCCAGGATCACCCGGCCGCCGGACAGGTCGTCGAGGGTCGCCGCCATCTTGGCCATCAGCGCGGGGTTGCGGAAGGACGAGCACATGACGAGCGAACCGAGCTCGACCCGGGGAACGACGGCGGAGATGGCACTCAGCGTCGTCCACGCCTCGCGCACGCCTTCCTGTGGTGCATTCGGGAATCGAAACAGGAGGTGGTCGAACACCCAGATGGAGTCCAGGCCGACCGCCTCGGCACGCTCGGCGAAGGCAACGGTCTCCTTGAAGGTCGGGACGTGGCCGTCGCTGGTATCGCCCTGGGCGAGGGGAAGCGTGACGCCGATTCGCATGCGCGGAGTCTAGCCGGACGGGTGTGCCCCACGGCGCAGGGGCAATGCCGGGGTCCTCAGGCGCCGGGCCGGCAACGCACCGGGCGGGCCTCCGGCGAGCGCCCGACTGCGGGGCTAGAATGTCCGCATGGCCCACCGAGTGACCCTGATCCCCGGCGACGGCATCGGCCCGGAGCTGGCGGAGGCGACCCGACGCGTGCTGGACGCCTCCGGCGTCGAGTTCGACTGGGAGGTGGTCGACGCCGGAGAGGCGTGCATCGCCGAGTACGGAACACCGCTCCCGGATCATGTCCTCGACTCCATTCGACGTACCAGGGTCGCTCTCAAGGGTCCCATCACGACGCCGGTCGGGGAGGGCTTCCGGAGCGTCAACGTGACGCTGCGCCAGACCCTCAACCTGTATGCCAACCTGCGCCCGGCAAGGTCGATCATCGGTCTCGAGACGCGCTACGAAGGCGTCGACCTCGTGATCGTGCGCGAGAACACCGAGGACCTGTACGCCGGGATCGAGCACATGGTGGGCCCCGACGCTGCGGAGAGCATCAAGATCATCACCCGGGCCGCATCCGAGCGGATTGCCCGCTTCGCGTTCGAATACGCGGTCGCGAACCACCGTCACAAGGTCACCGCGGTCCACAAGGCCAACATCATGAAGTTGTCCGACGGGCTCTTCCTCGAGTCTTGCCGGCGGGTGGCCGTGGAGTACGAGGGCCAGATCGAGTTCGAGGACCGGATCGTCGACAACATGTGCATGCAGCTGGTCCAGAAGCCGGATCTCTATGACGTTCTCGTGCTCCCGAATCTCTACGGGGACATCGTGTCCGACCTGTGTGCCGGCCTTGTCGGCGGACTCGGCGTCGCTCCCGGCGCGAACATCGGCGAGGACGGCGCGGTCTTCGAGCCGGTCCATGGATCGGCGCCCAAGTATGCCGGCCAGGACCGGGCCAATCCCACCGCCATGATCCTGTCGGGCGTCCTCATGCTTCGGCATCTGGGCCTCCCGGAGGTGGCCGAACGGGTCGAGGCGGCGGTTCGCGACGTCATCGCCGAAGGGTCGGTGGTCACGCACGATCTGGGTGGCACCGCCGGCACCAGCCAGTTTGCCGAAGCCATCGTCCGCCGTCTGGACACCTCATCCCCTGCGCCGGCTTCGGCCGGCTGACCGGCACAGGAACCGAACCTTGATGTTGCTGCGGTATCGCGGTCGGGATGGGATGTTCGCATGGGCATTCCATCGCATCTCCGGGGTCGCGATCTGGGCGTTCGTGGTGCTCCACGTCGTCGACATCTATCTCGTCGGCGGGAAGCCCGAGCTGTACAACGAACTCCTCCAGTTCTACGCCAGCCCGATCGGGCGGGTGATGGAGGCCCTGCTGGGCGCTGCCCTCCTGTACCACGCCCTGAACGGCCTGCGGATCATCGTCATGGATTTCTGGCCTCCGCTGACCCGCTGGCATCGGCAGCTCTGGTACCTGTGCTGGGGCATCTTCGTCGTCGTCGGCGTGCCGGTCGGGTGGATCATCCTCAAGCCGATCTGGGAAGGCGTGTCCAGGTGAGCACGCGGTACTCGCGCGTCGGGCGTCCTCGGCCGGCCGGCCGTGGCAGGGAGCTGGCGATCTGGTTCCTGATGCGCATCACCGGCCTGGGGCTCTTCGTGCTCGCCCTGACGCACTTCCTGATCACGCACGTCCTGTACGACCCGGCCGAGCAGACCGCGTCCTGGATTGCCCAGGTCCGGTGGAGCAGCCTGTTCTGGCGGGTGTTCGATTGGCTGCTCCTGATGCTGGTGCTGTTCCACGGCTTCATGGGCGTGCGAACGGTCATCGTCGATTACGCGTCGGGCCGGGTACGCCGCGTCCTGGTCCTCCTGCTCTATGTGATTGCGCTCGTCCTGTTCGTCCTCGGCACGACGGTGGTCACGACACTTCAGGTCGTTCCGAAGGGCTGACGGTGGCGATGCAACACGAAGCACTGATCGTCGGAGCCGGCGGCGCCGGCCTGTGGGCCGCTCTCGAACTCGCCAAGGCCGGCGTTGACGCCGCGGTGCTGACCAAGCTCTATCCCACGCGCTCCCACACCGGTGCCGCGCAGGGTGGCGTCTGCGCCGCCCTCGGCAATCAGGAGGAGGATCACTGGGAATGGCACATGTTCGACACGATCAAGGGCGGCGACTACCTGGTGGATCAGGACGCCGCCGAGATCCTGTCGCGCGAAGCCATCGAGACGGTCATCGAGCTGGAACACATGGGCCTGCCGTTCAATCGAACGCCGGACGGCAGGATCGACCAGCGCCGATTCGGGGGACACACCCGGAATTTCGGTGAGGGCCCGGTCCGGCGAGCGTGCTATGCCGTCGACCGCACCGGGCACATGATCCTGCAGACGCTGTACCAGCAGTGCATCAAGCTGGGGGTCAAGTTCTACGACGAGTACCACGTCGTGGACCTGCTTTCGGAGGGCGGAGCGATGGGGTCGGGCGGTCGGGCGGCCGGCGTCGTCGCCTACCGGATCGCCGACGGCGAGCTGCACACGATTCGATCCAAGGCCGTGATGCTGGCCACCGGTGGCTTCGGTCGCATGTTCCGGATCACCTCGAATGCGTGGTCGCTCACCGGGGACGGCATCGCCCTGGCCTACCGACAGGGCATCCCCATGCAGGACATGGAGTTCTTCCAGTTCCATCCGACGGGCATCGTCGGGATCGGGATTCTCCTGTCCGAAGCTGCGCGCGGTGAGGGCGGCACGCTCCTCAACGACCTCGGCGAGCGGTTCATGGAGCGCTACGCCCCCTCGGCCATGGAACTCGCGCCGCGGGACATGGTCAGCCGGGCCATCTACCAGGAGGTCCGGGCCGGGCGCGGCATCGGCGGCAAGGACTACGTGTACCTCGACGTCCGGCACCTCGGCCGCGCGGTCATCGAGGAGAAGCTGGCCGACATCACCGAATTCGCACGCGTCTACCAGGGCGTGGAACCGGTCACCGAGCCCGTGCCCATCCAGCCGACCGCGCATTACGCGATGGGCGGAATCCCTACCGACATCGAGTCCCGCGTCACCCGGGACGAGCACGGGACCGTGGTCCCGGGCCTTTACGCGGCAGGTGAGTGCGCCTGCGTGTCCGTCCATGGGGCAAACCGGCTCGGGACCAACTCGCTCGTGGACCTCCTGGTGTTCGGGCGTCGGGCAGGTCGACGCATGGCGGCCGACGTCGGCGGATGGGCCATCCCCGAGGTCGCCCAGGACGCGGCCGAGTCGGCCCGGGCCGAGCTCGAGGCCATTCGATCGGCTCCGCGCGGCGTTCGGGCATCGAAGATCCGTGCCGATCTGGCCGACGTGATGATGGACAACGTCGGCGTCTATCGGGACGACACCCTCCTGACCGCGGCCCGCTCACGGGTCCGGGAACTGCGCGATCGCTATCGGGCCGTCTCCGTAGACGACAAGGGCCGGACCTTCAACACGGATCTCCTCGAGGCCAGAGAGGTGGGCTACCTGCTCGACTGCGCCGAGACGACCGTCGCGTCGGCACTAGCCCGGAAGGAGAGCCGCGGAGCCCACGCCCGGGAGGATTATCCGAACCGCGATGACGCGAACTGGCTGGCCCACACCCTGGCCTACAAGGCGGATGGTGGGCCATCCCTTCGCTACAAGCCCGTCGCGATCACCAAGTTCCAGCCCAAGCCACGGACCTACTAGGAACTCCCGAGACCATGCAGATCGAGCTCCGGATCCTTCGCTACGATCCCGAACGCGATGCCAAGCCGCACTGGGAGGAGTACCTCGTCGAGGCCGAGCCCAGGACGGATCGAGTGCTCGATCTCCTGCACCGGGTCAAATACGAGCACGACGGCAGCCTGACGTTCCGTCGCTCGTGCGCGCACGGGATCTGCGGCTCGGACGCCGTCCTCATCAACGGGCGAAACCGACTCGCCTGCAAGGAGCGGATCGAGAAGCTCGGACGACGGATTTCGGTTGCGCCGCTGCCGGGCCTGCCGGTCGTGAAGGACCTGGTCGTGGATATGGACCAGTTCTTCGAGAGCTACAAGTCGGTGATGCCGTACCTCGTCAACTCGAAGCCGGTGCCGGAGCGCGAGCGACTGCAGTCGACCGACGAACGGGCCCGCTACGACGACACGACCAAGTGCATCCTCTGCGCGGCGTGCACCACCTCGTGCCCGTCCTTCTGGTCGAAGGAGGCGTACGTCGGCCCGGCGGCGATCGTCAACGCCCACCGGTTCATCTTCGACTCGCGAGACGACGGCGGAGACGAGCGGCTCGAGATCCTCGCCGGAGACGACGGCGTCTGGCGTTGTCGGACCATCTTCAACTGCACGGATGCCTGTCCTCGCGGGATCCACATCACGCAGGCGATCCTCGAGGTGAGCACGGCGATCATGGAGCGACGGCCATAGCCGGGCGCACGCCCGCCGACGATCTCACCCTCGGGCTCGGTGCCGACGCCGAAGCGAAGCCGGCCCCGGGCCGGGACCGTCCGCCGCAAGCGGCGGCGCCGGGCTTTCTCATCCGGACCGATGGAGCGGCACGGGGCAATCCGGGCCCTGCTTCGGCCGGCGCCGTCCTGATCCGGCTGGACCGGCCCGACGCCCGTGATCCGCGGGCGCGACCGGATGCGAGCGTGTCCGAGTACCTCGGCGTACGAACCAACAACGTGGCCGAATACATCGGCGTGGTGCGAGCGGTCGCCCTGGCCCGCGACCTCGGCGCGGAGCGTGTCGAGATGCTGCTGGACTCAAAGCTCATCGTGGAGCAGTTGCACGGCCGGTGGCGGGTCAAGGACGCGAAGTTGCAGCCGCTGTGGGCCGACGCGCTGCGCACGCTTCAGACCTTCCCTCGCGGCTGGACGGCAGCCCACGTTCCGAGAGCGCAGAACAGCCTGGCGGATGCCCTGGCCAATGCGGCGATCGATCGCGTCGCGGCCGGAGGGCCGGCCGTGGTGGTCGTCAGGCCGGACGCAGGGAACCCGACGGCTTGACGCGCCGTCTCGGAACCATTCCAGGAGAGGTTCCCCGTGGTGTCGTATCGGATTCTCACCGTCGTCCTGATGGGCGTCCTGCTGGCCGCCTGTGCCGGCGGGAGGTCGCCAGGGCCTACCGTGCCCGTTCGCGATCTTGACGGAACGAGCTGGCGCGCGACCTCGCTTCGGGACGTCGGCCCGATGGCCGGCGCAGAGCCGACGATCAGATTCAGCTCAGGTCAGGCGGGCGGCACAACGGGCTGCAATACCTTTGGTGGCCCGTACACGCTGACTGCCGACGGCTCGTTCACGGTCGGATCGGTCGTCATGACCGAGATTGCGTGCATCGGTGAACTGGGCGCCCAGGAGTCGATCGTGATCGACCTCCTCACGAAGGCAAATCGCCTGGAGTTCCTCTCGGACGGTTCCATCCGGATCTCGGGACCGGCCGGTGCAGCCGTCTTTGAGGAGGACCCGCGCTGAGCGCGTAGTATCCCCAGGTCAGCGAGGCGACCGGATGGTCGCGCGCCGGCGGGGCAACCCGTTCGGCGTGAGGAAAGTCCGAGCTCCACAGCGCAGGGTAGCGGGTAACTCCCGTCCGCCGCGAGGCGAGGACCAGCGCCACAGTGACGATGCCGTCCTGAAGGGCCCCGGCCCGCAGGGACGGAGTGAAACGCGGCAAGCTCTACCTGGAGCAAGGCCAAATAGGAGGGCGCAACCCGGCTTGCCGGGGGAGAGGCGCGCTGCCCAGCCCTCGGGTCGGCTGCACGAGCCGACGGGTAACCGTCGGCCTCAGATGGATGGCCATCCCCGTGGCCGCTTCGGCGGCTGCGGGACAGAACTCGGCTTACAGGTGGCCTCGCTGGCACTGCCTCGGCTGTCGTGGATGACCGTCCCGTCGTGCCGGGTCGATCAGTCCTCGTCCGGTCGGAAGATGTGCGCCGCCGTGCAGCTGTTGCAGACATCCATCGCCACCTCGAGGTCGCCGATGGGGATCGGGACCTTGCGGTCGGGGTAGAGACACTCCACGTCGTAGACGCGTTCGAGGCGCGAATCAACCTGGATCAGCCGCCGAAACGTGCATCGGCGGATCCGATGCGGCGCGAGTCGATATGGATCCGGTTCCGGTGCGGCGATCGGGATCTGCAATGCCACGAGCAGGCCAGCCTCGAGCGGAGGGTTGCGGGGTCAACGCCGTGTCGACGCCGAGACGAAGCCTAGCACCGCGAATCTCGGCACGGCTACACGAAAAAGGTACTAGAGTCAGCGTCCGACAGGGCAGGACGCGAGGGAGGGTCGTGGGCGCGGATCAGGGACAGCCGCTGCCGGGACCGGCCCGGGCCGCGGCACCGGAGGCCGATGGCGCTCGGGCAGCCTTGCGCCCGCGCGTCATGACGCCGGCGGTAGCGGCCTCGCTGATCCTCCTGATCGTGTCGGCCGTGGCTGCAGTGTCGTTCGTTTCCACCACCGGCGGCCTGAACCTGTCGGCTGCGCTCCCGACCGACGCGGCCGCGGCGAGTTCGACCCCGCAGCCGTCCGTCGCGCCTGCGACACCGACACCGGCACCCGCTACCCTGCCGCCTGCGACCGTGGCCCCGACGGCCCCAACGGCCACGCCGGTCCCGACCAGCGACCGGTACGCGGTCCTCACGCCGTGCCCCTCGCGCCCCTCGTGCTACCTGTACACCGTGCGGCCCGGGAACAACCTGCGGAGCATTGCGAATTACTTCGGGGTTCCGTACGCAACCGTCCTCGAGCTCAACCCGGGGATCACCGATCCCTCCACGATCCACGCGGGCGACCTGATCATCCTGCCGCCGCCGACGCGCTGACCCGGAACCCGGGCCCGGATCGGGCAAGGGGAGGGGTCGTGCGCCGCCGGCGGGTTTGCCGTGCGTGGCCCGGAGGCCGTGCCGTGCTTCGACCGGCTGTGGTCGCGAACCTGGGACGGCGCCGACCACGGAGCGCACGGGCCGCGCTCATGCATCCGAATGTTCGACGCCCTGGCTGAGCGCGGTATCCAGAGTCACGGTCGACCACGACGGTGACGCTCCGCGAGTGCTAGGCGCCCGCCCCGGGTCCGAGTGGCACTACGCCCGCCCCGGGTCCGAGTGGCACTACCGGTACGGGATACACCGCGACGGGCAATGCCCCTGAATTTGCCCGTTGACGGCTGCGCATCGTGCGCTATGATGCCCGCAGTGGCGCAAAGTGGGGAGAAGTGGGGAACCAGTTCCGACCCGACGCCATCAGCGGACGATCGGTAGGGCACACCGGACCTCCGCGACACCAAGGACGGGCTCGCGGCTTCGATGTCGCGGGCCCGTCGAAACCTCGGATCATGGGTGGCCCGATCGGTGTTCACCGGCGAGTACCGGCACACGCTCGACGAAAAGGGACGGCTGGCCGTCCCCGCGCGCTTTCGCGCGCAACTCGAGGACGGGATCGTGGTATCCCGCTGGATCGACGGCTGTCTGGCGATCCACACCCGCACCGGTTGGGACGCCCTGGCGGAGAAGATCGCGGCCCTGCCGATCACCGACGCCCCATCCCGCCTGTTCGGCCGAAGCATCTTCGCCGGCGCCACCGACGGTGAGCTGGATCGCCAGGGCCGGGTGCTGCTGCCGTCCTACCTTCGCGAAGGGATCGGGCTCGAGAACGAAGCCGTCGTCGTCGGTGCGCGGGATCACGCCGAGATCTGGGCCCCCGGCACGTGGGCCGAATACCGCCGGGCCATGGACGACCCACACGCCTTCGCGCAGGCGATCCAGGGCCTCGGGATCTAGATGGACCACACGCGTCGCCAGGTCGTGGCTCGGATCCGACGAACGTCGGCCCGCTCGTGGTGAGTGGTGGACATGTGCCGGTTCTCATGGACGAGGTCGTGATGATGCTGGCACCCGCCCCGGGGAGCCTGCAGATCGACGGCACGGTGGGCGCCGGCGGTCATGCCGAGCGAATCCTGGAGGCAACCGACCCTGATGGCCGCCTCCTCGGCCTGGATGCCGATGGGGCGGCCATCGCCAGAGTGCGCGACCGGCTGGCTCCGCGCTTCGGCGATCGCCTTCGCCTCCGCCAGGCGAATTTCCGCGACCTCGCGCGCGTCGCCCCGGCCGAGGGGTTCGGTGAGGTGGACGGCTGCTTCCTCGATCTCGGCCTGTCCAGCTACCAACTGGCCGATACGGATCGAGGCTTCGGGTTTCGGGCCGGCGGACCGCTCGACATGCGCTTCGATACGGCGCGCGGTGTCCCCGCCGCCGAACTCCTCGCTTCGCTCGATGCGCCGTCGCTGGCGGCACTCTTCCGTCGCTATGGCGAAGAGCCCTTCGCCGGTCGCATTGCCCGAGCCATCGTCGAGGCCCGGGCGACGACGCCGGTGGGCACGGCAGAGGAGCTCGCCGCGCTCATCGAACGGGTCGCCCCGTCGCGTGCCCCCGGACGTCGGCGGGTCCACCCGGCGACGCGGGTCTTTCAGGCCCTCCGGATCGCGGTCAACGAGGAGCTGGACGCGCTGTCCGATGGGCTCGCCGCCGCGCTCGACCTGTTGCGACCAGGCGGTCGGCTCGCGGTCCTCAGCTACCACTCCCTGGAGGACCGAATTGTGAAGCACTTCTTCCAGGCCGAACGACGCGGCTGCATCTGTCCGCCCGAGGCGCCCGTGTGCGTCTGCGGCCGGGCCCCGCGGGTACGCCTCGTGACGCCCAGGGGAGTCGTGCCAGGGGAGGAGGAACTCGCCGTGAACCCCCGTGCACGGAGCGCTCGGCTCCGGGTTGCGGAACGCATCGCCGCCTAGCCATCGCGATTTCGGATCGGCGGGGAGGAGCCGCCGGACGGCCATAGGGAGGAGGAGTCCCCATGAGCAAGCGCCACCAGAGCAGCCGGCGTCGAGCCTACGGACGACGACAGCACGAGGTGCATGAGCGTCATGATCGGCGCATCGATCGTGGCCGCCCGGAGGTGAACTGGGCTGAAGCCGCCGACGCGAGCCAGGCCGACCCGCTCGCCTTCATGGATCCGCGGGCGCCTCGCCTGCGGTTCGGGTTCGCCGACTGATGGCCGTCTACCAGGGCGCCCGTCGACGCGGCTTCGAGCTTCCGCGACCGGCCTTCGACCTCGGCCTTCCGCCTGCCTGGGCGCAGCGCCGAACGTCGTCCGAGGCCGGGCTGGTTCGTGCCGGGCGGCCGACGCGTGTGGGATCCATCCTCGCGGCGATTGTCGTGGCATTCGTCCTCGCCTTCCTGTCCCTCAGTCAGAGCGTTCGCGTCTCCGCAACGAGCTACGACATCGTTCGGCTCGGGTCGGAATACGAGCGCCTGGCCGCCCTGCGGCAGGACCTTCGCTCCGACCTCGACCGGCTAGGCTCCGAGCCGGCGATCCGGAAGCTGGGATTGGACAACGGCCTCGGCCAGCTTGACGCGCCCCTGATCGTCCCAGCTCGATAGCGCAGGCGGAGTCGAGCCGTGATCCTGGGACGGACGGATTCGCGCGGCCGCCTCGGCTTCCTGCTGCTGGTCTTCGTGCTGTTCGCCGGCGCCCTCGTCGCCCGCCTCGGCTGGTGGCAGATCGCGCGGCGCGACGACCTTGCGGGCAGCGCGCAGCGGCAGATCTACCTCCGCACCGAGGTGCCTGCCGTCCGTGGGGCGATCTATGACCGGAGCGGGACCGTCGTCCTGGCCGACAGCGTCACGCGCGATCGGCTGATCGCGAACCCGAAGCGGCTGACGGCGCGTGATCGAGAGGCGCTGGTCAACCTGCTCGTCGAGCGTTTGGGCCTGGACGCAACTGCCACCGCTGCAATCCGTGATCGCCTGTCGAGCGACCGTACCTATGTGGTCGCGGCGCGGGACCTCGCCCCGGAGGACACGGACGCGATCGTGACCGCGGCGCAGGCCATGGGAATCGCCGGGCTCAGCGTCGAGTCGGCGCAGGTCAGGCTCTACCCGCAGTCTGGCGGCGGGCCGCTGACCTCGCTGGCCGCCCACCTCCTCGGGTTCGTCAATCGAGAGGGATCCGGCCAGTACGGCATCGAGCAGTACTACCAGGATCTCCTCGCCGGGTCGCCGACCGTCGTCGAGTCGGACCGGGATGCGAACGGCCAGCCCGTGCGCGAGACGCAGCACATCGTGAGCGCCGGCACGCCGGGCTCCGATCTGAGCCTGACCATCGACGCCGGCCTTCAGCTGGCCGTGGAGCAGGAGGTCATGGCGGCCTGGGTCGCCGATCAGGCAAGGAGCGTGTCGGCAATCGTCATCGATCCGTACACCGGCGCGATCCTCGCCGAAGCCACCTATCCGTCGTATGACGCCAACGATTACGCCACGGTCGCCTCGGTTGACCCGGGTCGGTTCATCGATCCGGTGATCGCCGAGGTCTACGAGCCCGGATCGGTCTTCAAGATGCTCACGGTCATCGCCGGCCTCGAGTCGGGGACGGTCACCATGAGCACGGAGATCAATGACACCGGGACGCTCAAGCTCGACAAAGGCAGGACGAAGGTCGACGATGCGGATCGCAGGGCGATGGGCGTCATGCGGCTCGAGGATGCGATCGCCTATTCCCGGAACGTCGTTGCCGCCAAGGTGGCGCTCGGCCTGGCACCTACCACCCAGGACGCCGCGGAGGCGCTTTACGAGGTCTGGACCCGGCTCGGGTTCGGCACGAGGACGGGCATCGACGTCGCCGGCGAAGTTGCCGGTCTCGTCCGCAACCCCGCCGACAAGCCCTGGCGCGAGATCGATCTCGCGAACGGCAGTTTCGGACAGGGGGTCGCCGTCACGCCGCTCCAGCTGGCGGCCGCCTACGCGGCCATGGTCAATGGCGGCACGCTCGTGTCACCGCATGTCGTCGGGGCGATCGACGGCCAGCCGGTGACCGTGACGGACCGCGGACGCGTCCTGGAACCGAGCCTGTCCCCGATTCTCACGCAACTCATGAACCACGTCGTGACGTCCGTCCCGTTCTATCGCGATCGAACCCTGATCCCCGGGTACGACGTCGGCGGCAAGACGGGTACGGCGCAGATCTGGGATACGGCGGCGGGCGACTGGAAGTCCGGCGTGTTCAACTTCTCATTTGTCGGGTTTGTCGGCCGCCGCGTCGCGAACCCCGACCTCGTTATCTCGGTGCTCATCAACGAAGGGCGACCGAGCGTGCGGCGCGTCGGCCAGCTGGCCATGCCGGCGATGTCGTTCGAACTCTTCAGGCGGATCGCCACGGACGCGATGGCCATCCCGGGATTGCTTCCCGAGCTTCCGCCGCTTCAGGCGCCGTCCGGCCGGCTCGGCGACTGAGCGCGATGTCGCGGTCACACCCGTCGCCCGCGCAGTTCGATCGGTATGCCACACTTCGGGACGTGTCCGACGCCTCGACGTCATCGCAAGCCGGTCGCAGCGCACCGGCCAAGGGTGTGCGGCACGAATCCATGTCGGCGGGTGATCTCGTCACCTGGACGGCCGGCCGCCTGATCCGGGACTCCCATCGGCTGATCCACGGGGCTGCCGTCGATTCACGACTGGTTCGGCCCGGAGAGCTGTTCGTGGCCCTCCCGGGTGAGCGCACAGACGGCCATCGCTTTCTCCGGGATGCCGTCGTGGCGGGGGCAGCAGCCGTGCTGGTGGGGGTCGAGCCCGATGCGGCGACCCTGGCGGCGGTGGGCGACGTCACGATCGTCGTGGTGTCCGAGCCGCTGGCCGCGCTCCACGCTGTCGCCGCCGGTTGGCGGGCGCAGTTCAGTCCACTTGTCGTGGGCGTGACGGGCAGCATCGCCAAGACGTCCACCAAGGAAGCGATCGCCAGCGTGCTGAGCACGCGCGGCCGCACGCTGCGAACCGAGGGAAATCAGAACAACGAAATCGGCGTACCGCTCGCGCTGCTCCGGCTGGGTCCCGACGACGTCAACGCGGTCCTGGAGATGGGGATGTACGTGGGTGGCGAGATCGCCCACCTGGCCGAGCTCGCCCGTCCGGAGATCGGCGTCGTGACGGCCATTCTCGGGGTGCACCTCAGCCGGATCGGATCGATCGAGGCAGTGGAGAACGCCAAGGCCGAGCTGGTCGAGGCGCTGCCGGCACATGGCGTGGCGGTCCTCAATGCGGACGACCCCCGCGTCCGGAGGCTCGCGTCGCGGACGCCGGCGCGCGCCGTGACCTATGGGTTTGCCGCCGACGCCCACATCGGAGCGGCCCAGATACGGTCCGCTGGAACCGGGGGAATGGGCTTTCAGCTCAGGGCTGCCGGACCGCGAGGCGTCGAGCGGCTTTCGGTTGCGATCCCTACGTTCGGCCGGCTGTCCGTCCACAACGCGCTCGCCGCTGCCGCTGTCGGCATCGCCGCCGGCATGAGCCTGGAGGAGGTTGCCTCCGCCCTGTCGAGCGGCTGGTCGGCTCCGCATCGCGGCCAGCTGATCACGCTCGGCGGGCTCACCATCGTGGATGACAGCTACAACGCTTCGCCGGCGTCCATGCATGCCGCGCTCGACCTGCTCGCAGGCCTGCCCGGGCGCCGGGTGGCCGTCCTCGGCGAGATGTTCGAGCTCGGCGATGACACCGAAGCCGGCCACCGCAGCACGGGTGCCGCCGCCGCCGCCTCGTGTGCTCTGCTGATCACCGTCGGCCACGGCGCGGCCGGCATCGCGGCCGGGGCGCGGGACGCGGGTATGGCTCCCGGGGCGATCGTCGAGACGGCCGATCGAGCATCCGCCCTCGCTGCACTCGAAGCCCGGATCGCCCCGGGGGACGTCGTGCTGGTGAAGGCGTCCCGGGGCGCCGAACTCGATCTTCTGGTCGACGCCCTCCGAGGGTCACGGTCGTGACGGTCGAGCTCATCCAGGGCCTGCTACTCGCCTTCGCGCTGGTGGTGATCCTCATGCCCTCGTACATCCGGCTGCTCCGGGCCGTCGGCATGGGAAAGCGGATCCGGGCCGAGGGGCCGGAGGCCCACCTCTCCAAGGGCGGGACGCCCACGATGGGCGGCCTGCTGATCATCGTCGTGGTGCTCGTGCTGTTCTATCTGCTCCGCGGCTTTCCGCAGCGGGCCATCATCGCCCCGCTCGCCACGCTGCTGCTCGTGGGCGTGCTGGGTGCCGTGGACGACTTCCTGAATGCCCGAACGGGGGAGGGGATCCGGGCGCGCCACAAGATCCTGTGGCTGGTGGTGGTCGCGGCCGTCGTGGCGTTCCAGATCCAGTCGACCTATTCGATCGACGAAATTGCCGTGCCCTTCATCGGAGCGGTCGGGATCGCGCCATGGATCTTCGTCGTCTTCGCGGCGTTCGCCATCATCGCCGCCAGCAACGGCGTCAACCTCACCGATGGGCTCGACGGTCTGGCCGGCGGGACCCTGATCTTCGCGTACGTCGCGTTCATGCTGATCGCGCTGCTCAACGTGGTGCCGCAGCCCGACGGGACGCTCGGGAACCAGCCCAACCTGGCCTTCCTGTGTGCCCTGATCATCGGCGCACTGCTCGGATTCCTGTGGTTCAACGTGCACCCCGCCCAGATCTTCATGGGCGATTCCGGTTCACTGGCGCTCGGGGCCACGCTCGCCGTCATCGCCCTGATCACCGGCCAGATCCTGGTCCTGCCGTTGATCGGGTTGGTCTTCGTGGTCGAGACCGCCTCGGACATCATCCAGATCGGGTGCTACAAACTCACCGGGGGAAAGCGCGTCTTCAAGATGGCGCCGCTGCATCATCACTTCGAGCTGTCGGGCTGGGATGAGGAGAAGATCACGCTGCGATTCTGGATCGTCGGGATCCTGGCCGGCCTCCTCGGCGTGACGCTCTTCCTCGCCTCGATCGACCAGCTGTCCTGATGACCATGACCCATCTGCCTTCGACCCACGACGGACCCATCGACGTCGATGCCCTGTCGATGGATGCCATTCGAGCCGGCGCCCTGCGGGGGCGCCCGGTCACGGTGCTCGGGTGCGCACGCACGGGCATCGCGGCGGCCCGGTTCCTGATCGACGCGGGGGCGATCGTCACCATCTACGACGGCCGGCCGAGGGCCGACCTCGCCTCTGCGATCTCCGGGCTCGAAGGTCGCTCGGTGACGCTCGCGCTCGGTCCGGAGATCGACGCGGCGTCGACCTGGGCGGGTGCCTCGCTCGTCGTCACCTCGCCCTCGATCACGCCCGACTTCCCGACCACCGAGCCGGTCCTGCGGGGCGCGCTGGTGGACCTTGTGGCTGCACGCGCGGCGGCCGCGCCGGGCGCGCCTTCGTTGATCTCGGAAGCCGATCTCTTCCTCCGGCTCTGTCCCGCGCCGACCATCGGCGTCACGGGCACGAAGGGCAAGACCACGACCGCCTCGTTCACCGCCGCCGTTCTGGCCGGGCAGTCGGCCCACCCCGTGGCGCTGGGCGGGAACATCGGCGTTCCGCTGGTCGAGCGACTCCACGAACTGACCCCCGATCATCGCGTCGTCATCGAGTTGTCCGAGCTCCAGCTCCCGACCCTGTCGCGGGGCACGACTGTCGCGGTCTACACGAACGTCACATCCGATCATCTCGACCGACACGGATCCGTGCCGGCGTACCGGCGCGTGAAGCGGCTCCTGGCCGAGCTGGTTGATCCGGACGGGGCCCTGGTCCTCAATGCCGAGGACCCGGTCGTGGCCGCCTATGCGGGCCTCGGTACCGCAGCCACGGTCCTCTACCGACTCGAGCGACCGATGCCCGGAGGGGTCGGAGTCGTGGATGGCTGGATCGTGGCGGCCGGAATCCAGCGACTGCCGCTCGCCGGCGGCGGAGCAGCCGCCACGGGCCCCGGCGGGCGGATCATGCCGGTCGATGAGCTGGCCATTCCGGGCCGTCACAACGTACGCAACGCCCTCGCCGGGATCGCGACCGCGCTGCTCTTCGGGGTCGCCCCGGATGCCATCCGGCGCGAGGCGGGTCTCTTCACGGGCGTCGAGCACCGTCTCGAGACGGTCGCCGTCATCGATGGCGTCCGTTACGTCAACGACTCGCAGGGAACCCAGCCGGACGCGGTGATGGCGGCGCTCGAGGCATTTCCGCCGCCGATCGTGCTGATCGCCGGCGGGCGCGACAAGGGTGTCGACCTGCGTCCGCTGGCCGAGGCGGTGGCGGCCAGGACGACAGCCGCGGTGTTGCTGGGCGAGTCGGCCGACTCCATGGAGGCGCTCTTCGCGAAAGCAGGTCTACGGCACATCGAGCGAGCCGATTCGATGGCAGCGGCGGTCGCTCAGGCCGCCCGCCTCGCGACCCAGGCCAGACAAGCCGCCGGCGACCCTGGCAGTGGCCCAACCGGCCGATTGGCGACCGTGCTCCTCTCACCGGCCGCGGCCAGCTTCGACATGTTCGTCGACTATGCCGCTCGGGGTCGGGCGTTCAAGCAGGCCGTTGCTGCATTGGCGGACGGTGCTTCACCGTTTCCCGAGCCAACCCCGCCGGGTGAGGCCAGCTGATGGGACTCGCCGGACGATCGTTGCCCCGCGCCGTCGATGCCGGCGGGCCCCGCAGCGGTGGTCGAACCGGGGCCGGCAAGGCCGAGGCCGGGGCGTACGCGCGTGGCCGCCGCCACGGCGCCCGGGCCAGGACCGACGTCCTCCAGCGCGCACGGCATCAGCCGGATTGGTCGATCCTCGTCGCGGTGGTCGCCCTCGCGGCCATCGGCATCCTGATGGTCTACTCGTCGTCGGCGATGCGGTCGTATATCCAGCAGGACGACTCTTTGGCGATCGTGGGCCCGCAGATCCTGTGGGCCGCGCTCGGGCTGATCGCGATGCTCGTGATGATGCGGATCGACTATCGAATCCTGCGCCTGGTGTCCCTGCCCGCATACATCGTCGGGGTCATCTTCCTGATCCTGGTCTTCGTGCCCAGCCTCAACCGCGTGGTCGGCGGCAGTGCCCGCTGGGTGGCCCTCGGGCCGCTTCCCGCGATCCATCCCGCCGAGATCGCAAAACTGACCATGATCATCTATCTCGCCCACTGGATGGCCTCCCGAGGGACCCGGATCCGCGGGATTCGGAGCGGAACCGTGCCGTTCCTGTTGATCTCGCTCCCCATCATCGGCCTCGTCTTCAAGGAGCCGGACCTCGGCACGACAACGGTCATCGCCGCCACGGCGTTCACGATGTTCTTCGTCGCCGGCGCACGGCTCTGGCAGTTCGGTGCCATGGCCGTCCTGGGCGTCCTGGGCGCCATCGTGGTCGGCCTTCGGGATTATCAGATCACGCGGATACGCACGTTCATCGACCCCTGGCAGGACCAGCTGGGAGCCGGCTTCCACACGATCCAGGGCCTCCTCGCGCTGGGTCTCGGCGGTCTCTTCGGGGCGGGGCTGGGCGAGTCCAAGCTGGCCGGCGGCCTGTACCTGCCAAACGCCTGGAACGATTTCATCTTCGCGATCGTCGGCGAGGAGTTCGGGCTCATCGGAGCGGCCACGGTGGTCGGGCTGTTCGTCGTCCTCGCCTATGCCGGCATGCGCACCGCCATGCGGGCGCCGGACACCTTCGGCGCCCTCCTGGCCACTGGAATCACCGCCTGGCTGTGTATCCAGGCATTCATCAACATCGGCGTCGTCGTCGCCATCCTGCCGGTGACCGGGATCACGCTCCCGTTCATCAGCGCTGGCGGCTCGTCGTTGATCATCAGCTTTGCCGCCGTCGGGATCCTCCTGTCGATCTCGCGCGAGACGGTCGAGCGCAGCACTCAGGAGCCAGATGCATCTGCTGATCGCGGGCGGGGGAACCGGGGGGCACATCTACCCGGCCCTGGCCGTCGTGGACGCGCTGCGCCGCCGACCGAATCCGCCTGACATCGACTGGCTCGGGGGCCGGCGTGGACTGGAGGACCGGATCGTTCCGGCGACGGGCGTACCCCTGCGCCGTCTCGTCCTGCGTTCGCTCCGGAGCGTCGAGCGCGATATCCATCTGATCCTCGACCCCATTCGACTCGCGCTCTCGATACCGCAGGCGTTCGCCCTCCTGGTTCGTCGGCGTCCGGCCGCGATCTTCACGACCGGTGGCTACGTCGCGATCCCGGTCCTCATTGCGGCGCGCCTGCTCGGCATTCCGACCGTCCTGTGGGAGGGGAATGTCGTTCCCGGCCGGAGCGTCCGCGCGATTGCCGGGCTCGCCAGCGTCGTTACCGTGTCCTTCGCGGAGACCTGCACGGTGCTCGGACTGGGCGGGCCGACGGCCGCCCGGCGCTGTCTCACGACCGGCACACCCATTCGCGACATGCGCTCGCTCGATGCCGTGGCCGCCCGGGAGCGCCTTGGTGTCGCGCCGGGCGAGCGGCTCGTCCTCGTCTTCGGCGGCTCGCAGGCCGTACGCCGGCTGAACGACGCGGTCGCCGCCGTCCTGCCCGCGCTGGTCGAGCGATGCCATGTCATCCACGTGACGGGCGATCAGGGCTACGCGGCCGCGGTTGCGGGTCGCGAAGGCCTGCCGCCGGATCGGCGCCACCGGTACCGACCCGCGCCGTTCCTGGGCGACGACATGGTGGACGCCTTTGCCGCCTCCGACCTGGTGATCGGGCGGGCCGGTTCATCGACACTCGCGGAGGTCACGGCGGCCGGCCTGCCCATGGTCGTGGTTCCGTACCCCCATGCCGGAGGGCACCAGCGGGCAAACGCAGCCGTCCTCGCCGCCGCCGGTGCGGCGCACCTCATCGACGACGCGACGTTTGATGGGCCCGCCCTCCTGGAGGCGATCAGGATCCTTGACGATCCGGCGCAGCACGCGCGAATGAGTGCGGCGGCTCGTTCGCTCGGTCGGCCCGGCGCGGCGAAGGCGCTCGCTGCCATCCTGATGGCGCTCGCCGATCGGGTCCCGCTGCCCGAGCCCGACATCGTCGAACGGACCGCTCGAGGTGCCGCTACATGACCGCGGAGAAGCCTCCCATCGACACGGCGGCCCTGGCCGCCGACATCGCGCGCCGGGTCGGCGTCCGCGTGGAACAGCACGCCCCCCTGGCCCGGATCACGACGATGCGCGTCGGGGGTCCGGCCGACCTCCTGGCCACGGTCCGCAACACCTTCGAGTTGCGCGGCCTCGTCCGTTTCGCCCGGTCGCGGGACATCCCCGTGCTCGTCCTTGGGCGCGGGAGCAACGTGGTGGTGTCCGATCGTGGCGTCCGCGGACTCGTGATCCACGTCAAGGCGGAGCAGAGCCAGCTCGACGGCGACCGCTACGTTGCCGCCGCCGGCGTTCCCATGGCACGGGCCGCGACCGAGACACAGAAGGCGGGCCTCGCCGGCCTGGAGTTCGGGCTGGCCATTCCCGGAACGGTCGGCGGCGCGATCTGGGCCAATGCGGGGGCACACGGGGCCGACATCGCGTCGGTCCTCGAGTCGGCCGATATCCTGAGCCCGGATGGCGTGGAATCCCGGGTCGATGCCACGACGCTCGGTTTCGCCTATCGCGACAGTCGGTTCAAGCACCCGGCGGACGAATCCCGCCGCGAGTTCATCGTGGGCGGAACGTTCCGGCTGACCCCGGCGGCACCCGACGTGATCCGGTCGACCCTGGACGAGATCCGCCGATGGCGACAGGCGCATCAGCCACTCGGCCTGCCGTCGGCAGGCAGCGTGTTCCGGAACCCGTCCGACGGTGCGTCCGCGGGCGAGCGCATCGAGGCAGCCGGTTGCAAGGGCTCGCGCATGGGAGGCGCCAGCGTGTCCGAGAAGCACGCCAACTTCATCATCGCGGACAGGACCGCGACCGCCGCCGACGTGCGCAGGCTGGCCGAGCGCGTCCGTGCGACGATTCAATCGCTCGACGGTACCGAACTCGCGTTCGAGATCGAGTTCGTCGGTGACTGGGCCGGCTGGCCGTGGCCGGCCAACGAACCTGGAGGGGCGCCGATTCCATGACCACATCGCCGGATCCACGCCCGCCGGTCGTGGTGCTCCTGGGCGGGCCCTCGGCCGAACATGACGTGTCGATCGTCTCAGGAACCGCGATCGCATCCGCGCTCCGCGCGGATGGTTTCGAGGTGCGACTGGTGTTGATCGACCTCGCCGGAGTCTGGTGGTGGCTGCCTGCCGATCACGTCCGTGACGATCGGATGAGCGCGGTCTATGACGATCCCGCGGCACTGGGCGCAGACGGTCCATATCGGCTGGGAGCGGCCATCGACCGCCTCGCCGACGCGCGGCCCGAGCCGGTCGTGTTCATTGCGCTCCACGGTCCATTCGGCGAAGACGGGACCGTGCAGGCGATCCTCGAGGCGGGCGGGCTGGCCTACACCGGCTCCGGCGTCCTGGGTTCCTCGATCGGCATGGACAAGGCGGTGCAGAAGCGGATCTGGCGCGGGCTCGGCCTTCCCGTGCTGGACTGGCGCGAGATCCGGTCCGAGCGGTGGCAGACCGGGCGAGAGGCTGTCCTGGCAGAGCTCGAGGCCTTTGCGTCGGGCGCCGGCGATCCCCGGCTCATGATCAAGCCGGCCCGCCTGGGGAGCTCGGTCGGCATGACCCTGGCCCATGATGCCGCCGAACGCGGGCCCGGTCTCGATCGTGCGTTCCGGTTCGACACGCTGGCCGTCGTGGAGCCCTATCTGCCCGGGGCGCGCGATCTCGAAGTCGCGATCATCGGGACCGAGCCGCCGCTCGCGGTCCACGGTCCGGGCGAGATCGTGGCGGGCCACGAGTTCTACGACTACGCGGCGAAGTACACACCGGGCCTGTCGGCGACCACCCCGCGCGCCGACATTCCGGACAACCTCAGGAAGACCATGCAGAAACTGGCGCGCGACGCCTACCGGGCTGCCGGTGCCGAGGGCTTTGCGCGGGTCGACTTCCTGCTCGGTGGCGGCGGGGTGTTCCTGTCCGAGATCAACACGATCCCGGGCTTCACGCCGATCAGTCTCTTCCCGACCATGCCGAGCGAAGCCGGACTGGACTTCACGGCCGTCTGCCGACGGATCATCGATCTCGCCATCGCCCGGCACCGGGCCCGCTCGTCGCATCGCCTGACCACCGCCGATCTTCCCCGGTGAGCGCGCGACGATGAAGTTGGGTCGCCCCGGCCGGCAAGGCGTCCGGGCACGCTCCGCCGGCGCGTGGCCATCGGCACGCGGGACGCCGAGGCGAGGCGATGCGGCGCGGCCCGGCACTCGAGGCCTGCGCCGGTGGCCCAGGCTGCTCAGACGGTGGCGCCTCACGCCGTCGCGGGCCGCCGCCATCCTCGGACTCCTCGCCTCGATCGGGAGTCTCTACGGGCTCGCGACGACGCCCGCGTTCACGCTGGCGCGCACGGAACTGCCCGCGCTCCGGTGGACCGCGACGGACGCGCTCATCGGGGCTGTGGCCACTGCCGATGGAACCAACCTGTTTCGCATTCAAACCGGGCCGATCGAGGACCGGTTGCGAAGGCTGCCGGGGGTGGCGAAGGCGCGGGCGACCGTGAGCCTGCCCGACACCCTGATCGTCGAGATCCAGGAGCGTGAGGCCATCATGGCGTGGGCGGTGGGGGACACGCGCTTCCTCGTTGATCGCGAGGGGGTGATCTTTGCGGCGCTGGGTGCCGATACCGTCACCTCGGATGTCCCGACGATCGCTGATTCGCGACCTGGATCCGCCGCCTTCGCGGTGGGGTCGGTCGTCGATCCCGTCGACCTCGATGCGGCCACGAGGCTCGGGTCCCTGACGCCCGCGTCGATCGAGAGCCGGGCGACCGGCCTCGTGATCACGGTCACCGAGGCGAACGGCTTCGTCGTCGGCACGATCCCGCGCAGCTGGATCGCCGTGTTCGGCCTCTACACGCCGACGCTCCGGACCCCGGACCTGATCCCCGGGCAGGTGAGACTGCTCCGCAGCCTGCTGGCCGGTCGCGAGGACCTGGTCGAGAAGGTCATTCTGGCCGATGCGGACAGCGGGACCTTCGTGCCAAAGGCCACGACAGCCCCATGACGACGGGCCCGGCCGAGGTCGCAGGTTGCCCCGGTCCCATGCCGTCGAGTAGCCTTGCCAAAACGCACCGCAATGAGGACGAGACAACGTGTTGCTCCCCCTGGCAGGCCTCGTCGTGGGCGTCCTGCTCGGGCTCGTCCTCAACGTCAACGTCAGCTTCGAGTTCAGCCGCTATTCGGCCGTGGCGATTCTCGCCGCGCTCGACTCGGTCCTCGGGGCGGTCAGGGCCGAACTCGACGGCGTCTACGACAATCGCATCTTCATCTCCGGTTTCGTCACGAACGCAGTGGTCGCGGTGATCCTCACGTTCATCGGCGATCGACTCAGTCTGGATCTGTACCTCGTGGCCCTGATCAACTTCGGGTTCCGGATCTTCAACAACGTCGCCCTGATCCGGCGGCACTTCATCTGACCCGGGAGACCGGGAGGGAGCAGGCAACACCGTGGTGGAAGGGGTCCTCGTCGGAATCGACGTCGGCACGAGCAAGGTCTGTGCGCTCATTGGCGAGGTGAGTCGCGATGGCCGCGTGACCGTCATCGGACATGGCACCGTGCCGTCCTCGGGCCTGAAGAAGGGCGCCGTGGTCAACATCGACCAGACCGTCCGGTCGATCGCCGATGCCGTCGAGAAGGCGGAGCGGCTGTCCGGCTGGAAGATCGACAAGGCCTTCGTCGGCGTCGGCGGCGCCCAGGTGGAGAGCCTCAACTCCACGGGTCAGGTTGCCGTCACGGCCCACGACCGCGAAGTGAGTCGCGAGGACATCCTGCGAGCCATCGAGGTGGCCCGCGCCGTGGCCATCCCGTCCAATCGGGACGTGCTCCACGTCGAGCGCCGCGGCTTCATCGTGGACGGGCAGGAGGGCGTGAAGGACCCGCTCGGGATGAGCGCTCTGCGCCTCGAGGTCGAAACGCACATCGTCACCGCCCCGCAGACCGCCGTCCAGAACCTCACGAAATGTGTCGCGGCAGCCGGCGTCAAGATCGATGAGCGTGTCGCCAACGCCCTTGCCGCCTCCGAGGCGGTGGCGACCGAGACGGAGAAGGAACTCGGCGTCGCGGTCGCCGACATCGGCGCAGGCACCATCGACCTGGCGATGTTCAACGAGGGTTCGCCGTTCCACACCAGCGTCCTGCCGGTGGGCGGCAATTTCGTCACGAACGACATCGCCATCGGCATCAAGACCTCCCTGCCGGTCGCCGAGGAACTCAAGATCGTGCACGGCACGTGCGATCTGCGCGGCGTGTCGGCCGACGAGGAGATCGGTGTTTCCGTGCTCGGCGAAGAGGCCGGGCGGACCATCAGCCGACTCGAGTTGTGCCAGATCATCGAGGCCCGGATGCGCGAGACGTTCGAGTTGCTCGGGGCCGAGATGCGCTCGGCCGGTGCCGGCATGCTGCCGGCCGGGTTGATCATGACGGGTGGGGCGTCGCAGCTCTCGGGACTCGCGGAACTCGGTCGGGAGGTCCTCCAGATGCCGGTGCGCGTCGTTGCCCCGAGCTCCGTCACCGGCCTGACGGACTCGATCCTCACGCCCGCCTACGCGACGGCGATCGGCCTCCTCCACTGGGGTGCTCGCTCCCTGGCCGACGGCGAACCGACCCGCTACGAATCGGCCCCGGCATTCGGAATCCTGGGTCGCCTCCGGGACGCGCTCCGGAGCATCTTTCCGTAGGCTGTCGGCCCGGCTCCGACGGCTGTGAGGGATTTGTCCGGGGCCGTCGTGTCGGCCGGTTTTTCCACCGGGTCCGGCGGATTCGAGGGGTCACACGAACCGCCGTCGATGGTAGACTCCGGCGACGACCCTGAGCCCCAACCGAGCGCGCCTCCTTTCGGCTCCGGGTCACCAACCCAGGCAGTTCAGCCCCGGCCCCGAGAGGCCATTGGAGGAGTACGGTGGCCCTGCGTTCCGATTCGGAAAACTTCGCACTCATCCGCGTGATCGGCGTTGGCGGTGGCGGCAGCAACGCTGTCAACCGGATGATCCGGGCGGAGATGATGGGGGTGGAGTTCATCGCCCTCAACACGGACGCCCAGGCGCTCCTGCAGTCGGATGCACCCCACAAGATCCGGATCGGGGACAAGATCACCCGGGGTCTCGGTGCCGGCGGGGACAGTGCCATCGGGCAGCGGGCCGCCGAGGAGGACGCCGACAAGATCGCGTCGGCCCTCGAGGGATCGGACATGGTCTTCATCACCGCGGGGCTTGGCGGGGGCACCGGCTCCGGGGCCGCCCCGATCGTGGCTGAACTGGCCAAGGCCGCGGGGGCACTCACCATCGGTGTCGTCACCAAGCCCTTCGGATTCGAGGGCGCCAAGCGGAAGCTGACCTCGGAGAAGGCCGCCGAGGAGCTCAAGGCCAAGGTCGACACCTTGATCACGATCCCGAATGACCGCCTGCGCGACGTGGTCCAGAAGAACACCTCCATCCTGGACGCGTTCCGGGTCGTGGACGACGTCCTCCGTCAGGGCGTCCAGGGGATCAGCGACATCATCACGATGCCCGGCCTGATCAACCTCGACTTCGCCGACGTCCGGGCGATCATGAAGGATGCGGGTTCGGCGCTGATGGGGATTGGTCGCGCGAGCGGTGAGAACCGGGCCGTCGAGGCGGCCCGCCAGGCCATCGCCAGCCCGCTCCTCGAGGTCAATATCGCGGGCGCGCAGGGCATCCTGTTCAACGTCACGGGCAGTGCGAATCTGTCGCTGTTCGAAGTCACCGAGGCTGCCGAGGAGATCCGGGCGGCGGCAGATCCGGAAGCCAACATCATCTTCGGGACGAGCTTCAACGAGCGACTCGGCGAAGAGGTCCAGATCACGGTCATCGCCACGGGCTTCGACGGCAAGCGACCCGGCGCACGCAGCTCGGGCGGCTCGTCGATGGCAGCACCGACGGATGCCACGGCTCGCGTCCCGCGAGACTTTCTCGAGGAGCTGGAGCGACAGCGGACCCAGTTGAACGACGTCGGGGTCCCGGATGCTCCGGGCGCCCGCCCGGACGAGGCCGCCGCGCGACAGGGTCGGTCGGTCGGGGAAGCGGCGCCCGTCAAGCGGGCCGCCTACGACGCCGAGGACCTGGAGATCCCCAGCTTCCTTCGCCGGCAGAAGTAGGCGTTGCCGGTGGAAGCCGGCCCCGGACCTCGCGACACCAGCGCGGACCACACCAGCCAGTCCGTCAGTCCGGCCGAGGCGGCCGGGATTGCTGCGGCACGGGACGGCATCCAGGATCGAATCGAGCGCGCCTGCGAGCGATCCGGCCGCGATCCGGCCGACGTGGGAATGATCGCCGTCTCCAAGACGATCCCCGCGCACCGCCTGCGCGCCGCCGTTTCGGTCGGGATCCACACGTTCGGCGAGAATCGGGTCCAGGAGGCCGCCGACAAGGTCGGGCTGGTCCCCGGTGCCGCGTGGCATCTGATCGGGCCGCTCCAGTCCAACAAGGCGCGTCGCGCGATCGAAACATTCGGGACGATCCAGACCGTCGACAGCGTGGGACTGGCCTCGAGGCTCGACCGGATCAGTGGCGACCTACGGCCCGGCAGCCGTTTCCCGGTGTTGCTCCAGGTGAACGTGGACGAGGACCCCGCCAAGGCCGGGTTCGCACCTGCGGAGATCGCCTCGGCGCTGCCCGAGATCCTCGAACTGCCCAACCTCCGGGTCGACGGCCTGATGACGGTTGGCCGATTGCACCGCGATGCGACGGACGCTCGTTCGACCTTCGCCGGGCTGCGGCGCCTGAGCGACGAACTACGGGCCCGTCAGCCGGCTCTCGGTCCGGACCTGTCGATGGGCATGTCCGATGACTTCGAGATCGCCGTCGAAGAGGGCGCGACGATGGTCCGGATCGGGCGGATCCTGTTCGGGGCACGCTCCCTCGGCGCGGGCTAGACTCGCCGCGTGTTTGCCGTATTCCTCATCAACTTCGTCAAGTTCCTGCTGATCGCGCTCGAGATCGCGATCATCGGACGTGTCCTGCTGTCCTGGATCGACCCACGGGGTCGTTCGGGACTGGCGCAGTTCCTCGTGCTGTTCACGGAGCCGGTCCTCGCCCCCGTGCGTAGGTTCCTGCCCTCCGGCGGCGGCCTCGATTTCGCCCCGTTGATCGTGATCCTCGTTCTCGGCGCGGTCGTTCGCTCCATCCGGTGAGCCGGCCTGACCGGGCTGCGCTCCTCTTGGTGCGCGTGATGCCGCGCGCCGGCCGGGACGCGATCGATGGCGTGGTGGACGGGACCCTGCGCATCCGGGTCGCCGCATCTCCTGTGGACGGTGCTGCGAACACCGCCGTGGAGCGCTTGATCGCCGACGCACTCGGCGTGGCACGATCCTCCGTCCGGATCGCCAAGGGTGCCGCCGCACGCCACAAGGCCATCGCCGTCGAGGGGCTGACCCGCGAGGCGCTGGTCCGTCGGTGGCCGGACCTCGGTGTATGATCGCGCCCTGATCCGGCGACAGCGTCGGCGGCAGGGGCGATTGGCTCAGTCGGTTAGAGCGCGCGGTTCACATCCGCGAGGTCACTGGTTCGAATCCAGTATCGCCCACCATAGTGATTCCGATGGAGGCCGGGAGCGCGAGGACGAGACCTCGCCTCTCGGCCTCATCTGTTGCCTCGACGCTCACGATTCGGAGCGGAGGAGCCCAATCGCCAGTCACGCAGCGAGGATCACGACGAGGAGTCACGGAGGTTTCGATCAGTGAGAAGGATCGAATTGGTGCTCGGCAGGTCGTCGCTCTCGGCGCGCGTGCGCCATTCCGCCATCGCGGGCGCCGCACTGGCCGCCGCGATTGTCGTCGCCGGGTGCGTGTCGTTCGAACCGTCGTCGGCTCCTCGTTCGCCTTCGTCGTCACCGCCCGTCAGCATGGTTCCGAGCGGATCACTGCCGTCAGGCGGCGACGATTTTGGGCCGCTGGCGGTGGTCCAGGCAGGTGACAGTGCTGATACGGCTCGTACCGAGGGGACCCTGCGGATCACGGAGACGTGCGTCGTTCTGCTCGAGCGAGGCGGACCGGTCCTTCTGTTGTGGCCGGCGAATCACGCGGCCTGGGACTCCGCAACGCGTACGATCACCTTCGACAAGCTCGACGGTACCAGTGTCACCGTAGGCGACGGCGAGTCGGTCGTGCTGGGAGGCGGGGGCGGGACGAGCGCGGAGAGTGGAGTGGCACCCGACGTGTGGCTGGTCCAGATGACATGGGTGGTGCCGCCGAGAGATGGCTGTCCCCTCGACCCCTACTTTAGCGTCGGGGATGTGCGGCATTGATTCGACCATGTCACATCCGCCGGGACCATTGACTTCTGGTCAACACGAGAGGACGTCAGGCGCATCCCAGGACAGCCCGTCCACCGAGCGCCAGACAGCCGCGACCTCTGTAGACCCTGCTCGAGGCAGTCGGCCATCCCGTCGCCCATGGCAATGCGATCGCCCGCCCCCGGCGATGGCAGACGACACGCTGGCCACCGTGCTTGATGCTGGCGTGGGCACCCTGCTGCTCCACGTTGAGCAGGACGACGTCGATGTCGCCGGGCGGCGCGTGATGCCGTCACGGGAATGGCACGTGCCGGAACGGGCGACCGGAATGAGATTCGTCATCTGCAAACCGTAGGGCAACTGGCCGTCACGCGGGCGGTTGCCGCCGCGTCCCACGAGCAACCGGGTTCGCGAAGCCCGGTCAACCTCCTCCAGGTCGGCGCCCTCGGGACCTCCCGGGGGCGCTTGGCCGTCCAGCGCTGATCGCGGAGAATCGGGCTCTCGGCCGGTCAGCTCGCCGGACCGCTCAGTTCGCGGCGATCCGTCGCAGGACGGCCGGCAGGATCCCGCCCTGGCGGTAGTAGTCGACCTCGATGGGGCCATCGAGTCGGCACAGGACGTCGAACGACGTCACTCCGCCGGTGCTGTCGTCCCGGGCCTCGACCGTGAGCTGGCTGCGCGCCCCAGGGCCACCTTCCACGCCGTGGATCGTGAAGGACTCACGCCCCGATAGCCCGAGGCTCTCGATGCCGACTCCGGGCATGAACTGCAGCGGCAGCACGCCCATCCCGACGAGGTTGCTTCGATGGATTCGCTCGAAGCTCTCCGCGATCACCGCTCGGACCCCGAGCAGCGCGGTGCCCTTGGCGGCCCAGTCTCGCGACGAGCCCGACCCGTATTCCCGCCCGGCCAGGATGATCAGCGGCACCGCGGCTGCCGCGTAGCGCTCGGCTGCCTCCAAGATCGTCGTCTCGGTGCCGCCGGGGAGGTGGACGGTGAACGGGCCCTCGCGCTCAACGAGACGGTTGCGGAGCCGGATGTTCGCAAAGGTGCCGCGGATCATCACCTCGTGATGCCCGCGGCGCGATCCGTACGAATTGAAGTCGAGGGGCCCGACGCCGTGCTCCTGGAGCCACTGGCCGGCCGGCGACCAGGCGGCAATCGATCCCGCGGGGGAAATGTGGTCCGTCGTCACGCTGTGACCGAGGACGGCCAGGGCCCTCGCCTCGGCGATGGTGCTCACCGGTGCCGGTTCCATCGTCATGCCGTCGAAGTAGGGCGGGCGAGCGATGTAGGTCGAGGCTGTTTCCCAGGCATACCGGTCTCCGTCGGGGATCGGCAGGGCCCGCCAGCGATCATCGCCCTCGAAGACCGTCGCATACGTCCGCTCGAACAACGCCGGGTCGATCGAGTCGGTGATGACCGAGCGGATCTCGTCCGGGCTCGGCCAGACATCGGACAGGAACACGGGCGCTCCCTCGCGATCGATCCCGAGCGGCTCCATCGAAAGGTCGATGTCGATCCGCCCGGCCAGCGCAAACGCGACCACCAGGGGCGGCGATGCCAGATAGCTCGCCCGCGCGAGGGGATGAATGCGTCCCTCGAAGTTCCGATTTCCCGAAAGCACCGCGGCGGTGATCAGCTCGTGGTGTTCGATCACCTCGGCAATCGGCGCATCCAGGGGTCCCGAATTGCCGATGCACGTGGTGCAGCCGTACCCCGCCAGGGCAAATCCCAGCCGTTCCAGCGGCTCCGTCAGCCCGGCGGCATCGAGGTATCCGGTGACCGCCCTCGAACCGGGCGCCAGCGAGGTCTTGACGGTCGGCGACACGGTCAGGCCTCGCGCAACCGCATTCCGTGCCAGCAGCCCCGCTCCCACCATGACGGTCGGATTCGAGGTGTTCGTGCAGGACGTAATCGCGGCAATCACGACCGACCCATGCCCGACCATCGCGCTTCCGTTGCCGGCGCCCACCGGGACAGGATGGAGGGGGTGGTCGGGGCCGGCGGTCTGCGGAAATGCGGCATGGAAGTTGGCCGGGAGGGCCGGCAGCTCCACCCGGTCCTGGGGCCGTCGAGGACCCGCCACCGACGGCGCCACCGACGACAGGTCCAGCGTCAGGGAGGCGTCGAAGTCGGGGCCAGGGCCCGGCTCGCGCCAGAGCCCCTGCAGGCGGGCGTAGCGTTCCACGAGAGCCACCCGCTCCGGGGATCGACCGGTCAGGCGCAGGTAGGCGATCGTCTCCTGATCGATCGGGAACAGCGTCGCCGTGGCACCGAACTCGGGGCTCATGTTCGCGATCGTGGCACGATCGGCGAGTGACAGGCCGGCGAGCCCGTCGCCCGCGAACTCGACGAACGCGCCGACAACCCCGAAGGATCGGAGCATCTCCGTCACCACGAGGACCAGATCGGTTGCGGTGGAACCGCGCGGCAGCTGGCCGGTCAGGCGCACGCCCACGATGCGCGGCATCGGCTGGTAGAGGGGTTGGCCGAGCAGGACGGCCTCGGCCTCGATCCCACCGACTCCGTACCCCAGCACGCCCAGGGCATTGATCATCGTGGTGTGCGAATCGGTCCCGACGAGGGTATCCGGAAAGGCAACCATGCCGGCCTCGTCGGCGCGCTCCGTGACCACGGTGGCCAGGAACTCGAGGTTGACCTGGTGGATGATCCCGGTCCCGGGCGGGACGACGCGCAGATCTCGAAAGGCGGTCTGGGCCCATCGAAGGAGCTGATATCGCTCGCCGTTCCGCTCGTATTCACGGGCCACGTTGAGGGCGAAGGCGGACGGCGTCCCGAACGCATCAACCTGGACCGAGTGATCGATGACCAGGTCTGCGGGCACGAGTGGATTCACGCGGCCGGGATCGCCGCCGAGGGCGGCCATCGCATCCCGCATGGCAGCGAGATCAACGATGGCGGGGACGCCCGTGAAGTCCTGGAGCACCACCCGCCCGGGCATGAAGGGGATCTCTGCCTCGCCGCCGGCTCCCGGACGCCACGAGGCGAGACGCTCGACATCGGACGGTTCCACGATGCCGCGGCCCGCCTGGCGCAGGGCATTCTCGAGGAGAATCTTGAGCGTGACCGGCGTCCGTGCCAGGTCGATGCGATCGCCCAGCGCGGACAGGCGGTAGCAATCGGACATGCCCGGCCCAAGGGGGCTGCGGGCGCCGAACGGGTCGGGGATGAGCACGGAGTTCGGTCCCTCGCTGGGTGGCTACACTCGTTGCGTGCAAGCGTACCGCGCCCGACCAAAACCCCCCGCGGCCGAGCGCCGATGAGGGCCTGGCCCGACCCGGCGTCCGATCGACGCGCGAAGGTCGCCGACGACACCCTCCGCGAGCTGGATGAACGGGGCATCGATCTTGACCCGACGACGCGGCCACATCGGCACGACGATCCGGCGCATCCGCTCGATCACGCTCATCCGCACGCTCACTCCGGACCGGGGGAGCCGCCGGTGATCGGGATCGTCGGCGGCGGTGCCGTTGGGCCGGCACTCGGCGCCGCGCTGGTTCGCGCCGGCTGGCCGGTCGGAGCCATCGCCTCCCGGGACCCCGGGCGACGGGCTCGCTTTCAGTCGCTCGTACCGGGAGCCCGGGCCTTCGCGGAGGCGACGGCGCTGCTCGACGAGGTGGAACTGATCATCCTGGCCGTGCCCGACGACGCGCTTGCAGGTCTGGCCGGAACGCTCCGGCTGTACAGCGGTCAGGCGATGATCCATACCTCCGGCGCCCTTGGCGCCGAAGTGCTCCAGCCGGCCATGGCCGCCGGCACGCAGGCCGGCTCGTTTCATCCGCTCGTCGCATTCGCGGACACGGAGCTGGCCGTGGCCGCGCTCCACGGCGCGACCATCGCCATCGAAGGAGACGATCAGCTGGCCTCGCTCCTGGCCGGAATGGCCGACGCGATCGGCGCGACCGCCGTTCGTCTCGCACCGGGGACGAAGTCGGCCTACCACGCGGCTGCGGTTCTCGCGGCCGGCGGCTTCGTCGCGCTGCTCGACGCAATCGCCGAACTCGGGGCCGTCGCCGGCCTCGACGAGCACGGTTCGCTGGCGATCTACGGACGCCTGGCCGAGCAGACGCTGGAAAATGCCCGTGTCCTCGGGATCGCCAGGGCCCTTACCGGCCCGATCACCCGAGGCGACGTCGGGACGCTGGCGGGCCATCTCGCGACCATGCGTGCCCATGCCCCGGGGGCGCTGCCCCTGTATCTCGCCGCAGCCGGCCGCGAGATCGCGCTGGCCGAACAGCGTGGCGCGTTGGCACCGGAGGCGGCCGAATCGATGCGGCGGTCCCTTGCAGCCGAAGCCTGACGCGGTACCATGAGGGCGATGGAACACAGCATCGCCGCGAAGTACGCAGCGCGTCCGGCAGCCAGTTTCCCCCGACCGTCCGCGCGGATCCGCGAGCGCCGCCTTGGTCTCGGTTCTGCCGTGGCGTTCCGCGCGCGCTCCGGCCGCTCAACCGAGCTGCGACGCGAGACAGGGTCGTCGCTGGCGAGCATCCGCGGCGGCACCCGATCCATCACGCCGACCCGTGCCCGGCTTCCGGGTTCGGGGCGGCCGCGTCCGCGCGTCTCGATGACCTGGTCCCGGTCCGTTCGGATCCACCGGTCGAGCGCCGTCACGGCGCCGTGGCTCGGCTGAGGTCCGCCACCGCCACCTCGGCCGGCGGGATTGTCATTTCGACCATGCGCGGGCGCCCGTCGCTGGTGGTTGGGCTCCGCCGTCGAGATGGGGACCGCCGGCGACGGACCTGGACGCTGCCGAAGGGGACACCCGACCCGGGCGAGACCATCGAGCAGACGGCGCTCCGCGAGGTGGAGGAGGAGACCGGGCTTCGCGTGCAGATCCTGGAGCCACTGTCGGCGATCTCGTATGTCTTCGTCCAGAACGGCGTCCGGATCGACAAGACCGTCCACTACTGGCTGATGGAGCCGATCGGTGGAGATCTGGCGCTGCACGATCGCGAATTCGAGCGCGTGCAATGGGTGCCGTTCGACGAGGCGTCGCAGCTGCTGACCTTCGACTCGGAGCGAGCGCTCGTGGCGAAGGCGGTCGAGGCGCTGTCGGAGCGTTTCACGACCCCGCGTGAGGCCGGCCCCGGCACCACCCGTGAGCCGGAACCGGCATCACCGTGACGGACCAGGACGCCCAGCCGCTGCGCGAGACGGCCCTCGTCGACCTCCACGAGTCCCTTCATGCCCGGCTCATCGGGTTCGGCGGCTGGCTCATGCCCGTTCAGTACACCGGGATCCTCCAGGAGCATCAGGCGGTCCGGGAGCGCGCGGGACTGTTCGACCTGTCGCACATGGGTGAGTTGTTCGTGGACGGCCCGGATGCAGGCGACGCACTCGCGAGCGCGCTCGTGTCCGACCCGCGGGCGCTCGCCATCGGACGAGCCCAGTATTCGATGATCTGCGCCGAGGACGGCGGCATCATCGACGACCTGATCGTCTACCGATTGGCCGAGGATCGCTTTCTCGTCGTGGCGAACGCGAGCAATGCTTCCGTCGTGTCCGACGCCCTCGCAGATCGCCTCGCAGGCTGGAACGCCGTCCTCGACGATCGGTCCATGGTCACCTCGCTGGTGGCAATCCAGGGGCCCGTCGCCGCTTCAATACTCCAGCCACTGACTTCGGTTGACCTGTCCGGACTTCGGTACTACGCGATCGGCGAAGGAACGGTGGCCGGTGTAGCGGCCCTTGTCGCGCGGACCGGCTATACCGGCGAGGACGGTTTCGAGGTCTTCGTGGACTGGGACCGCGCCACCGGGATCTGGTCGGCGCTCTCGGCCGCGGGAGCCGACGCCGGGCTCATCCCGTGCGGTCTCGGGGCGCGCGATACGCTCCGGCTCGAGGCGGGCATGCCCCTGTACGGCAACGAACTCGACCGGGCCACCAACCCGTTCGAAGCCGGACTCGGTCGCGTGGTCAAGCTGGACAAGCCCGGCACGTTCGTCGGCCGCGACGCCCTGATGCGGATCGCGTCGCGAGGCCCGGCCCGTCGCCTCGTCGGACTCGTGGTCACGGGCCGCGGGATCGCCCGGCACGGATATGTCGTCCGTGACGAGGAAGGACCAACCGGCATCATCACCTCGGGTACCCACTCGCCGACGCTCGGTCGGCCGATCGCGATGGCGTTCGTCCATCCGAAGCACGCAGAACCGGGTACGATCCTCGCCGTCGACGTGCGGGATCAACCGGTGGCGGCCGAAGTCACCCAACTGCCGTTCTACCGCCGGGCGCGTTGACCGACTCGGCGAGCAGCGCCCAGCCGTTCAGGGCTTGATTCGAAGACCACCGATCAGGAGGACGAACCCGCGATGGCCCCGTCGGAACGCCGGTATACCAGGGATCACGAATGGGTCCAGCTCGACGGCGACGTCGCCACCGTCGGCATCACCGCCTACGCTGCCGACCAGCTGGGCGATGTCGTGTTCGTTGAGCTGCCGTCGATCGGTCGATCGCTGGAACAGCACGCGACGTTCGGGGTGGTCGAGTCGGTCAAGGCGGTCAGCGACCTGTTCGCACCGGTCAGCGGCGAGGTCGTGGAGGCCAATGCCGCCCTGGCCGGTGAACCGGAGCTGGCCAATGGCGATCCCTACGGAGCGGGCTGGATGATCCGCGTTCGATTGACCGACGCGAGCCAGGTGGACGCCCTCCTGGATGAGGCTGCGTACGAGGCCCTGACCAGGGCCGGCTGAAGGGGCAGAGGCACCCGCGGCCGTCATTGCCACCGCGACCTGAACCTTTTCCCGCGATGTCCGGTATGGACCTGTGGGACGCACCGGGGTGATCGACCACCGGACGGAGGAGCAGACGCTGGACGATCCGCGCGCCGCCGCGCAGACGCCGAACCTGTTCGGCGCCGAGGAGCCACCTGACCGCGATCGCGCTCGCCCTGGCCAGAGCGCGGACCGTGACCTGATCCTGCGTTTCCAGCGGGACGATCTCGACGCCTTCGAGGTGTTTTTCGAGCGCTACCGAGCCCTGATCCATCGGACGGCGTATGGACTCACGGGTGACCGGCAGGCGGCCGAGGAAATCCTCCAGGACACGTTCCTCCGCGCCTACCGGCATCGCCACACGCTGAGAACCGACATCTCGCCCGTGCCCTGGCTGCACCGGGTGGCACTCAACCTGTGCTACTCCCGCCTGGGTCGTCGCAAGCTCCCGATCGACCCGATCGGCGAGATGACCGCGGAGGTCCGCGATGCAGGTCCCGGGCCGTCCGACCTGGCAGAGCGCGAGGAACTTCGGCAGACGATCCGGTCGAGCATCGCGGCCCTGCCGCCCAAGCACCAGAGCGTGATCGTCCTGTACTACCTGCACGGCATGTCGCTGCTCGAGACGTCGCTCGCCCTGGGCATTGCCCTCGGGACCGTCAAGTCGAGGCTGCATTACGCCCTCGCCGGACTGCGGGGCCAGCTTGCGCGGGAGCGCCGGTCCTCCGAAGTGACCCTGCCGGCAGGCAGCACCCCGGCGCGGGCCGTGTCGATCGTCGCGCTCGGGCCGGCGGACCGCCGCCGGATTCGGCCATGACCCACCCACCCGTGGAGCCCGACTGCCGGCGGCACGCGTCGGCACTGCTGGAGATCGTTGATCCACGGACACCCACACCCGGATCGACAGCGGCCCTGGACCACCTGGAGTGGTGCCGTCGCTGCTCCGATGAGCTCCAGGACCTGGCGCTGGCCATCGTGGCCATGCGACGGTTCGGGGAGGCCGATGCCGGGGAGGCCGGATCCGCGTCGGCATGGCCGAACCTCAGCCGCCGGATCGTCGGCACGAGGGCCGCGGCGGCCGCCGCCGTCTGGCGCTGGCGAGCATCCCTTGCCGGCCTGGTAGCCGGCACCCTGGTCGTGGCCGCAGTGGTGGGGCCGCTCGCGCTCCACGTGCCGCTCGCGGGTGGTGTCGATGAGCCCACGGGCTACAGCGCTGCCCAGCTCGAGGGACGAGCCCGACAGGTCGAGGCAGCCTACATCTGGCAGTCCAGCACCGGTCTGCTGTTCGGGACCACGACACCTGCCGCCACGCCGGGCTACGTCGCGCCTCGGCGGTACCCGGACGACCTGGTTCCGGAACGGAAGGAGGTGTCCGTTCGAACGACCGGGCGATCACCCAAGGTGGACTGATCCGGCCTTGCCGGATTTGACACCTCCACGGCACCTGCCCATAGTGTCGGCAGCGCAGAAGGCCGCTGCTCACCCGCGCCCGTTTTTCGTGCCCACCTCGTGAGTACGAACGGCCCCGCGGAGCGGCCGCTCTGTCGAGTGGGAGTCAAGGCGACTTATCGCCGAATTGGAGGAGCATTCATGCGCAAACCCCTCTTGGCGCTGCTCGCGACCACGGCAATCGTGTTCGCGGCGTGCGGAGGCGCGGCCAGCCAGCCGCCCGAGTCATCGGCCCCGTCGAAGGCCCCGACCGACGCCCCGACACCGACCCCTGAGTCCGTCGATCTCGTTGGGACGACCTACCCGACTCGCGTCGAGGCCGGCACGGACGGCGGCCAGCTGATCATCGGCGACTGGCAGGAAGCCAACCAGTTCAACCCGTTCTATCTCGGTCAGGTCACCGAGGCCAACGTGGCCTCCGCGGTCTGGTCCACCCTCATCACGTTCACGGACGACTACCGCTACGCGGCCGATCTGGCCGTCGACGTGCCGACGACCACCAACGGCGGCGTCCAGGTCCCGGGTATCGGCGGTGACGCCATGACCGTGACCTGGACCCTGAAGCCCGACCTCAAGTGGTCCGATGGCCAGCCGCTCACGTGCGACGACTTCAAGTACGCCGCCGAATGGGTGATGGACCCGGACAACGTCGGCGTGATCACTGCCGGCTACGACATCTCGACCACCGAGTGCACGTCGCCGACCGTCATCGTGCAGCACTTCAAGGAAATCTACGAAGGCTACATCACGATGAACGCGGCTCCGCTTCCGCGCCACTACCTGGGGTCGATCCCGATCGCCGACCAGGTCCAGGGCGCCGGCTTCCGAGCCGACGAAGTGGCCAAGCTGCCCGTTTCCGGAGCCTTCAAGTTCGAGTCGGTCACGCCGGGCCAGGAGCTGAGGCTCGTCCGGAATGACCAGTACAAGAGCTGGTCGACCGGCAAGTCGGCCCACCTGGACACGCTCGTGTTCAAGTGGTACGGCGATGCCGACGCCATGATCGCAGGCTTCGCGGCCGGCGAGGTGGACGTTGCCACCGACCTCCAGGACTCGGATATCCCGAAGCTGGATGCCCAGGGCCTCACGGCCAACACCAGCGCCATTCCGGCGCTGCTGTACGAGTTCCTTCGCCCGAACTGGTCCGCCGGACCGTTCGACGCCACGACCAACACCGGTGGCTGCTCGCGCAACCCCGTCGTCCAGGATCGCGGCACGGGCTGCCCGCTGGCCGACGCAGCGATGCGGTCGGCGATCCCGTTCGCGATCGACAAGAACGAGATCAACACGCGACTTCTGAACAACACGGTCCAGATCGCGAACACGAGCATCTCCCCGAACGCATGGTTCTTCGCGGACCAGGCGCCGGCGACCTACGACCCCGAGAAGGCCAAGAGCATTCTCGAGGCCGCGGGCTGGGTTGACACCAATGGGGACGGCATCCGCGAAAAGGGCGGCCTGACAGCCAAGATCGAGCTCTGCACGACGACCCGGCAGGTCCGGATCGACACGCTGGCCCTGATCGCCAACTGGCTGAAGGACGTCGGGATCGAAGCGATCCCGAACCCCGTTCCGGCCGGGGATATCTTCGCCGACTACAACGAGGCGACCAACGACACGCCTTGCGCCCTCTCCCGCAGCAACTTCGACCTTGCTGAGCATGCGTTCAGCTCGTCGATCGACCCGCTCGGGAGCTACTTCAGCTACCACAGCAGCCAGTTCGAGCCGAACGGCGCGAACGACGCGCAGGTGAGCGACCCGGGGATCGACGCCGCCTTTGACCTCGTCAAGACGAGCGTGGACTTCGTGGCGATCAAGAACGCGATGGCTGACTTCCAGAAGATCTACGTGGAGAAGACCGTCGAGGTCCCGCTCTACTACCGCAAGCAGGTTGACCTGTTCGGCGCCCGAATCGGGAACTTCTTCGGAAACCCGACACAAGCTGGCCCGACCTGGAACGCCGTCGATTGGTACGTCAAGGGCTGATCGCTCCGCGATCATTCACCGGACCATGCCACTTGGGGCGCCCGTTTCGACGGGCGCCCCAAGTTCGTACAGCGGCCCAGGACCAGGGCCGGTATCCTGACCCGACGCCACGGCGATGGCGGGTTGCATGATCGGAAGGGGCCGCGATGACGAAGTACGTGATTCGAAGGGTCGTTCAGGCGATCCCCGTCATCATCGGCATCACCATCGTGACCTACGCGCTGATGCTGGCCGCCCCCGGCGGACCCCAGCAGAAGTTCGCCCAGAACCCGCGCATCACCAACGAGCAGCGCCAGAAATTCCTCGAGGCATGGGGCCTGCTGGAGCCCATCCCGGTCCAGTACGGACGGTGGATGGGCATCCTGAATCCGAAGGCGGACGGGCTCGCGGCGCTCATCGGGCCGACCGGCTGGCCCAACTTCCTGCCGACCCCGATCTCGGGATCGGACAACGGGGTCCTGCACGGCGACCTCGGGTACTCCATCGACTCGGGAGACCTCGTGGGCGCCAGGATCATCCGGGCGGCGCTCCCCACCGCGATCCTCGCCAGCGTCGCGCTCTTCGTGTGGCTCACGATCGCGATCCTGCTGGGCGTCTTCGCGGCCATCAAACGCTATTCCATCTTTGACCAGTTCGCGACGATCTTTGCCTACGTCGGCTTTGCCATGCCCACGTTCTGGCTCGGCCTGATGCTGATCTTCCAGTTCGGTGTGGCATGGAAGATCCTGCCGGTCAGTGGGATGACCGACATCCGCGTATCGCCGCCCTTCGGCAGCGACGCGTACTGGGTGTACTTCGGCAAGAATCCGGTGGCCTCGGTCCTCGACATCGGCCGACACCTCATCCTTCCGGTCGTCACGCTCGTGGTCGTGAACATCGCGGGCGACTCGCGGTTCATTCGCGCGAGCATGCTGGAAACGCTTGGTCAGGACTACGTCCGAACGGCCAAGGCAAAGGGGCTGCCGGGCAGGGTGGTCACGTTCAAGCACGCGCTGCGCAATGCCCTCCTGCCGGTGGTCACCAACATCGGCCTTGAAATTCCGTTCCTGTTCACGGGCGCCATCGTCACCGAGACGATCTTCTCGTGGCCCGGCATCGGCAAGCTGACGATCGATTCGATCAACCAGTCCGACTACACGATCAACATGGGCATCCTGCTCATCACCTCGTCCCTCGTGGTCGTGGCGAACCTGATCGCCGACGTCGCCTACGCCTTCGTCGACCCGCGCATCAAGTACTAGGAGCCCGTCAGATGGCGCACGAACCCGACCGGGAAGGCTCGACGATGTCCCCCTCGCAGCCGAATTCGACCCCCGCCCCGGCGGAGGCCGAGGATTACGAGATCAATCTCCAGTCCCTCGGGCAGATGGAGCTGGTCTGGCGCAAGTTCCGCCAGCATCACCTGGCGCTCATCGGCGTGGGAATCCTGTTCGTGATCTTCGCCGCAGCGATCTTCGGACCGATCTTCCTGCCGTACGCGGTGGACAACATTCCGCGGCCGGACAAGATCGCTTACGCGGGCAACCCGCCGTCGCTCAAGCACCCGATGGGCGAGACCGGCGGACTGCAATGGGACGTCCTCACGCTCGTCGTCAACGGGGCCCGCACGTCGCTCCTGATCGGGTTCAGCAGCATGATCATCGGGGTGACCATCGGCACGGTCGTCGGCGCGATCTCGGGCTTCGTGGGCGGCTTCGTCGACAACCTGCTGATGCGCATCGTCGACGTGATGCTCAGCCTGCCGCTCCTGTTCGTCATCCTGGTCATCGCCCGCTTCTTCAAGGACAATCGGGACAACGTCTGGCAGATCATCATCATCTTCGGGCTGTTCAGCTGGATGGGGGTGAGCCGGCTGGTCCGTTCCCTCTTCCTGTCCATTCGCGAACGCGAATTCGTGGAGGCCGCGAAGGCCGTCGGCGTGTCCGATCGTCGGATCATCTTCCGGCACATCCTGCCCAATGCCATCTCGCCCATCGTGGTGGCCGCGTCCCTGATCGTGGCCGGCAACATCATCGGCGAGGCGTTCGTGAGCTTCCTCGGGTTCGGCGTGAACCCGTACACGCCCACCTGGGGGAACATCCTGTCGAACGCCCGGACCTTCCTCCTCGTCGGCAACTGGTGGTGGCCCGCCTTCCCGGGCCTGGCCATCGTGCTTACCGTCCTGGCCGTGAATTTCATCGGCGACGGCCTTCGAGACGCCTTCGACCCCAGGAGCCGGGCGTGACCGAGACCCTCGCCGCCCACGCCCCCATCGGGGCGCCGCCGCCCCGCGACGTCCTCCTGGAGGTCCGGAACCTCAGGACGACCTTCAAGGTTCTGGACGGCATCGTGCCGGCGGTCGACGGCATCTCGTTCTCCCTGAAACGCGGCCAGACGCTCGGGATCGTGGGCGAATCGGGATCCGGAAAGAGCGTCACCGCCCTGACCATCATGCGCCTGCTGGACATCCCGCCGGCCACCGTCGGGGAGGGGAGCGAGGTCTGGTTCGACGGCCGGGAAATCCTCTCGATGCCGCTCGAGGAGATGCGCAAGATTCGGGGCTCCGAGATGGCGATGATCTTTCAGGAGCCGCTCACCAGCCTGAATCCGGTGTTCACGATCGGCGACCAGATCGCGGAGCAGGTCGCGCTTCACCAGAGGCTGGGCAAGAAAGCCGCGATGGCCCGTGCCGTCGAGAGCCTGGCGCTGGTGGGGATCCCGAGTCCCGAACGGCGGGTCAAGCAGTACCCCCACGAAATGTCCGGCGGCATGCGCCAGCGCGTGATGATCGCGATGGCGCTGTCCTGCGATCCCAAGCTGATCATCGCCGACGAGCCGACCACTGCCCTCGATGTGACGATCCAGGCACAGATCCTCGAACTGCTCAAGGACATCCAGCAGCGAACCGGCTCGGCGTTGCTGCTCATCACGCACGATCTGGGCGTGGTCGCCGAGATGGTGGACAACGTGATCGTGATGTACACCGGCGAGATCGTGGAGTCGGGCTCCGTCACTGACGTCCTGCTCGAGCCCCGCGCCCCCTACACGATGGGCCTGCTCGAATCCATTCCCTCGGTCGAGAAGCGCGGTGGCCGACTTTCGGCGATCAAGGGCGTCGTGCCGTCGCCCTTCAACCTGCCGCCGGCCTGTCGGTTCGAGCCTCGCTGCCCGTATGCCTGGGATCGCTGCAGGACGGTGGCACCCGACCTGGCCAGGACGACCGGAGACACACACCTCGCACGCTGCCACCTGCACACCCCGGAAGGCGCCGGTCGGCTGCCGGGCGCACTCGAGCACCACCGAACGGCCATGCACGTCGGGCGCACACTCCCGACGGAGCAGCGTTGATGGAGGCACACGGAACGTCCATGGCGCGCACCCAGGATCTCGCAAACCCGGTCATCAAGGGGCGCCTTCGTCGCCGCCTGATCGAACCACTTCAGCGTGCCCGGGCAATCTATGTCGGCCTGGCGACGCTGTTCATGATCATCGTCGTGATCCTCCTGGTGGCCGTCGTCTTCCTGAGGCTCGGGGCAGCCTTCGATGCCATCCTTGCCCTCTGGCCTGCCTACGTGCTGGTCATCCTCGGGTTCGTGTCGACGTTCGGATTCCGGGACCGAAAGCTGTGGGCCTACGTGCTCGCCATGGGCGTCGGCGTCGTGTACGCGGGGATCGGGGCAGCGTTGATCGCCGGCGTGAGCGGCGTCGAGAACGCGGACGGCAACACCGCATTCGGTATCGGCACCCTGGGTGCGCTGCTGCTTGCAATCGGTCTGCCGGTCACCTGGTCCCTGAACCGGGGCCGCCGCTGGTTCACCGAGCGCAACGCCGAGGGCCCCCAGATTGCGACCGTGGCCGTCCTGGAACGCGAGATCGCGATCGTCGACCTGGCCACCCGGTCCGCCGATGCCAGTGCCACGGGCGTCGCACAGGTGCCGATCACGGCGGCGGTAAACGGGGCACCCGCGGCGTCGACGGTCGATGCGCCCGAGGACCCACTCGTGTCGGTCCGCGGGCTCAAGAAGCACTTCCCGATCATGGGCGGCCTGCTGCGCCGGCAGGTGGGCACGATCTATGCCGTCGACGGCGTTGACTTCGATGTCATGCGCGGCGAGGTCTTCGCCCTCGTCGGGGAATCAGGTTGCGGCAAGACCACCCTGGGCAGGACGCTGCTGCAGCTCACGCCCCCGACCGACGGGCGGGTCATCTTCGACGGCTATGAACTCGACGACGTCGCCGCCGACGACATGCGGCCGCTTCGTCGCAAGATGCAGATCATCTTCCAGGACCCATTCGGGTCGCTCAACCCACGGATGCCGGTCTCGGACATCATCGGGGAGGGCCTGGTCGCCCAGGGCATCACGAATCGTGCCGAGCGGGACAAGCGGGTCGAGGATTCGCTGGAAATCGTGGGCCTCCGTCGTGATTACACGCGGCGTTACCCGCATGAGTTCTCGGGCGGCCAGCGCCAGCGGATCGGCGTGGCGCGTGCCCTCGCCCTGAGCCCCGACTTCATCGTCTGTGATGAGCCCGTGTCTGCCCTGGATGTGTCCATCCAGAGCCAGGTCCTGAACCTTCTCCTCGACCTGAAGCGAGACCTGAACCTGACCTACCTGTTCATCAGCCACAACCTCTCGGTGGTCGAGTACTTCAGCGACCGGATCGGGGTCATGTACCTCGGGAAGCTCGTGGAAGTCGGTACCGTCGAGGAGCTCTACAGGAACGCGAGCCACCCCTATACGGTCGCCCTGCTCTCGGCCATCCCGGATGCGGATCCGCGGAAGCGCCGGAAGCGGCTCGTCCTCAAGGGGGACGTGCCATCGCCGGCCGCGCCGCCATCGGGCTGTCGCTTCCACACGCGCTGCTGGCTTCGCGAGCGCCTCGGCAACCCCGAGCAGTGCGTGACCACCGAGCCGGAGCTACGGGTCCTCGACGCGACGGGACATCGGGCGGCGTGTCATTTCACCGATGAGATCAACGAATCGGTGATCCAGGAGACCGCGGCAACCCAGTCCGTCGTGGAGACGGCCGTAGCCGGCTGAGCGTGGGCCACATGCTGCGGGGCGCGCGCGCCACTCCGGGACCCGGTTCTGCCCGCGTGTTCGCCGTGATCGGCGTCCTCCTGATCACGGCGACGCTCGCTGCCTGCGGTGCCAGCACGACGACACCGTCGACCAGCCCGACGCCCTCCGCCTCAGCCGACGGGAGCGGCAGCCCCCGGCCGAAGCCGACATTCTGGCCGACCACCACCGTCGAGGCGGCGATTGCGCTGGGTGCCGCCGACGGCGATTTCACCAAGATGGCAAGCGACCTCGTTGCGGCGGTGGAGTCCAACGACGCGGTGCGCGTCCTCCAGGCGATGACTGATGCCCTGACGTTCCTGGAGGGCAACGAGAAGAACATCCCCCGGCTCCAGGCCTACCCGGCCACGCAACCGGTCGGGGACCAGCTCGCCGCGGCATACGCCCAGATGATCGCCGGCGTCCGGGCGGTCATCGCCGGCATGAACGCCGGCAACAGTGAGGCCGTCCAGGCCGGCTTCGTCGACTTCGTCGCGGGGAATCAGGCGTACGTGGCGATCAGCCCGGCGCTCGGTGACCTCGCGGATCAGGCGATCTTCATGAAGAAACAGCTGCTCCGCTAGGCCGCGATCGGCAGAGGGGCGGCCGGGGCCGTCCACCATCGTCCCGCGCCTGGGTCAGGCCCCCTCCATGGCGTGCAGCGGCTGCTCACGGGCATCGACGAAGTGGCAGGCCGCCAGGTGCTCCACGGGATCGTTGCCGTCGCGGACGACGAGGGCGGGTTGGTCGGTGGCGCAGATTTCCGGCTGGCCGAGCCGTTCGCGCAGCGGGCAGCGCGGATGAAACCGACAGCCCGCGGGCGGATTGAGCGGGGAGGGGACGTCGCCGGTGAGAATCACCCGCCGGCGCCGGCGCCGCACATCCGGGATCGGGATGGCCGACATGAGCGCCTGGGTATACGGGTGGTGCGGGTCGCGGAAGATCGCATGCCGGTCGGCGACCTCGGCAATCCGCCCCAGGTACATCACGGCAACACGGTCGCTGATGTGCTCGACGACGCCCATGTTGTGGGCGACGAACACATAGGTGAGGCCCAGCTCGCGCTGGAGCGCCTTGAGGAGATTGAGGACCTGGGCCTGGATCGATACATCCAGCGCCGAGACGGGCTCGTCGCAGACGAGCAACTCCGGTTCCAGGACGAGGGCGCGGGCGATGCCGATCCGCTGGCGCTGGCCGCCCGAGAACTCGTGCGGATAGCGGCGCGCGTAGTACGAGGCCAGGCCCACCAGATCCATCATCCGGCGCACCTTCGCCTGCCGCTCGGACGATGTCCCGAGGCCGTGGATGCGCAAGCCCTCTCCGATGCTGTCGCCGATCGGGGTGCGCGGATCGAGTGAGGCATAGGGGTCCTGGAAGATGATCTGGATCTTGCGCCGGAACGGCTTCAGGGCGGATCCATGGAGGGCGGTGATGTCCGTGCCGTCGAACATGATGGTGCCCGAGGTCGGCTCGATCAGCCGCAGGATCAGCCTCCCGACGGTGGTCTTTCCGCAGCCCGATTCCCCCACCAGGCCCAGGGTTTCGCCGCGCCGGATGTCGAAGCTGACACCGTCCACTGCCTGGACCTGGCCGACGACGCGCTGCAGCACACCGCCGTGAACGGGGAAGTACTTGACCAGATCGCGAACCTGGAGGAGGGGCTTCGAGTCGGTGTCGGTCACGCCGGTGCCCCCGTCTGATCCAGGGCCACGGGCCGCAGTCGCCCGTCCTCGTCGTGGTAGAGCCAGCACCGCGCCTCGTGCCCGGGTGCCACGGGCAGCAGCACGGGATGGGTCGAGTCGGCCAGCGTCACGGCATGCTCGACCCGAGCCGAGCAGCGCGGCGCGAAGCGGCATCCGGGCGGCAGGTTGATGAGGTTGGGGACGTTGCCGGGGATCACCGTCAGCGCCCCCCGGACGTCGCCGAGGACCGGGATCGACCCGAGCAGGCCGCGCGTGTACGGATGGCGAGGTGCGGCGAACAACTCCTCCAAGGTCGCCTGCTCGATGATCTCGCCGGCGTACATGACCGCGACGCGATCGCATGTTTCGGCGACGACACCGAGGTCGTGGGTGATCAGGATGATCGCCGTGCCGGTCCGGTCCCGGAGGTCGCGCATCAGGTCGAGGATCTGGGCCTGGATCGTGACATCGAGGGCCGTCGTGGGTTCGTCCGCGATCAGGAGCTCCGGCTCGCAGGCCAGGGCCATCGCGATCATGACCCGCTGTGCCATGCCTCCGGACAGCTCGTGTGGATAGGCATCGAGTCGGCGCTTCGCGTCCGGGATCCCGACCATCTTCAGGAGCTCGAGCGCCTGGCGTCGAGCATCGGCCCGCTTCATGTTGCGATGGACCTCGAGAACCTCGCCGATCTGGCGACCAACGTCCCAGACCGGATTGAGGGCGGAGGTCGGCTGCTGGAAGATCATGCTGATGCGATTGCCGCGAATGGCGCGCATCTCGGCCGCGGGAATCTTGAGGAGATCCCGGCCGTCGAAGAGGACCTCGCCCGCCTCGATGATCCCGGGGCTGGCAATGAGGCGCATGATCGAGAGGCTGGTGACGCTCTTGCCGCAGCCGGATTCACCGACCAGCCCGAGGATCTCCGACCGTCCGACGTGGAAGTCGATGCCGTCGACCGCCCGAACGATGCCGTCGCGCGTGTGGAACGACGTCTGCAGGCCACGGACCTCCAGCAGCAGCTCGCCGGCTCGACCACGCACTGCGGCGGACGACGCCGACGCCGAGACGGCGTTCGGCACGATCTCCTCCACGGATGCCTCGGTCATCGGTTGAGCCTCGGATCGAAGGCGTCGCGAAGGCCATCACCGAGCAGGTTGAACCCGAGGACGACGAAGGTGATGGCCAGGCCGGGCGCCAGGATGATGTGCGGCGCCGTGAAGAGGCGCTGGAACTCGATGGCGATCATGGAGCCCCAGGTGATCTCGCTGAGGCTGACCACGCCGACGAAGGCCAGGGCCGCGATTTCCAGCACCGCCGTCCCGATCCCGAGCGTGCCCTGGACGATCAAGGGTGTCACCGCGTTCGGCATGATCCGCCGGATGAGGATCCCGGAGGTCGACTCGCCGAGCGCCCGCGAGGCCGTCACGTAGTCGTTTTCCCGGGCGCCGAGGACGGACGCCCGGACGATGCGGGCGTAGATCGGGATCGACACGATGCTGATCGCAAGCATCGTGTTGATGAGGCTCGATCCGAGCGCCGACACGATGACGATGGCCAGCAGGAGCGATGGAAACGCGAGGACGACGTCCATGAGCCGCATCAGGATGTTGTCCGTCCGACCGCCGACGTACCCGGCGACGGCGCCGATCATCCCGCCGATCACGATTGCCATTCCGACTGCGGCGAACCCGATCCCGATCGAGATGCGGCTTCCGATGACCACCCGACTGAAGACGTCCTGGAAGTTCGTGTCGAGGCCGAAGATGTGTTCGAACCGGTCGGCCGGACAGCCGAACAGGTGGACGCAGGGCGGCGCCTGCTTGAGGATCCCGTCCTCCACCCCGAGCATCGATTGGCGGGGATCGAACGGCGCGATCTGGTCGGCGAACACCACTACGATCAGGAAGATCCCGAGGATCACCAGGCCCACCACCGCGGAACGCTGACGCAGGATTCCGGCCAGCGTGTCTCGCCACAGGCTGGCCGGGCGCGCGGAGAGCACCTCCCCCGCGTCGCCGGGCGCGGGCACCGGGGCCGGCGCGAGTACCGGGACCGGCGCGGGGGCGGGTTGATCGGTCATCGAGCGGCGCCGTTCATCGCTGTCGGACCCTCGGATCGAGGAACCCGTACGAAAGATCCACGAGCAGGTTCACGAACACGTAGGCGAACGCGACGATCAGGGTGAATCCCTGGATCACCACATAGTCCCGGCCGGTGATGGCCTCATAGACCGTGCGGCCGACGCCGGCCAGGTTGAAGATCGTTTCGGTGAGGACCGCTCCCGACAGCAGGCCGCCGAGCTGCAGGCCGACGATGGTCACCACGGGCAGCAGGGCATTGCGCGTGGCATGGCGCAGGACCACCGCTCCCTCGCGCAGGCCCTTCGCCCGGGCGGTCCTGACATAGTCGAGCCCGAGCACTTCCAGGAGGCTGGATCGCGTGATCCGGGCGATGATCGCCAGCGGGATCGTGCCGAGCGCGACCATCGGAAGAATCAGATGCCTGAAGGCATCACCGAGGGCTCCCCACTGGCCGGTGATGAGCGCCGTCGGGATGTACAGACGCGAGAAGAAGTCGAGGAACCCGCGCAGGGCCCCGGTGACGTTTTCGAGATGCCAGACCTCCACCAGTGACAGCACCTCGACCCCTGATGACAGCCTGCCCGAGGGGGGCAAGGCAAATGGCGTGCCCTTCAGGAGCAAGGCAAACACGAACTGGAGGAGCAGGCCCAGCACGAACACGGGCATGGAGACGCCGACATTGGCGATCACCATCGATGTCACGTCGATGGGCGAATTGCGTCGATACGCCGAGAGCAGGCCGAGTGGGACGCCGATCACGACGGCGAACACGAGCGCCATGAAGGTCAGTTCGATCGTGGTCGGGAGGCGATCGATCAACAGTTGGGTGACCGGCTGCGAATGCTTGATCGAGACGCCGAGATCGCCCCGCGACAGCTGCCCCAGGTAGAGCCCGAACTGGATCGGAATGGGTTGATCGAGGCCGTAGCGACGGATGAAATCGTCACACACGGCGTCCGTCGCACGCTCGCCCAGCACGGCCCGGCACGGGTCGCCCGGGATCACCCTGGCAAGGGTGAAGACGATGAAGATCAGCCCGAGCACGACGGGTATGGTGACGAGCAGCCGCCTGGCGATGAATCTGGTCAAGGGCTTCGGTCAGTCCGTTCAGATCCGAATGGCATTGCGGAAGGTGAGTGACGAGAAGGGCGCCGCCGGAGGCGACGCCCTTCTCGATTGTTGACGCTGACTCAGGTCAGGACGCGGGCGGGTTGAGGAAGCCCCCGAACAGGCCGGGGAAGTACTCGAACGCGCCGGATCGCCCGACGTGCAGCGGGTTCGCGGCATCCCACTGGACGGCATAGCTGAGGACGACGTCGTTGGCGTCGAGATCGGCACCGTCGTGGAACTTCACGCCATCGCGCAGGGTGCAGGTCCAGACCGTCAGGTCTGCATTCGGCTCGCACCCGGTCGCGAGCGAGGGCTCGACGCCCGTGCTCCCGACGGTGTACGCGTACAGGGATTCGTTGATCTGCTCACAGGCGCGGAGCGTCTCGCCGTCCGACTCATCTCCACAGTAGAGGCTGAGCGGCTCGGCGTTCTGCATCCAGACCAGGGTGTCGCGGTCGCCCGCCTTCATCACCGAGAAGATCTCGCTGCTGAGGGGCGAGCTGTGCGCACCGGCAACGTCGGCCTTGAAGACCGTGCCGGACCCACCGTGGGCAATGATCACCATCGGGACATTCTTCTTGATGAGGTTGTTGGCGTCCGTGTAGGCCGCCTTGCGGACCGCGTCGTCGGCCGACTGGCCGCCCTTGTTCAGGGCATCGACGATCTCCGGGAACGGGGCACCGAACTTCTTGCCCGACCCGCCACCGAAGTGGTAGTCGAGGAAGTTGGTGGCATCCGGGTAGTCCGCCCCCCATCCGAGGAGGAACAGGCCGTCGAGCGTGCCGGCGGCGTTGGCGTCCAGGAAGGTTCCGGACTCCTGGAGATCGATGGTCGTCTTGATGCCGAGGTTGGTCTTGAGCTGGTTGGAGATCTCGGTCGCGATCACGGGCGGATCGGGAAGGTAGCCGCGAACGGCCGCCCGGAACGAGATCTTGTAGGTCTTGGCGAAGTCGAATCCGGCGTCCACGAGCAGTTGCTTCGCGGCGGCGGCATCGAAGGCCCAGGTGTCCTCGCCTTCACAGCCGAACGGAATGGCGCACGGCGTGAAGTGGGTGGCGACCTCGGAACCTTCCGGGTAGTAGTTCTTGACGATCTGCTCGCGGTTGATGCCCATCGCGATCGCCTGACGAACGCGAACGTCCGTCCACGGAGCGATCGTGGTGTTCATGCCGACGTACAGGGTATTGAGGCCGGGGCGTCCGTAGAACGCAACGCTCGAATCGGCCTTGATCGCCGCGATGTCGTCCGTGCCGGGGTTGTCGATTCCGTCGACGTTGCCCGACTGGAGCTCGATCCACCGCTGGGCCGCCTGATCGCTCCACCGGAACTCGAGGTTCGGGGTGAGCGCCTTGGTGCCCCAGTACCCGTCGAATGCCTTCAGGACGAGGCGATTGCCCTTGTCCCAGGTGACGAGCTGGTACGGGCCGGTGCCGTTGGCCTTGTCCAGGATCGCCTTGTTGGCCATGTTGGCCGTCAGGTAGTCCGAGTCCTGGATGCCGAACGCGCTGAACGCGACCTTCGACAGGAAGGCGACGTCCGGAGCGCACAGTTCAAACTTGACCGTCAGTCGGTCGACCGCGGTGATCTTCTTGAAGTTGCCGGTGTACGGGGCGGTGCCACAGGGGGCCTCGCCGCTCGTCGGGTAGACCGTGCCCTCGTAGGGAGCAGCCTCGGTCGGTGTCGGGGCTGGTGCCTTGCTCGGCTCCTGTGTAGGAGGTGCCGATGCGGCGCCGCCACAGGCGGCGAACAGGATCGCCCCCGTCGCGACCAGCGCAATGACGGGCGACCTTGAAGTGCGTAGGGTCATTCGTTCTCCTCCACCTGGCCCTCGGACCGACCTGACCACGCATTTGGTCGACCGGGGCGATTGCCGCACACGCTCGGCCGATCTGGCCATTCGGTCGCGGGTGCCCGGAAGCCTAGCATCCACGATCCCTCGCGTCACCTATGTGTACCACCGAATCCGGGCCGAGGTTCGCCGTTCACGCTCAGGGTGCCGCGGCGGCTCGGGTATGCTCGCGGCGTGCAGTCACGAAGGATCGCGCTGGCGCAGCTGGCACCGGCGCTCGGTGCCGTCGACGAGAACCTTGCCCGCCATCACGAGGTCCTCGCGGAGGCGCGTGCGCAGCAGGTCGATCTCGTGGTCTTCCCGGAGCTCGGCCTCACCGGCTACCAGCTGCAGGACCTGTCCGGCGACGTGGCGATCCGGCTCGACGATCCACGGCTGGCGTCCCTCGCCGCAGCAACGGAGGGCATGTCCGCCGTCGTCTCCTTCGTCGAGGAGTCGGCAGATCATCGGCTGTTCATCGCCGGTGCCCTCCTCGAGGATGGCGAAGTCCGCCACGTGCATCGGAAGCTGTTCCTGCCGACATACGGCCTGTTCGACGAGCGACGGTTCTTTGCCGCGGGGGATGTCCTCCGGGCTGTTCCCTCACGGCTCGGCGTCGGCGTCGGGATCGGCATCTGTGAGGACTTCTGGCACCTCCCGGTTGCCGAACTCCTGGCCCTGGACGGAGCGCAGATCCTGATCAACATCGCAGCGTCTCCCGGACGCGATCTTGCGGCCACGAATGAAGTCGGGCTCGGGACCGCGACGTCGTGGCGCACCCTGATGCGAACGTACGCCCAGCTCACGACCTCGTTCGTGATCTTCGTAAATCGGGTTGGGGTGGAGGAATCGATCTCCTTCTGGGGTGGATCCGAGGTCATCGGCCCGGCGGGTGACACCATCCTGTCGGCACCGCTGTTCGATGAGGGGCTCTTCGTGGGCGAGGTCAATCTCGGCGACATCCGCCGGGAGCGGATCGCGTTGCCCCTGTTGCGCGACGAGCGCCCCGAGCTCAATCTGCGCGAGCTCGAACGGGTCATCGCCGAGCGGGCCGGGCTCGCGCCCGATTCGACATCCGAAGCGGGCGCCGAGGATGGCCTTGATGTTGCTCCCGAATTGACACCCAGCCGGCCGATCGGGTTCCAGGACAGGGCGGCCGCCCGTCGCGCGGCGGCCTCGGGCAACACGGAAGGCAAACCCGGCTCGGGCCCCAAACCCGGCTCGGGCGCCAAACCCGGCGCGGCCGGCAAGTCCGGCTCGGGCGCCTCATGACCAGATCCCGGCCTGCGGTTCCAGTGGCAAGGGACGGCCGGCCGATGTTCGAGCTGCCGGACGAACTCGCGATCGATACGGACGTGGCGCGCCGGGTGATCGGCGACTTCATTCGAAGCCAGCTTCGACAGGCCGGATTCGAGCGCGTGGTGCTCGGACTGTCGGGTGGCATCGACTCGGGCCTCGTTGCCCACCTCGTGGCCGAGGCCATCGGCGCGGAGCGACTGCACTGTGTCCTGATGCCGTATCGAACCTCCTCTCCGGCCTCGCGTTCGGACGCGGAGACGATCGTGTCCGCGCTCGGCTGCTCGAGTGAGATCGTCGAGATCACCGCCATGGTCGACGGGTACTTCGGTTCCGGGACGCACGAGGGTGCCGCCGGCCCCGAAGGCATCACGGCCGTGGCGCTTCGCCGCGGCAACTTCAGCGCCCGCATGCGGATGGCGGTGCTCTACGACCGCTCGGTCACCTGGGGAGGTCTGGTCGTCGGAACCGGCAACAAGACCGAGTCCCTGATCGGGTATACGACCCTCCATGGAGACAGCGCCTGCGCGTTCAACCCGATCGGGGACCTGTACAAGAGCCAGGTCCGCCAGCTGGCCGCCGCGCTGGGCGTTCCGGAGACCGTGATCGTGAAGGCCCCGTCGGCCGACCTGTGGCCCGGCCAGACGGACGAGGCAGAGGCCGGGTTCTCCTATCCGGAACTGGATCGCCTGCTCTTCTGGCGGATCGACCGGCGTCGAAGCGTCGACGAGGTCGTGGCGATGGGCTTCGAGCCGGCCTTCGTGGCCCGGGTGGAGCGGATGGTCGCCGCCGCCGAATTCAAACGGCAGATGCCGCCCGTGGCCAAGCTCGGGCCCCGGACCGCCGGCGTGGACTACCTGTACCCCCGGCGCCGTCCGGGCTCTGCGCGGACCTGACGACGGTGGTACGGGGCGGCATCCTGTATCTCGTCGCGACCCCCATCGGCAATCTCGGCGACGTCACGTTTCGGGCCGTGGAGATCCTCCAGTCCGTACCGCTCATCGCCGCCGAGGACACGCGGGTCACCCGACGCCTGCTGGCGCGGTACCAGATCACGACCCGCACCACGAGCTATCACGCCCGGAGCGACCCGGGTCGCCTCGCAGATCTCCTGATCCATCTGCGGAGCGGTGCCGATCTCGCGCTGGTAACCGACGCCGGCACGCCGGGGGTGAGCGATCCCGGTGCGGAACTGGCGGTGGCCTGGGCCGCCGAGGGCGGACGCGTGGAGGCGATCCCGGGTGCCTCGGCGGTCATGGCGGCCATCGCGGTATCCGGGCTGGCCGGGCCGCGCTGGACCTTCGAAGGGTTCCTGCCGCGCAAGGGTCGCGAGCGGCGCGATCGGCTGGCCCGGATCGCGGGCGACGAGCGGGGTACCGTCATCTTCGAGGCTCCCCGGCGGCTCGGGGCGACGATTGCCGACCTGCTCGCGGCCTGTGGACCCGAGCGACCCGCCGCGATCTGTCGGGAGTTGACGAAGCTGCACGAGCAGGTGGTTCGCGGCCGGCTCGGCGAGCTGGCGCAGCTGCTCAGCAGCGGATCGGTTCCGATCCTGGGTGAGGCTGTGATCGTGATCGGATGGTTCGGCGGGACCGACGAACTCGCTGGGCAGGACACCCGGGTCAGCACCCCGGCAGCCGGGATCGACGACCTGCTCGAGGTCGCCCTGACCCGCGTCGAGGAGCTCGTCGCCGGAGGCATGGCGAGAGGCGACGCCGCACGCCGGGTGGCCGCCGACGTCGGCCTTCCCCGGCGCAAGCTGTACCGGGTCAGGTAGGGCGGAGCAGGGGGTCGACGCCGATCACGGCACCGACCACCCCGCACCGTTTCCTCGGCCGCGTCAGGCCGCGACCGCTTCCGGGATCGGTTCGTCCGCTGGAACGTCGGGCCCGTCATCGCCGGTGCCGATCACGTCCGACGCAGGGCCGGCTTCCCCGGACTCCGCCGACTCCGCGGCGTAATCCTTCTTGCGCCGGCCCGAGAGCATCTCGACACTCGACGCGACGACCTCGGTCTTCCAGTGCCGCGCCCCGCGCTCGTCGTCCCAGGTCCGGGTCTGGATGCGGCCCTCGATCGAGACCTGCTGGCCCTTGCCGAGGTAGCGGCCGCAGATCTCCGCGAGGCGGTCCCAGGTCACCACGTTGTGGAACTCGGGCCGTTCCTTGCCGTTGCCGGCGTACTCGTTGGTGGCCACGCTGAACTGCGTGACGTGCTTGCCCGACGCGAGCGCCCGCATCTCGGGATCTCGCGTGAGGCGACCGGTGAGGAGGACCTTGTTCATGGGTCCAGGACTCCTTCCTTGGTCGGCCGACGGGTCACGGGCCGACCCTGCGTGCGGCGGGGCTGGGGTTGGGGTGCCGGCCTCGGCGGGGCGGCCCAGGCGGGTCGGCGGATCGGCGAGGCCGGCGGAATTTCAGCGGGCACCGTCACCCTAGCCGCACGGTCTTATCGGCCGATCACCGTGCCATCACGCGCGAATCAATCCAGCGGGCGGGACAAGGGGCCGGATCTGGGGCCGGACCTGGGGGCCGGGGTACCGGCGAGGGAGCCGGCCGGGAAACGGGCCTGGCGCCGCCGGCCGGCGTGCGCGCGGCGTGGGGCCGCGTGCCGTTCTAGCCGGTTGCAGCCGAGCCCGACTCGCGACGGGACCGGTGACTCTGCATGGCGGCGGAGAATCCCAGCTGTGCCGGGTCGGCCTCGGGAGCGCGATTCGCGTAGATGTCGCAGAAGATCTGCACGAGCTCGGGATCGAACTGGGTCCCGGCGTGGCGACGCAACTCCTCGACGGCCGCCTCGTGGCTGATCTTTCGCTTGTAGGGTCGGTCCTGGATCATCGCGTCATAGGCGTCGGCGATGGCGACGATCCGGGCACCGAGCGGGATCTCCTGGCCGCGCAGCCCGTGCGGGTAGCCGGCACCACCGAAGCGCTCGTGATGGTGAAGGATGATCGGGACGGCATCGCGCAGGGTGGTGGCCTGCTCCAGGATCACCTGGCCGATGCGCGGATGCTGAACGACCGATCGCCATTCGGCCGCGGTCAGTGACGAGGGCTTGTCGAGGATGTCCTGTGGAATGCCGACCTTGCCGACGTCATGCAGCAACGCGGCAACGCGGATCTTGTCCACCTCGTGCGCCGGGAGGTCGAGGCTGCGAGCCAGGGCAGAAACGATGGTCGCGATCAGCGCCGACGGCTGGCCGCGATAGTGGGGGAGGGGCGAGATGATCGCGGCGAGCGTGTCCGCCGCGGCGTTGTGCGCTTGACGGCCGAGTTCCATGGCCCGGGTTCGACCCGCCGGCGAGATCGGCGAGCGGATGACGGTCGAGTCGTCGTCGGGTTCCACGAAGGCGTAGACCTGGTCGCGACCCAGGGCCTTGGCCGCGTACATGGCGGCATCCGCCTCCCGAACCAGGGTGTCGACGCGCAGTCGATCGCCGCTGCCTCCGGTCACGCCGAACGATGCCGTGACGGTCAGGATCTGCCCCCTGGCAATGGCGTGGCGGACTCCGGCCACCTGCATGCGGAGCTTGTCGGCAAGTGCCGCGGCGTCCTCGAGCGACGTCTCAGGCAGGACGATCATGAACTCCTCGCCGCCATATCGGCCGACGACGTCCGTCGCACGAAGGTTGCCCCTGAGGGCCTCGGCGACCCCACGCAGGACCACGTCGCCCGCGTCGTGCCCATAACCATCGTTGATGGCCTTGAAGTGGTCGATGTCCGCGAAGACCACGGCGAGCGGGCGTCGGTAGCGAACGGATCGCTCGGCCTCCGTGAACAGGGTGCCGGCGATCGCGAGGCGGTTCGGGAGTCCGGTCAGCTCATCGGTCGTCGCCTGCGCCCCGATGGATGCAAGGCGGGTGGCCATGGCCCCGACGGCCGCGGTCAGGCGTCGACCGAGGCGGTCCGACCGCTCGGGGAGTTTCACGTCCCTCCTGCCGGCAGCGATCTGTTCCGCAGCCACGACGAGTGGCTCGATGCGCGTCCGGACGTACGCGAGCGTGACGGTCACCGTCAGGCCGACCGCCGCAAGGGCGACGAGAAGGGACTTCAGCACCGGGTTCATCGTGATCGAGTCGTTGAGCAGGACGATCACGATCAGGGCCGACCCCAACGGCCAGAGCACGCGGACGGAATGCATGCCCTTGAGACTAGGTGTCGAGGCGCGGGGCGCGGACGCACCAGAGGTACTGTCCGCTGCCCGTAAATAGTCCCGATCGGCGCCCGGCGGCCATCCGCGTTGCTATACTCCCGGGGTCCCGAGCGGGCATGTCGCGACGGCCGGGGCAGGGAGGTCCAGCGATCGCGCGAGGAGGGCGCATCGATCGTCCCGTGAGGCGATCGAGCGGCCAGGATCCGTGGCCCCGCCCGGATGGGCGGACGCAAGACACGGGAGAGGTCTATCCAGGTCCCGAGCCGACCGGCACGGGGCTTTTTCATGTCTCGGGATCCGGATCCCGCGCGAACGGAGGACGGTGGCCATGCCCGCGACCGTGATCGTCGGATTGCAATGGGGCGACGAAGGCAAGGGCAAGACGACCGATTTCCTCGCCGAGCAGGTGGCGATGGTCGTTCGCTACCAGGGCGGCGACAACGCCGGCCATACTGTCGTCACGGGCGACGAGGTCTTCAAGCTCCACCTGGTGCCGTCCGGGGTGCTCTACCCGCACATCACCTCGGTGATCGGTACCGGGGTGGTCGTCAACCCGGCCACCCTCATCACCGAGCTGGACATGTTGACCGGTCGCGGGATTGACGTCTCGCGCGTTCGGGTCAGTCGGAGTGCCCATGTGATCATGCCCTACCACGTTGCGCTCGATCGAGCCAACGAGGCGCGTCTGGCCGGCGCGAAGGTCGGCACGACGGGCCGCGGGATCGGCCCCGCCTACGGCGATCGGGCGTGGCGAATCGGGCTTCGGATGGAGGACCTGCTGGATCGGGCGATCCTTCGAGATCGCCTGGCGCAGGTGCTTCCTGACAAGAACCTGCTCCTGGCCGGCATGGGGGTGGAGCCCTTCAGCGTGGACGTCCTCGTGGATCAGGCAGCCGCGTGGGGTGAACGGCTCGCCGCTCACATCGACGATGCGACCTGGCTCGTCCAGGCGGCCCTGGCACGCGGTGAGCACGTGCTCCTCGAGGGAGCCCAGGGAACGCTCCTCGACCTCGATCACGGGAGCTACCCCTTCGTGACGTCATCGAATCCCGTCGCGGGCGGGGCCTGCACCGGTGGCGGGATCGGGCCCCTGCAGGTCGACGAGGTCATGGGCGTCATGAAGGCCTACTCGACGCGGGTCGGGAGCGGTCCGTTCCCGACGGAGTTGGCCGACGAGGTCGGACGAGGCATCGCCGAGCGAGGCCACGAGGTCGGCACCACGACGGGTCGGCCGCGCCGCGTCGGCTGGTTCGACGCCGTCCCGCTGCGCTACGCCGTCGCCGTGAACTCGGTCAGCAGCATCATGCTGAACAAGCTCGACATCCTGTCCGGCCTTCCGACGCTTCGGCTCGGCGTGGCGTACGACATCGGCGGGCGCCGGCTGGACCACTGGCCCTCGAGCGCCCAGGCCATCGCCGATGCCACGCCGATCTATGAGGACTTCCCGGGCTGGGAGCAGCCCATTCACGAGGTCCGATCGCTCGCCGACCTCCCCGAGAACGCGCGCCGCTACCTATCGGCCCTCGAGGAACTCGCGGGCGTCCCGATCGTGCTCGTGTCGGTCGGGCCGGAGCGGACCCAGACCATTGAGCGAGCGTGGCGACCGATGCGCCATCGATCGGGGGTGGCCCTGTCGTGATCGTCATGCGAGGGGGTCGACCGACATGACCGCGAGCATGCCGACGCGCGTGCTCGTTCTCGGGGCGGGCGGCCGCGAACACGCCCTCGCCTGGAAACTCGCCTCGGAACCGGGAGTGAACCTCGTCGTGGTCGCGCCCGGGAGCTCCGCGATGGCCGCCGAGCCCGGGGTCTCCATCCTTGCCGGCGTGGACCCCCTCGACGCCGACGCGGTGACGGCTGCCGCGAGGCGTGTCGCTGCGGAACTCGTGGTGGTGGGTCCGGAGGCACCCCTGGCCGCGGGGATCGCCGACGAGCTCCGGCGGGCCGGCTTCGCGGTCTTCGGGCCCAGCCGCGCCGCCGCCAGGATCGAGAGTTCCAAGGCCTTCTGTCACGAGATCGCGGCCGCGGCCGGCGTCCGCATGCCGCGCTCAGGGTCATTCTCCGATCCCGGATCGGCGCTGGAATTCGCCCGCGCCCTCGATTCGGCGGGTCTGGGTGTCGTGGTGAAAGCCGACGGCCTGGCGGCCGGCAAGGGCGTGGTGGTGAGCGAGGACCTCGCCGAGGCGGAGAGGGCGATTCGTGCCCTGGCGCCCGCGACGCACAGCGGGGCTCCCTTCGTGGTCGTCGAGGAGCGGCTGCACGGACCTGAGGCAAGTCTCATCGCCCTGACCGACGGTCGGGATGTCCTCGGGCTGCCGCCGGCTCGCGATCACAAGCGCCTGCTCGACGGCGATCGCGGCCCCAACACCGGCGGCATGGGTGCCTGCTCGCCATTGCCGGACCTCGCGGATGCGCAGGCCGAGGCCCTCCTGGAGGCGTTTCATCGCCCGATCCTGGCTGAGCTCGCGCGCCGGGGCAGCCCATTCATCGGCGCGCTCTACGCGGGTCTGATCCTCACGGCCGACGGGCCCGTGCTGCTCGAATGCAACGCGCGTTTCGGGGATCCGGAAACCCAGGTCCTCATGCCGAGACTTGCCGGCCCGCTCGGGCCGATGCTCCTGGCCGCCGCCCGGCGCTCGCTCCGGTCCGCCGCGTCCGCTGCCGGGATCAGCGGATCACTCCTGCCCACGCTTCCCGGCGCCGCCGTGGGCGTGGTCCTGGCCGCTGCGGGCTATCCGGGGACATCGCGGCGCGGGGACGCCATCACGGGGCTCGACGACGTGACCCGCCACGGCGACCTGGTCTTCCACGCCGGAACCCGACGGGACGCCGTCGGGATCTACGAAACCAATGGCGGGCGGGTCCTCGCCGTCGTCGGACGCGGACCCGACCTGGAGGCAGCCGCGGACCGTGCCGACGCGGCGGCCGAGCGCATTGCCTTCGAAGGCATGCAGCGACGTCGTGACATCGGGCGACAGGCGGTCGTGACGGACCAGGTCGCGGCCGCCGGAGCCGCGCGATGATCAGCCGCTACACGCTCCCGGAGATGGGCACGATCTGGGCCGAGACGGCCCGCTTCGAGCACATGCTTCGGGTGGAGATCGCGGTTGCGCGCGCCCAGTCCGCGCGTGGCCAGGTCGCCGCGACCGCCCTGGCGACCATCGAGGCCCGGGCCCGCGTCGACGTCGACCGGATCGCCGAGATCGAAGCGACGACGGATCACGACGTCATCGCGTTCGTCAGCCAGGTGGCCGAATCGATCGGCCCGGAGGGTCGCTTCCTGCATCTCGGGCTGACGAGCAGCGATGTCCTCGATACGGCGATGGCCCTGCAGCTCCGAGCAGCCGGCAACCTGCTCCTGCGCGATGCCGATCGCCTGATCGAGGTGCTCGTGGTCCGGGCACGAGCCGAGGCGATGACGGTGATGATGGGTCGCACCCACTCCGTCCATGCCGAACCGACCACCTTCGGGCTCAAGCTGGCCGGCTGGGCGTTCGAGGTCGATCGAGGGCGTCGACGCCTGGCCGCCGCGGTCGAGGAGATCGCGACCGGCAAGATTTCGGGTCCGGTCGGGACGTACAGCCTGCTCGATCCGGCTCTCGAGGCCGAGGTGCTCGCGGCGCTCGATCTGAAGGTGGATCCCGTTTCCACACAGATCGTCCAGCGGGACCGGCACGCCGCGCTGCTGGCATCCGTCGCGCTGATGGGCGGGAGCCTCGAGCGGTTCGCGACCGAGATCCGCAATCTCCAGCACACCGAGATCGGCGAGGTGATGGAACCGTTCCGGCCGGGCCAGAAGGGCTCGTCCGCGATGCCCCACAAGCGCAATCCCATCCTGTCCGAGCGGATCTCCGGATTGGCACGCGTGCTTCGGGGCTATGCCCAGGCGGCCATGGAGAACCAGGCACTCTGGCACGAGCGGGACATCAGCCACTCCTCGGCGGAGCGGATCCTCCTGCCCGACGCGACGATCCTGCTGGACTACGCACTGCAGAAGATGACCGGTCTCGTGGAGGGGTTGATCGTTCGCCCCGAGCGGATGCGCGAGAACATCGAGCGCGGCCTCGGGCTCCACGCGAGTTCCCGGGTCCTCGTCGCGCTCGTGGAACAGGCCGGTATGGCTCGCGAGGACGCCTACGCCGTGGTGCAGCGGGCCGCCCTTGTCGCCGCCGACGAGCGCCGGCCGCTGCGAGACCTGCTCGCAGTCGAGCCGGCAGTGGCCGGGCACCTGTCGCTCTCCGACCTCGACGCGTGCTTCGACGACGATCGCCATCTTCGGCATGTGCACGAGGTGATCGCCCGGCTCGATGCGCTCGTCGGGCCGGCGGAGCAGGCGTGACGATGACGACGGGCGCATTCGTCCGCTCGGGCAAGGTCCGCGATCTGTACGCCGTCGGTGCCCACGCCCTGCTGCTCGTGGCCTCGGATCGGCTGTCCGCCTTCGATGTCGTCCTGCCCACCACGATCCCGGACAAGGGCCGTGTCCTCACCGGTCTGTCGCGCTACTGGTTCGATCTCACCTCGGATATCGTCGCCAACCACGTGATCTCGACCGATCCGGCCGATGTACCCGCGGGCACGGTCGATTCGACCGTCGCGGCCGATCTCCGCGGTCGCATGCTGCTCGGTCGGCGGGCCGAGGTCCTCCCCGTCGAGGTCGTCATCCGGGGCTACCTCGCGGGCTCCGGCTGGAGGGCCTACCGGGCCGACGGGGCCATCTGCGGCGTCCCGCTTCCCGAGGGGTTGCGCGAAGGCGATCGGCTGCCGGTCCCGATCCTCACCCCGGCGACGAAGGCGGCGCTGGGCGAGCACGACGAGAACATCGATTTCGGCGCCATGGTGCGGGCCCTGGCGCCGCTGGCCGGCGCCGGCGCGGGGCACCTGGCCGAGCGCGTTCGTGACGTTGCCCTCGCCCTCTATGCTCGAGCAGCGTCACGTTGTGCGTCCGTGGGTCTGATCTTGGCCGACACCAAGTTCGAGTTCGGCCTCGTCGGAACGGAGCTCGTCCTGGTGGACGAGGTCCTCACGCCGGATTCGTCGCGCTTCTGGGATGCGTCCACCCATGCGCCGGGTGGTGCGCAGGCGAGTTTCGACAAGCAGTTCGTTCGGGATTGGCTGGAGCGCCTGCCGTGGGACAGGACCGCGCCCGGTCCCGAGCTGCCCCAGGATGTGGTGGCCGGGACCAGGGCCCGGTACGTGTCAGCCTATGAGCGCATCACCGGGGCCAGTTTTGCCCGGTACCTGGAGGAGGACGTGATCGGCCGATGAGTACTTCCTATCGGTTCGCCGTGAACGTCACGCCCAAGCCGGGCATCCTCGACCCGCAGGGTCGAGCGGTCGAGGCGAGCCTCGGCCACCTCGCGATCGAGGGCGTCTCTGGCGTTCGTGTCGGACGCCGTGTGGAGCTCACGGTCGCTGCGGACGACGAGGTCCTGGCACGAGCCACCGTGGAGCGGCTCGCGCGCGAGCTCCTGTCGAATCCGCTCATCGAGGCCTATGGGGTCGAGTTGCTCGAGGCGACCAGCTCCACGACATCCGAGGGTCGGGGCGACTGATGGACGTCCGGATCGGGGTCGTCGTCTTCCCGGGCTCGAACTGCGACCGCGACACGACCCACGCCATCGAGCTGGCGGGTGCCGAGCCGGTGGAGCTGTGGCACGAGCAGACCTCCCTCGATGGTGTGGCGGGGATCATCCTTCCGGGCGGATTTGCCTACGGCGACTACCTGCGCGCGGGTGTTATCGCCCGGTTCAGTCCCGTCATGCGATCGGTCGCGGCCTTCGCCGCGGACGGCGGTCTCGTCCTGGGCATCTGCAACGGCTTCCAGGTACTCGCCGAGGCAGGACTCGTGCCCGGCGCCCTGCTGCGCAACCGCGGCCTGCGGTTCCTCGGCCGGGACATCCACATCGCAGTCGAACACACCGACACGCCGTTCACCCATCTCGCCGGACCACGGCGTCCGCTGCGCCTGCCGATTGCGCACGGCGAAGGCTCCTATTTCGCCGACCCGGGGATGCTGGAAGAACTCGAGGCGGAAGGGCAGGTCCTCTTCCGGTACGTGCGCGCCGACGGCACGGTCGCTCGCGAATCGGACGATCCCGCCAACCCGAACGGATCGCTGCGAGCGATCGCCGGCGTCCGCAATCGCGCAGGCAACGTGGCGGGACTCATGCCGCACCCGGAGCGTGCCTCGGAAGGACTGCTCGGATCGGACGACGGTTTCGGGCTCATCCGCTCGTTCGTCGAGAGCGCAGCGGCCTCGGCCAGGGTTGCCGAACCCGATGAGGTCCTCGCCCGATGACCCTGGCGAGCCCGTCCGAGGCTGCCCGGCCGTCCGTTCCGCTGCATCGCGTCCTGGGGCTGACCGACGGTGAGCTGGACGGCATACGCGCGCGGCTCGGACGTGACCCGAACGACGTGGAACTGGCGATGTTCAGCGTCATGTGGAGCGAGCACTGCTCCTACAAGAGCTCGAAGCCGCTGCTGCGGACCCTGCCGACGGCCGGCGAAGGCGTGGTCGCGGGTCCCGGCGAGAACGCCGGGGTCATCTCGATCGGTGACGGCCTCGCGGTGGCGTTCAAGATCGAATCGCACAACCACCCAAGCGCCGTGGAGCCGTATCAGGGTGCTGCAACGGGCGTCGGCGGCATCCTTCGGGACATCTTCACGATGGGCGCCCGGCCGATCGCGGTGCTCGACGCCCTGCGCTTCGGCGATCCCCAAGATGCCCGCACGCGCCACCTGGTGGACGGCATCGTCCGTGGGGTCGGCGGCTACGGGAACTGCGTCGGGGTGCCGACGGTCGGCGGCGAGCTGGTCTTCGATCCCTCGTACGGCGGCAACCCCCTCGTGAACGTCATGGCCATCGGAATCCTGGAGGAACGTCTCCTCACCCTGGCCCACGCTCCGGGCCCCGGGAACCTCGTGGTGCTGTTCGGCAGTGCCACCGGCCGCGACGGCATCGGCGGAGCCTCGGTGCTGGCATCGGCCACCTTCACCCACGATGATCCGTCGAAGCGCCCTTCCGTGCAGGTCGGCGATCCGTTCGCGGAGAAGCTGCTGATCGAGGCGTCCCTCGAACTCATCGAGGGCGGGCTCGTGGAGGGGCTCCAGGATCTGGGTGCCGGTGGGGTCACCTGCGCGACGTCGGAGACCGCCGACCGCGCCGGGACCGGCATGATCGTCGACCTCGATGCCATCCCACGGCGGGAACCCGGCATGGAGCCCTTCGAGGTGCTCATCTCGGAGAGCCAGGAACGCATGCTGGCCGTCGTTCGGCCCGACCGCGAGTCTGACGTCCGTGCCATCTGTGCCCGGTGGGGCTTGCCCTGCGCCGTCATCGGGAGGGTGACCGCCGATCCGGACATCCGCATCGTCGTCGGCGGGCTGGCCCCGGATCCCGCGGCCGATGGAGGGCTGATTCCCGCGCCGGGATCGGTGGAGATCGCACGCGTACCGGCGAGTGCCCTGACGTCGAATGCCATCGTTCACGACCGGATCGCGGCACCGCCGCCGCGTCGTCGTCAGGCGCCGGCCCCCGGTACGCCGGATGATTCGTCGGACACGTTGCCGGAACGAGGGATGGATCCCGGAGCCGTGCTGGTCGCCCTCCTCGGAAGCCCGAACCTGGCATCGAGGCGCCCGGTCTTCGAGCAGTACGACAGCACCGTGCAGGTGAATACCGTGACCGGGCCGGGTCGGGGTGCCGCGGTGCTCCGGGTGAAGGGGACGGCCAAGGGTCTCGTCGCGAGCACGGACGCGAACGCCTCCGTTGGTGCCATCGATCCGTGGCTCGGCGCGGCACTGAGCGTCGCGGAGGCGACCCGCAATGTCTCGATCACCGGTGCGCGCCCGCTCGGTGTGACCAACTGCCTCAATTTCGGCGATCCCACCCGTCCCGAGGCGTTCTGGCAACTCAGCGAGGCGGTCCGGGGCCTTGGTGATGCCTGCCGCGAACTGGCATTGCCGGTCACCGGCGGCAACGTCTCGCTGTACAACGAATCGCCGTCCGGGGCCATCCTGCCGACGCCGGAGATCGGCGTCGTCGGTCTGCTGGAGGACGTCAGCGCGGCCGTTGGCCCAGCGTTCGTGAGCGCCGACGACGCGATCCTGCTCCTCGGCGAGGCGACGCCGGGCATGGCCGGCAGCGAGTACGCCCGTATCGGGGGCCTCGCGGTCGAGGACGAGCCACCGACCATCGACCTCGCCGCCGAGCGACGCCTCCAGGCATGCGTTCGCGAGGCCATCCGCCGCGGCCTGGTTGCATCTGCCCAGGACGTGAGTGCGGGCGGACTGGCGGTCGCCCTTGCGGAATGCTCCATGTGGAGTGGGCTCGGGGCTCGCACGAGGATCGGCATCGCCCATTCGCCGGCGGTGGACCTGTTCGGCGAGAGCCCGACGCGCGTCGTCGTGACCACACGGCCTCGCCATGCGCCCGCGTTCGAGCTCCTCGCCCGCCAGCATGGGCTGCCGGTCGAGCGCATCGGCAGCGTCGGAGGCGATCGCCTGGTCCTTGAACTGATGGGCTCCGGGGCAACCGGCGCGGCCGAGGAACGCGGCTCCCGGGTTGCCGATCCGATCGATGTGCCGGTCGCGAACCTGGTGCACACCTGGGAGCACGGCCTCGCCCGCGCCCTCGGGTGGGATGCTCCGGCCTCTGCGCCCGAGGGCCGCTGACGTGTGCGGGGTGTTCGGGGCGGCCATGCCGCGCGGCAGCGGCACCGACGCCGCGCACGTTGCCGCACTCGGGCTCTTCTCGCTCCAGCATCGCGGGCAGGAGTCGGCCGGCCTCGCCGTCAGCGACGGCGCGGAACTGTTCCTGTACAAGGATCTCGGCATGATCTCGTCCGTGCTGGACGAGCGGCGTCTCCCCTCCTTCCACGGCGATCTCGCAATTGCGCACTGCCGCTACTCGACGACCGGGTCGACGGTCTGGGAGAACGCTCAGCCCACCCTCCGTCTCGGCCCGCGGCGGGCGGTGGCGATCGGGCACAACGGCAACCTCGTCAACACGCGGGAACTCCTCGGCCAACTCCGCGGCGGGCGCGGTCGGCTACCGGCGACAACGGACACCGAACTCCTCACGGCACTCCTTGCAGATGAGCCCGGCGAGGACACGGTGGAGGCCCTGGTCTCGCTGCTCCCGCGCGTGCGCGGTGCGTATTCCCTCGTGATCCTCGACCGCGAGAAGATCATCGGCGTCCGCGATCCGTACGGGTTCCGGCCGTTGTGCATCGGGCGCATCCGGAATGTGTCCGCAGCCACCTCCGTCTCGGCTCCGGGAGGGTTGTGGGGCGACGAATCCCCGCCGGATGACCCCGGCGACGCCTGGGTCCTGTCGTCGGAGACCACGGGCCTCGACATCGTGGGGGCCGAATTCGTGCGGGATGTCGAGCCGGGGGAGATCGTCGTCCTCGAATCCGGACAGGAGCCCCGATCGGTCAGGTACGCCGTGGCGACCCCCGCCCTGTGCGTCTTCGAGCTCATCTACTTCGCCCGCCCGGATTCCTACCTCGAGGGCCGGAGCCTCTATGAGGCGCGTCGGCGCATGGGCATGGAATTGGCCACGGAGCATCCCGCCGATACCGACCTCGTGATGCCCGTCCCCGATACCGGCGGGCCGGCCGCCGCCGGGTATGCGGAAGCATCCGGGATTCCCTTCCGCGAGGGCCTCGTCCGGAATCGGTATACGGGCCGGACATTCATCCAGCCCTCGCAGACCCTCCGGCACCGTGGCGTGACGATGAAGCTGAACCCGCTTCGGGAGGTGGTCCGAGGCAAGCGTCTGACCGTCGTGGATGATTCGATCGTCCGCGGGACCACCACGCAGCAGATCGTGGCACTGCTTCGCCGCGCGGGTGCGGCTGAAGTCCACGTCCGGATCAGCGCTCCGCCGATCTACCACCCGTGCTTCTACGGAATCGACACCCAGGTCGAGACCGAGCTGATCGCCGCCACCAACAACGTCGATCAGATCCGCTCGTTCATCGACGCCGATTCGCTCGGCTACCTGTCGATCCGCGGCGTCCTCGCCGCGCTCGACCTGCCATACGACCGGTTCTGCTTCGCCTGTTTCGACGGTCGATACCCGGAACCCGTCCCGTACGACGTCGAGGCCCGCAAGTTCCTGCTCGAGGAGCCGGTACTCACGCATGGCTGATACCGGTACCAAAGGCGCGGCCCGGCGCGATGCGTACGCCCTCGCGGGAGTCGACGTCGCTGCCGGGGACGCTGCGGTCGAGCGGATGCGGGCGGCCGTCGAATCAACCCGCCGCCCCGAGGTGGTCGGGGGACTGGGTGGGTTCGGCGGTGCCGTGGCAATACCCGCCGGCTACCGCGAACCCCTGATCGTCTCGTCAACGGACGGTGTCGGCACCAAGACTGCGCTCGCCAGCGCGCTCGGTCGGTGGGACACGATCGGGATCGACCTCGTGGCGATGTGCGCGGACGATGTTGTCTGTTCGGGCGCCGAGCCCCTGGCGTTCCTGGACTATGTGGCCGTCGGCCGCGTGGATCCCGCGGCGGTCGCGGCCCTGGTCGCCGGTGTCGCGGAGGGCTGCCGTCAGGCCGGCTGTGCCCTGGTCGGCGGCGAAACGGCAGAGCATCCGGGCCTCATGGAGCCCGGAACGTTCGACCTCGCCGGCACCTGCATCGGGGTCGTCGAGCGGGTGGAGATGCTTGACGCGACGGCCGCGCGGCCGGGTGACGTGATCCTCGGGCTGCCGTCCTCGGGGTTGCATGCCAATGGGTACTCGCTCGTCCGTGCGCTTCTGGCGCAGTGGGAGATCCCGCTCGCTCGACCGTACCAGGAGCAGCTCGCCCTGACCCTGGGGGACGCCGGCCGCGACGCCGCCCTGATGCGGGAACCCCAGCACCAGCTTGCGACGGTCGGCGAGGTGCTCATGACGCCGACACGGATCTACGCCCGTCGAATCCTCGCCTTGCGCGCCGCGCTCCGTGCCTCCGGCCACGACCTCCGCGGGGTCGCGCATGTCACCGGTGGTGGGCTGCCCGGCAACGTGCCGCGCGCGCTCCCGGAGGGCCTCGGCGCCCGGCTGCATCCGGCGACCTGGACGATGCCGTCGGTCATGCGGCTTTTCGCCGCGCTCGGCGGGATCACCGATGCCGAGATCCGGGCCACGTTCAACGGCGGGATCGGGATGATCGTCGTGGTGGCGCCCGAGGATGTCGAACTGGCGATGCGCGAGCTTTCCGACGCGATCGTCATCGGCACCGTGGAATCGGCGGCCGCGCTCGGTGGTCGCTATGCCGAGGAACCGCCCGAGGCGGTCGCGTGACCGCTCTGTCCCTGCCGAGGCTCGCCATCGGCGTCTCCGGAGCCGGGAGCAATCTGCGGGCGCTCGCGGCCGTGGCCGGTCGTGGAGCTCTCGGCGCCGACCTGGCGCTCGTGTTCGCCGATCGCCCGTGCCCGGCCCTCGACTGGGCGGAGGAGCAGGGGATCGACACGGCCCTGATCCCCGGTGGCGCGGACGATGTGGTTGCCGAGACGCTCATCGCCGCGCGGATCGACCTCGTCGCCCTCGCCGGCTACATGCGGATCGTCGGTCCCCTGACGATCGCCTCGGTCGGGGGGATCGTCCTCAACACCCACCCGTCCCTGCTCCCGGCATTCCCGGGCGGCCACGCGGTTCGGGACGCGCTGGCCCATGGCGTCGCGATCACCGGCTGTACGGTGCACTTCGTGGACGCCACCCTCGATGGTGGTCCGATCGTCGCCCAGGAGGCGGTCCCGATCCTGCCAGGGGATGACGAGGCCACCGTTCAGGATCGCATCCGGGCGGTCGAGCACCGGTTGCTCCCCCGATGCGTCGCGCTGCTGGCGGCCGGAGCACTGTCCGCGCACGGTCGGGTCGTCGAGATCGACACGGCACGGGCGGTCGCCATGATGCCGCGGCCACGTCGCGCGTTGCTGTCCGTGAGCGACAAGACGGGTCTGGTCCACTTCGGACGCAGGCTCGTGGGTCTCGATTTCGAGCTCGTCTCGACCGGCGGCACCGCTCGGGCGCTGCGCAATGCCGGCCTGCCGGTCACCGATGTCGCCGCCGTCACGGGCTTTCCGGAGATGCTCGACGGCCGGGTCAAGACGCTCCATCCGCGCATCCACGCCGGGATCCTCGCCGATCGACGGCTCGCGGCCCACCGCGAGGCCCTGGTTGCCGCTGCCATCGCGCCGTTCGAACTCGTGGTCGTCAACCTCTATCCGTTCGCGGCCGCGGCCGACCGGCCCGGGATCAGCCTCGACGCCCTGGTGGAGGAGATCGACATCGGCGGGCCATCGATGGTCCGGGCCGCGGCGAAGAACCATGCAGGCGTGGGAGTCGTGACCTCACCGGATCGGTACGTCGAGGTCGTCGAGGCTCTTGAGGCGGGCCTCGGTGGGGAGCTGCCGGTCGGTCTCCGGGCCGCCCTTGCCGTCGAGGCATTCCGGCACACCGCCGCCTATGACGCCCGGATCGCAGCCGAGCTCCCGGGCCGGATGGTGGGGGCCGGCGTGGTGTTGCCCGATTGGCCGGGCATGCCGGGCGCGTCGGATCCGTACCCGCCGACGATCACCATCGGCCTCGAGAAGGTCGCGACGCTTCGCTACGGCGAGAACCCGCACCAGCCGGCGGCCCGCTACCGCCGCCCCGGCCCGGATTCCGAGCCCGGCCCGTTCGCGAGCGGTGAGCCGCCCCAGCAGGGCAAGGCCCTGTCCCACAACAACGTGCTGGATGCCGCGGCGGCCGCCGCCGCCGCCCGCCAGCTTCGCGGCCCGGCCTGCGTGATCGTGAAGCACACCAATGCCTGTGGAGCCGCCGAGCGCCAGACGCTCCTGGAGGCCTGGGAGGCCGCCCTTGCCGGCGACCCGGTCTCGGCGTTCGGAGGGGTCGTCGCGCTGACGCGAGAGGTGGATCGGGCGGTCGCCGAACGGCTCGCCTCGATCTTCCTCGAGGTGATCGTCGCGCCCACGTTCGACGAGGGTGCCCTCGCCGTGCTCGCGGCGAAGCCGAACCTCCGCCTGCTCGTCGATCCCGACCTCGCGGGTGGCGTGCCTCCCGGCGTGCCGTCGCCCTGCGCCAGCCTGCGGACGGCCGGCGGCGCCGTCCTCGTGACGGCGCCCGACGTCGTCCCGGACGATCCAGCGGCGTGGACGGTGGCAACGCGGCGTGCCCCCACGGATCGCGAGCATGCCGACCTCGATCTCGCCTGGCGCCTCGCCCGCGGGATCTCATCGAACGCCATCACGCTCGTGAAGGACGGTGTGCTGATCGGCATGGGTTCGGGCCAGGTGTCACGCGTGGACGCCGCGCGGCAGGCCGTCGAGAAGGCACGCCGGTTCGCCGGAGAGGAGGCCCTCCGGGGCGCCGCCTGTGGCTCGGATGCCTTCTTCCCGTTCCCCGATGCGGTCGAGGTCTGCCTCGAGGTCGGTGTGACCGCCTTTGCGCAGCCGGGAGGCTCGATGCGCGATGATGCCGTGATCGCCGCCGCGGATGTCGCTGGTGCTGCGATGCTCGTCACCGGGACCCGCCACTTCCGCCACTGATCCCTGCGGCGCACCCGACCGAGGCCAGGCGCCCGACGGTCGGGCCGACGCACGCAGGGTCGTCGTCGTGATGCCCGACCGTCAGCCTCCAAGCCGGACAGCCAGCGGGCTGACGTCTCCCGTTCGGGCGTCCAGTCGGTGGATCTGCGGAAGACCGGACCCGCTGGAGAGGGCGTCGGCAATCGATCGATCCGAGGCGAGGAGGATCGAGCCCGCATCGCCGCTCGCCATGGCGAAGAGCCGGAGTGCTGGCTTCGGCGTGGCCGGCTCGTCGTAGAGCACGGTGATCGCATCCGTCGCGAGGTCGACGACGAGGATGCGGTATCCGTCAGCGTCCTCGGTGTCCAGCACGACGGTTGTCTCGCCGGTCATGAGGATCACGCTGGGCTCGATCTTGGGATCAAGGCTGCTCGCGTGTACTGCGCCCGAGGCGAGATCGAGCACCTGCCAGGGTGCGCCCGTCCGCGTTCGCCCGATCGCGAGTTGGTCCGAGATCGCGACCGCCGGGAAGGGCTCGGTGATGCGGCGAGCGGTCAACGACCCGGCATCGACGATGTCGACGATGCACCCCTCCATGTCGCAGATCGTGGAGGCAAGCGTCTGCCCCGAGGGGGACCAGAGGAGGTAGTTCCGCTCGTAGCCCGCGGCCAGGGGTCCCGGCGCGACGATCTGGTGGAACTCTCCGGTCCGCACGTCCAGGGCGGCGATGCCTTCGTCCTGGCCGTCACCCCCGCCGTGGATGAACACATACCGGCCCTCACGGTCGACGCGTGCCTTGCCCGTCCTCTCCGAGAACGGCACCGCGTACGCATGCACCGTCCAGCCATCGGCGGGGCCGGCCGCACCGACGAGCGTGTCACCGCCGGACCGTCGGAGAACGGCGACATGACCCCAGTCGGCCTTCGCCCAGCCATCTCCAATCGCAAGGCTGCTCGCCGGCGCGGATCCAATCCCGACCAGCCAGCCCCCTGTCGCCGGGTCCTTCACCGTCCACGCCAGCGCATCCATCGCGGCTCGACCCGCCGGCGGGACGACCGGACTGGCTGACGGGCCGCTCTCGGCGGGCGTGGCGCCTGACGTGCTCGGTACGGGAGACGCGTCCGGAACCGGCGAGGGAACGGCGCCGGGTGCCCCAGCGCGGGGCTGCGGCGCGATCACCATCGCGAACAGCGCGGCCCCGATGACCAGCGTCGTCAGTGTGCCCGGAAAGGTCAATGACCGGCCGCGGCGAATCTGCTCAGGCGATACGGGATGGCCGGGTACATTCGTCATCTTTGAGTCTCCCAAGGGGCTGCGGTGCGAAGACCTAGCAGGGTGTGGTCCATGTCACAGTCGAGATTGGCGAGTTGACGGAGTTGACCGTCGCCTCGCCCGAATAGCGAATGCGCAGGTCATACGTCCCCGATGAGAAGCCGATGGATCCCGACCAAGATCCGCTCGAGACTGCTGCGAAAGTTGAGTAGTCAGCCCAGCTTCCGCCTGCTGGGCGCCGCTCTAACGTGACCGAGCGACTTCCAAGACCGTTCGCACTGAACAGTCCATAGTACGAATTCGTCTCCAGCCGAAGGACCCCGGACACAACCACAAGTTCGCCCGGGCAGGCGATCGTCGTGGACACTGACCGTGACGAGGTCGAGTCAAGCTTCCCGCCCGTTGTTCCCGAGATGTGATCCACGCATGCCGGATACGTGTTCGTGAGGGCGGCCACGTCGTACTCGCGCTGGAGTTCAATGACGTCGCACTCCTGAAGGTTGTGCGTCTGTGATCCAGTAGCGGCGTATCTCGGCGGGGACAATCGCATGACGGTGTAGCTCTCGGACTCCGTCGAGTGAGCGTCGTTGCCACCGTTGTCTTCGGACCGTGCAAGGCCCGCGACGTGCCCGAGCTCGTGCACGGCGACTCGCCGGACGTCTAGACAGCCAGTCGCCCAGCCGGTCTCCTGGCACCACGTCTCCTCGTCGGCAAACGTCATTGAGCCCCAATGGCGCGAGACGGTGTCGTAGGTCGTGCACGCATACCAGAGGACGGCGGAGCCGGAGCAGGGGGAGTCCGCCCTCATCTGGAACCGTACGTAGTTATCGTTGAGCGCCGCATTCAAACAGGAATCGCGGCGCCTTCGAGAGATTGCCGACCGGCCAGTCCGTCTCAGCCGCAGTCCGGAACGATGAGCGAAGCCAGTAGGTGGAACTTCCATCGGCGCCCGAGCCCCAATCGAATTGCTCGGTCACCCCCGGCGAGTACTTGTACGCCCCAATTGTTGGGCTGTGAGCCAAGACGTGGCCAGGTGCGGACTGAACAGCAACGATGGCAAGCACAGCTGCCAGCCAGCGGGATCGGGCGCTCCCTATCATCGGTCCCCCCGTGCGTGTCCTTGCGCGTGGTTCCGGGCCGTGCCCCCGCCATGGACGCGAGCGGGAGCTTTGCCTGCGGCAGCTGGACTTCGACCTGCGATACGACCATCACCTCACCCCCTCGGCATCTGGCCCGGTCGCGTCGCGCGACAACCCCCCTGCAGTCGGGTGCAACCTGTGGCGAACGTAGAGAGAGAGAAAGAGTTTGTCAATACACTTCTGCCAATGAAGCAGGGGCCCCACTTCGATCCGACGGACCCCGCCGTCGCCCTGGACCCGTACCCGACGTACGCGGCGCTCCGCGAGGCGACGCCGGTCTGGCACTCGCCGCTCGACGGGACGTACTTCATCACCCGTCACGCCGACGTCCATGAGGCCTCGCGCCCCAAGCTGCTCGGCTTGGACTTCGGGGATCGGGAGGGGTTCGAGGGCGTCGGCCGGGTATGGGAGGACCCGCGCAACGCCAACTTCGCGGCGTTCGAACGCTGGGACCTCATCGCCCTGGAGCCGCCGGACCACACGAAGCTGCGGCGCCTCGTCCTGTCGGCGTTCACCCCACGGGCCGTCGACGCGACGCTCGCGGGTCGCGTGGCTCCCGGCGCGCCGTCGCCCCGGGCCAGGTGTCACGCGTGGACGCCGCGCGGCAGGCCGTCGAGAAGGCACGCCGGTTCGCCGGAGAGGAGGCCCTCCGGGGCGCCGCCTGTGGCTCGGATGCCTTCTTCCCGTTCCCCGATGCGGTCGAGCATGCCTTCAGGCGGGTGTCACCGCCTTCCTCCAGCCCGGCGGCTCGATGCGCGATAATGCCGTGGTCGCCGCCGCGGATGCCGCTGGTGCTGCGATGCTCGTCACCGGGACCCGCCACTTCCGGCACTGAGGGATGATCCCGACGTTTGATCCGACTGATCCCGCGACTGCGCTCGATCCATATCCGGCCTACGCCGCCCTGCGCGAGGCCGTCCCGGTCTGGTTTTCGCCGGTGATGAACCTGCACTTCATCACGCGCCACGCGGATGTCCACGAGGCCTGGCGGGATCGTCGGCTCGGGTCGGACTTCGGCGATCGAGCGGGCTTCGATGCCAGCGCCCAACCGTGGCGCTCCGGAGCGTACTCGGCATTCGCCCGGTTCGAGCGCTGGGACCTCCTCGCCATCGAGCCGCCCGACCATACGATGCTGCGGCGCCTCGTCCTGGCGGCATTCACGTCACGCGCTGTGGAGGCGCAGCGGGCCAGGATCGAGCGGGCGGTCGAGGTGGCCATCGATGCAGCCCGCGAGCGCGGGTCCATCGATGTCGTGCGCGATCTCGCCGAGCCGCTCTCGCTCGGCGTCATCTGCGACCTGATCGGGGTGCCGATTGCAGAACGATCAGTGGTCATCGACCTCTCGCATGCCGTGGTCGCGATGTACGAACCCGATCCATCTGCCGAGATCAAGATGTGCGCGAATGATGCCGCGGGCGTCTTCCTGGACCTCATGCACGCGCTCATCGCGGATCGTCGGCGCGCTCCAACCGAGGACCTGGTGACCGCGCTCACGGTGGCCGAGGCGGGCGGCGGCAGGCTTGACGACGACCAGATCGCGTCCACGGCCATGGTGCTTCTCATGGCCGGCCACGAGGCATCGGTCAATGCGGCCTCCAACGGCGTCGCGGCCTTCGCGCGCCACCCGACCGAGTGGCAGGCGGTTGTGTCCGGCGCGGTGCGCCCGGACGTGGCGATCGAGGAGGTCCTGCGCTGGGATCCGCCGCTCCAGTATTTCCACCGCTGGGTCCTCGAGGATGGCTTCACCGTCGGTGGCGCCGACGGGGTCGCGATCCATCGCGGCGAGCGTGTCGGGCTGATGATCGGTTCCGCGAATCGCGATGGCCGCCGCTTTGCAGACCCAGATGCGTTCCGCGTCAGCCGCGGCGAGACCGCCCACCTGAGCTTCGGTGGAGGCATCCATTTCTGCCTCGGCGCCCCGCTCGCCAGGCTGGAGCTCGAGGTCCTGTTCGCGACCCTGGCGCGGCGATTCCGCCAATTCAGAATCCTCGCTGGCGCCGAGCGACGGGCCGGTTTCCAGTTCCGCGGTTACAGCCGCCTGCCGATCGCGGTGGACGACGGACTCGTCGGCTGACCGGCCGGTCGCAGATTTGGCTGTACGCCGCCACGCCGGGACGGCCTAGATGCGCGCGTGAAGGTGCTTGCGACCCACCGCGACCTGTTCTCCAATCGCCCGCTCGTCAAGCTGCTAGCCTAGCCGGATACCCGGGCCGCAACGCGCCAATTCCGTCACTGACGGTCGGGCGGCATCAGAGGCGTCCCGAGGGTCAAGTGCCTCTTGACATGGCGCTGGGGGGGGGCTCCATGATGGCGTCGTGAGTCCCACGACGGCTCGTTGTCGTACCGGAGCAATCAACTGCCATCCCGGTAGGTCGGCGACTAGGCCGACTTCTGCAGCGGGTCTTCATTGTGGGCTGCGTCGTAGCAGCGAACTCGATCGTCAATCCGGTGCCCGCAGCTGCAGCCGGTTTGTGCAGCATCGCTCTGCACGGTAACTTCCATATTGTTGCGAACAAGTTCGCCGATGAGGTGGGTGCAACGTACTTCGATCTCGTTCGGGGGGATCTGACGGTGCGGAACCTCGACGTCTGCGCCGGCTCCGGCAACGGGTCAACGTACGTGCTGGCTGCCAACATCGAAACGGCAGTGGGCCAGGTCGTCCAGATCGGCTATGGGCAGATATCGGGGTTCACAGGACGTCGCTTCTATTACGCGCTCGGGTCGGTCACTGCAATCGAATGGCCGAATTCGAGCTACTTGCCGACCTTAGGTGACCGATATCGCTTCTCGATCACCCGCTTCGTAGAACCTGGCGGGCTGCAGGATACGATCGTCACGATCCAGAACCTCGATCACCCATCGACCTCGACGGTGACGCGTAGCGGCTGGTATTCGGCGCTCAATCATGCTTGGTGGGGTGCCGAGACAGAAGACAGCGCATCGGCCCACGGCGTGCCAGCCGGGCAGGCAAACCAGAACGTGGCGTATATGGGCTACAGCCCCAACACGTCTGGAGCCATTTACTACCGTTCGGGCATGACCTGTGGCGATATCTTCAAGGATTTCACATGGGATGGAAGCAATGGTGCGGCGTGCTCAGGCACGCGTCACGGACACATTGGCACATGGGTCTATGGCGGGGATGAGCTGGCGCCGGAGACGCACTAGCATGGACAGAATGTCACCTGGGCGAAGGAGATCCTCGACGGCCCGTGTCGCCCTCCTAGCCGTAGCTGGCGTCGGCCTTTTCGTTGTCGCGGCCTGGGTGCTGACCGCCGGCGGCAACCAGCGGCCGGATAGTCTGGGCGTCGTGGGTGATATTCCGAACCGCGTCGTCAGCGGCCTTGACCAGGATGTTCCATGCACCGAGAACGCCGATGGCGTGCAGACGTGCGCGACGCCGTTGCCGAAGCTCACGACTGCCGACAAGGCCTCGGCATCTGCATTGATCATCGAGAATGGAACCGTCAAACTTGATCACCTCGGCAAGTATCGAGTGTTCCTCGGGCAGGTGGTGCTGGCCCGGGGCATCGTTCAGAGTTCGGTGCTGGAACTCGGCAACGTGCGCTCCGAGACCTACCTCGCCCCATCCTTCAGGCTCGAACTCGAGGATGCATCAAGCCACCGCGTTCTCCCCCGCAACATCTACGACAAGGGCATCACGGATGGACCGCAGCGAGTGGACGCGTACCTTGTATTCGATCTCCAGTGGTATCAGGAAGGCGCGTCGATTCTCATCTCGCGCGTCGAGGTCAATTGACGCCGGGGTCGACAGACGAGGCGAGGGCAACTGCCAGCCCGAAGGCAGGCGGACGACGGGCGGCTGACCGACTGGTTATGATCAGCGTCATGCCGCACCCGAGGTCGATGGCGATGCCCGGGCGGCCACGGTCGAGCGCCGGCGCCTGATCTCGATACCGGGATCGGCGGGCTCCTCGCCCCGCGGCCGCCTGCATCGACCTGCCGATCGATCGATCGGTCCACGACCTGCCGCCGCGCGGCGCCCCGAGGTGCCCCTCCCTTGACCGACCGCCCCACCTTCTATCTGACGACCGCCATCGCCTATGCCAACAACAAGCCCGGCCTCCACACCCTGTACGAGGTGATCGGCGCCGATGTCATCGCGCGCTGGCACCGGATGAAGGGCCACGACACGCGCTTCCTCACCGGCACCGATGAGCATTCGGTGAACATCGCCCAGCGAGCCGCCGAGGAGGGCATGCCGCCGAAGGCGTTCGTGGACGAGAAGGTCGGCCTGTTCACCTCGGCCGAGGCAGCTCTCGGGATCAGCCCGGACCGGTTCATCCGGACGACCGATCCGGATCACGTCCGGGCCGCCCAGGAGATGGTCCGCCGGGCCCACGCCAACGGCGATATCTACCTCGGCACGTACGAAGGTTGGTACTGCCCGAACGAGGGCTTCAAGGCGGCGAGCGACCTGCTCGAGACGGCCGGCGGCTGGCGCTGTCCCAACCACCCGGACGTCGAGCTCCAGTGGCTGACCGAGAAGAACTGGTTCTTCCGCCTGTCCGCCTACCAGGAGCGCCTGGAGCGCTGGTTCCTCGACAACCCCGAGGCCGTCCAGCCGGACTACCGCCGCAACGAGATGCTCGGCTTCATCCGCGGGGGCCTCGAGGACTTCTCGATCTCCCGGGCCGGGGCGACCTGGGGGATTCCCTTCCCGATCGCCGAAGACGGCACGACGGCCCAGCGCGAGGACGGGACCTGGGACCCGGAGGCCGGGACGATCTACGTCTGGTACGACGCCCTCATCAACTACATCACGGGAGCGGGGTTTCCCGATGACCCCGAGGCGTTCGGGCGGTGGTGGCCGGCCGACCTGCACGTCATCGGCAAGGACATTGCGCGGTTCCACACGATCTACTGGCCGGCCATGCTGTGGAGCGCCGGGCTCGAGGCGCCGCGCAAGGTCTGGATCCACGGCTGGCTGCTCGCCGCGGGCGGCGAGCGGATGAGCAAGAGTCGAGGTAATTTCCTCGATCCGGTCGACTTCGTGGCGGCGTTCGGCTCCGATGGATCTCGCTACGTGACGCTGCGCGAGGTCGCCTTCGACCGCGACACGGAGGTCAGCTGGGACGGATTCGTGCGTCGCTACAACGCGGACCTCGCGAACGACTTCGGCAACCTCGTGAACCGGACCGTGTCCATGGCCGGCCGATACCTCGGCGGCGAGCGGCCGGCGCCCCGAACGGCCGATGGATCCTCGCCGCTCGCGGTCGCGTGGACCGATACGCTCTCCGAATATGCGCGCCGACTCGAGTCGTGCGAGCTCCACGATGCACTGGCCGCGCTCTGGGAGTTCGTCGGCGCGGCCAATCGCTTCGTCGATGCCGAACAACCGTGGACGATCGCGAAGGCCGCGAAGGCCGGCGAAGGGGAGGCAGCGGCCCACCTGCGGGATGTCCTCGGCGATCTGGTGGAGGCGTGCCGCCTGCTCGGGCTGGCGGCGGCGCCGTTCCTCCCGGCGAGCGCGCCACGGGTGCTTGCCCAGCTCGGCCACGCGTACCCGTACGAGCACGACGGCAACGGCGGCCCGGCCCTCCTGACGGAGCTGGCGTGGGGCGCTCACGCGGGGGAGTCCGGCTCCATGGCCGCCCCGGAACCGCTCTTTCCTCGGCTGGAGGTCGAGGGCACGCGAGGCGTGACGGCCGAGGCGTAGAAGCCGAGGCGTTACGGCCGAACCGTGACCCCCTCTGCCCGTACCATCTGGTCGTGCGACTGATCGATTCCCATTGCCACCTCCAGGCGGATCGCTTCAAGGACGACGTCGACGACGTCCTGACCGCAGCCCAGGCCGTCGGCCTCGAGCGGATCCTCGTGCCGGGCTGGAACGTGTGGTCGTCACAGGCGGCACTGGACCTCGTGGACCAACACCCGTGGCTGGACGCGGCGGTCGGCGTGCACCCGCACGATGCCGCACGAGTCGGCGACGCGGAGTGGCAGTCGCTCGCGGCTCTGGCCAGCGATCGTCGAGTCGTGGCGATCGGGGAGTCCGGCCTCGACTACGACCGGGTGTTCTCGCCCGTCGCGGACCAGCTCGTCAACCTGCGGCGCAACCTCGCGCTGGCGCTCGAAACCGGCAAGCCGGCCATCCTGCACGTTCGATCCGCCCCGGGCCGCGACGATGCCCAGGACGCGCTCCTGGATGAGCTGCGAACCGCGGGTTTCGGGGACCAGGCGGTGCGATCCGTCTTCGCGGGGCGCCCATCGGCCGTGATCCACTCCTTCTCGGGCTCGGTTTCCTTCGCGGAAGCCGTGCTGGACCTCGGACTGGCGATCTCGATCTCCGGGCTCGCCTTCCGGAAGGGGGAAGAGCCGACGGCAACGGTCGCGATGCTCCCGCCGTCCGCGCGCCTGCTCGTGGAGACGGATTCGCCGTTCCTCACGCCGCCCGGGGGGCCGCGCGGGCGCAACGTCCCGGCCGCGGTCGCCATCACTGCGACCTGGGTGGCGCGCCAGCGCGGCGTGGACGACCGCCCGGAGGCCCGGGCCGCGTTCGGCGACGCGCTCGTCGATGCCTACGACGCCACCTTCCCCCGGGCGAGACGGCGCGATGGCACATCACGGGCCTGACGAGCACGATAGGGAATGCATCACAACCCGATGCCAGCTTCGTCGTCCATCAGGGAGCGTTGGTTCGAGGCGCTGCCGGGAGGCCTGCCCATGAACGCCCGTCGCCGGAGTCAGTCAATCATCCCCCTGGTCGGGACGGTAGTCGCCGTTGCCGTCGTTGCGGGAGGGTGCGTAACGACCGTGTCGCCCACGTCCGTCGGCAGCGGCGGGCCAACCGCGTCGCCGGGGGACACCGGCTCCAGTGCAGCGTGTCAGGTCGTGCCCCAGAGCGGCTTGCTTCGCTCGAACACCCTGATCGGCATGGCCCTGGGCTCGGACGGTGGGTCGGATCGAATCACATTCACGTTCGGACCCACGGCCCCTGGACCAACCGGCGGCACGGGCCGTCTCACTGCGGTCACGCCACCATTCACGCAGGCGGGCAGTGGTCTGCCGGTCGCCGTCCCCGGGTCCCGCTTCGTCGAACTGCATCTCGACGGGATGCTGATCGTGGACGAAGCCGGCAGTGAGGTCTATCAGGGCGAAACGTCGGTCAGGCCGGACATGATCGCGATCAGGGGCATCGAGGAAACCGATGCCTTCGAAGGTGTCTACAACTTCATCATCGGGTATGACGGCAACGGGTGCGTGGGCCTGTCCGGCGATGCGGTCGCAGGCACGCTGGCCATCACGATCGGCCACTGACCGCTCGCCCGGGCCGACGGGTCTGATCCGCGGGGGACGCGTCTGGACCGCGAGGGTGGCATGCGCTCGGCCCATGAGTGGCAGGTGCCGGCACCGATGGGTACCGGATGGCCCGAACGAGTACAGGCGTTTGACATCCGGTCGGGGGACTGCCTACACTGCTGGCACTCTCACCCCGAGAGTGCTAATCGGCGTGGAACATCGATCGACGGCGCGCCCCGAGAACGGGACGACGCGTCGAGACCGCACCCGTCGAGCAGCACCAACGGATCGTCAATGGAGCGCTTCCGATCACGCGCTGTGCGTGGCCGGGACACTCCACCAATTTTGAGGCCCGACGGCCGCGGCCGTCACAGGAGGTACGCACGTTGGCCACCGCCACTGCATCGAAGAAGCTTCGCCCGCTGGGCGATCGCGTCGTCGTTCAACCGTCCGCCCGCGAGGAGATGACCAAGAGCGGCATCGTCCTTCCGGATACCGCCAAGGAAAAGCCCCAGGAGGGCACCATCCTGGCCGTTGGCCCGGGCCGCATCCTGGATGACGGCAAGCGCGAAGAGATGGACGTCAAGGTGGGCCAGAAGGTCCTCTACGGCAAGTACGCCGGAACCGAATTCAAAGTGGACGGCGACGATCTCCTGATCGTCAGCCAGAAGGACATCCTCGCGATCGTCGAGGACTGACCGTGTAGCCGGCGCCTCGCCGGCCGCGAGCCAGACCCGGATCGCCACCACATCCCGGAGGGACACCCAAGTTGGCCAAGCAGCTCATTTTCGACGAGACCGCACGCCGATCGCTCAAGCGGGGCATTGATCGCCTCGCCGATGCCGTCAAGGTGACCATCGGCCCCAAGGGCCGCAACGTCGTCCTCGACAAGAAGTTCGGCGCCCCCACCATCACCAATGACGGCGTCACGATCGCTCGTGATATCGAACTCGAAGACCCGTACGAGAACATGGGCGCGCAACTCCTGAAGGAAGTCGCGACCAAGACCGACGATGTCGCGGGTGACGGCACCACCACCGCGGTCGTGCTGGGCCAGGCGATGGTTGCCGAGGGCCTGCGGGTCGTGACCGCGGGTGCCAACCCGATGGTCATCAAGCACGGCATCGAGAAGGCCGTCGAGGCCGTCGTCGCCGAGATCAAGCGAACGGCCCGACCGGTCGACTCGCGCGAGCAGATCGCGGCCGTCGCGGCCATCTCCGCAGCAGATCCTGAAGTCGGCGAGATCATCGCCGAGGTCATGGACAAGGTCGGCAAGGACGGTGTCATCACCGTCGAGGAAGGGCAGAGCCTGGGCCTCGAGAAGGAATACACCGAGGGCATGCAGTTCGACCGAGGGTACCTCTCGGCCTACTTCGTGACCAACGCCGATCGCATGGAGGCCGTTCTCGAAAACCCGGTCCTCCTCATCACCGACAAGAAGATCTCCAGCGTCCAGGACATGCTCCCGGCGCTCGAGAAGGCGGTCGCGCTCGGCCGCCCGGTCGTCATCATCGCCGAAGATGTCGACGGCGAGGCCCTGGCCACGCTGGTCGTGAACAAGCTCCGTGGCACCGTCTCCGTCCTCGCCGTCAAGGCGCCGGGCTTCGGCGATCGCCGCAAGGAGATGCTCCGCGACATCGCCACCCTGACCGGCGGCACCGTGATCTCCGAGGAGATCGGGCGCAAGCTCGACTCCGTCACCGTGGAGGACCTCGGCAAGGCGCGCCGGATCGTCGCGACGAAGGACGACACGACGATCGTCGACGGCGAAGGCAGCCCGGACGCGATCAAGGGCCGCATGGCCCAGATCAAGGCCCAGATCGAGGACACCACCTCGGACTACGACCGCGAGAAGCTCCAGGAGCGCCTCGCCAAGCTGTCCGGGGGCGTGGCCGTGATCAAGGTCGGCGCGGCCACCGAGGTCGAGCTCAAGGAGAAGAAGCACCGCATCGAGGATGCGCTCTCGACCACCCGTGCGGCGGTCGAAGAGGGCCTCGTCGCCGGCGGCGGCACGACCCTCCTCCAGGCCATCCCGGCCCTCGACAAGATCAAGCTCGATCCCGATGCCCAGGTCGGCGTCGAGATCGTCCGCAAGGCGCTCGAGGCTCCGGCCCGACAGATTGCCGACAACGCCGGCCAGTCCGGTGAAGTCGTCGTGGCCAAGGTGAAGGGCCTGAAGGCCGGCGAAGGGTACGATGCCCTCCGGAACGAGTACGGCGACATGTTCAAGAAGGGGATCGTCGACGCGGCCAAGGTAACGCGTTCGGCGCTCCAGAATGCAGCCTCCATCGCCGCGATGGTCCTGACGACGGAAACGCTCATCACGGACATCCCGGAGAAGAAGGACAACGCAGCCGGTGGCCATGGTCACGGCGGCGGCGGAGACATGGACTTCTAGGTCCAAGCTCGAACCGACCCACTGGACGCCCGGGCCCTCATGGCCCGGGCGTTTCGATTCCGCCTGGAAATCCCGCCCGCACGCCCGGCGCTCGTGGGGGGGCCGCGGGAGGACGGAAGACGGTCTCGCCTGCAACAACGGAAGCGGTCGGTCTCGCCAGCCGGGCCGGGGCCATCGGTCCAGGCGACCGGCCGAGGACGCTCCGCTGGTGGTGCTCGCGATCCGTGCCTGGCGTGATCAGCGTCGGCGCAACGAGGACCCGCCTCTGGGCGTCGGCTACGTCATCGGGTGCTCCCTGGCACTCTCCGAGACGGTGAACGGCCTGTGGCGGCGTGCCGGAACGTCCCGCCGGGCGCAGAATCGGGCGGAACGGTACCTTCGGTACCTTGACACCATGACGTCCGGTGGCGAGGCTGGGCGGGCAAACCACCTGGAGGAATCACATGCATCGCCGCCGAGCCTTGATCGCGCCCGTCCTGCTCATGGTCGTCGCCCTCGTTGCCGCGGCCTGCGGCGCGGGTTCGGGACCGGCTCTCACCGACCCGGACGAGATCCTCACCAAGGCCGTCGCGGCCATGCAGAAGGCAAAGACCGTCCATATCGAGGCATCTGTCGAAGGAAGCCTTTCCGCGGACCTGACCGGAACCGGGCAGGCCGGCGACATGAGCCTCACCGGGACGACCCTGTCGGGCGACCTGGACATCGCAGGCAAGAATGCGCATGTCGCGGCGGCAGTTCCGGCCTTCCTGGGATTGACCGCCGACATCATCATCGTGGGCGGCGACACCTACACCAAGGTCTCGCTGTCCGGCGACAAGTATCAGAAGTCCGTGACGAGTACCACCGATCCGACGGATCCGGCCGTCGCCATCAAGGAGGTCACGGCCTTCCTCGCCAAGCCGGAGGTGTCGCCGGTAAAGAAGGACGACGCATCGTGTGGATCGAAGTCGTGCTACCAGATCGAGATCAGCCTGTCGGCTGCCGATCTCACGACCTTGATGCCGGGCGACGCCATCGGCGACGCCACCATCGTGGCGACCATCCTGATCGAGAAGGACACCCTCTACCCCGCGTCGGCGACGCTGAACCTGAAGGGATCGACCGTCGGCGACCTGACCCTGAAGCTGACCCTGAAGGATTGGGACAAGGCCGTGACGATCAGTGCGCCACCGGCCGACCAGGTGGAGTAGCAGCGCAGGACCTCGCCCTACAATGGGGCGGTGAGTCCCAGAGATCCCGGATCGCGCGCCGACCGCGCCTCGAACCGCCGCTCCAACCACCTTCCGGAGGTCGCGGACGCCGGGCACGGGACCGTGTTCGGCGAGGTCCGGGATGCCGCCGCCGACGCCGAGCCCGCCTGGCTCAGGGAGGCTGATGACGCGGCGCGCCCGGTGGACCCGTCCGCGCCCGTTGACCCCGACGCGGAACGGCGCCGGGCCGAGGCCGCAGCATCCCGAGAGCGCGAGATCGTCCAGCGGCTGAACCCGGAGCAGGCGCGGGCCGTCACCACGACGGATGGCCCGGTGCTCATCCTGGCGGGCGCCGGGTCGGGCAAGACCCGTGTGCTCGCCCACCGTGTCGCCTACCTGATCGGGGTCAAGGGCGTCCCGCCCTGGCGGATCCTCGCGGTGACCTTCACGAATCGGGCCGCGGCCGAGTTGCGCGAGCGGATCGTCCGCCTCGTCGGCGAGGCCGGCAAGGAGGTCGAGGCCGGCACGTTCCATGCGTTGTGTGCGCGACTGCTCCGCCGCGATGGCGAGGCGATCGGCCTCGATCGCCGCTTCCTGATCTACGACACGGACGACCAGGTCGCGCTGATGAAGCAGATCCTCCGCGAGGAGGGCATGGAGGCGAAGGGGGAAACGCGGCCCCAGGCCATCCTGGGTGCGATCAGCCGAGCCAAGAACGACATGGTCGATCCGACGGAGATCCCGCCGATGCGGATCGCCACGGGCGCCCTGGTCGAGGTGGCCCGGTTGGCCCGGAAGTATCGAGACGCGCTCCGCAGGTCGAACGCCCTCGACTTCGACGACCTCCTCCTCGAAGCCGTCCGGCTGCTCCAGGAATCGCCGGCCACCCTGAAGAAGTACCAGGAGCGCTGGCGCTACCTCCACGTGGACGAGTACCAGGACACCAACCGGCCGCAGTACCTCTGGATCAAGGCCCTCGCCTCGGGGCATCACAATCTCGCCGTGGTCGGCGACGACGACCAGTCGATCTACGGCTGGCGCGGCGCAGACATCCGGAACATCCTCGACTTCGAACGCGACTGGCCCGATGCGACCGTCGTCAAGCTCGAGCAGAACTACCGCTCGACCCAGCTGATCCTCGATGCCGCCCACGCGGTGGTCTCGAAGAACGAGGCCCGGACGGACAAGAAGCTCTGGACGAAGAACGACCGCGGCCAGCTGATCGATCGGTTCGAGGCCTACAACGAGGAAGAAGAGGCCGAGTGGATCGCTCGACACGTCGAGGAGCTGGCGGGCGCCCGTGGCTCCGCGCTGACGCGACGCGCGGATGACGGGTCCGGGACATTCCATCTCCGCGACATCGCGGTCCTCTACCGGACCAACGCCCAGTCCCGGGCCATCGAGGAATCGTGCCTGCGCTACGGGATCCACTACCAGGTGGTGGGCGGGACCCGCTTCTACGCGCGCAAGGAGGTCAAGGACGCGCTGGCCTACCTGCGGATCCTGCGTTCGGATGCCGACTCGGTGAGCTTCGAGCGGGTGATCAACGTCCCGGCCCGATCCATCGGGGACAGGACCATCGAGGTGATCCGGTCCGTGGTGGCGCGAGAGGACGTGCCGTACTGGATGGCCCTGGAACGCGCCGCCGAAGACGGCGTGCCCGAGCTGGCCGGCCGCGCCAAGGCGGCCATCGCCGACTTCGTGGGGCTCATTCGACGCCTGCGGACCCGCGTCGGGGCGCTGACCCTGCCCGAACTCGTCGACGAGGTGCTGGAGCGCTCGGGCTATCGCGCGATGCTCGCGGACGGCACCGAGGAGGGCGAGGAGCGCTGGGCCAACCTGCTCGAACTGCGCGAGGTCACCACCCGCTACGACGACCTGTCACCGGATGACGCCCTCGATCGACTGCTCGAGGAGACGGCCCTCGTCGCCGACCAGGATTCGTACGAGGCCGATGCCGACAAGCTCTCCTTGATCACGATGCACGCTGCCAAGGGCCTCGAATTCCCGGTCGTGTTCATCGCCGGGATGGAGGAGGGCCTGTTCCCGACGAACCGGGCGATCGAGGCGGAATCGGGCTTCAACCCGAATCCCGCGCCGATGGAGGAGGAGCGGCGGCTCGCGTACGTCGGCATCACCCGCGCCAAGGAGCGCCTGTATCTGTCTCATGCCTGGCAGCGGGTCACGCGCCGCGGTCCCGGGGGCTGGATGGCCGAGCCATCGCGGTTCCTCATGGAGATCCCCGCCGAGCTGATGTCGGGTCCTCGGCTGACGCGAGCCGCCGGCGACGCCGACGCGGACGCCACGGACGATCTCGGCATGGTCTTCGGGCGCCGCGCGACGCGGTTCGGAACGCCGATTCGTGGCGGCGGAGGTGCGTTTCGGGAGGGGAGCGGTCGTCCGGGTGGGCCGCGGGCCGGCGAGGCCTTCAGGCCAACCCGGGACCTGGCGGCCAAACGCGAGGCATTCGCGGGCGGGGCGAAGTCGGGCACGTTCGGGCGGCGGGTCGAGGCCTGGGACGACGCCGACAACGTGGACGAATCGCCGGTCGACCAGACGGCGGGGCATGCCTTTGGCCGCCGGTCCGCGCCTGCGGTTCGTGAGCCGCGTCCCGTCATCCCGGGAGAGCGCCGCTATCGTGATGGCGATCGGATCCGCCACGCGCGCTGGGGCGACGGCATCGTGGTCACCTCGAAGCTGACCCGCACGGACGAGGAGGTGACGGTGGCGTTTCGCGATCCGCAGGTCGGGCGCAAGACGGTCCTGGCATCGCTCGCAGGCCTGGATCTACTCGGCTGACTGTGGTGATGATGTGATGATGTGATGCAGCATAGTGTGATGCTATGATGCAGTCATGAGGACGACCGTCACGCTCGATCCCGACAGCGACGCCATCGTCCGGAGGCTCATGCGCGAACGGAGGCTGACGTTCAAGCAGGCGCTGAACGCTGCGATCCGCGCCGGGATCAACGCCGGGCAAGGCAAGGCTGTCTCCTACACCCGCACCAAGAACATGGGCGCCCCCAAGGTTCCGCTCGACAAGGCGCTCCAACTCGCGGGCTGGCTCGAGGACGAGGAGATCATCCGGAAGCTCGCGCTCGGCAAGTAGCGATCATTGCAGCTCGTCGACGCGAACATCCTCATCTACGCGGTCAACGCGGACGCGCCGAACCACGCCGTTTGCCGACGATGGCTCGACGCCGCGCTCGGAGCGAATGACCCGGTCGGGTTCGCATGGATCGCTCTCCTCGCGTTCCTGCGCGTGGTCACGAACCCGACGGTGCTCGCCGAGCCGTGGTCGGTCCACGAAGCGACGGACCAGGTCCGGACCTGGTTGACGGCACCGGCCGCGGTCGTGGTCGAGCCGACGGCACGCCACGCGGATGTACTCGCGGGACTGCTGTCGGGGGTCGGGACGGCAGGCAACCTCGTGAGCGATGCCCATCTGGCGGCGCTGGCGACGGAGCACCTCGCCACCGTCGTCACGTTCGACCTGGACTTTGCCCGCTTCCCCGGCGTGCGGTCCACGCAGCCGGCCGCATGATGTCGGCCCTCCTCGGCCCGGACGAACTCGCCGCGATCGTCAACCTGCACGAGTTCGAGGCGCCTGCGCGCGCCCGGATGACCGTCCCGAGCTTCGACTATGTTGCGGGGGGCTCGTGGGACGAGATCACGCTCGCCGAGAATGAAGCCGCCTGGCGGGAGTACCGGTTCGCCTATCGGGTCCTGACCGACATTCGGTCGGTGGACGTGTCCGGCTCGTTCCTCGGGCGGCCGAGCGCACTCCCGGTCGCCATCGCACCGATGGCCGTCCAGGCGATGGCGCATCCGGATGCCGAGGCGGCGATGGCTCGGGCCGCGGCAGCCGCGGGGATCCCGATGATCCTGTCCACGTCGGCATCCATGACGCCGGAAGCGGTGGCGGAGGGGGCGCCCGGCATGGACGGGATGTTCCAGCTGTACCTCGTCGGTGATCTCGGGTACACGCAATCCCTCGTCGAGCGCGCGGCGGCTGCGGGATACCAGGCGATCGTCCTGACCGTCGACCTGCCGGTTCTCGGGTACCGCGAACGGGATCGGCGATCCGGGTTCGAGTTGCCATCGATGCCGAACGTTCAGGCGGCCGCAGGGGCCAACCGGGGCCGCTATGGCGGCCTCGACGACCAGCGGGCGATGGGCCTGACCTGGGGCGATCTGGCCGCCATCCGATCGTGGAGTTCCTTGCCGCTGGTGCTGAAGGGGATCGTGGCGCCCGACGACGCGCGGCTGGCCGTTGAGCACGGCATCAACGCGATCATCGTCAGCAACCACGGCGCACGCCAGCTCGATCGCTCCCTGGCGACAGCTGATGCGCTCGAGGCGGTCGTTGAGGCCGTGGCGGGACACGCCGAAGTCTGGGTCGACGGCGGCATCCGGCGAGGCCTGGACGTGGCCGTCGCCATCGCGCTCGGCGCCTCGGGCGTCCTCGTTGGGCGCCCGTTCTACTGGGCGCTCGCTGCGGGCGGCCAGGCCGGCGTCGAGCGCGCGATTGTGATCCTGCGAGAGGAGCTCGCGCTCGCGCTCCCACTCCTCGGCTGCGCCGCAGTCGCCGAGCTGAGCCGCGATGTCATCCGCAAGCAGCGCGCTGTGCCGGATCCCTGGCTCGGGCCTTCGGACAAACAGTGACGTTCGGCCCAAGGGCGAGCTGCGAGACGCGGCATCCGAGGTTGTTGTCGCGTTCGAGCCGAGGTCAGCCGAGTCGGGTGATCTGATGGAACTCCATCCGCCAGCGTTCGTGCTCGCGGCGCCAGACCGAGGACCGGAGGTGCTCAACGAGGTCGCTGCCGGCCGTCATCGGACGACAGGACAGGTACGCGTCAACGCGCGGTTTCGGGCTCCAGGTCCAGCACCCGGGTGGCGATGGAGATGACGTGCGCGTCGTGCGATGCGACGAGCAGCCCGTGGCCATCGTCGGCCAGTTGACGAAGCTGCCGGGTCACCGCTTCGGCACTGCGCCGGTCCAGGTTGGCGGTGGGTTCGTCCACGATCAACAGCGGTGGATCGGCGAACAGCGCTCGCGCCAGGGCGACCCGCTGCTGCTCGCCGCCCGAGAGGTGGCTCGGGTAGTGGCGCGCGCGACCGAAGAGCCCCTGACGGGCGAGGAGCTCGAGGGCCCGCTCCCGCCCGTCGCGGACGCCGCCGGGGATCGCCTGCAGCGCGACGTTCTCGGCCGCGGTGAGGGTCTCGATGAGCGCCGCGTTCTGGAAGACGATCCCGATGGATCGGCCGCGGATCCGGGCAAGCCGGTCGTCGTCGAGCTCAGCGAGGGCGACATCGGACCAGCGCACTTCGCCGGTCGTCGGCCGCACGAGCCCGGCCGCGATGTGCAGCAGCGTCGTCTTGCCCGAGCCGGACCGACCGGCGGCGACCACGAGGTCGCCTTTCTCGACGGCGAGGTCGATGCTCTCGAAGACCCGCAGCGGCTCGCCGTGATCGCGGCCGGGATAGGTCATGCCGATCTCGCGCAGCGCGAGCAGCGGACGATCCTTCACCGGCTCCTCCCTGGCGACGGGATCGGTGTTTCGCTCAGGCATCGTGGCCTCCGCTGAGTCGCAGGCCTGCGAGTCGTCCCCACAACAGGGCCGAGAGGGCGAGCCCGCCGGCGAGGGTGGCGATCCAGCCCAGCGGGACGTCCGGTCCGGCGATCTCAGCGGCCGTCAGAGTGGCCAGCCCGGCCGCCAGCAGCGCAGCGGGTAGGGCGATCCCGAAGCGGGTCCAGGCCAGCATCCGCGCGATGTCGCCGCGAGTCCAGCCACTCGCCTGAAGCACGCGAAGCTCGGTTTGCCGGGCGGCGAGATCGAGTCGCAGGGCGAGGAGCGTGAAGGCCAGGGTGCCGAGCCCGATCAGCCCGAGGAGCGCGAGCTGGTAGGCTGCGAGGCGCTCGGCGAGCGCCGAGGCGAGCAGCGTCGGCCCGACCCTTGAGCCCACGCTGGTCAGGACCACGAGCCCCGGCGCGATCGTCGCCGCCGCCAGGGCCAGGCCGATCATGATCGTCAGCGAGCGCCACGGCCGGGCGAGGAGCGAGCGCAGGCCGTAGGTCCGAAGCCCCCCGACGAACGGGCTCAGGCGGCGGTGCGGCACGACGACGTCGCCCGATGCGACGCGGCGCGCGCCGGGCCGCACGAGGATGGCCGCCGCCAGGCCCGAGACCGGGAACAGCGCGGCGCCGAATACTGCAACCGCGAGCCCCAGCGGTTCGCGGGCCGACACCGCCCAGCCGGCGAGGCCAAGCGCCAGGACGATTGCGCCTGCGACCGCCGACTCGCTCGCCTGCCAGCGCACGATCGATCCTCGCCGCCAGCCGATGGCCGCAAGGATCGCCGCCTCCCGCGAGCGTGTCGCGGCCGACAGGAGCTGCGTGCCTGCGATGACGACCGTCACGGCGACGAGCGCGAGGAGGAGCAGGGCCAGGTTCGTCTCACCCAACGCCCGCTCGACCCGCGGGGCGGCGCCCAGCGTGGTCCACTGCTGGCGGACCCAGCCGAGGTCCCTCGGCGGATCGGAGCTCGTGTCGTAGGCCGGGACGTAGACCGACACCGCCTGCGGGGACGAGGCGGCCACGACGTCGACCGTGAGCCCGAGATCGGCAATCGCTCCGGCCACCCGCTCGACCGTGGCCACCGCGGCGGGATCGTAGCCGGTAATCCCACGGACCCGCACGCGGACCGCGTCGATCGGCGTCGGACCCCGGAGAAGCTCCGCCGCGCGGATGTCGACGATGCCCATCGGCGGCACCTGGAGCAAACCGGTCGGGTTCAGTGTCGGGTTCATCGCCGCCCGCGTCACAGGCTGGCCGTCGGGTCCGGCGATGAGCGTGGTGTCGGGCGGGTCGTAGGCGCCATAGGGGACGTAGCTGAGCGGATCGTCCGGGAGCTTGAGCGTGTCGAGGTCGTACTCGCCGACCGGAGCGAGGAAGAACGGCCGGTCCATCGTGTTCTGCCGCTTGAAGGCCTCCACGAGCGGTGGCGAGACCGACGTCACCGGTCGGTAGGACTGCTCGCTGCCCAGCCGGACTGTGTCGGGGCCGCCGGTGAGCCCGCCCGGGACGGGCAATTCCGAGCCCGGGCCGCCGGGTGGCACGATGCCCTGCGGGTCGATCCGGAAGGCGGGCGTCGCCGTCCCATTCGGGGCGGCCGCGACACTGTAGATCGGGCGGCCGGTGAGCGCCGCGGTGATGGTTCGGTTACCGATAAATCCACCGTCGCCCAGCCCCCAGGGCACCGACGACCCCGGCCAGGGGACCCGCAGCCCGAAGACCCGAAACGCCCGGGCCTTGTCCGACCCCTCGACCGTGCTGGTGCCAACCGCGGTCGTCCCGGGCCCGGCCTCCCTGGCCGCATCGTCGAGCACGCTGGCCGCCGGTCGGTCCGTGTCCGGCAACGCCGTGAGTGGCCGGCCGACCTGGCGCACATCCAGCGAGACCCGGATCTCGGCGTAGGGCTTGACGCTGACGAGGATCGGGATCACCGGGCGGCTCAAGGTCACCGCGTCAGCAAAGCTGGGGTCTCTGAGGAAGCGGATGTCCGCGGCGGCCTGGTCGTAGTTCGGCAGGACGATCTTCTTCTCGTCGACGGTGCCGACCGTGAGCCCATCGCGGTCAAGCAGCTTGACGAGCGGATCGAGAAAGGCGCCAGCACTACGGAGGAGGGCCCGCTCGGCCTCCGGATCGATCGCCAGGATCGGGCTCTGGAGCTGGGGCGGGAAGTGAACGCTGCCGAGCTCGAGCACCCACCTGCCGTCGGGGAATCCGGCGCAGCTGGTCTCTGCATAGTCCCAGATGGCGGTCGGGCAGCCCTGGAAGTTCGTCTCCTCGGGCGCGAGCAGGATCCGCAGGAGGTCCTCGTGCACCAGGTGGCGGCTGACTCCATCGGAGGTCGACAGGGTCAGCGTCGCCGAGTACAAGGTGGGTTTGGAGGGGACCTTCGGGATCTCGATCGTCGGCGATGCAACCCGGGTCGTGACGAACCCGACCCAGGCGATCGGCGCCGCGATCTCGACGCCGGGGATCGCCCGGATGGTGGCGACCTGGGCGGCGCTGATCCCGCCCTGGCCGGCGAGGGCCACAAAGTTCGGTTCGACGAGCCCGTTCGTGCTCTCGAGGTCGAGCCGCGCGCCGGCCGGTCGGACCAGGATGTCGTACGCACCGCGCCAGTTCGCGTCGATCTCGGCGTCGATCCGTACCCTGGCCGCGGTCCCCACCTGCGAGGCGGTAATCGCTATGGCCGCCACCGCGACGACGGCCAGGAACGCGGTCCGCCGGCGAAGCAGCCGGGTGGATGCCGACGGGAGCGGACCAGCCATCTGCCGAGGTCTCCGCTTGGCTCCAGACTCGCTACGGGAGCACAGGACCGCAGTGGCCGCCCCCTTCGGTCGCCGTACTCCAGTGACTTGCGGACCCGTACGCGTCGTCGACGACCAGTTGTTGCCTGAACGTCGTCCCGGTGCAGGGGTAGAAGGCCATCGAGTGCTGATAGCTCGTCAGCCATGTCAAGCCCGGCGCCCATTCGTGGAGACCGGGGTTCGCCGTGTCGGGATGGAACGTGGGCCTGTACGGGCCGTTGTCGCCCCAGGTCGCGGTCCAGCTCGACGCCACCCCGTGGGCGCGACTCTGCGAATGGGGGCTGATGTTGGCGCTGGTCGCTGCGACGATCCCTGTGTTCGAGAGAACGAAGAGCATCGCGATCGACCCAGAGACGACGACTCGTTTCATCGTCTTCTTCCTCCTGCGCGTGGCTCTCGGTCGTGCCAATGATGTCGCGACCGCCGAGGGCGACATCTCATCGCCAGAAACTGAGGTCAGGATGAGACCGAAGTAAGAGTTGAGTCCTCGTCAAGTCGTGTGGAAACTTCCCTTCCGGCTTGACGTGATCAGGCCGATTGATTCTTCCTCGCGTGGTGCTGGCTTGACGAGGGTCCCGTCGACGAAGCGCTCACCGGCGATGACGAGGCCCATGACCGTCGCCCGCCGTTGCGGAGCCGAGCGCCGACGACTACGACGGGCGAGGCAGCCCGGTCTGCGCCGGGGAGTGGCCGGCCCGTGGTCGCCGTCGACCCTCGCGCAGGAGCCGGCGAGCGAGCAGGGCCCAGAGTGCGAGCATCCCGTAGAGCGCGGCAGAGCCCGCGAGTGTGGAGAAGGCGGCCAGCGGGCCATGCTTCGGCAGGGGCGCGATCCAGAGGACGAACTGGACGCCCGATCCGATCAAGCAGCCGAGCAGCAACGCCCGATCCCCGCTGCCGAAACGCCTGAGGTCGAGGTTGGGCGCCTCTACCGCGAGCAGGAGGCCGAGGGCGGGCAGGGCCAGAGCCTGATTCCAGAACGAGTTCTTCGGTGCGCCGATCGTTGCTGCGACCAGGGCGAGGGCCAGACCGAGCGCGAGCACGGGATACCTCGTCGCCACCGCTATCGACTTCAGGAGGATCACGAGGGTCACGAGGGCAACCGCGGATGTTGCGATACCGGCGACGACCAGGGGATCGAACGCACTCGGCCAGAGCGGGATCGAACGCCCCGACTCGAGGACCAAGCGGCTGACGAATCCATTGATCGATTGGTTCGTGAAGTAGGGATCGGGCTCGAGCAGGCGCCACAGCCATGTGCTGCCGAGGGCCCCACGAGGCGCGAGGGCGTCGGCGGCGATCAACGCGCCAACCGCCACGACGGACAGCGCGAGCACGGGCGTCCAGCGCCTCGCAAGGAGGAGCACGATGGCCAGAGCCGCGGGCACGATCTTGACGATGGCCGCAACACCAAGGAGCGAGCCTCCGATGCGTCCGGACGGTCGGTCGCCGGCCACCAGGGCAAGGCCGAATCCGAGCGGGACGAGGACCACGAGGTTGGCCTGACCGTTGGCGATGGTCCCGTACACCGGCGGAAACAGCCCGGCCAGCGCCGCCGCCGCCATGAGCCGCCGCCTCGAGGCGTCGGGATGATGTCGGATCAGCCACCAGCCCACGACGCAGCCAAAGCCGACCACGGAGATCACCGTGAAGAGGAGCACTGCGAGTTCGAACGGCAGGAGCGCGAACGGGATCATCAGGAACGCGAAGGGGATTGGGTACGAGTAACCGGTCCCGAGCACGAACGGCAACCCCTCCGCTTGCCCGAGCGTGCGCATCGCCTCGAGGTCGTAGGGCGAGCGCCCTTCCAGGAGGAGCCGGCCCGCGAGCCAGTAGGAGTGGAAGTCGTTGAATGTCGGCGGCTGACCTGCCAGCGCCGCGATGAGCAACATCGCGAGCGGAATCCCGGCCGCGACCGAGGCCAGGGCGAGGAAAGCGTGGCGCTGGATCATGGTCAGCCCAGGCAGATCCGGACGTAGCAGGCCCAGGTGGCCGGGACCTCGTGAAGGACCAGGAGCGGCATTTCGCGGATCGGCTCGAGCTCGGTGGCGGGCACGGTCAGCACATCCAAATCGTGACCCGGGGAATCGGCACGCCCCATTGTGCCCCAGCGCCGCGTGCGCGCGCGATGCGCCGTCGCATTCGTATCCTTGCAGCAATGACTGACATGGTCGATCAATTGCCCGTCGATCCCGCACTGGTTTCGGCTGCAGCCGCCATGGCGTCCGACGTAGCTGCCGCTCGTCACTCCGAGCTGTCGCAGGCGCTCCGCAGGGCGAACACGCTCTACTACGAGCAGGACGCGCCGGAGTTGTCCGACGCCGAATACGACGGACTGATGCGAGAACTCGTCGCCCTGGAGGCCGCTCATCCGGGGCTGGCGGGTCCTGACTCGCCGACCCGGCGGGTTGGTTCCGGGATTGCGAACCAGTTCTCCGAGGTCCGTCATGGCCGCCCGATGCTGTCACTCGGGAACGCGTTCTCGCACGATGAGCTGCGAGCCTTCGACGGGCGGGCGCGGAAGGCCCTGGGCTACCCGACGGCCCCGGATCCGGCTCCCGATCTCCGCTACGTGGCCGAGCTCAAGATCGACGGCCTCGCGGTCTCACTGCGCTATGAGCGCGGCAGATTCGTGCAGGGCGCTACGCGCGGCGACGGCACGACCGGTGAAGACGTGACCGCGAATCTGCGGACGATCTCGGTCATCCCGGATCGGCTTCGGGAGCCCGTGACCGTCGACGTTCGGGGTGAAGTGTTCATGCCGAAGGCCGAATTTGCGCGGATCAACGAGGAACGCGAGACGGCCGGACTGCCGCTCTACGCAAACCCACGGAACAGCGGCGCGGGCTCGCTTCGCCAGGTGGACCCGACCGTCACCGCCGGTCGAAAGCTCTCGGCGTGGTTCTACCAGTTGATCGAGGAGAGCGGGGGAACGCAGGCGGTGCTGGGCCTGGGGCAGGAGGCTGCCCCATCCGGTTTGACGGCCTCGAGCGGGGCCGCTGCAGCAGCCGCGACCAAGGCGGCGGCGGTCGCGACCCAGAGTGCGGCTCTGGATCGACTCGCGGCCCTCGGCCTGCCGGTCAACCCCGATCGCGAATCGGGTCTGGACATCGAAGGCGTGATCGCGTTCACGGAGCGCTGGCGCGAGGCCCGCCATCACCTGCCCTACGAGACCGACGGTGTCGTCGTGAAGGTCGACCGGTTCGACCAGCAGGAGCGCCTCGGGATGGTCTCCCGCGCGCCGCGCTGGGCGATCGCCTACAAGTTCCCACCGGAGCAGGTCGAGACGGTCCTCGAGGACATCGTCCCGTACGTCGGCCGGACGGGGACCCTGACACCGGTGGCGCACCTCCGGCCGGTGAAGGTCGCCGGCTCGACGGTCGCCCGGGCGACCCTCCACAACCTCGACGAGGTTCGACGCAAGGACCTGCGGATCGGGGACTGGGTGGTCCTCCAGAAGGCCGGCGACGTGATCCCCGAGGTCGTCCGGCCGATCCCCGAACGCCGGATCGGCACCGAGCGTGCGTTCGAGATGCCCGCCCAGTGCCCCGTCTGCGGCACGGCGATCATCCAGGACGAGGGCGCCGTGCGCCACTACTGCCCGAACCTCGCCTGCCCGGCGCGCGTGGCCCAGGAGTTCGGGCATTTCGCCGGGCGTGGCGGAATGGACATCGAGGGTGCCGGATGGCACGTGCTCGAACAATTGCTCCAGCGCGGTCTGGTCAGGCGGCGCGGCGACTTCTACCGGCTGTCGATCGAGGATCTCGAGTCGCTCGAGCGCTTCGCCCGCAAGAGTGCCGAAAACCTGTACACCTCCATCCAGAAGTCGCGTCGCCGACCGCTCGAGCGGGTGATCGCTGCGCTGGGGATCCCGCAGGTAGGCGGGACCACCGCCATCGAGCTTGCCGCATGGCTGGCCGGCGAGGTGCCGCCCGGGGACGATTGGCTCCGACGGGCTGCGGCTCACCTGCAGCACGTCGCGGCCGACGAACCGGCCCGCTTCGAGGAGGTCGAAGGGATCGGCCCGATGGTCGCGGCGGCACTGGCCTCGTGGTTCGACGAGCGTGGCCCGGGCCGGGGCGTCCTCGAGGATCTGGCCGATGCCGGCGTCGAGGTGGAGCTGCCGTCGCCGCGGGTGACCACCGCGGGCGGCACGCTCACCGGCAAGACGTTCGTGGTCACCGGGACGATCGAGGGTTACAGTCGCGAGCAGGCGGAGGAGGCGATCCGCGCTGCCGGCGGCCGGTCCGTCGGGTCGGTGTCGAGGAAGACGGACTACGTCGTGGTCGGACCCGGCGCGGGTTCCAAACTGGCAAAAGCCCAGGAACTCGGGATCCCGATCCTTGATGCCGCCGGCTTCCGGGATCTGCTGGCGGGATGAGGAGACGAGCATGAGCGTCAAGTTCGGGGTCCTGGTGCTCCAGACGATGCCCTACGACGATCTCCTGGACGCGGTCCGCTTCGTGGAATCCCTCGGCCTCGACAATGCCTGGGTCGCCGACCAGCTCGGGATTCCGAGCCGACCCGACATGCCCTTCCTGGAGGCCTGGACGGCGCTCGCCGGTCTCGCCCGGGACACGGATCGGATCCGCCTCGGTCCCCTGGTCTCAAACGTGGCGATGCGGAATCCAGGCATGCTTGCGAAGCACGTCCTCACGGTGGACCAGCTCTCCCACGGCCGGATCGACCTCGCCATCGGGGCCGGCTACTTCCCGGTCGAGCACGCGTGGGTGGGAGTGCCGTTCCCGGACGGGCCGGGTCGCTCCCGGCGCCTGAAGGAGGCCGCCGCGATCCTCGACCGCGGGCTGCGCGGCGAGCACGTGACCTTCGACGGCGAGTTCTTCCAGCTGGCGGATGCCCCGATGACGCCCGCTCCGACGCAGCTCCCGCGGGTTCCGCTGTCCGTCGCCGGACAGGCCCGGGCATCGCTCGAAGTCGCGGTCCAGTACGCCGACGTTGTCGTGACGACCAGCTTCGATGATTCGCCGACGATCGACCAGGCCAGCACACGATTGCGGGACCGGATGCGCCTCATCGACGACCTGTGCGTCGCTGCCGGACGGGATCCCGCGAGCCTCGGGCGTCTGTACAGCGCCGGCTATGCAGAGGAAGGGATCTTCACCTCGACCGATTCGATGACGGAGTGGGTCGGTCACTTCGTCGAGGCCGGCGCCACCGAGCTCGCCTTCTATCTCCACGACCCCACGATGGGGGCGTTCGACAAGCTCGCCGCGTCCGGCCAGTTCGCTTCCCGTGACGCTCTGGCCCGGCTGGCGCAGGACGTGGTGCCGCATTACCGCACGGCTGATCCGGCTTGACCCATTGTGGTCCGATCCGGGCGACCGATGCGTAGCGGCATCGCCACCTGGCACGAGCAGGCGACGCGCCGGATCACCTCGGGCAAGCGGGTCAGGCGAGGCGCCGGCCGACGAGCGGTTGGTGGAAGCGTTCCATGACCTCAGCGACGGCGTCCCGCGCGGCGCGCCACTCCGGCTGGTCACCCAGGATTGCCGCGTCGTGGCCGAACCGCGCCAGCTGGGTCATCGCGGTGACGATGAGGTCGTGCTCGTACTGACGTCGACGGCCGCCGTCGAGGGTACCGGTGACCAGGTAGCGACGCACGAGATCGAAGGGCGCCATCCATCGGCCGACCCGGATCCGGGCACCCTCACGGAGGCTCTCCAGGTAGTCGTCGTCTCCGACCGGGTGTTGCTCGTGCTCCTCAACGTGTGCGGGCAGGTCGAGCCGATGCCCCGGCAGCGCAATACTCATGAATCGCCCGTCGTCATCGGAGGAGCGATAGCAGACCGGGCAGACCGGCAGCTCGAGGTGCGCCGGCGGCAGCGCTCCAAACGGGCGCCCGCAGCGGCCACAAAAGGAACTGGCGGCGGAGCGAGCGAGCGTGCCGCAGGACAGGCAGGCAATCGCGATGGTCATGGGCACCTCGGGTCGACGACGGAAAGCCCGTCGCTGACGAGATGATCCGTTTCGTCGCGCGGCGGCACCATCCCCCGAGCGGCGAATCAGCGTGGGACTTTGGTAGCCGCTACCCCATGGCGTGGTTGAACTGGCCCCAGATCCAGTCGGGACGCCAGACGAGCGGATCGCCGCGGATGAGCCTCGGCGCGGACCAGACCGGCCGCAGGCCGACGCCCTCCAGGTCCACCCGTTCCGTGCCATTGCGTTCCGTTTCATCGCCGATCACGATCCCCACCCGGACGCGACCGCCGGCGCCGCTCGCCCGCCGACGCGCATCGAGGATGCGTCGCGCTGCAGCCCGGTCCGGCGCGATCGTGGCACCGCCACCCCAGGGGGCACGAATCACGAACGCCCGCACCTCGCCGTTCACATGGAGCACCTTCGCGCTCTCGGATGCGGCGAAGCGCCGGATGGCGTGGCCGCGGTCCTCGCCCGTCGCCATGCGATCGAGCGCGAGCATTGCCGGCAGATCCGACGGCGCAAACGGACGGACGGCATCGTCGCCCGGCGCATCGGCGCCCAGGCCGGTGGCTTCCAGGACCTGATACCGAGCCTGATGGGTGAATCCCATTCGTTCGTAGAGCGGCAGCCCCTGGTCCGTTGCCACGAGCACCAGCGTGCGGCAGCCCGCGGCCTCGAGCTCGCCGATGACCGCCTCGGTCAGTGCGCGGCCCAGTCCTTCCCCTCGCCGGACGGGCTCGACCCAGATGGTCCCGATCCAGCCGACGGGTCCGTTCGCGGTCCCGACACCCGTGCCGACGACCCGACCGTCAAGATCGGCCACGATCGCGTGGCAGGCCGGCTGTGAGGTCGCAAAGTCAAACCAGGACCGACGGTCGCCCCAATTGTCCTGGAACAGCGCCCGCGTTGCGACGGGCACGTCGCCCGGCACCATCAGTCGGATCGCCGGGTTGCCCATCTCGTGATCCTAGCCGGGATTGCCGGGGCTCTCGGCTATCATCCGCGGGTGGCCGGACTTTCGCGCTCCGATGTCGAGCATGTCGCCTTTCTCGCCCGCCTCGGCATGTCGTCGGCGGAACTCGATCGACTCCAGGGTCAGCTGAACCAGATCCTGGACCAGTACGCCAAGCTGGCCGAGCTGGACACGGACGCAATCCCTCCAACGGCCCAGACGATCGAACTCGAGAACATCCTGCGCGACGATGTCGTGACACCGTCCCTGCCCCGCGATGTCGTGCTCGCCAATGCCCCGGAGCGCGAGGGTGCGTTCATCGTGGTGCCGCCGATCCTCGGCGCGGAAGCCGACTGACGGTCTGACGGCGAACCACCCATGACCTCCGAAATGACCCGGCTGCCCGCCCACGCGATGACCCTGGCGCTCCGTGCCGGCGATGTCACAGCCCGCGACCTTGCCCTTGCCCACCTCGAAGCCGCCCAACGCCAGAACCACGCCCTGAACGCGTGGCTGACCATCGATCGGGAGAACGCGCTTGCCCAGGCCGACGTCGCAGACGCGCGGCTGGCGGCAGCTCGACTGGAGGGACCGGAGGCGCTGGCAGGCCTCCATCCGCTGCACGGAATTCCGATCGCGCTGAAGGACCTGATCAGCGTGGAGGGCGGCCAGTGCACCGCCGGCTCGCGGATCCTCGAGGGCTATCGAGCACCGTACGACGCCCACATCACGGAGCGGTTGCGCGCCGCCGGGGCGGTCTTCCTCGGCAAGACCAACATGGACGAGTTCGCGATGGGATCGTCCAACGAGTATTCCGCCTACGGCCCGGTCAGCAACCCGTGGGACCTGGACACGGTGCCCGGCGGGAGCAGCGGCGGTTCGGCCGCGGTCGTGGCTGCCCGTCACGCCCCGCTGTCGCTCGGCACGGATACCGGCGGTTCCATCCGCCAGCCCGCCGCGCTGTGCGGCATCGTCGGCATGAAACCGACCTATGGGCGGGTGAGCCGGTACGGGATCGTGGCGTTTGCCTCATCGCTGGATCAACTCGGTCCGTTCGCGCGGAACGCACGCGACGCCGCGGCGCTCCTGCATGCCATCGCGGGGCGGGACGAGCGTGACTCCACGTCGGCACCCGTTCCCGTGCCCGACGAGCTGCTCCACCTTCCGGAATCGGATGACGAGGCCGCGGCCTGGCTGCGCGGCAAGCGTTTCGGGCTGCCGCGCGAGTACTTCGTCGCAGGGATGGACCCGGACGTCGAGCGACGCATCCGCGAGAGCGTGGCGTTCCTCGAGGATGCCGGCGCGTCGGTCGAGGAGGTGAGCCTGCCGCATACGGACTACGGCCTTGCGACCTACTACATCGTGGCGCCGGCCGAAGCATCTGCGAACCTCGCGCGATATGACGGAGTGCGCTACGGACAGAGTCGTCGCCTCGAAGGAGGCGACTTCATCGCCGACTATCTCGCGACCCGCGGCGACGGCTTCGGTGCCGAGGTGAAGCGCAGGATCATGCTCGGCACGTATGCCCTTTCGGCCGGCTACTACGACGCGTTCTACCTGAAGGCACAGAAGGTCCGGACGCTCATCAAGCGGGACTTCGACCAGGTCTTTGCGGCGGGAATCGATGCGCTGGTCGCACCCACCTCGCCGTCGGTCGCCTTCCGCTTCGGTGCGAAGACCGCGGACCCCGTGTCGATGTACCTGTCCGACGCGTGCACGCTGCCGGTGAACATGGCCGGCCTGCCGGGCGTGTCCATCCCGTGCGGTCTCTCCGAGGGTCTGCCGGTGGGCCTGCAGCTGATCGGTCCGGCATGGAGCGAACTGATGCTGTTCCGCGCTGCCCGGGCGTTCGAGGGGCTGACCACAGCTGCGTCGTGGCGCGATCAGGAACCACGAGATCTCGCGCGGGCAGACGACCGAACCGGCCCGACGCCGGTGGAGCGTGCCGCAGCGCTTGCCTCGCGCTGAGCCGACTGATGGCCGGCGGCGCGGATCCCACGTACGGCCTCCTCGATGCCCCGCTGGACGAGGTGGATCCGGAGGTCGGCGCGTTGATCGTGGGGGATCGCGGACGCCAGGCGCAGACGATCGATCTCATCGCCTCGGAGAGCACGGCACCCGCCGCCGTCCTCGAGACCCTGGGCAGCGTGCTGTCCAACAAGACGGGGGAGGGCTATCCGGGGCATCGGTACCACCGCGGAACGGCGTGGGTGGACGCTGTCGAGACGCTTGCGATCGACCGGGCCAGGGCGCTCTTCGGCGCGGAACACGCCAACGTGCAGCCCCACGCCGGTGTGAATGCGAATCTCGGCGTGTACCAGGCGGCCCTCAAGCGCGGCGACCCGGTCCTCGCGATGCGCCTGGCCCACGGCGGCCACCTGTCGCACGGCGATCCGGCCTCGATCACGGGAAGGATCTTCGACTTCGCCCACTACGGAGTGCGGCCGACCGACGAGCAGATTGACCTGGACGAGGTTCGCGCGCTCGCGCTGAGTCATCGACCGCGCTTGATCATCGCCGGCGGAAGCGCGTATCCGCGCACGATCGATTACGCGGCGTTTGCGGAGATCGCCCGCGAGGTCGATGCGCTCCTGCTGGTGGACATGGCCCACATCGCGGGTCTCGTGGCGGCGGGCGTCGTGCCGAGCCCGGTCCCCCATGCCGATTTCGTCACCTTCACCACCTACAAGACGCTCCTCGGGCCGCACGGCGGCGTGATCCTGTGCCGGGCCGCCCATGCCCGAAGGGTGGACCGCGCGATCTTTCCCGGCACGCAGGGAGCGCCCGACTTCGGGCGGATCGCCGCCAAGGCCGTCGCCTTCCGGATCGCGTCGGGTCCGTGGTTCCGGGAGATCCAGCATCGGATCGTGGCGGACGCCCGGGCGCTCGGCGAGGCGCTCACTGAGCACGGGGATCGGCTCGTCGCCGGGGGGACGGACACGCACCTCGTCCTCGTCGACCTGCGCGCGCGCGGCACGACCGGGGACATCGCCGAGCGCGCCCTCGAAGCGGTCGGGATCCTCAGCAACCGGAACATGATCCCGTTCGATCCAGGCAACCCCGAAGTACCGTCCGGCATCCGGTTCGGCACATCGAGTGTGGCCGAGCGCGGCTTCGGCCCGATTGAGATGAGGGAGATCGCGTCGCTGGTGGACGCGACCCTTCGCGCTGCCGACGCGCCCGAGCGCCTCGCCGCCGTGGGCGAGTCCGTGAGGACGCTTACCCGCCGCTTCCCCGGGTACCCTGTCACCCAATGACCACCGACGCCCGGCCGCCGCTCGCCGATCGTGCGCTGTCGCAGCGTGTCCTTGACGTACCGCCTTCCGGAATCAGGAGGTTTTTCGACATCCTCGCGACGATGGACGACGTCATCAGCCTGGGGGTGGGGGAGCCGGATTTCGACACGCCGCGCCACATCATCGAGGCGGGCGTGGAGTCGCTTCGCGAGGGCCGGACCCACTACACGTCGAACTACGGGACGGTGGAGTTGCGGCGCGCCCTGAGCCGCCACCTCGACCAGCGCCATGCGGTCCGCTACGACCCGACGAACGAGCTGCTGATCACGGTGGGAGCGTCGGAAGCAGTGGATCTTGCCCTCCGTGCCACCTGCGATGTCGGCGACGAGGTGATCCTGCACGAGCCGTCCTATGTCGCCTACGTCCCGGCGATCGTCTTCGCCGGCGGCACGGCCGTTCGGGTCGCCACGCGCTTCGAGGATGATTTCGCCCTCGATCCGGCTGCCGTCGAGGCGGCAATCACGCCGCGCACCAAGGCACTCTTCCTCGGCTACCCGTGCAACCCCACGGGCGCCGTCCTGACGCCCGAGATCCAGGACGCGCTCGCCGAGATCGCGGTGCGCCACGACCTCCTCGTCTACAGCGACGAGATCTACGACCGGCTCGCCTATGGCTCGTACACCCATCGCGCGTTCTCGTCCCTGCCGGGGATGCGCGAGCGGACGATCCTCATGGGCGGCTTCTCGAAGGCCTACGCCATGACCGGCTGGCGGGTGGGTTGGCTCGCGGCCCCGGCGGGGATCCTCGAGGGGATCGTGAAGGTCCACCAGTACGGGATCATGTCCGCGCCGACCGTCGCCCAGGACGCGGCGCTCGTGGCACTCGTCGACGGGGAGGCCGACGTGGAGCGAATGCTCGCCGAATATGACCGACGACGACGCCTCGTTGTGGACGGGTTCAACGCGATGGGTCTCGACACCTTCGAGCCGCGAGGCGCGTTCTACGCATTCCCCAGGATCACCTCGACCGGACTCGACTCGGAGACCTTTGCCGAGCGGTTGCTTGCCGAGGAGCACGTGGCCGTCGTCCCGGGGGGCGCCTTCGGGCTGTCCGGCGAAGGCCATGTCCGCGCCTGCTACGCCACGAGCTACGAGAAGCTGGAGGAGGCCCTCGTGCGGATCGGGCGGTTCGTCGAGCGAACTCGGGCCGGGTAGGATCCCGAACCAGCGACCCTGGCCGACGACATCGCCTTCGCCGGCGGGCGCTGATCCCGGGGTCGATCGACGGCCGATCGTGCTCACAGCGAGTCTCGCGGAGCCTGTGCGACACTTCGGCCATGTCCGCCCTCGCGCTCGCCGCCACCGACCGTTACGAGGCCGTCATCGGCATCGAAGTGCACTGCCAGCTCAAGACCGTGTCCAAGATGTTCTGTGGCTGCTCAACGGCCTACGACGGCGCGGAGCCGAACACCCAAACCTGCCCGGTCTGCCTGGGCCTGCCGGGCGCGCTGCCGACGATCAATCGACGAGCCGTTGAACTCGTGCTGACGGCCGGGGTTGCCATCGGCTCGCAGACGCCGGCGGCCACGCGCTGGGACCGCAAGAACTATTTCTACCCGGACCTGCCGAAGGGCTATCAGATCAGCCAGTATGATCTGCCGCTCGCGGCGCGCGGGTCACTGACCGTGGACACGAGCGCCGGCCCCTTCACCATCGGGATCACTCGGGCGCACCTCGAGGAGGACACCGCCAAGCTGGTCCACGGCCCGGGCCCCGACGGCGAGCGTCTCAGCCTCGTCGATTTCAACCGCTCCGGTGCACCCTTGATGGAAATCGTGACGGAGCCGGATATCCGCACGGCCGAACAGGCACGCCGGTACGCCGAGGAACTCCAGCTGCTCCTGCGCGCCATCGGCGCATCGGACGCGGACATGGAACGCGGGCAGATGCGGGTCGAGGCGAACGTTTCGTTGCGCCGTCCCGGCTCGGAGGTGTTTGGGACCCGGGTCGAGGTCAAGAACATGAACTCGTTCCGGTCCGTCGAGCGGGCGATCAAGTACGAGATCGAACGGCAGGCCGAAGTCATCGATGCCGGCGGCGAGCTGGTGATGGAGACTCGTGGCTGGTCCGACGACCGCGCCGAGACCTACCGGATGCGCGCCAAGGAGACCTCGGACGACTACCGCTACTTCCCCGAGCCGGATCTCCCGCCCTTGCGCATCGACCCGGCGTGGCTGGAGGAGATCAGGGCGCGTCTGCCGGAGCTTCCGTCGGCGCGTCGGGCCCGTTTTCGGGACGAGCTCGGCCTGAGCGCCTATGACGCCGCGGTGCTGGTCGCCGACCCCGATGCGAGCCGACTCTTCGAGGCGACGCTCGCGACGGACTCCGCCCTCGAAGCGAAAGCGGTGGCGAACTGGGTCACGGGCGAATACCTCAGGATCCGGAAGGCGGCCCCTTCGGACGCCGCGCCGGTTACCGACCCGGTGCAGTTCGGGGCGCTCGTGCGCATGGTGGCAGACGGTGAAATCTCGCGTGCCAGCGCCAAGGAGGTTCTCGAGGCGCACCTTGCGAGTGGTCAGGCCGTTGCTTCGATCGTCGCCGAACGCGGGCTTGCGCAGATCTCTGACGTCGCCGCCCTCGGGGTGATCGTGGATGCGGTGATCGCGGCCAACCCGTCGGCGGCAGCCGACGTCCGCGCCGGAAAGGGCCAGGCGATCGGGTTCCTCGTCGGCCAGGTCATGCGGGAAACGCGCGGCCAGGCGAACGCCGCCGTCGTTCAAGCGGCGATCCAGGCCCGGCTCCTCGATGGAGGTTCCACCTGATGGGTCCGCTCAACTTCCTGCTCTGGGCCGGCGGGGTCCTGCTCATTGCCGTGGGCATGCAACGGGCACGCAGACCATGGGCCCGCTATCAGGCCCTTCGCGAGGAAGACGCCAACGTCGCCCGCTACGCGGCCTGGCGCGGCGGCGTTCGCGACCAGGGTACGGCGGCGGCCTCCGTGGCCATGGCCATCCTGCGCCGACAGGCGCGCAACGGGGCACTCATCGCGGTTGCGGGCTTCGTCCTCGTGTTCATCGGGTTCGCCCTGCCAGCCTGACATCCGCGCCGCCGCGCCCCGCTGACCGCGCCGCTGCGCCGGTGCCGGGCGAAATCCGGAGCCGCCTGTGAGCCGGAGCTCGCCCGTGAGGGGCGGCCCGGGCGGCGCGCGGCCCCGGCGCCCGGCCACGGGAGCGACTTGCCGACGAGGTGCGTCGTGCCCTCCTAGACTGTCGTTGCCGCCCTGTTGGCCGGCGGCTACCACCACCCACGAGGGATTCGATGCGCGAACGAACAGACGGACGAGGTTTCGCTACTCGCGCCATTCACGCCGGCGAGCGTCCGGATCCGGTGACGCGTGCCCACAAACCGGCGATCTATGCGACCTCGACCTTCGCGTTCGATACCGCCGCGGAGAAGGAAGACGCCGTCGATCGCGCTCTTGCCTGGGAGCCGGGCGTCCATTTCTATTCGCGCACCAGCAATCCGACCAATCGGGCGCTCGAGGAGAAGGTCGCCTCGATCGAAGGTGCCGAGGACACCGTCGTCTCGTCCTCCGGGATGGCCGCGGTGTCGGCGACGCTGCTCGCCCACCTTGGCGGCGGGGATCACATCGTGGTTGGTGACGAATTGTTCGTGATCACCCAGGTCCTGCTGGGAGAAGATTTCCCGCGCCGAGGGATCGGGGTCACAGCCGTCGACATGACGGATCTTGCCGCCGTCGAAGCGGCCGTCACCCCGAAGACGAGGGTCCTCTTCTACGAAACATCCACGAATCCGCGACTTCGCGTACCGGACATGGACGCGCTCGCGGCGCTCGGGCATCGGTACGGCCTGATCGTGATCGCCGACAACACATTCCTCGGGCCGGCGCTCGTTCGACCGTTGGAGCACGGCGCGGACATGGTTCTCCACGCCGCGACCAAATACCTGTCGGGCCATGGGGATGCCGTCTCGGGCGTAGTCTCCGGCCGGAAGGTGCTCCTTGACCCGATCAGGAAGCAGACCGACACCCTCGGCCAGGCCGCCAGCCCGTTTTCCAGCTGGCTCGTCATGCGCGGGATCCGAACGCTTCCGCTGCGCTCGAGGACGGCATCGGCCAACGCATATCAACTGGCCGGCTATCTCGAGCGTCAACCAAACGTCGAGTGGGTCCGCTATCCAGGCCTCCCGTCACATCCGGATCACGCGATCGCGCGCCGGCTGATCGAGGGGCCGGGGGGTGCCATGCTGGCCTTCCAGCCGCGTGGCGGCGTCGACGGCATGGCGGCGTTCACTGATCACCTTCGCCTGTGCGACATCGGTGTCAGCCTCGGCGACATCCACACGCTCGTCTATCCGCAGCCAAAGCGCGGCGGCCTCGTCCGCGTCTCGGTCGGCTGCGAGGACGTGGACGATCTCCTCGAGGACTTCGCCCTCGGCCTGTCGTTCGTCGCCTGAACGCGTTCCTCAACCCGTTCCTCGGCGCCGGCGTTCGACCCGTCGCCTGAACCCGTTCCTCGGCGCCGGCGTTCGACCGGTCGACCCGTCGCCTGGGCGGCCTGCCCGCGGGCTACCCGCGGCCGAGCGCGGCGGCTGCGGCCAGTGCCGCTCCGATCGTCAGATCTACCCGCCGGGTGACCTCCTCCTCAGGCGGTCGGAACCACGTTTCGTCACTGTTGGCCCGGACCTCGCGGTTCGTCTCGGGATCCACGATGACGTCGGAGACCGTGAGGATGGTGCCGGCGCGCACGGGGCGGCCCTTCGCCTGCTCGCGCATCGCGAGCAGGAAGAGTGCCGCTGTTTCCATCTCCGCCGCAAGGTACCCGCGGCGGCCCCATCGCACGGCGCCCTCGGGATGAGGGTCGTAGAAGACGTCCGAGGTGACGATCGGCCCGACATGGGTCGTGAGGCCCGCCGCCCGGCTGGCGTCGGCGAGCGCGAGGACAACGTCGATGCTCGCCGTGGGGGCCGCTGCTTCATGCCCCCCGAGCGTGGCCCCGATCCCGGAGGATGACGCCGCCGCCAGCGCGACCACGACGTCGCCGATCCGCAATCGCCCATAGCCACCGCACGTGCCGACCCGGATGAACGTCTCGACCCCGAGCATCAGCAGTTCCTCGACGACGATCGTGGTGGTCGGCGTGCCCATCATCGTGGTCTGCACGGACACGGGGACCCCGTTGACCGTGCCGGTATAGCCCAGGAGTCCGCGATGTGAGGTCACGAGACGACTGGCGTCGAGGCCTCCGTCGAAGCGGGCCGCAATACGCGTTGCGCGGTTCGGGTCACCCGGCAGCAGGACCACCGGCGCGTATTCGCCGGGCTCGGCATGGAGATGGATCTGGGGCATCGATTCCTCCGTTCAGGTGCGGATCAGACGATCGTGTTCGACGATGGTGCAGCGATCCATGACCACGGACAGGCCGCCCGCGGCGGCGATACGGCCGGCCTCCTGGCTCACGATCCCGAGTTGCAGCCACAGGCAGCGCGCGCCGACCTCGACCGCCTCACGCGCATGCGCCGGGCACGCTTCATGGCGGCGGAAGACGTCGACGATGTCCACCGCGCCGGTTGCCGTCACGGCGTCCTGGAGCGAGCGAAAACAGGGGAGTCCGTCCACGACCTGTTCCCGAGGGTTCACCGGCACCACGTCATAGCCCGATTTCCGAAGCGCCATGAACACGCCGTGCGACGGGCGGGAGGGATTGTTCGATGCCCCGATGACGGCGATACGAGGACCGGAGCCGAGGAGCTCGCGAATGGCATCGTCGTCGAGCAGCGGCACCCCGAGGCGACCTTCCTGGAGGTCGAGCAGCTCGGCGAGGCGGTTGTGTTCGGCCGTTCTTTCCATCATCGGAGGGTCCAGTTTCCATTGTTTGCGTAACGGGCTGGTCATTCTGACGCGCAGGACGCACCATGTGCACGGGCGGCGCGAACGACCCCGTCGACGAGCGGCGGACAGGTAGCGTATTCTGCCCGCCACGACCGGTTCCACGACCCCGGAGAGCCGGTCTCACAGGAGGAGAACAGATTGCGTAGTTCCAGTCGGCTGCTCGCGCTCGGCGCGTCCGCAGCCATCATTTTTGCCGCATGTGGCGGTGGCGCATCGACGGCCCCGTCGGCCGCTCCGAGCGACGCAGCCAGCACGACCCCGACGGACGCTCCCGTCGAGAGCATGGCCCCGTTCAAGGCCTGCCTCGTGACCGACACCGGCGGCCTCGGCGACAAGGGCTTCAACGACAATGCCCTCAAGGGTCTGCAGGACGCGCTGGCGGCCGGCTCCGCGACCGAGGTCAAGAACCTCGAATCCAAGAAGGATGCCGACTACGCGAGCAACATCGACCTGCTCGTCACGGATGGTTGCCAGCAGATCACGACGGTCGGCTTCAACATGGGTGACATCACCGCCGTGAAGGCGGGCGAGAACACGGACATCGCGTTCTCGATCGTCGACTACGCCTATGACCCGGCCATCGCCAACGTCACCGGCATCGTCTTCGCAACGGAGCAGGCGGGCATGCTCGCGGGCTACCTCGCGGCAGGCGTGTCGGCCACCGGAAAGATCGGGACCTACGGTGGTCTGCCGATCCCGCCGGTCACGGCGTTCATGGACGGTCTCTTCGCCGGGATCAAGTACTACAACCAGGAGAAGGGCACCAACGTCACGCTCCTCGGTTGGGATCCCGTGTCCAAGCAGGGTGTCTTCGCTCCGGCGGACAACCCCTGGGGCAACACGGACTTCGGCAACAACCAGGCAAAGGCGTTCTTCCAGGAAGGTGTTGACGTCGTCCTCCCGGTCGCGGGCGGAACCGGCATCGGCACGTTCACGGCAGCGAAGCAGGCCCAGGGTGAGGGCAAGAAGGTCTACGCCATCGGCGTCGACACGGATCAATACCTCACCGCTCCCGGCTTCGAAAGCGTCATCCTGACCTCCATCCAGAAGGTCATCGACAAGGCCGTTGCCGACGCGATCAAGCTCGCGCATGACGGCGGCCTCGGTGGCACGAACTACGTCGGTACCCTCGAGAACGGCGGAGTGGGGCTCGCCCCGTTCCACGACCTCGCGACCCTGGTGTCGGCCGATCTCAGCACGGGGCTCGATGCCCTGAAGGCGAAGATCGTCGCCGGTACCGTCAAGGTCGCCGATTTCGCGAAGTAGCGCTTCGCGCCACTTCGGATAGCTCGCTCCCTCGGCGCCATCCGGCGCCGGGGGAGCATCGCAACTCGGCCCGTTCGATCCGGCCCGCCCTCGGGGCGGACATCCTGCGTCCCGCCCTCGGGGCGCACATCCTGCGTCCCGCCCCACGGCAGCTCGAGGTTGGCCCGACCGATGCGCCTGCGACTCAACGGCATCACGAAGCAGTTTCCCGGGGTCCTTGCCAACGACCACGTCAGCATCGAGGTCGATCGGGGCGAGATCCTCGCCCTGCTGGGCGAGAACGGCGCCGGCAAGACCACGCTCATGAACATCCTGTCCGGGCTGTACCGCCCGGATGAGGGTGAGATCGTCGTCGATGACACCCCCCGCTCGTTCCGGGATCCGGCCGAGGCCATCGATGCCGGTATCGGCATGGTCCACCAGCACTTCATGCTGGTCCCGATCTTCGACGTGACCGACTCCGTCACCCTCGGTTCGGAGGTGACACAGGGTCCACTCGGTGTTCTCAATCGACCGGCCGCGCGCGCCCGGATCGTCGAACTGTCGGAAACGTACGGCCTCGACGTCGACCCCGATGCGATGATCGAGGATCTCCCCGTGGGCGTTCGCCAGCGGGTCGAGATCCTGAAGGCGCTCTACCGGCATTCGGACATCCTCGTCCTCGACGAGCCGTCGGCTGTCCTGACGCCGCAGGAGACCGAGGAGCTGTTCGTCATCATCCGCGGCCTGGCGAAGGCCGGGACCGCCATCATCTTCATTTCCCACAAGCTCAACGAGGTACTCGAGATCGCGGACCGGATCACCGTCCTTCGGCTGGGCAAGGTCGTGGGCACGGTGAGCCCGGCCGGGACGACCAAGTCGGCCCTCGCCGAGATGATGGTCGGCCGGCAGGTCCAGCTCACCGTTGAGCGCAAGGATGCAGCTCGAGGTCCAGTCGTCCTGGCGGTCCACGACCTGCAGGTCCGGGACGATCGTGGCGAGGTCGCCGTCAAGCACCTCGACCTGGAGGTCCACGCCGGTGAGATCGTGGCCGTGGCAGGCGTCCAGGGCAACGGCCAGACGGAGTTCGTCGAGGCGCTGACCGGGCTCCGCGCGCTCGACGCTGGAACGATCACGATCGACGGCAAGGCCATTCACCCGGACTCCCGGTATATCGCCGATCTGGGCGTGGCGCACATCCCCGAGGATCGCCTCCGGGACGGGCTGGTCAAGGGCTTCACGGTCGCCGAGAACTATGTCCTCGATGCCTACCATCGAGAGCCGTATTCAAGCGGCATACGCTTTCATCGAGACGCGGTTGCGGCAGCTGCGACCAGGGCGGTCAGCGACTTCGACATACGGACCCCGTCGATCAGCACGGACGTCGGCTCGCTGTCCGGCGGCAACCAGCAGAAGGTGATCGTGGCCCGCGAGTTCGGGCGCGAGGTGAAGCTGGTCGTCGCCTCGCAGCCGACACGGGGGCTCGATGTCGGCTCCATCGAATACATCCATCGCCGGATCGTGGAGCAGCGCGATGCCGGCGTCGCGATCCTGATCGTGAGCACCGAGCTGGACGAGGTCCTGGCGCTCGGTGACCGCGTCGCGGGGATGTACGACGGCGAGCTCGTCGGCATCCTGCCGGCCGCCGAAGCGACGCGCGAGCGCGTCGGCCTCCTGATGGGCGGCGTTCGGTGAAGCGGTTCCCTTTGGCCATGATCGTCTGGACGATGATCGGGATCATTGCCCTGGTCCTGCTGGCGTTCCAGCAGGCCTATGTCGCGCTCGCCGTCGTCGTGGTCCTCGGCCTCGCCGTCGCGGGAGCGAACCGGACGGTCCGGGGCCGACAGTTCGTCGGGAGGTTGAAGCTCCCGGTCCTCGCCATTCTCTCGGCGTTCATCGTCGGCGGGATCGTGCTGATCTTCTCGGACCTCGAGTTCTACACGAAGTTCCCGGCCGATCCTCTTGGCACGATGCTGGCCAGCCTGGGGCGCGTCGGCAATGCCTACGGCGCCCTCATCGTGGGTGCCCTGGGTGATCCCGGGAAGATCGCCGCTGCGCTGGCGACCGGCAGCCCGAACAAGATCGGAATCGCCTTCCGCCCGATCAGTGAAACACTCCTGGCGACGACCCCGCTCATTCTTGCCGGCCTCGGTGTTGCCGTGGCGTTCCGGTCCGGTGTCTTCAACATCGGAGCCGAAGGTCAGCTCAAGATCGGGGCCATCCTGGCGGTCTGGGTCGGGATCTGGGTGCCGCTCCCGGCGCCGTTCCACATCCTCGCCGCCCTCGTGGCCGGGATCGTCGGCGGCGCTTTCTGGGGCTTCATCCCGGGCATCCTCAAGGCCAGGACGGGCGCCCATGAAGTGATCACGACGATCATGCTGAATGCCATCGCCCAGCAGATCATGCTCGCCTTGCTGCTCACGCCCATCCTCCAGCCGGTTGGCGGCACGACGCCGATCAGCCGGACGATTCTGGAGTCGGCGCAGATGCCGATCCTGCTGGACCTGCCCAAGATCCGCGTGCACCTCGGGCTGATCATCGCGCTCCTGGCCGCCGTGTGGACGTCCTGGCTCATGTTCCGGACGACGAAGGGCTTCGAGTTCCGCGCAGCCGGCCTCAATCCGCGCGCCGCGGGCTATGCCGGCATGCGCGCCGGCCGGACGATCGTCCTCGCGATGGTCGTGTCCGGCGGACTGGCCGGCCTCGCCGGAGCCAGCGAGGTGCTCGGGACGACGCATTACCTCTCACCGACCATCAGCCCGGGCTACGGCTGGGACGCGATCTCGCTCGCGCTTCTCGGCGGAACCAGACCCGGTGGCGTCGTGGTGGCCGCCCTGCTGTTCGGAGCGCTGCGCGCCGGCGGCCCCGGCATGGCGCTCGCGACGGGCGTCCCGATCGACCTGCTCGCCTTCATCTCCGCGCTGGTGATCATGTTCGTGGCCGCCCCGCGGCTCGTTCGTGAGATCTACCGGGTCAGGTTGACCGCAACCACCCCGCAGACCCCGGTCGTACAGGAGACTCCGCTATGACCAGTCTGCCGATGACGGTGGAGGCGTCGATGCTTTCGGCGGCGGAGCGCCGGGCTCGCAACAACGGCCTGATCCGTGCCGCCACCTATGCCGTGGTCGGCCTGGGCGTCCTCTTCGTCGGACTCTTCCGCGTGCCGGCCGACCAGCTCACGATCTACAAGCTCGTCTTCGACGAATCCGTGGTCAAGCTGCCGGACCTGTCACTGCCGGTCGGCGGCACCTACGTGGTCGCCGGCATCGCGAGCCTCATCGTTGCCGCTCTCCAGCTCAGGGCACCATCCAGCCGGAACTGGCGCCGCCTCATGGCGGTGGTGATCTTCGCCCTCGTGTTCGCCGTCCTCACCGGCATCCTGGGCGGAAAGACGCCGAGTCTGGTCGGGCTGACCTCCGCCACCGTGTCCTTCGCCCTGCCGATCGTGTTCGCGGGCCTGGCCGCGATCCTGTGCGAGCGATCCGGCGTGATGAACATCGGCATCGAGGGCATCATTCTCCTGGGCGCGGCGGCGACCTCGATCGGCGGATCACTGCTGGGAAGCCCGCTTGCCGGCATCGGCGTCGGGATCATCTCGGGAGCCCTGCTCGGCCTGCTTCTGGCGGTGCTCAGCATCCGCTATCAAGTCGACCAGGTCATCGCCGGCACGGTGCTCAACCTGGCCGCGGCGGGCATCACGACGTTCATGTACACGCGGATCCTCCAGGTCAAGCCGGAGCTCAACGACCCGGGCCTCATCGGATCGTCGCCCATTCCGTTCCTGTCGGAGATTCCCATCATCGGGCCGACCCTCTTCAACGGATCGTTCTTCCTGTACACCGGCTTCGTCCTGATCGTGATCATGCAGCTGGCGATCTACCGGACGCGCTGGGGTCTTCGGCTCCGGGCCGTGGGAGAGAACCCCAAGGCGGCCGGCACCATCGGAATCGACGTGCTCAAGATTCGTTACCGGGCCCTGGCGGCCGGCGGTGCCGTCGCGGGGTTTGCCGGGTCCTACCTGGTCGTTGTCTCGACCGGATCGTTCCAGATCGGCATGTCGGCCGGCATCGGATTCATCGGCATCGCCGCGATGATCTTCGGTGGGTGGAACCCAGTGGGCGTCGCCGGGGCGGCCCTCGTCTTCGGCTTTGCCCGATCTGCCGAGTCCCGGCTCGGGACGGTCGGCGTGGACGTTCCGACGGTGTTCCTGAGCATCCTGCCGTATGTCGTGACGATCATCGTGGTCGCCGGCCTGGTGGGCCGCGTCCGCGGCCCGGCTGCCGCGGGACAGCCGTACGAACAGGCCTGACGGCCGGATGGCGCGCTCGGGATTCGGCGACTTCGACCACGGCACCCTGCCGACCTGGTATGCCGCACCGCCGGTACCGCGAACGGCGCCCCTCGGCATCGTCGATCGGCCCCTGCCGCTGATCATCGACAGCGATCCGGGTCTGGACGACGCCCTTGCGATCGGTCTTGCGGTGGCGCGGCCGGAACTGGAACTGCTGGCCGTCACGACCGTCGGAGGCAACGCCGACGTCCGACATTGCACCGACAACGCGCTGCGACTGCTCCACGCCTTCGGGCGGAGTGACATTCCCGTCGGCGAAGGCGCTGCCGGTCCGTTGACCGGCGCCGTGGTCCGCGCGACGGCGATCCACGGTGAAGGCGGGATCGGCCGTACCGTGCTTCCGGCCTCGCCCGTTGCGGCCCATCCGGAAGGAGCTGTGGCCTTGATTGCGCAAATCCTTCGCGATTCCCCGGTTCCGGTGGTCATCGCACCTATCGGCCCGCTCACGAACATCGCGCTGCTGCTTCGGCTCCACCCGGAGCTCGCCCCGAAGATCGCGCATCTTTCGATCATGGGAGGTTCGATCGGGGAGGGGAACACGACGGCGTCCGCCGAGTTCAACATCTACGCGGACCCGGAGGCGGCCGACATCGTGTTCCGGTCAGGCATTCCGATCACGATGATGGGCCTGGACGTGACCCACCAGGCAACCCTGGATGCAGCGGCGTCCGCCAGCCTCGCGTCGAGCGGTACCGCATCGGGCCGGATCGCGGCCGAGCTCGTGGACTTCGCCATCGAGCGCGTCGGGGAGTGGTACGGCGGAACGACGACGGCGATCCACGACGCCGTCGCCGTCGCGCATCTTGCGATCGAGGACCTGGTGTCCGTCGCCGCCTACAACGTGCGGGTCGACACCACGGACGGGCCGGCTCGTGGGCGAACGGTGTGCGAAGGCCTCTCGTTCCGGATGGAACGCTACGGCCTGACCGCGAATGCCGAAGTCGGCATCCGCATCGATCCGGGGCGCTTCGAGGACCTCCTCGTGGATGCCTTCGCGCGGCTGCCGTAGGCCGCCAGCGGAGCATGGCATGGTTCGCGCAACAGGCTTCGTGCTCCTTGTGGCCACGGTGCTGGCCGCCTGTGGGACGTCCTGGGTCGACACCGCGTCCGAGCCGCCAGTCGTCCCGGCGACCCAGCCGGGCACGACGCCCGTGACCACCCCGGGGCCGGTCCTGCGATATGTCGCGCTGGGCGATTCGTACACGATCGGCACGTCCGTGGCCCAGGATGCCCGCTGGCCGAATCAGCTCCTGGTGGCGCTCGGTGCGAGTGAAGCTCCCCTGGACCTCGTGGCCAATCTCGGGGTCAACGGCTACACCTCGCGCGACGTGATCGACGTCGAGTTGCCCCAACTCGGGCCTCTCCGCCCGGATTTCCTGACCCTGCTCATCGGCGTCAACGACGTCGTGCAGGGGGTTCCGGCCGATGCCTACCGGGCGAACGCTGCGGAAATCCTCGATGACCTCGTGGTGCGCGTCGGCGCACGGCGAGTCCTGGTCGTCACGACGCCGGACTACACGGTGACCCCGGCGGGTGCGGACTTCGGCGACCCTGCCCGGCAGGCCGCCGGCATCCGCGCGAACAACGAGATCATCTCGGCGCTCTCCGCGGCTCGCGGGATCACGGTCGTCGACATTTACGACCTTTCGCTGCGGGCCGCGACCGATCGTTCGCTCGTCGCATCGGACGGCCTCCATCCGAGCGGCGCCCAGTACGCATTGTGGGTTGAGCGCATCGCACCGACGGTCGATGCGCTGGTCCGCCCTTGATCGAGGGGTGGACGGACCACGAGTCGACTTCGACCTGATGGTCCTGGCCCCCAGGATCCTTGACCCATCGGGGGCATCGGCCCGGGAGGCCTCTCCCGGCTACCATTGACCTCCCGTGACAACCCTCAGCCCGCGCGATTTCACGCATCTCCATACGCACTCGGAGTTCAGCCTGCTCGACGGGCTCGGGCGGATCACGGACCTCGTTGACGAGGCCGCGGTGCAGGGCTTCGACAGCCTGGCGATCACCGATCACGGTGCCCTGTATGGAGCCGTCGCGTTCTACAAGGCCGCTCAGGCGAGGGACATCAAGCCGATCATCGGCGTCGAGACCTATGTTGCCCGGCGGTCGATGCGGGAGAAGGAGGGCAAGGCAGACGCCCAGCCGTTTCACCTGATCCTCCTGGCGTCAGACCTGATCGGCTACCGAAACCTGTGTCGGCTCGTCACCGATGCCCATCTCGACGGCTACTACTACAAGCCCCGGATCGACCGGGAGCATCTCGCGAAGTACAGCGAGGGCCTCATCGGGCTGTCGGCATGCCTCAACGGGGAGGTGTCGCGGGCGCTCGAGGTGGATGACTGGGACCTCGCCCGGAACCTTGCCGGCGAGTACGGCGACATCTTCGGGAACGATCGATTCTTCCTCGAGCTGCAGGACCACGGTCTGGCGGAGCAACGCCGCTTGAACGAGCAGCTCCTCCGGCTGGCACCGGAGAGCGGCTTGCCGCTCGTGGTGACCAACGACCTCCACTACGTGCATCGGCGCCAGGCCCCGGCCCACGACGTCCTGCTGTGCGTCGGCACCGGAAACAACCTCGACACCCCGGGTCGCATGAAGTTCGGATCGGACAACTTCTACCTGAAGTCCGCCGCGGAAATGGAAGCCCTCTTTCCCGATCAGCGCGAGGCGCTCCTGAACACCCGACGGATCGCCGAGATGTGCGATCTGACCCTCCCCCTGAATCAGCTCCTGATCCCGCATTTCCCGGTCCCCGAGGGTGAGACCGTCGAGTCCTGGCTCCGCACGGAGTGCGAGCGAGGCCTGACGTGGCGCTATGGAACCGTGACCCCGGAACTCCGGACACGGCTCGAGTACGAGCTCGGCGTCATCCTCTCGATGGGCTATGCGGGCTACTTCCTGATCGTGGCGGACTTCATCCGGTTCGCCCGGGAGCAGGGGATCCAGACGACCTGCCGCGGGAGCGCGCCGGGCTCGGTCGTGACCTACACGCTGGGAATCACCCCGGTGGACCCGATCGCCTACGGCCTGCCGTTCGAGCGGTTCCTGAACCCCGATCGGGTGACCATGCCGGACATCGACGTTGACTTCCAGGACGACCGCCGGGACGAGGTCATCGCCTACGTCTCCCGCAAGTACGGCCAGGACCACGTGGCCCAGATCATCACCTTCGGCACCATGCTCGCCCGGGCTGCGATTCGCGATGTCGGGCGCGTCCTCGGTCACTCCTACGGCGACGTCGATCGCATCGCCAAGGCCATCCCGAACCAGCTCGGGATCAAGCTGGAGGAGGCCCTCGAGATCAGTCCCCAGCTCCGCGAGCAGGTTGACGCCGACGAGGGCGTCAGGAAGGTCATCGAGTTCGCGAAGCAGCTCGAAGGCGTGGCCCGCAACGCGTCGACGCATGCGGCGGGCGTGGTCATCAGCCGTGAGCCGCTGACGGAACTCATGCCCCTTCAGCGAGCGACGAACTCGGACGGGCTGATGACGCAGTACGAGATGCACGCCATCGAGGACCTCGGACTGCTCAAGTTCGACTTCCTCGGGCTTTCCAACCTGACCATCCTCAAGAATGCCGTCGACACCGTGAAGGCGCATCGCGGCGTGGATATCGACCTGGATCACATTCCACTCGACGACGCCGCCACGTTCCAGCTGCTCGCGTCCGGCGAGACGACCGGCATCTTCCAGCTCGAGTCGGCCGGCATGCGCCGGTACGTCCGCGAGCTGCGCCCGACGTCCGTCTTCGACCTCGCCGCGATGGTCGCGCTCTACCGCCCGGGCCCGATGGACAACATTCCCGCCTACATCCGCCGCAAGCACGGCCAAGAGGCGGTCACCTACCTCCACCCGCTGCTCGAGCCGTTCCTGGAGCGGACGTACGGGATCTTCGTCTACCAGGAGGACATCATGGCCGCGGCGATCGCGCTGGGCGGTTTCACCGGGCCCGAGGCGGACACGCTCGGCTACGCGATCCGGAAGAAGAAATCCGCGGTCCTCCGGGCCCAGAAGGAGAAATTCGTCACCCAGGCCGCCGAGCGGGGCGTCCCTCCCCAGACCATCGACGCGGTGTTCAAGGCGTTCGAGCCGTTCGAGCGGTACGGGTTCAACAAGGCGCATGCCACCTGTTACGGGCTGATCGCCTACCAGACGGCGTATCTCAAGGCGAACTACACGGTCGAATACATGACCAGCGTGCTGTCGGCCTTCCGCAGCACCGAGGACAAGGTGGCGGCGGCGGTTGCCGAGTGCCGACGGCTCGGAATCGAGGTCCGGCCCCCCGACATCCACCGGAGCCAGGTGGAGTTCACGGTCGAGGGCGATGCGATCCGGTTCGGGCTGCTCGCGGTCAAGAACGTCGGCCAGGGCGCCATCGAGTCGATCATCGCCGCGCGCGAAGCCGACGGCCCGTTCCGCTCCCTGACCGACTTCTGCACCCGGATCGACCTGCGGCTTGCGAATCGCAAGGTCCTCGAGTCGCTCGCCAAGGTCGGTGCGATGGGCGCGTTCGGACACCCTGCCCAGGTGCTCGACGGCCTCGACGACGCGACGGCCGCCGCCCAGGCGACACAGCGCGATCGGATCAGCGGCCAGACGTCGTTCTTCGACATGGGCGCGTCCGATGCAGCCGTCCTCGAGCGGCCCCTTCCCCCGACGCCCGAGGCTCCGGGCCGGGAGCGACTCCGGTGGGAGAAGGAGCTGTTGGGCCTGTACCTCTCCGAGCACCCGATGGGCGAAGTCGCCGATCGCGTCGGCGACTATGTCACGGCCTATTCCGCGGACCTCAAGGACGATTCGCTCGATGGCCAGCGCCTCGTCGTGGGCGGGATCGTCGTCGGGTCGCGCTCGATCGTGACGCGGGCGCGGGCGACGATGGCCGTCGTCACGCTCGAAGACCTCCAGGGTTCAATGGAGGTCGTGGTCTTCCCGAAGCTCTACGAGCAGACCGGTCCGATCTGGGCCGAGGGCTCGATCCTCCTCGTCGCCGGCCGGATCGACCATCGAGGCGAGGAGGTCTCGCTGCTCGCCGATCTCGTGATCCCATGGGACGAGGCGGTTGTGAAAGGCCCCGAGGCGTTTGCGCGTGACGTGGCGGCGGGTGACCGAGGCAGCTTCCGCCGACGACCCGGCGCCGACCCGGGGCCCGCGACCAATGGATCCTCCGCTCCCGGCAGGCCGTTCAACGGCCATGGACGCCCGACCAGCGCTCCTGTCGCCGCGGCTCCGCCCGTCGTCGCTGCGGCGCCGATCACGGCTCCTGGACCCGGACGTCGGGCGGACATTCCGTACGTGTCGCCGCTCAGGGCCGGGGCGGCCACGGCCGCGAACCTGCCTCCCATCGCGCCGGCGCAACCCGTGACGTCCCACGAGCCCGCCGAACTGTCTGGAGAGGAACCGTCCGTCGATCACGACGATCCACCGGCCCTGCCCGACGAAGCCCGCCGCGAGGTGGTCGCCCAGGCAGCGGCCGCCACCACGCCAATCGAATCCGCCAACCCGGACCAGATCCTCCATGTCCGCTTCGGCGGTGCCCCCGCCGATCAACTCGTTCGGGCGATGGAGACGTTCCGGCAGCTGGTTCGCGAGCGCCCCGGGGAGACTCGCGTGGTTGTCCACATCCCGGTGCCCGGGGGATCGGCGCTCCCCATGGAACTCAAGCAGGCCGTCGCCTACGACGCCGACCTCCTGGTCGAGGTCCAGCGCCGCCTCGGCGCCGGTATCGCCCAGGTCTCGCTGGGCTGAGCAACGCCCGTCAGCCCCGCGCCAGTCGGCGCGCCGCGCGGATCGCGCTGAACCTGTCCACGTATGCCTCGCGGAGGGCGTTCAGCGTCGGCCGGTCGATCCCGAGTTCGCTCGCGATCTGGTTGACCGACTGCGCTTCTTCGCTCGAGATCTCGTCGTCGGCCGCCCCGACCGCGAAGGCTGCCCGAACGACCGCGAGCTTCTCGGCCTCGGTGGCGAGGCCCGCGAACTCGCGAGTCACCAGGAAGTCCTCGGTGCCGAACTTGGCGCGCGACTGGAGCTTGGCCATCTGGACGACCAGCACCGCGTGTGCCTCGTCGAGCCCGCCGAGGTCCTGGACCGCCTTCTCCATCACGGCGGTCTCCTGGGCGCTGATGTCGAGGTCCGCCTGGGCCGCTCGAGCCAGGATGTAGGCGAATCCGGCCAGGAACCGCGCCCGTTCCGGCGGGAGGGCGTCGAGTTTCGCCACGATTCTTCGGACCGTCTCGGTGTCGCCGGTCGCGGCATTCGGGGCGGGGGCCGCCACGTCAACCGACACGGATCGGACGATGCGTCCAAGGAAGCTGCTCACTCGAGACCTCGTTCCATGCGAACCGGGCGGCGTGTCGTCATCGGACAAGCCTACGAGAAGGACGACCGTACGTCCTCGCGGACCGGCCCGGAGGAACCAGTCGCGCCCACGAGCCGTCTGGCGAACATGCCGCGAACCACTCCGTCTCACCGACGCCGGCCGGGCGCCGCTGCCCTGACCGCTGCCCTCCCGGTCATCGTCATCGTGACCGCAGGGTGCAGCCGGATCGACCGACCTCGGTCGTTCGCCGCATCGCTCGACCGCACCAGTGGCGAGACCTGGACCGTTCAGGTGGTCGACAACTCGGGCCGGGTGACGAACATCGATCTGGATCCGGCACCGGCCATCCGGGGCCCGTCGGACGCGCCGTTCAACGACCCGGCGGCCTCGAGCCGACTCGTGGTCCCGTGGACGGGAGGGTCGTGCGACACACTCACGTCCTTCACCGTCGAGTCGGGATCGGGCGGTCAGATCACGATCTCGTACGACACCGCCGTCGCACCCGGCGTGTGCGACCTTGTCGGAATCGGCCACCAGCTGGTGCTCGAGACCGACCCTGCCCTGCCCGCAGCCATCGTCACGCTGAGGCGCCTGCCCTGACGGTCGGCCGCCGAAGTGCGCGGCACTCTCATCGCCAGAGGATCCTGTAGCCTGGCGTCACCAGCGCCTCGGAGTCGCTCGCGCTCCGGAGCCTGGCCAGCGATGAGATGCGTGCGGCCGACTTGGTGTCCTTGCCATGAATGCTCTCGTTCGAAGGGTCCTCCTCCTCGTTGTCGCCGTGGCCCTCGTCGCAATCGTTGCTGCCGGTCGACCCTTGGGTCCCGCGACCGGCGCGGACGATGGCTCCGTCGAGCAGCTGGCCGCAGAGGCCGTTGCCGACAACCAGGGATGCATCAACTCGTTCGACGCATTGATCGATGCTGCGATGGTCCGAGCGACCCCCGATCGACCGGGTATGTCCGATGCCGGTGTGTTCGTCGGCGTCGCCGACGATGTACCGAGGGCGTTTGATGGCACGCTCCTCGGAAAGGACACCACGGGCCTGTGGGTTCTTCGGGGAAGCGGCGATAGCATCAATGCGCTCCATCTCGTCGCCTTCGACCTTCCGTCAGGACGATCTGTCTGGGTTATCGCCGGCGGGATGAGCCGTGGCGACTGCCAGGTCTGGAAGAGCACCGATCCAACGTAGTGACTCGGTGGTCGATTCCCAATGACCACCAGGTGCACGAGCGCGGCAGGCGCTCACGCCGCCAGGTCCCAAAGTCGGACTTCACCGTGTGTGAGCGGGCACGCTGCGCCCGACCGCGCGGGCGTGGAACTGGGCCGAGGAGTCGGTGGTGCGTCGCTCCATGTCGAGAGCCGCCTTGGGTGCGAGCGCTCGTAGGGGGCGTCTCGCTCGTCCCGCCACGTGCACCCTCGGCCGCGACCGCGAAGGTGCCACAGGACCGTCAGGTGTGGTGCCGGAGCCGGGACTTGAACCCGGATGAGGTTGCCCCCAACGGTGTTTGAGACCGTCGCGTCTGCCGATTCCGCCACTCCGGCCGGGGTGGTTCGTGCCGAATGCTAGCCGCTGGGAACCGATCTCGCGACGGCCGCGTCAGGCCGACGACCGATGCTAGACTCGCGCCGCTTCAGTATCGCTGCCCGGAGGACCCCCCAGATCGTGGAGGATCGTCGCGCGACCACGGCCTCCGACGACCCCGTCCAGCGACGTGACCTCATCCTCATGGAGCAGGCACGGGGCGGGAGTCTCGACGCGTTCAACGACCTCGTCCTGTGCTACCAGGACATGTTGTTCGCCCTCGTCGTCAGGATGGTCCCCGACCGGGATCAAGCCTCGGATGCGATCCAGGAGGCATTCTTCTCGGCCTATCGGAACATGGCTCAGTTCCGTGGCGGCTCGGTCCGCTCGTGGCTCAGTCGCATCGCGATCAATGCCGCGATGGATGCCCAGCGCCTCAAGAAGCGCCGGCCCGCCGACCCGTACCCCGAGCTCGAGGACGATAGCTGGCAGCCGCCGGCCACCGAGGCCGACGACCCGGTCACGACGACTCTCAAGGTCGAGCGGCACAGGGCGCTGAACCGGGCCCTTGCGGAGATCACCGACGACCAGCGGGCCGCGATCGTCCTGTTCGATGTCGAGGGCTACGACTACGCCGAGATCGCGGACCTGACCGGCGTCTCGCTTGGGACCGTGAAGTCACGTATCCACCGCGGGCGGCTCGCCCTCCGCGACCGGCTGGCCGACCAGATGGACCTGTTCCGTGGCTGATCGCCCGCACGCCGTCTCGCACGCTTCGCACGACCTTGAGCTCGTGGCCGCGGTCGTGGCCGGCGATGCCGTCGGGACCGAGGCCGAGCGGGGAGCGGCGCTGATCCGCTCGTGCGCCGAGTGCGAAGCCATCGCGACCGACCTCCGGGCCCTCCGAGTTGCCACCCGTGGGCTCGGCTCGGCCTTCGACGGCTCCCATGGCCCGGCTCCCCGCGACTTCCGCCTCGCGCCCGCCGATGCCGAACGAATCGGGCGGCGCCGTGGGATTGGCTTCATGAATCCCGGACGCGCCCGATCCTGGGCGAGCCGGCTGGGGACGGGTCTCGTGGCCGTCGGACTCGCCGCGCTGGTGCTCTCTGCGGCGCCGCTCAATTTGCTCGGAGGCGCGGGCGGCGCTGCGTTCGGAACCAAGGTCGAGCAGCAGGACGCGACGACGGCCCCGCTGGGGCCCGGGCAGGCGGGCGCGCCGTCGTCGAACCTCAGTGTCCTGGCAACGGGCACACCCGAGCGAGCGGTCGACTCGAATGCCCCCGCCGGGGAGCGAGATGGAGCGGGTTCGCCGACCCTCGTCACGATCGGCGGCGCCGGCCTCGTGCTCGGGATCGCGCTGCTTCTCGCGAGCAGGTCGGGTCGGCGCGCCGGTCCCTGAGGGAACCGCCGCCCGCCGCCGCCCGTCCAATGAGCGACATGACGCCCGCCTCGACGACCTCTACCCCGCACGACGACCACGATCGGCTGCTCCTCGCCGCGTTCGCGGCGGGCGACGCAGCCGGATCGGACCTTGCCAGGGCCCATCGACTCATGGCGTCCTGTGACACCTGCCGCGGCCTCGTCGCGGAACTGCAGGCCATCGCGCGCGCCGTGCATTCGATGCCGGCGCCTCGGCCCCTGGGTCGCGACTACCGGATCTCCGCGGATGACGCCGATCGTCTCGGCCGGCGTGCCGGCTGGCGACGGATCCTTCGGCCGTTCGCCGCGAGGCGGGCTTCGATCCTCGGGCCGGTGGCCGCCACGCTCATGACCCTCGGTCTCGCGGGCTTCCTCGTCAGCACCGGGACGCCGTTTCCGTTCGGCACCGGGGGAACGACGGGCCAGGATGCCGCGCTGCGACCGTCGATGGCGTCGACCGCCCCGGAGGCCTCCGGCCGCGAGTCGGTCGGCGGGCTCGACTACGGCGTGGCGGGAGCCTCGAAGGCACCGTGGGACGTGTCGGAGGGCGTCAATCCGCCGGTCTCCGACGACAGTAAACAGGCGACGCCGGACGGCGTGCCGACCGCCGCCGCCGGTCGGGCGTGGCTGCCCGTCGTGAGCGGATTGCTCGTCCTCGTGGGGATCGGCGTGCTCGCCCTCCGCCGCATGGCCCTCCGGGAGGGCTAACAGGACCGGTCCCGTCGCGGCGCCGGGCCTGCTAGCCGGCCGGTCGCCTCGGTCGGTGCGCCTCGCGCCGGTACACTTGGCGAGACGTCCCGCAGCCTGCGGACATCCCTTGAGGCAAGCCGATGGAACGCCTGATGCTGCTCGACGGCAACGGGCTCATCTACCGCGGATATTTCGCGCTCCCGCCCCTCTCGACATCGAAGGGCGAGCTCGTGAATGCCGTGTTCGGGTTCTGCAGCATCGTCCTGCGCGGGATCCAGGACATTCGACCCGACTATGTCGCGGTCGCCTTCGACCTGCCCGGCCCGACCTTCCGGCATGAGCGCTTCGCCGAGTACAAGGCGACGCGGACGAGGATGCCCGACGATCTTCGCGACCAGTTCCCGAAGGTTCGGGAAGTGGTCAGGGCCCTTCGCCTCCCGGTCTACGAGCTCGCGGGGTTCGAGGCAGACGACGTCATCGGGACGCTCACCGTGGAGGCGGAAGCTCTCGGGCTCGACACGACCATTGTCACCGGCGATCTGGACATGCTCCAGATCGTGAGCGACCGCGTTCGGCTGATGACCACGCGATCGGGGGTCGAGAACACGATCCTCTACGACCCGGCAAGGATCGATGAGCGGTACGGCCTCCTCCCGTCCCAGATGGTCGATTACAAGGCGCTCAAGGGCGACGTCACGGACAACATCCCTGGTGTGCCGGGCGTGGGCGAGAAGACCGCCGCGAAACTGATCCGCGAATACGGCGATCTCGACGCGGTCTATGCCCGACTGGAGGACGTGAAGCCGGACAAGCTCCGGGACAAGCTCACCGAGTTCCGGGATCAGGTAGCGCTCGGGCGCGAGCTCTCAACGATCGTCAGGGACTTGCCGGTCCACCTGGATCTCGATGCCGCTCGACTCGGCGACTACGACCGCGACGAGGTGATCCGCCTCTTTCGCGAGTACGAGTTCCGAAGCCTCCTCGACCGCCTGCCGGCCCTTCGCGGGGAGTCGGCCAGCGAGGCCGCGGATGCGCTCCGCGTTGCAACGGCGTCCGTGCCGGCGGCCCGGGTCGGATCCGAGCGCCCGAGCGGGTGGGGGAGCGGGCGCCCGATCCGGACCTCCCCGGTCGCGACCGCCGCTCCGCCGGGGGCTGGACTGCAACTGTCCCTGGACTTCGACATCGGCGGCGGGGCGGACAGCGCGAGCACGGGCGCCGCCGGGCGCGCGACTCGCACCCCGGAGCCCTTCGACGACCTGGCGACCGCGCTCGCCGCCACGATCGCCGACCTCGGTCGGATCGAGGTGCACGCCGGCGATACCCTCGACACCCTGGTGCCGTGGATCGAGGCTCAGCCGATGGTCGGCGCGTGCCTCTTCAAGGACGATCCCCGGCCGCGCGCCGGATCGACCCTGGCGTTCGCCCTGGCGGGGATCGATGGCCGGGTGGTCGTGGCGGAAGGTTCGGACGGTGACCGCCTGCGGGCCCTGCTCGAGGCCGCCGGGGTCCCGATCGTCGCCCATGAGGCCAAGCCGTTGCTGGTCGCTCGGTTCGCCGACGATACGACCGGCCCGGCGACCCCGGTTGCGTTCGACACGCAGATCGCTGCGTACCTGTTGAACGCGGCGCTGCGGTCGCAGACGATCGCCGACGTCGTGGCCGAGCGACTCGACCTGGTGCTGCCGCCGGCCAGGGAGCTGACGGCCGTCGATCGCGCCGGGCTGGAGGCACTCTCGGCGCTTGCATCCCGCGAACCATTGGTGGCCGCCCTCGAAGCGGAAGGCCTCGATCGGCTGTTCGGCGAGATGGAACTGCCACTCGTATCGGTGCTTGCTCGGATGGAGGCCATCGGCGTATCGGTGGATCTCGAGGCTCTCGGCATGCTCGAGCGCGAATTCATCACGGAAATCACCCGCCTCGAGGGGGTGATCTTCGATGCCGTCGGCCACGAATTCACGATCGGCTCACCAAAACAGCTTGGCGACGTGCTGTTCGGCGAATTGCACCTGCCGCGGGGTCGCAAGACCAAGACCGGCTACTCGACCGACGCATCCGTGCTCGAGGACCTCGTCGACGTCCACCCCGTGGTTCAGCCGGTCCTCGATTGGCGGACGTATACGAAGCTCCGATCGACCTACGTCGAAGCGCTTCCGACGCTGATCGCCGACGACGGACGCGTGCACACCACGTTCCATCAGGCCGTCGCCGCGACCGGCCGCCTGTCGTCGTCGGATCCCAACCTCCAGAACATCCCGATCCGGACCCCGCTTGGACGGAGGATCCGCCGGGCGTTCGTGGCGGGTGCGCCGGACCTGGTCCTCGTGGCCGCCGACTACTCCCAGATCGAGCTCCGGATCATCGCCCACGTGTCGGGAGATGAGCACCTTCGCGAGGCCTTCGCCCGCGGGGCGGACATCCATCGGGAGACCGCCGCACGCGTCCTCCACAAGGCGCCCGAGGAGATCACCCCCGATGAGCGCTCGATGGCCAAGATGGTCAACTTCGGGCTGGCCTACGGGATGAGCGATTTCGGGTTGTCGAGCCGGGCGGGCATCAGCCGCCAGGAGGCGCAGGAGTTCATCAACTCGTACTTCGCCGCGTACTCCGGGATCAGCTACTACATGCTCCACATCAAGGAGACGGCGCGTCGAGACGGGTACGTCTCGACCCTGCTTGGGCGGCGCCGGCAAATCCCGGAGCTGCGGGCCGCCAACCCGTCGCTCAGGGGAGCCGGGGAGCGGATGGCGATCAACATGCCGATCCAGGGGACCGCGGCGGACATCGTCAAGATCGCCATGATCCGCCTCGATCGGCGGCTCGTCGCCGAGGGCCTGCGTTCGCGGCCGTTGCTCCAGGTGCACGACGAGCTGCTTTTGGAGGTCCCGCGAGATGAGGTCGATCGATTGATCCCGATCCTGCGTGAGGTCATGGAGAACGCCTTGCCGCTCGACGTGCCGCTGACCGTGGACGTCAAGGTCGGGAACGACTGGGAATCGATGACGCCCGTGTCGGGCCCGGACGCGGCACTTGTCCAAGCCGGCGAGGCGCCGGGATCCTGACGTGCCCGAACTCCCTGAGGTCGAGACCGTGGCGCGGGACCTCCGCGGCCTCGTTCTCGACGCCGAAATCGCCACCGCGACGGTCCTCTGGCCCGGGACCGTGCGAACGCACGCCCCCGATGCCATCGGTGCGGCGCTCGCAGGTCGTCGGATCGAGCGGGTGGGACGACGCGGCAAGCAGCTCGTGCTGCGTCTCACCGGCGATGCGGTCCTGACGGTGCATCTCAAGATGACCGGCCAGCTGTTCGTCGTGCCGCGCGAAACATCCCTGGATCCGTACGTGCGCGTGGTGATCGCGTTCAGCGACGGCCGCGACCTGCGCTTCCGGGACATCCGGAAGTTCGGCAGGATCGGGCTGTACGCCCTGGATCCAGTCACCGAGGAGCCGGTGCACGAACTCGGTGGCGCCGCGGTCTTCGCCGGGACGGGGCCCGAGCCGCTTGACGACGCCTTCACGGTACGAGCGTTCCGGACGCGGCTTCGAGGCCGGCGCGGTCGGCTGAAGCCGCTCCTCCTTGACCAGTCGTTCGTCGCCGGCATCGGCAACATCTATGCCGACGAGGCCCTGTGGGCGTCCCGGCTTCATCCACTTCGTTCCGCCGCGTCGCTTCGACCCGCGGACGAACGGCGCCTCTACCTCGAGGTCCGGCGGATCCTCGCCGAGGCCATCGTGCGGCGGGGCAGCTCCATCGACGACTACACGGCTCCCGAGGGCGACGGGTCGATGCAGGAGCACCTGCGCGTCTACCAGCGTGCCGGTGAGGCCTGTCTCCGCTGCGGGCGACCCGTCCGGCGGATCGTGGTCGGTTCGCGCGCCACCCATTTCTGCTCCTGGTGCCAGCACCTGCCGGCCACGGATCGGAAGGGGGCTGCGGCGATCATCAGGACGATGACGCCACGACCGGGATCGGTTCCCGGGCCCCGCGGGCGCCGCTGGTCCGAGCTGGATGGAGACGGTGCCCTCGGTCGGAGTGAGGCGGAGCGGTTGGCCTCTTCCGAGCGAGCGCGAACCAGGGCGGATCGAACGCGCCGCGCCTCGGCCACCCGCCGAGCGGCGGCCCGGGGCGCCGGAGGCGGCGCCTGATGTCCATCCTGCGATTGACCGGCGTTACGCGCGAGATCGGGACCTTCGTGATCCTCGACGGCATCGAGGTGGCGCTTGCATCCGGCGACCGGGTGGGCCTGGTCGGGCCGAACGGGGCCGGCAAGACGACGCTGCTCCGGATCGCGGCCGGGATCGACGAGCCGGACCTCGGCGTCGTGCATCGCAAGCGGGGGCTGTCGCTCGGCCTCCTCGCCCAGGAATCGCACTTCGACCAGGAGTTCATGGCCGCACCCGACGTCCGGACGGCGGTCCGGCACGGGGCCGCCCATCTCGAGCACATGGCCGACGAGCTGGCGAGGCTCGAGCGGGACGGGCGCGTGGCCGAGCCGGCCTATGCCGAACTACAGCATCGATTCGACGTTCTTGGCGGATACACGCTCGATCAGCGGGTCGACTCGGCCCTGTACGGGCTCGGGTTCACCCCCGAGGAGGTCATGCGTCCGCCCGCCGGCCTGTCGGGGGGCGAGCAGACGCGTGCCGCGCTGGCGCGACTGGTGATCGCCGATCCGGACCTGCTGTTGCTCGACGAACCCACGAACCACCTCGACCTCGGGGCGCTCGAATGGCTGGAGGAGCACCTGCGTCGCCGAAACGGGTCACTCCTGGTGGCATCGCACGATCGCGCGTTCCTCGATGCCACGGTCACCCGGATCTGGGAGTTGCGGGATCGCCGGATCACCGTGTTTCGGGGCGACTACCGCTCCTATCACCGTCAGCGCGAGGAGCGGGATGCTCGCGCGGCCAAGGATGCCGACACGCACGGTGCCGCGATTGCGCGTGAGCGTGAGCTCATCCAGCGCTATCGGAGCCATCGGAAGTTCTCGAAGATGCACGAACACGAGGCGCGCCTCGAGCGTCTCCAGACATCCCGGGTCGAAGCTCCGAAGGCTTCGCGCCGCCTGAAGTTGCCGCAGGCGGCTCTCGTCGGCAGCGGGCCGGCGCGATCGGGCGAGATCGTGGTCCAGACGGCCGACCTCAGTGTCGGCTACCTGCCGCGGCGCGGTTCCGGCGGCGCACCGACGACGGTGGCACGGGCGCCGTTCCTCGCCGCCCAGCGGGGCGACCGGATCGGGATCGTGGGTCCCAACGGCGCCGGCAAGACGACGCTCCTGCGTACCATCGCCGGCGACCTTCCGGCCCTCGACGGTTCGCTCGTCTTCGGCAACGGTGTCCAGCCCGGCTATCTCGCCCAGCTCCGTGCGGCCGCAATCCCCGGTGCGACCGTCCTCGACGCGCTCCTGGAGGCGGCGCCGGTGACGCCCGGCGAGGCACGCACGTACCTCGCGAGGTTCCTGTTCCGGGGCGACGATTCGTTGAAGGAAGTCCGGCTGCTGTCGGGTGGCGAGCGGAGCCGACTCGAGCTGGCGATCCTCGGGATCACCCCCGCGAACCTGCTCCTGCTCGACGAACCGACCAACCATCTCGATGTCGGTGCGCGCGAGGCGATCGAAGCATTTCTGCGGGACAGCCCCGCCACGATTCTCGTCGTGTCGCACGACCGACGGTTCCTTGAAACGGTCTGTGAGCGGTTGTGGGTGGTCGACGGCGGACGGGTGGCCGCGTTCGAGGGCGGGTATCGCGCCTGGCGCGATGCCGTGGCCGACGGCTGGACGGTGGCCGCGGCAGTTGAACGAGAGGATCGGCGGCTCCACCCGGAGGCGCGCAGGACGCATGGTCGTGAGCGGGCCGCCACCGGGCCGGGAAGCAACGGTGCGTCGGGGGTCGCCGCCCCGGTGCAACCGAGCGGAACCGTGCCGCAGTCGGTGGAGCGCGGGGACAGGGCAGCCCCGAAGACCGCCGCGGCGAGCCGACCGTCGAAGCTGTCGAAGGACGCCTATCGACGCCAGCGCGAAGCCATCGACGGAGACCTGACCCGCCTCAACCTGCGCAAGAACCATCTCGAGCTCGCAACCGGCAACCCGACGGTCCAGGCCAACTTCGTCGAGTTGCGACGGATCACCAGCGAGCTCGCAGACGTGGAGGCGGCGCTCACCGCCGCCGAAGATGCCTGGCTCGCACTCGAGGAGCGCGCGCCGTGACCGTCCGGATCGGCATCACCGGGCCGATCGCCTGCGGCAAGTCGACGGTCGCCGGATGGCTCCGGGAGCTTGGCGCCTTCGTGATCGATGCGGATGCCGTCGCACGCACCATCGTGGAGCCGGACACGCCGGGCCTGGAGGCCGTCATCGCGGCGTTCGGTGATCGGGTCCGGGCCCCGGACGGCAGCCTCGATCGGTCGGCGCTTGCGGCAATCGTGTTCAGCGACCCCGGGGAACTCGCCCGACTGGAGGCGATCGTCCATCCGGCCGTTCGACCGGTCATTCTCGAGGCGATTGCCGCAGCCACGATCGACGCCCCCCCGGCGGTGGTCATCGAGGCCATCAAGCTGGTGGAGGGTGGCCTCGCCGCGCTGTGCGACGAGGTCTGGCTGGTGACCTGCGCTCCGGCCGAGCAGCGCACCCGACTCCTGGTCCGCGGCGCATCCCCGGCCGACGCGGACGCACGCATTGCCAGCCAGGGAGACCTTCGCGAGCGACTGGGACCGTGGGCGACGCGGGTGATCGAGACGGACGGTAGGCAGGAAGCCGCGCGGATCCGGGTCGAGGCGGCGTTCCGGGCTGCCCTCGGGGCGTTGCGCGATCCGGGGGATTGAGCGGTACCGATCCCGAGCGGCATGGAGCTACCGAACAGGCGTTCGAACGACCGTAGGGGCTGATAAACTGGCGTCGTGCCCGACTTCAAGCTCGTCGCCCCGTTCGAACCGACCGGTGACCAACCCCAGGCGATCGCGCGCCTGACCGAGGGCCTGGCGAAGGGTATGCGCCACCAGACGCTGCTCGGAGCGACCGGCACGGGCAAGAGCCTCGCTCCGGACGAGCCAGTGCTGATCGGGCGCCAGGACGATTACGGGGACATCCGCTGGTCTGTTGAGCCGATCGGGCCGGTGGTTGACCGAGCCTTGGCAGAGCGCCAGATCTATCACGATGGCGACGGCACGGAGGTTGGCTTCGCCGTCGCGGGTGCGTCCGGCTACCTGGTCGCGACTGTCGACCCGGCCACGCTGGAGTCTGTCGTCCGACCCGTGACGGCGTTCTCACGCCACGCTGCGCCGCGAACGCTCTGGCGGATCCGGGCCGAAGATGGGCGCGAGGTGACGGTCACCGGCGACCACAACTTCCTGCGCCTGGACCAGAACGCACAGCTCGAGCGCGTCGCCACGGGCGACCTTCGCCCGGGTGATTCACTGCCGATCGCGACGAAGGTGCCGTTCCCGAGCTCGCCTGTTACCCGCCTTGACACCGCGGGGCTTGTCGGGGCGACAGGCACCGGCTACGTCACGGGGCCGGAGGTGTTGGGCCGGGAACTCGACGGAGCCGCTCGGTACGGACTCGGACGAGGATGGCGTGCGCCGCTCCTCGCAGTCGGAACCGCCGGTGTCGCGGTGCTTGAGCGCTTCGGACCGACTCGGATAGTCAGCATGCGTGGCCGCCACGGCCTTCCGGCCAGCGAGCCGCTCAGCGACGAGTGGTTGCGGTTCCTCGGGCTGTTTGTCGCGGAAGGCCATGTCGGCGAGCGTTACGCCACGATCACACCGGGACCGGAATTGATCTTCGATGTGCGGAAGTTGCTCGAACACCTTGGCATCTCCACCTTTGAGCGCGGCCGGAACGAACTCGGCATCGGCTCTCGGGTGGTGACCGAGATGCTGAGGACGGCTTGTGGATCGGTGGCCGGCGAGAAGCATCTGCCGCCGTTCTGGGCAAACCTCGACGACCGACGCTTGGGGCGACTGCTGTCGGGATACTTCGAGGGAGATGGCTGGGTCGAGCGGCGCGGCGCCGCGGTCGCCGCTGTCACCAAGAGCCGGCAGCTTGCCAACGAGATCGCCTACGCCCTCCTCCGGTTCGGGATCGTGGCGCGACTGTCGCGGACGTGGAAGCGTGCGTCGGGGACGGACCACGAAGGCGCCGATTACTGGCAGATAGCGGTTCGTGGTGATGACGATCTCCGCGCGTTCGCCCGCGACATCGGGTTCGTCCACCCGCGGAAACGTCGACAGCTGGCCGCGATCCTCCTTCGAACAGTGGGCGGCAACGCCGACGTGCTGCCCGACGCATCGAGGTGGGTTCGGGATGCCCGTCTGGCGCTCGACCTGACCCAGGCGCAGCTCGGCACCCTGGCCGGCCTCTCGCGGTCCGCCGTAGGGTTCATCGAGTCAGGTCGGCGACGCCTCCGGCGTGGCACCGCGCTCCGATTGCTGGGAGCCTTCGAACGTCGAGGCGCCGGGCGGGCCCATCGTCGCCCGTCCGTTGCCGTTCCGCTGGAGGCCCTCCGACGCCTCACTGCTTGTCGCTGGGCCACGCTGGCCGCGGTCGACGCCATCCCGAGCGAGGCAGCTCATGTCTACGACCTGTCCGTCGAAGGGGCCGAGTCGTTCATGGCCGGTCTCGGTGGGCTGGTCGTCCACAACACGTACACCATCGCGTCGACCATCGCGCAGGCCAATCGTCCAACGCTCGTGCTGGCCCACAACAAGACCCTCGCCGCCCAGCTCTATGCCGAACTCCGCGAGTTCTTTCCGGACAACGCGGTCGAGTACTTCGTGAGCTACTTCGACTACTACCAGCCGGAGGCGTACCTGCCGCGGTCGGATACCTACATCGAGAAGGATTCGAGCCGGAACGACGAGATCGACCGCCTCCGACATGCAGCGACTCACGCGCTGTTCGAGCGGCGCGACGTCATCGTCGTCGCATCCGTCAGCTGCATCTACGGTATCGGCGCGCCCGTGGACTACGGGGCAACCGTCCTGCGGCTCCGGGTCGGCGGGCAGTATCGGCGCGATGCGGTCCTCCGGCACCTCGTGGATCTCCAGTACCAGCGCAATGACCAGGCCCTGACGCGCGCCCGCTTCCGTGTTCGTGGCGATACCCTCGAATTCCAGCCGGCGTCCGAGGACCGCCTCGTTCGCGTGGAGTTCTTCGGGGACGAGGTTGAGCGCATCACCGAGCTGGACCCGCTGACCGGCGAGCTCCTCGCGGAGCGCAGGGACATCAACGTCTATCCGGCCTCGCACTACGTCACGCCGGCGGACAAGCTTCAGGCGGCGGTCGTGGACATCGACGCCGAGATGGAGGAGCGGGTCGCCCAGCTGGAGGCGGAGGGTCGTGCCCTCGAAGGCGCCCGGCTCCGGCAACGAACGACGTTCGACCTCGAGATGCTCCGGGAGCTCGGTTACTGCTCCGGGGTGGAGAACTACTCACGCCACCTGTCCCGGAGGGACGCCGGCAGCCGGCCGTGGACGCTGCTCGATTACTTTCCGCCCGACTGGTTGCTCGTGGCCGATGAGTCCCACATGACCATCCCGCAGGTCGTGGGCATGTACAAGAACGACCGGACGCGGAAGGAAATCCTCGTCGACTTCGGCTTCCGGCTTCCGTCCGCGCTCGACAATCGACCATTGACTTTCGAGGAGTTCGAGGCGACCGTCCACCAGGCGGTCTACATGTCCGCGACACCCGGCCCGTACGAGCTGGAGCGGAGCGAGCAGATCGTCGAGCAGCTCATCCGTCCGACGGGAATCGTGGATCCAGTCATCCACGTCCGTCCGACCGAGGGTCAGATCGACGACCTGCTGGAGGAAATCCGAAAGCGCGTCGAGCGCGGCGAGCGAACCATCGTGACCACGCTCACCAAGCGCATGGCCGAGGACCTCGCCGATTACCTGCGCGAGCTGGGGGTGAAGGTCCAGTACCTCCACGCGGAGGTGGACACGCTGGAGCGGGTGGCGATCCTGCGTGACCTCCGGCTCGGGATCTACGACGTGCTCGTCGGCATCAACCTGCTCCGGGAAGGCATCGATCTGCCGGAGGTGACGCTGGTGGCAATCCTCGATGCCGACAAGGAGGGTTTCCTCCGAAGCGCCTGGTCGCTGATCCAGATGACCGGTCGCGCTGCTCGCAACATCGGCGGGGAAGTGGTCATGTACGCGGATCGGATCACCGACTCGATGCGGGCGGCGCTCGATGAGACCAACCGCCGGCGGGAAGTCCAGACCCGCTACAACCTCGAGCACGGTATCGAGCCCACCACCATCGTCAAGGGCATCCGCGATCTCAACGACCAGCTTCGAGCGGTGGCCGAATCGACGGTCGTGTACTCCTCGGAACGCGAGGCCCGGGACGCGCGCCTCGTCGAGCTGGACATGAAGAAGGTGGAGCAGCTCGTCGCACGGATGGAGGCGGACATGCGGGCGGCCGCCAGGGAACTCGAGTTCGAGCGCGCAGCGGCGCTTCGTGACGAGATCCAGCAGGTGCGGCTGCGCGTCCTCCAGGAGGACCAGTCGGTGATCGTGGGTCGGGCGATCGAGATCGCGGCGAGGGCGCGCCCGGCTTCGCGGCAGGAGCGAGCGGCTTCCATGGAACCCGAGGCGCCGGTCCTGGAGGTCGCATCGGTCACCGTCCTGCCGGCAGGCGAAGAGCCAGGCGACATGGATGAGCCCGGAACCGCGTCGGACTGGCTGCCCGGCATCCGCGATGAACACGATGACGCGGCGGTCACCCAGGCGCGCTGGCAGGATCGCCCGACCTGGGATCGCTCCGTGACGCCGAACATCCGCAGGCGCACCGGGAGCCGGCCACCCCGCCGACGGGGCTAGGACCTGGACCACCACTCGACCGGGCTGATCGGCGCGACCGTGCATCGGCGGGTGCGGGCGCGGCCGGTCGCAGGTGCACGCAGCCTATCATCGGGTCGATGAATCGCCTGATGGCTGCTCGACGCGCGGTCGCCCGGGTCCTGCCCGCACCGCTGAAGCGCGCGCTCCGGACCGTTCTGCCGGTGTGGATCCTCAGGGCCGCACCGCGTGTTCGTCGGTTCACGCTGGCCATGCCGACTCCGCCGGCCGGTGCCGGACCCGTCGCGCGCCCGGCTGCGAGCCCGGCCCGCATCCGGTTCGAGGCTCCCTATCGCTCCTACGTCCCCCGCCTGCTCGAGGAGCACGGGGTACGCCACTACGAACCGGAGACCATGGCCGCCTTTCTGGCCGCCATCTCGGTCCTCGAAGCGACGGAGGCATTCGATATCGGCGCGAACGTCGGGGTGTTCTCGATCGTCGCGTCGACGACCACCACGGCCCGAATCACGGGCTTCGAGCCGACGCCGCAACTCGCCGCCACGTATCGCGCCGTAGCGAGCGCCAACGGCCTTGGGTGCGAGGTCGAGGAGATCGCACTCGGCGCCGAACGTGGCTCGGCGACGCTGTACCTCTCGGCCAGGACCGACAGCTCGAACTCACTCGTCGCCGGATTCCGTCAGGCCGCCGGGACCGTCGCCGTACCGATGGAGCGCCTCGACGACTACGTCATCCGAAGTGGCCGGCGACCGGCCGTCATGAAAGTGGATACCGAGACGACGGAGCCGGCCGTCTTCGAGGGCGGGCTCGAGACGCTCAGGACCGTTCGGCCGTGGATCGTCTGCGAGGTCCTCGCCGGGACGACGGAGACCAGGCTCATGGCGCTGTTGCAGCCGCTCGGCTACCGCTTCCACCATCTCGGCGAGCACGGCCCGACCGAAGTCGACGAAATCGTCGGCGATCCGACCTACCGGCATCGGGACTGGCTCTTCACCCCGGATGTCTTGCCGGCGACATTCGCGCCGCAGTACGCGGCCTGGCTTGCCGCGATCCTCGCCACGCCATAGGCCGCGCCGTCGCCGCGGCCCCACGAGAACGCCTGTTCGGTTTGACGCGGTTCCGGTACACTGCTGCCGTGCCCCAGGATCGGATCGTCGTTCGCGGCGCGCGCGAACACAACCTCAAGAACGTGACGCTGGAGTTTCCGCGCGACCGGCTGGTCGTGATCACCGGCCTGTCCGGGAGCGGGAAGTCCAGCCTTGCCTTCGACACGATCTACGCCGAGGGCCAACGGCGCTACGTGGAGAGCCTTTCGGCCTACGCGCGCCAGTTCCTCGGCCAGATGGAGAAGCCGGATGTCGACCAGATCGACGGCCTCTCGCCGGCCATCTCCATCGATCAGAAGGGCGCGAGCCGGAACCCCCGTTCGACCGTCGGCACCGTCACCGAGATCTACGATCACCTCCGATTGCTGTTCGCGCGGATCGGGCACCCGCATTGTCCTGTCTGCGGGCGGGAGATCGAGCGACAGACGGTCCAGCAGATCGTGGACCAGGTCCTGAGCATGCCCGAGGGGACGCGCCTCCTGGTGCTCGGGCCGCTCATCAAGGACCGGAAGACCGAGGGCGATCGCGTCTTTGAGACGGCTCGCCGGCAGGGGTTCGTGCGCGTGCGCGTGGATGGACGCACCTACGATCTGGCCGACGCCCCGACCCTGGACAAGTACAAGCGCCACACGATCGAGGTCGTCGTGGACCGCTATGTCGTCCGTCGCGCCGAGGCACCGGCTGACTGGGCCCGCGACGAGGGGGGCCACCCGATTGATCCAGAGACGGGCCGGCCCCTCGACGATCCGGACGCGCCGAGGCTGGCCGATTCCATCGAGACCGCCCTCCGGCTCGGCGAGGGCGTGGTGCTCATCGCGCCGGCGTCGCGGGAGGACGCGGCTCCGGACTTCGAGGAGCGGCGATTCTCGGAACGCTACTCATGTCCCTACGACGGCACCACGATCGATGAGCTCGAACCACGCAGCTTCTCGTTCAATTCGCCGCATGGTGCGTGCGCCACCTGCACCGGACTCGGCACCCGCCTGGAGATCGATCCGGACCTCGTGATCCCGGACCGCTCGAAGAGCGTCCTGCAGGGCGCCGTGGTGCCGTGGTCGCGGATGCCGACGGACGCGTCGTGGCGGATGAAGATCTCGGAAGCCGTCTTCGGGGCCCACGGCTGGGATGCGGGTGCACCCATCCGGGACCTGCCGCCGGAGGCGGTCGAGCATCTCCTGTACGCAAAGAAGGACGAGAAGGTCGTCATTCGCTACAAGCACGAACGCGGCGAGAACTCCTATCTCGCCGCGTTCGAGGGTGTCGTCACGAACCTCGAACGACGCTATCGGGAAACCGATTCGGACTACATCAAGACCGAGCTCGAGAAGTACATGGTCGAGCGGCCCTGCCCGAAGTGCCAGGGCAAGCGACTTCGTCCGGAAGCACTCGCCGTGACCGTCGATGGCCGGGACATCTCGACGGTCGCCGATCTGTCGATCACCGAGGCCTTCGCGTGGGCCGACGACCTGGCGAACCGGGTCACGGAGCGGGAGCGGACCATCGCCTACCAGGTCCTCAAGGAGATCCGGGCCCGGCTCGGGTTCCTCGTGGATGTCGGCCTCGATTACCTGACGATCAATCGCACGAGCCAGACGCTGTCCGGCGGTGAGGCACAGCGTATCCGGCTCGCCACCCAGATCGGGACCACGCTCATGGGCGTCCTGTACATCCTCGACGAGCCGTCGATCGGGCTCCACCAGCGGGACAACGCCAAGCTGATCGCGACGCTGACCCGGCTGCGGGATCTCGGCAACACCGTGCTCGTGGTCGAACACGACGAGGAAACGATCCGGACCGCCGACTGGGTCATCGACATCGGCCCGGGGGCGGGGGAGCACGGCGGGGAAATCATCGCCAACGGCCCGATCGAGGTCGTCCTGGCCGAGCCCCGCTCGGTGACGGGAGCGTACCTCCGCGGCGAGCAGATGGTGCCCATCCCGGAGCGACGCCGCGAGGGCAACGGACGCAGGCTGACGGTCCGGGGCGCCCGGGCGCACAACCTCCGGGATGTGGATCTCTCGGTCCGCCTCGGGACATTCACGGCCATCACGGGGGTCTCGGGGAGCGGCAAGTCAACGCTGGTGACGGAAGTCCTGTACCGGGCCCTGGCCCGGGAACTCCACGGCTCGCGGGCGACGCCGGGTGCCCACGACGCACTCGAAGGCGCCCAGTTCGTCGACAAGATCATCGAGATCGACCAGAGCCCCATCGGCCGGACGCCCCGCTCCAACCCGGCAACGTACACCGGCCTGTTCGGCACGATTCGCGAGCTCTTCGCCGCGACCCCGGAGGCGAGGGTCCGCGGCTACTCCCCGGGTCGCTTCTCGTTCAACGTCAAGGGTGGACGGTGCGAGAACTGCAAGGGCGACGGGATCATCAAGATCGAGATGCAGTTCCTGCCGGATGTCTACGTGCCGTGCGAGGTCTGCAAGAGCAAACGCTACAACCGCGAAGCGCTCGAGATCCACTACAAGGGCCGGTCGATCGCCGACGTCCTGGAGATGACCGTGGCGGAAGGCGTCGAGTTCTTCGGGGCCGTCCCGTCGATCGCCAACAAGCTCCGGACGCTCAACGACGTCGGGCTCGGGTACATCCATCTCGGACAGCCGGCAACGACCTTGTCCGGAGGCGAGGCACAGCGGGTCAAGCTCTCGACCGAGCTCTCGAAGCGTGCGACCGGCAAGACCCTGTACGTCCTCGACGAACCGACGACGGGCCTGCACTTCGCCGACGTCGAGAAGCTGCTCCAGGTCCTGCACCGGCTCGTCGACGCGGGCAACACGGTGCTGGTCATCGAGCACAACCTGGACGTGATCAAGACGGCCGACTGGATCGTGGACCTGGGACCCGAGGGCGGGGCGCGGGGTGGCCGGATCATCGCCGAGGGTTCACCGGAGATCGTGGCCGCAACCGAGGGTTCGGCTACCGGTGAATATCTGGCCCGGGTCCTGCGCGGCGAGCCGCTCGTCCCGCTCTCCGACGTCACCTTCGCGGAGGAGGCCGGGCGGCGTCGGGCGGTCGCCGCGACGTCGGTGGGTGATGATGGTGCCGCGGTGGGCGACGATGGTGCCGCGGTGGGCGAGCGAAAACCGAGGCGCCGTGAGGCCGTCGTCGCTCGCGGTCGTGGCTGAGCGCGAAGATTTGCCGCCGGGCAATCGTGGCTGAGCGCGAACGCGTGCCGGCGCGGCATGAGACCCCCGAGATCGACGCCGCGGCGCTCGACGCGGCGCGCGCGGCCGATCGGCTGCTGGCCGCGGCCATTGCTGCGGGCTCCGCACGCTGGACGCGCTACCTCGGGACGATGCCGGATCGCTTCCGGGATGAACCCATTCCGGCACTCCGCGCCTCGGCGCGCGCCGGCAGAGCCGCGTTCGGCGTGAAGGATTCGATCCGGGACGTCCTGCCGGCCACGGCAACGGAGCCGTTCCTGGAGGCCATCGATCGTCTGCTGAGGCTCATCGCCCGCTGGGAGATGCACCGTCACGACCGCTAGTTCCTCGGGGTTGCCAGGCGTCATGCAAGGCGCGGTGAAGGCGTATTGCCGTCCGAGCCGACAGGCCGCCCGGAAAGGCGGACGGGGACGGCCCTACCAGATCCAGGGAATGAAGCGCCGCGTTCGGGTTCGGTACGCCTCGTAGTCGGGGTACCGCTCCACCAGCCAGATCTCCTCGCGACGCCGCTTGAGATCGAGCACCACAAGGAGGGCCACCGAAGCCAGCAACGCCGGAGGCGACCCGCGCAGGAGCGCCCAGCCGACCGATCCCAGCATGAGCGCGCCGTAGATCGGATGGCGGACCAGTCGGTACGCTCCGGTGTCGACGAGACGGGATGCATCCCGGGGACGTGGCACGGCCGTGAGCGCGGCGCCCGACTGCAGCTCGGAGATCCCGGCCAAACCGAGGGCCGCGCCCGCGAGCAGCAGCGCCGTGCCGGCGACGGCCGCCACGGACGTCCACGAATCCGGTACCGGGCTCGAAACCATGAAGCCCGCGATGCCGATCAAGCCGAAGAGGACCACCTGAAGCACCACCCAGCCTTCGCCGCGTGGCCCGAGCGCCGGTATGCGGGACATGGGTCGATCCTACGCCTCCGGCCAGAGCTCATCCGGATCGAACGCCTCGAGGAGGAACCGGGAGGGTGCCTCCGGGTCATACGACAGGGTGAGTGTGCGCCGCGCGCGCGTCCAGGCGACATAGGCGAGTCGGCGCTCCTCCTCGAGGGCCCGCTCGGGATCCTCGGCGTCGGCAATGGAACGAGCGCTCGGGAACCGACCGGCATCGAGGCCGATTACCGCGACATGGTCGAACTCGAGACCCTTGGTCCCGTGCACGGTGGCCAGGGTGAGCGGCGCGTCGTCTCGGCGAAGCCGGGCGAGCCGTCGCCGAGCATCGTCGAGGGCCTCGCAGAAGGCCTCGAGGTCCCGATAGGCGGGCGACCAGTGGAGGAGTGCCGACGCGGCATCGCGCTCGGCCCCGGACGCCGTGTCGCGGATGCGGCCGAATCGCACGACCAGGGGCGCCACATCCGGGCCGCGTGCGCGTGCGAGGAGCGCGTCGAGGTCCGGGGACTCGATCGGCAGGTCGAGGTCGCGGGCACGAAAGGGCACGTCGAGCGCGAGGCACGCCACGGCCGCCGGCAGGAGCTCGCGGTTCGTTCGGGCCAGGATTGCCCGGGACGCTCCATCGTCAGGCCAGGAGCGGAGCAGTGTGCTGCACGTTTCCAGGGGCTCGCTCCGGGTCGGTGCGAGGATCATCGTCCCCGGTGCGTGCGGTCGAGCCCGGATCTCCTTGGCGAAGCGCTCCAGGTTGTGCGCAACCAGCCGGACCGCTCGCTCGACGACCGGTCCGGGACACCGGTAGTTCGTGGCCAGATCCATGCGTCGGAGTCCCGGCAGGGACGTCTCCGCGAGACCGAGCAGGCGTCGGACGTCGGCGAGGCGCCAGCCGTAGATCGACTGGTCGTCGTCGCCGACGAGGAAGATCCGATGATCGGGCGCAGCCAGCAGCAGTGCCAGGCGGAGCTGCATCCGATCGAGATCCTGGGCCTCGTCCACCAGCAGGTGGGTGCACCGGACACGCCAGGTCGCAAGCGCCTCCGGGCGGGCTTCCAGCAGTCGCACCGCACGCACGACGAGATCATCGAAGTCGAGCCCGCCTGCCGCCGTGATGGCCTGCTCATAGGCGACGAATGCCCGGGCCAGCGGCCCGGCTTCCGGATCCGATGCCACCGTGTCGGGATCGAGCCCGAGGTCGAGCTTGAAGCGGGAGATCACGGTATCGAGACGACGAAGCGCGCCCGGAGCTATTCGCGGAATGATGCCGCGCAGGACGGCCTCCCGGTCGAGGAGGGGAGTGATCGTAGCCCCGGCCTCGCGAAGAATCTCGAGGCCGAGGGCATGGAATGTTCGGACCCGGACGGCGAGTGGCGGCGACTCCGCGTCGACCGCGGCCGGCATGGGCGCCGGGAGAGCCCCTCGGAGGCGGTCCGACAATTCCTCCGCCGCGCGGCGGTTGAAGGTCAGCGCGGTGATCGTGGCCGGGTCAGCGCCGCCATCCACCAGCCAGGCGATGCGCGCCACGAGCGTCGACGTCTTGCCGCTGCCGGCAGGGGCCACGCAGAGAATCGGACCCGGCCGGGCAGTCGCGGCGGCTCGCTGCTCCGGATCGAGCCGATCGAGGCGTTCGCGAAGCGACTGGTGGACGGCCATGACCCATCCTGCCGCGGCCCGATCATCCGGCGAACACCCGGCCTCAAACGGGCACTCACCTCGGGTGCTCCGTGGCGGTCGGGAAGTCCACCGCGGTCCGGGCGTCCCGTCGGGATGCGTCCGGCGTCATTCTGGATGCCGGCTACTGGCCAACCACTGCCCGAGGTGACACCATGGCGGCCGGAGCGCTGGGAAATCTGGAGGGAGATCCGGTGTCGCTGCCGGCACTACTCGAGGTGGCCGCCCACAGCCTGACCGCCGTCCTCGGCGTGTGGCTGGGACTGACCGTGGCGACACGCGCCGCGTCGTCAACGTCGCGTGTCTTCGCGCTCCTGTCCCTCGCGATCGCCACCTGGAGCAGCAGCATCATCGTCCAGCGACTGTCGACGTCGGTCGGAGCCGAGTTTGCCGCCCACGCGATCGAGGAACTCATGGCGGCGACCGTGATCGCCGGGACGGCCCATTTCTCGCTCTGGATCGCGTCAGAGGGGCTGGTCGACAGGTCACGGCGTCGGGTGGTGGGTCTGGTCTACCTCGCCAACTTCCTGTTCGCGACGCCGACCATCCTGGAAACAGTGATCGTGCTGCCGAAACTCACGTCCGAGCCGCTTGTCGGAACCCTGTTTGGGTGGGCCTGGATCGTCGTCCGGCTCGGAACCCTTGTCATGGCATCGCGGTGGCTCTGGAAGGCATCAAGGATCGCGGACCCGGGGAGCCTCCGACACCGTCAGGTTCGGGCTGCGCTGGCGACGGTGGTCACCGGCGGAATCGGCGGCGGCATGCGGTTCCTGCCGGTCGTCGGCCAGCTCGACGCGTGGATTGGTGTCTCGTTCGTGACACTGGCCGTGATCCTGGCCGCGTACGCCGTATTCTCGGCCGGGATCTTCTTCGGGCCGACGGTCGCGGCGCGAGCCTTCCGCTCCTCCCTGCTGGGAGGGCTCGGTCTCTTTCTCGTCATCGTCATGGTCCTCGCGGTCGAAGCCGGCAGCCGGCGGTTCACGGGTCTCGATCTGCCCCTGTTCACCGCCCTGGCCTTGATCGTGATCGTCACACTCCAGGAGCCGGTGACCGGACGCCTCCGATCGCGCCTTGCACGGGACGGTCCGCGAGCCGCGGCGCGTCGGCGCCTCCTCCAGGCCCTCGGGCAATCCGGGTGGACGGCAGCCCGTGCCGATGCAGGCGTCGGCCCCGCGCTGGCGCGACTCGCCCAAGCGCTCGACGTGGTGGGTCTGACCGTGGCCCGGGCCGACGGCTCGATCGTGGCCACGGAGGGGGTCGATGCGTCGGTCGGCGGAATCGAGCCGGTTCCACTGGTTGCGGACGGCGAGATCCTCGGGGAACTCCGGGTCGGCCCAACCTCGTCGGGGGCGGTCCTCGGCGCGCATGATCAGGACCTCCTGCGCATGGCGGTGTCCTATGTCGCGGCCGCCCTGCGGACCGGACGACGCGAGGATGAGCAGCTCGATCGGCTGGCCGGCCTGGTCGAGGAGCGGGCGGCGATCGAGTCCCAGGCCACGACACTCCATGCGGCTCTCCTGCAGCATGGCGAGGCCGTCGCGCGTCTTCGCGTCTTCGCCCTCGGACCCCTGCGCGTGGAGCGCGCCGGCCAGTTCATCGAGCGGTGGGGCGGAGACAAGGCCGGGACGCGCCAGGCCCAGGGACTCTTCGCATTCCTGCTCGATCGGGGCGAGCGCGGCGTGACCAAGGACGAGGCACTCGAGCTCATCTGGCCGGACATGGATCTGGATCGGGCCGATCTTGCCTTCCATCGAACGATGGTCGGCCTCCGCCACACCCTCGATCCGGCAAGGGACGGGCGCTCCAGTCAGGCGGTCCGGTTCCGGAACGATCGGTACCGGCTGGACCCGGCCATCGTCGAATGGTCCGATGTCGCCGCGTTCCTCGACCATCTCGAGGTCGCGGGCTCGCTGTCCGACGATCGCGCTCGGCTCGCGCGCCTCGAGGAGGCCCGTCGACTCTACCGCGGCGACTACATGGATGACTGCCCGTTCTTCGGCGACAGCGTCGATGTCGAGGACCAGCGCAACCAGTTGCGCGCCCGCGCAACCGACCTCAGGGTGGCGGTCGGCGAAGCCCATGAGGCGGCAGGGGACCGGTTGTCGGCGGCCGCGGCCTTTCGGGAAGCCCTGCGCGGGGCTCCGGAGGGCTGTCCACCGGCCGACGCCGGACTGCTCCGGCTTGGCCTCCAGGGCAGCGCAGCGGCACCGTAGTCTCGCCGCAGTCGCGCCGCAGGGTCGGTTTGCGAGGCTGGGCGGGTCAACTCCCGTCCTGGAGAACCCCGATGAGCGTCACCGTCCCGCTGCTGGGCCCCGTCGCGTTGCCCGGCCCTCAGTCCACGGATCACCGCGGCGCAATTCGATGACCGCGCTGCCGCGTGCCACCCACAGCCCATCCTCGAAGGCCGCGCTCCTCGCAGCCGGCGCCGCCGCGCCGGCCGGGTTCCTTGATGCGGCGTATCGGCAGTATTTCTCCTCGACCTACGCTGCGGCGATGCGCACCACGCGAGACCCGGATGCCGCCGCAGACGTGACCCAGGAGGCGTTCATGCGCCTGCTTTCGGAGGCGCATCAGGGTCGACGTCCCGACAACACGGCCGCGTGGCTCTCCCGTTCGGCCACGAATGTCGCCATCAGTCGCGCTCGGCGAACCACGGTCGCTCGACGCTATGCACCCCTGCTGCTCGATCGCTCCACGCCCCCATTGCCCGAGGCGATCGCCCTCTGTCGTGAGCGGGACATCGAGGTGCGGAAGGCCCTGGCGATCCTTCGACCGGCCGAACGCCGCGCGCTCATGCTCGCCGCCCAGGGAATCAGCGGGTCCGAGATCGCGCGTGATCTCGGACGGAGCCACGGCGCGACGCGCGCCCTCATCTGTCGGGCTCGCACTCGTCTTCGCGAGTCGGGCACCCTGGGCCTGACCGCCTGAACCAGCGGGTCCGCGGCGCGTAGTGGTGCTTCGACGCAACGGTGAGCACGACGCACCTCCGGCCCGCAGCGGACCCTCCCGACCGCATCGGCGTATCGTTCGAGGCTCAGCCTGGAGGGACGCCTACCCGGGCGTCACGGCTATCGGAGGACAGTGTGCCCATGCCTTTCCCTGGTCGCGCGCGCCGCGGACGCGGCATCATCATCCTGGCACTCCTGGCCCTCGTGGCTGTGGCCATTCCGACAGGCGTTCTCGCCAGGAAGCCACCGCCCGCTCCGGTCACGATCCAGCTCCTGAACACCTCGGACTGGCACGGCCAAATCGACCCCTCATTCAATGTCGGAGGCGCCTGGTCGATTGCCGCACGATGGCAGGAAGATCGGCTTGCGTACCCGAGTCTCACGGTCACGGGCGGCGACGATTTCGGGGCTTCGCCGCCCCTTGCATCGTTTTTCGACGAGGTCCCGGCCGTCCTCTCCGAGCGCATGATGGGTGTTGACGTCAGCGCCCTCGGCAACCACAACTTCGACCGTGGCCTGGCGCATCTCCAGCAGATGCTGGACCTCGCCGGCGCCCGCCCGGACGCCGACCATCCCGGCAGCCCCTTCCGCTACGTGTCCGCGAATCTGCGGCACCTCAAGGCGAATCTCGACGATGTCGACCCGGTCGCCTACTTCAAGGTAGGCGGCACGAAGGTTGCCGTGATCGGCATCACGAACGAGGAGGCGCCGGGCCTCGTCAGCCCGGGCAACTTCGGCACGATCGAAGTGACCGATGGCGTCGCCGCGGCGAACAAGTTCGCCAAGAAGGCCCGCAAGGCCGGAGCCGACGTCGTCGTCATCGTCACCCACAAGGGAGTCCGGGGCTTCGACGGAAGCGGCGCTGCCTTCGGCGAGCTGGTCGACTTCGCGCAGGCGGTCAACGGCGCCGACGTGATTCTCGGCGACCACACGGACGTCCAGTTCTCCGGAACCATCAACGGCGCCCTCGTGACCGAGACGCGCAGCAAGGGCGGTTCGTACGCCAAGGTCCTGCTCACCGTGCAGCCCGGCAAGGACGGAAATGTAATCGACAAGGCGGTCACGTTCGTCACACCGACGGCACCGGCGAGGACGTCGTCACAGCTCGTTGCGGCCACATGCCCGGACCCCGCGGGTGCGCTTCCGGCGAAGTACTGCGACGCCGCCATCCTGGCGATGCTCTCGCCATATCGACTCAACCTCGCCTCCTTCCTCGATGTGAAGGTTGCAACGGCGACCGCGACATTCGTACGTGGTGGCAACATCGAACGCCGTCAGGAGGTCGCCCAGGGTGACCTGATCGCCGACGGTATGCGCTGGTTCCAGGGAACGGACTTTGCGCTGATGAATGGCGGAGGGATCCGCTCGGCGCTCCCGTCGTCGTACGTGCCACTCGATGGCTCACTTGTTCGGCCGCCGGCCGTCGCGCCGTGGGACCTTGTCCTCGGCGATATCTACTCGACCCTTCCATTCGGGAACACGGTCCTGAAGCGGACGGTCACCGGAACACAGTTGTGGGCGGCCCTCGAAAACGGCGTCAGCCAGATCTCGGCGACCGACGGCACCGGTGGCGATGGACGGTTCCCGCAGATATCCGGCTTCAAGGTCGCGTTCGACTACTCCCGGGCCACCGGGTGTTCCGGTTCGGGCGCGGCCTACGTCTGTACCCCCAGTCGGGTGTACTCGGTGACCTGGCCTGATGGGACGCCCATCGCCCCGGACGGCACCGTCTACACCCTCGCCACCATCAATTTCATCAACCAGGGCGGTGACGCGTACCGCATGCTCCTCGACGGACAGACGGGCACCAACGAGGTGCTCGACGCCACCGTGCTGAACGCGTACTTCAATTTCCTCGGACCCATCCCGATCCTCACGCCGACCACGGATGGGCGCATCGCCAAGTGCAGCGGCTGCGCCCCGTAGGCGGTGCCTCTTGCCAACCCGAACAGGGAAGAGGCCGGGCAGTCGCCCGGCCTCTTCGATTCCCGGGTCGCAACCATCCGAGTTGATCGTCGCCTACCATCACCGGCGTGACCCCGACACTTCCCGGCGCGCTCTCGGCGACACTCAGGAACCTGCCGGATCGGCCGGGCGTGTACCTGATGAAGGACGCGCGTGGGGTGGTCATCTACGTGGGCAAGGCCCAGCGCCTGCGGAGCCGCGTCCGGAGCTACTGGCAGAAGGAAGCGTCGGCCGGTGAGGTCCACAGGATCCGGAGCGTCATCGACAAGGTGGTCGACGTCGAATACACGCTGACCGACTCGATCTCCGAGGCCCTCCTCCTCGAGGGCAACCTCATCAAGCGGTTTCAGCCCCAGTTCAACGTCCGGCTCAAGGACGACAAGAGCTACCCGTACATCAAGGTCACCCTCGCGGACGACTTCCCGCGCATCGAGCGCACCCGCAAGCTGCCCCAGGACGGCAGCCGCTACTTCGGCCCGTACGCGTCTGCCTCCAGCGTGGACGAGGCGATGAGCCTGGTCCGCCGGCTGTTTCCGTTCCGGACCTGCACCATCGACATCACGGACGGCGAGCGGGCCCTCCAGCGCCCCTGCCTTCTCTATCACATCAAGCGCTGCCAGGGCCCCTGCATCCAGGCGGTCACGAGGGAGGCGTATCGCGCGGACATCGCCCAGGTGGAGCTCTTTCTCGAAGGTCGCCAGGAATCCGTGGCTGACGCGCTCAGGGATGAGATGAATCAGGCGTCCGACCGCCTTGACTACGAGCACGCCGCGACGATCCGGGACAAGGTCCGGGCCATCGAACGCACGATGGAGAGCCAGAAGATGGCGGCGTTCGCCAAGACGGACCTCGACCTCATGGGCCTCGCCCGTCAGGACAACCAGGCGGCGGTGCAACTGTTCGTCATTCGCGACGGCAAGGCCGTAGGGCGTGATGTCTTCATGCTGGCATCGCCGCGCGACACCACGGACGAAGAGGTGCTCTCAGGCTTCCTCCTCCAGTACTACGGCCGCGCCACGAGCGTCCCGCGCGAGGTTGCCGTCCCGCGGGTCCTCCCGGATGGCGAGGACCTGGAACGCTTCCTCACGGACCGGCGCGCCGCAACAGCGGCCGTGACGCCCGGGAGCGCCCGAAAGACGGCCGCGGTGCGCCTCCGGGCTCCCCAGCGTGGCGAGCGGCGCCGGCTGATGGAACTCGCCACCCGGAACGCCGCCGAGATGCTCGCGCGTGAACAGGTTCGCTGGCTGGCCGACCAGGGCAAGACGCTCGGTGCCCTCGAGGAGCTCGCTGCGGCCCTGGAGCTGCCGGTCCTGCCCGAACGGATCGAGTGCTACGACATCTCCACGTTCCAGGGCACCAACAGCGTCGGCAGCATGGTCGTGTTCGAGGACGGCCGGCCGCGGACCGGCGAATACCGCCGCTTCGAGATCAAGACCGTCCAGGGCCAGAGCGACGTGGCGAGCCACCAGGAGGTGCTCCGGCGCCGGTTCCGGCATGTCAAGACGGGCGAGGAGGGGAGTGCGGAGGAGCAGCGCTGGGCGATGCCCGACCTCGTCATCATCGACGGCGGACGAGCTCAGGTGAGCGCCGCCAAGGTGGTCCTCGACGAGCTGGGGCTCCACGACCTGCCGATGGCCGGCCTGGCCAAGGAACGGGAAGAGCTGGTCCTGCCCGGCCGGGCCGATCCGGTACTCCTCCCGACGACCTCCCAGGCCCTCTATCTCGTTCAGCGTCTGCGCGACGAGGCGCACCGTTTCGCAATCACCTATCACCGCAAGCTGCGTGCCCGCGCCTCCATCCGGTCGGCCTTCGACGATCTGCCGGGTATCGGGCCGCGCCGCCGCGCGGTGCTCCTCCGGACGTTCGGATCGGTCAAGCGGATCCGGGAGGCGCCGGTCGAACAGATCGCGGCGCTGCCCGGTATCGGGGCGGCGCTCGCGGCGCGGATCAAGGCCGGACTGGAGTCGTGATCGGGGCATCGGGCAGTGTCGCCCGCGCGCCTGTATCATCCGCCGTCGATGCGTAGGCCCGCTCTGATCCTGATCGCCATCATCGGCGTGTTCGCTCTCGTGATCGACTTCTGGCCCCGCCTGCGGCTGCCCGGACTCGACAGCGAGAGTGGCTCACGCCCGATCGAAACGAAGCTCGGCCTCGACCTGCAGGGTGGCCTGAAGGTCGAGTATCGGGTCGTGCCATCCGGAGGCAAGACCCCGACTGCGGCGGACCTCGAAGTCGTGCGCGGGATCATGGAGAACCGGGTGAACTCGACCGGTGTCGCCGAGCCGGTGGTCGTGACCAGCGGCTCGGATCGGATCGTCATCGAGCTTCCCGGTGAAACCCAGACCGAAGCTGTTCGGGCGCTCGTCGGCCAGACCGGCCGCCTGGACTTCGTCCCGATCCCCAGGACGATGCAGGTGACCCAGGGTCAGAGTCTCGATCTCACCGGCGTCACGAACTGCCCCGCCGGCGGCGTGATCACCACGATCTGCATCCTGTTCTCGGGTGATCAGCTGGATTCGGCCAGCATCGGCTCCGACCAGCGCGGGAATCGCGCGGTGAATTTCAAGCTCAAGAGTGGCGGGGCAGACCTGTTCGCGAAATGGACGGCCGGCCACCTCCAGGAACAGTTCGCCATCGTCCTCGACTCTGCCGTGATCTCATCGCCGGTGATCCAGGCTTCCATCACCGGTGGCAACGTCCAGATCACGAGCGGCAACATCGGTGGGTTCCCGCAGAAGGAGGCCAAGCAGCTGGTCGACGTCCTGCGGTTCGGCGCCCTCCCGTTCCCGGTCGAGGAACTGTCCAGCGACACGATCGCGCCGACCCTCGGCCTCGAGTTCTTCCAGAAGAGCGTGCTGGCCGGCGGGATCGCCGTCGGGCTCGTGCTCATCTTCATGCTCCTCCACTACCGCCTGCCGGGCGCGGTCGCCAGCGTGGCCCTGATCTATTACGCCCTCGTCCTGTTCGCGATCTTCCGGTTGATCCCGGTGACGCTGACCCTCGCCGGCATCGCGGGCTTCGTGCTCTCGGTGGGCATGGCGGTCGACGCCAACATCCTGATCTTCGAGCGCTCCAAGGAAGAGTTGCGCCTCGGCAAGTCCCTGCCGCAGGCCATCGAGGCCGGATTCGCGCGGGCCTGGAACTCCATCCTCGACTCGAACGTGTCCAGCCTCATCACGGCGTCGATCCTGTATTTCTTCGGCTCGTCCGTGATCCAGGGCTTCGCCCTTGTCCTGATCCTCGGCGTGCTGGTGTCGATGTTCACGGCCGTCACGGTTACGAGGACATTCCTTCGGATCGTCGTGGCCCAGGAATGGGCGCGGAAGGCGCGGCTGTACGGCATTTCGGAGAACGAATTCACCTACCGGCCCACCGGCCGCGCGGCGCGTCGCGGGGTGACGCCGGGTGTTTGACGTCATCGGGAAGCGCCGCTGGTTCTTCGCGTTCTCCCTGCTCATCACGATCCCCGGCCTGATCTTCATCCTCCTCACGCCCCTCAGCGGCGGCAAGGCCGGCCTCAAGTTTTCGATCGACTACACGGGCGGCACCACCTGGTCGATCCGGTTTGCCGATCCGAACGTGACCGCGGTCCAGGTTCGTGAGGCGTTGGCCACCCTGGGTCAGGCCGATGCCACGGTCGCGATGACGGGGGCGAAGTTCTTCGACATTCGGTTGTCGAAGCTGGACCTGCGTTCCATCGAACCTTCGCCGACGCCGGTGCCGACCCTGTCCGCGGCCCCGACGGTTGCGCCGACCACGTCGCCGGGAGCCTCTGCCAGCCCCGTCGCCTCCTCGAGCCCGGGTCCGTCGGCGACTCCCACGCCCACGCCCACGCCCACATCCAGCCCGACACCCGCCCCGACACCCGCCCCGACCGCGTCGCCCGAACCCAGCCCGTCGCCCTCGGCGAGCGCCGCGCCCGTGGGCAACACGCAGGTCCCGACGGACGGCGAGATCGGTCGAATCGCGACCGGGCTTCAGGCGGCCCTCGGCCCGATCGCGGAACAGCGCTCGCTGTCCTCCATCGGAGCGGTCGTCAGCTCGGACCTGATCAACCAGGCGATCATCCTGATCCTGGTGGGCAGCCTGGGGATCCTCGGCTGGATCACGCTTCGATTCCGGGACGTGAAGATGGGCGTCACGGCCCTCGTGGCCCTGCTCCACGACGTCATCGTGGTGCTCGGCGTGTTCGCCATTCTCGGGACGTTCCTCGACGTCCAGATCGACGGGCTGTTCGTCACCGCGATGCTGACGGTCATCGGCTTCAGCGTCCACGACACGATCGTGGTGTTCGACCGGGTGCGCGAGAACCGCATTCGCCATGCCGGCGAGCCGTTCGCCGAAATCGTGAACCACTCGCTCCTCCAGACGTTCGGCCGCTCCGTGACCACGAGCTTCACGGTCGTGCTCACGCTCACGGCGCTGCTCCTGTTCGGCGGGTCGGCCACGGAGGAATTCGTGCTGGCCCTGTTGATCGGGATCATTTCCGGCACCTACTCGTCGATCTTCAACGCGAGCCCGCTCCTGGTCGTCTGGCAGGAGCGCGAGGATCGCCAGCGTGGCCGTGTCGGCGGCCCTCCGACCGCCCGCCGCGCCTCCGTATAAGGCGGCGGCAAGCCGCCGTGCAGCCGCCCGTGGCATCCTGAGGACGTGCTCCAGCCGCGGGCCCACTGGGTCTTCCCCGAATCGTCGCCGCCACCTGACGACCTCGTTGCCGCGGCAGCCGAGCTGGGCCTCGGACCCTGGGCCGCGACCCTGCTGATGCGGCGGGGCGTGACCGATGCCGCCGGCCTTGCCGTTCATCTGGGCGAGCCGCGCGTCGGACTCCACGACCCGCGCCTCCTGCCGGACGCTGATCGCTTCCTGGCGCGCGTCGAGCAGGCTCGCGACCGAACCGAAACCACCCTCGTCTTCGGCGACTTCGATGCCGACGGCATCACCGGGCTCGCGGTCCTGACGCTCGCCCTGCGGGCCTTTGGCGTGACGGTGATCCCCTATGTCCCGTCGCGCCTCGACGAGGGTCACGGTCTGTCGCTCGCTGCCCTGGATGCCGCCGAGCGGGAGGGCGCACGCCTCCTCATCACCGTGGACACCGGGACGACCAGCATCGCCGAGATCGCTGCTGCGCAGGCGCGCGGGATCGACGTGCTGGTCACCGATCACCATCGCGTCCCGGTCCAGTTGCCGAACGCAGTCGCGATCGTCAACGCCCATCGGCCCGAGAGTCGCTATCCCGATCGTCGGCTGTCGGGAGCGGGAATCGCGTTCACGCTGGGCAGGCTGTTGCTGGGCGATGGCCCTCAGGCCCTCGCCCTGGCCGACCTGGCCGCGATCGGGACCATCGCCGACGTGGCCCCGATCCTCGGTGAGAACCGGTCGATCGTGCGCCTGGGGCTGGACCGGATGCGGGCACAACCTCGGCCCGGTATTTCGGCCCTGCTCGCCGGCGCGGGCGTCGCGACGGCGGCCGTGGACGTCGAGACGCTGGCGTTCGCCGTGGCGCCACGGCTCAATGCGGCCGGACGGGTGGGGGAGGCCATGGACGCGGCGCGACTGCTGCTGACCGAGGATCCGGACGAGGCCTCGGCGCTGGCGGCCGTCCTGGAAACCGCAAACCTCCACCGGAGGGACCTCACCAGGCAGGCGGTGGCCGAGGCGCGAACTTCCCCCGATGCGCTGGACGACGCCCCCGCCACGATCGTTCGCGGCCCGTGGCCGGTCGGCGTGGTCGGACTCGTTGCTGCACGCCTTGCCGATGAACGCGGGCGCCCGGCCATCGTGGGTGCTGAGATCGGTGAAGTCGTACGAGCGTCCTGCCGCGGAGACGGCACGCTGCACCTCGCCGATACGCTGGCCGCGTGCGGGGATCTCCTTATTCGCCATGGCGGTCACGCCGGTGCAGCCGGGTTCGAGATCGAGGCACGCGACTGGGGGATGTTCCGTGAACGGTTCATGGCGCTCGCGCTCGCGGCCGGACCACTGGATGGAGCCCCGGTCCTCGACATTGACCTGGCTCTTCCGGCGCTCGAGGTGGACTACCGTCTCCATGCCGGGGTGGCGAAACTTGGCCCCTGGGGGGTCGGCAACCCGGAGCCGCTGGTCGCCGTCCTGGGGCTGACGGTCACCAGGGCGCGCGAGGCCGCCGGAGGACACACCCAGCTCGTGCTGAAGCGCCGGCTCGACGTCCTCGACGGGATCGCATTCGGTTGGCCGGAACTGGCCGGCCAGGTGCATGAGGGAGATCGCGTGGACGTCGTCGCGCGGCTGGTGAGCCGGAAGTTCGGCGGCGTCGAATCGCTGCAGCTCGACATCCGGGACGTGGCGCCTGCCGGGTTCGTGGCGCCCGACGGGCTCATGGCGTCTGCCGGGCTCATGGCGCCCGACGGATCGCAGACCGACGCTCCGGATGGGGCGTCGGGGCCGACCGCGGCTGGCGTTCCTGGAAGCGAACCCGCTGCCGCCATGGTCGGCGCGCGGTCGGACGCGTGAACCGTCGACGCACCGCCGGCTCACTGCCGCGCGGCATCTCGCTCGCGGGATTGCCTCGCGCGGACCTGGCAGCAGGCATCGGTCTGCTCGTCATCGGATTCCTGAGCTTCTCGCTGCTCACCGGCAACGTGCTGCCTGGTTCCGGCGGCAACGGCGGCAACGGCAACGGTGATGGTGGTCCCCGCCGCACGCCGACGCCATCCAACGTCGTCATCGTGGACCCGAGGGCCGACGTGCTCGGGACCATCGTGTATGTGAAGGCGGGCAACGTCTGGCTTCAGCGAGGAGCGAAGGCGACTGCCCTCACCTCGGGGGGCCGCGACTCGATGGCATCGATCTCGGCCGATGGGCAGTGGATCTATTTCATCCGGACCGCCGACGAATCGGGGCGCTGGCGCGTCGGCGGGGTGGCCCGGCGGTTCCGCCTCGCCACGGCCTCGCTCATGCGGATTCGGCCAGATGGTGCTGCAGCGCCCGAGGTGCTGCTGGCAGGACGGATCACCTCGGGTCAGTACACGTGGTCGTACTTCCTGCGGCAACCGGTCGTTTCCCCGGACGGTTCCCGCATCGTCGTGATCACGGACGGACCGGACCCGGCCAAGAGCGATGTCGTGCTGAAAGAGTTCGATCCGGTGGCCGGCACCCTGACATCCCTCAAGGCCCCCCAGGTTTCCCCGTTGGGACACCAGGACCCGGCGTGGTCGCCGGACGGCAGCTCGCTCCTGTTCGTCAAGAACGCGCGGGACGGTTCGCGCGGGGCGCCTGTCGTCATGCGCTACGACTTCGCGACCGGCAAGGCCACCGCCGTCACCGGGCCCGGGTACACCTCGCCGGCGTGGTCACCCGACGGGCGGTACATCGCGGCCACGAGAACGACGACCTTCGGGACCGACGTCGTGATCCTGGACGCCCTGCGCGGCACGGAGCTGCTGCGCGTGACCGGCGACGAGCGGAGCTTTGCGCCCGTCTGGTCCCCGGCAGGGGATGCGATCGCCTACCTGTCGATCGATGGCGGCGTGACCGATCTGTGGCTGGCCAACCTCGACGCCACCGACACGCTTGCCCTGAAAGGCGAACCCCTTGCGCTGACGATCGCGGCCGGACTCGACGCTGCGTCACGGCCGGGGTGGTGGATCCCGCGGGAATTGCTCCCCACGCCGCCGCCGACGCCGACGCCCGTGCCGACGGTCAGCCCCGCCGGGTCTGGCGGCACGCTGCCCGCCGCGTCCGTTGTGCCGTGACAATGGGGCCTGTGTACCTGGAGCGGCTGTCGGCGCGCAGCCTTCAGGTCGGGTCGGTCCTGTGTCTCGGCATTGATCCGGACGTTGCGACCCTGCCGGCGGGGTTTCCGAGGACGCTGGCCGGACTGGAGCGCTTCGCGCGCCTGCTCCTCGAGTGCGCGGCGCCCTATGCGGCCGCAGTCAAGCCGAACCTTGCGTTCTTCGAGGCTTACGGCAGCGCGGGCATGGCGGCGCTGGAGCGCATTCGAGCCGCGGTGCCGACCGGCATTCCGGTGATCGCCGATGCGAAGCGGGGCGACATCGGCACGACGGCGGCACGCCAGGCGGTCGCCCTGTTCGACGCGCTCGGGGCGGACGCCGTCACAGTCAATCCGTACCTCGGATCAGATGCCGTGGAGCCCCTGCTCGAGCGGCTGGACCGCTTCGCCTACGTGCTCTGTCGCACGTCGAACCCCGGTGCCGGCGAGCTCCAGGACCTGCCGGTCGAGGCCGACGGTACCGCACCGCGCGAAACGCTCTACGCACGCGTCGCGCGCCGAGCCACGGGCTGGGGACCCGGTGGGACCGTGGGTCTGGTCGTGGGCGCGACGGCGCCCGATGAACTCGAGCACATCCGCTCCGTCGCCCCGGGGCTCGCGTTCCTGGTCCCCGGCGTGGGCGCGCAGGGCGGTGACATCGATGCCGTCCGCAGGGCCGGCCCGGCGATGTCGGACCCGGCCGGTGGCCGGCCGGGCGGGGGACTGCTCGTGAACGTTTCACGGGGAATTTCGGGAGCCGCCGGTGCGGGAGCAGGCGCGGGCGGCGATCCCGGCGAGCAGCTGGCGGCGGCTGCCGCCGGCTGGTCCGGCCGACTCTCTGTGCTACCCTAACCGCCGTTCCGAGGCAGTGCGCCGCGGCTTCAGCGCGAGTTGGACACCATGCCGTTCATCGGGAATCTCGGGCCCACCGAACTGATCATCATCCTGGTCATCGCCCTGCTCGTTCTCGGCCCCGGAAAGCTTCCCGAGGTCGGGACGGCGCTGGGCAAGGGAATCAGGGAGTTCCGCAAGGCCGCCTCCGATGTCAAGGAAGCGGCAAGCGTCGATCCGATCGTGCCGGAGGCGCCGAAGCCGAACGTGCTGCGGCCCTCCGCCCCGGCCACGACTCCCGACGCCCCTCCCGCGGGCGAACCCGCATCCGGTCCCGGGCCTGAGGCGCCGGCGTCCTGATCGGGCGACGGCCCGACCGCCCAACGCATGGACGACGAATCGACGAGGCCATCGCCGATGCCCACGGACGACGGGACGGACGACACGGCCGTCGACGACGACGACGGGACGCCATCGACTGAACCGGCGCCGTCGGCTGCGGATCCAACCGATGCCGCGGTGTCGATGTCCCTCGTGGACCACCTCGCCGAGCTGCGGAACCGGATCGTCTGGTCCCTGCTGGGGGTCGGACTTGGAGCGGTTGTCGGATTCCTGGCGGGCGAGCAGATCATCACGTTCCTGCGTTCGCCCCTGCCGGACGACCTGACGCTCTACTACAACAGCATTGGCGATCCGTTCGCCATCCGGGTCCGGATCGCGCTCGTGACCGGGGTCATCCTGGCGATGCCGGTGATCCTGTGGCAGGTGTGGCGATTCATCTCCCCGGGGCTGACCGCCTCGGAGCGTCGCGCCATCCTGCCGTGGATTCCTGCCGCGCTCGCCTTCTTCGCGGTTGGCGTGGGCATCGCCTACGTGATCCTGCCGTTTGCGGCGGCCTTCCTCCTGGCCTTCCAGACCAATGACCTCAAGCCGCTCCTCACGGCGCGTGAGTACTTCGATTTCGTGAGCACCATGTTTCTCGCGTTCGGGCTCCTGATGGAGTTCCCGATCCTGCTCGTCGGACTCTCGCGGGTCGGGATCGTGACATCGGCGCGCCTGCGTCGCTCGCGCCGCCTGATCATCCTCGCGATCGCGGTCTTCGCCGCCATCGCGACGCCGGGCGGAGACCTCGTCAGCCCGGTCGTCCTGGGCCTGACGCTGTACGTCCTGTTCGAGGGCACGATCGTGGTGATTCGCCGGAGCGGGCGCTGAGCGGCCCACGGTCGAGCGTAGACTGATCGACATGGCGACCACGGATCCCGCGGCCTCCGCGCCGGGGAACGCAGACCGACTTCCGGAACCCGAGCCGGATCATCCGCACGTCGTGATCCTCAGCGGGCTCTCGGGTGGCGGCAAGACAGCCGCGGCCAAACTGTTCGAGGACCTGAATTACATCGTGGTGGACAACCTGCCCGGTGAGTTGCTGCCCAACCTGGCGGAATTGGTGTCGGCCGACCGGACCCGGTACGCGCGGGTGGCCATCGTGCTCGATGTCCGTGCCGGCGACGCCGAGGCGGCCTACCGGGCCATGCGCGGCGCGCTGGAAGGCCGCGGGATTCGACCCCAGGTCTTCTTTCTGGAGGCGCGGGACGAGGTACTGATCCGCCGCTTCTCGGAGACGCGTCATCGGCACCCGCTCGGCGAGGGGCGCGGGGTCGCGGCCGCCATCGCCGATGAGCGGAAGTTGCTCGATGCCGTGCGAGCGGAGGCAGACGTCGTCCTGGATACGTCGGATCTGGCCCTGCGCGAGCTGCGCGAGCGACTGTTCGTCCGACTGGCCGACCTCGAACCGGACCGGATGTCGATCCAGCTCATCAGCTTCGGGTTCAAGTTCGGCGTTCCTCTCGAGGCGGACCTCGTCTTCGATGCGCGGTTCCTCCAGAATCCGTACTACCTCCCCGAGCTGCGCGAACATTCCGGTCTGACCGAACCAGTGCGAGCCTTCGTGCTCGGCCAGCCTGCCGCGGGACGGTTCCTGGACCTCCTGAAGCCGCTGCTCGCGTTCTCGATCCCGGCCTTCGAGGATGAGGGCAAGAGTCGCCTGACCATCGCCATCGGCTGCACGGGCGGCCAGCATCGATCGATCGTTCTGATCGAGGAACTGGCGTCGTGGCTGCGCGCCGAGGGTCACGGCCCGGTGGGGGTCTTCCATCGCGAGCTCGAGCGCCGATGAACCTGCGCCGATGGCTGCAGCCCGGGATCGGGATCAAGCGTTGGCTCGGCGTCGTGTTCCTCGGCTTGTTCCTCCTCGACCTCGCGGTTGCCCATGTCGTGCGCCAGGTCACCGCGGACGTGCATCCGGGCGGATTCCTGGGCGCCATGCTCGACGCCGCCACCCTGCAGTTTCTGCCCTATCCGCTCCGCGGGCTGATCGTGGGAGCCGCCGGCCTCGTGCTGGTCGCCACGGGAGGTGTGCGCGTCATCCGTGCAGTCACGGAGCCGCTCAGAGACGCCGATACGGAGGAATCACTCGGCGAAGTCCTCTACCGCAAGCGCCTCCTGGCACGGGGGCCGCGCGTCGTTGCGATCGGCGGGGGTACCGGATTGTCCGCCCTGCTGCGCGGCCTCAAGGAGCACACCGGCAACATCACCGCGATCGTGACGGTGGCCGACGATGGTGGCTCGTCCGGTGCGCTCCGGGACGAGCTGGGAATTCCGGCGGTCGGTGACATCCGCAGCTGCATTGCGGCACTGGCCGATACGGAACCGCTGATGAGCGACTTCCTGGGCTACCGGTTTCCCGGCGGACGTTCCGCCGAGGGCTCGCCGGTTGAGACCGAACCAGGGCGACTGGGCGGCCACGCCATCGGAAACCTGCTCATCGCCGCCCTGACGGCCGTTGAGGGTGGTGACTTCGAGGCTGCCGTCCGACGGATGAATCGCGTCCTGGCGGTCAGGGGACAGGTGCTGCCCGTGTCGCCGACGCCGATCACCCTGCACGCCCGGACACGGAACGGAATCGTCGTCTCGGGTCAATCCAACGTGATGCGTACACCCGGGATCGAGCGGGTCTGGATCACGCCGACGGAGGTGATGCCGTCCGCGGACGCCCTGGCGGCCATCGCCGAGGCGGACCTGATCGTGCTGGGACCGGGCAGCCTGTTCACGAGTCTCCTCCCGGTGCTGCTGGTTCCGGAGATTCGGTCCGCCCTTGCCGCCACCCCGGCCCTGCGCCTGTACATCTGCAACGTCGCAACGCAGGCCGGCGAGACGGCGGGGTACGACCTGGCCGATCACCTGGAGGCGCTGATCGGCCATACCGCACCGGGCCTCGTGGACGTGGTCCTGGCGAACGACCGCTTCGACGCCCGGGTTCCGGATGGCTGGGTTGCCGAATCGGTGCGGCTTCGGTGGCCGCCGGCCATCGATCGCGTGCCGACCCTGGTCACCGAAGACGTCGTCGATGCCGTGAACGCCCATCGTCACGACCCGGATCGACTGGCGGCCGCGGTTCTCCGGATCGCGGAGCGGGAACTGGCGGCCCGTCGGCGGATCGGCGTGGCACGGACCGCCTGATCGGCCCGCGAACGATGAGCTCGGTCGATCGCGATCTTGTCGCAGCCCTGCGGGCAGAGCTGGCTGCCATCGAACCGAGCCGGGCCTGCGACCTTGCGGCCGAACGGACGGGCCTCGGCCCCGTCCGGGCGTCGGCGGGTCGGGCCGGACCGAGCCAGCGCGACCCGGTACTCGCCAGGCTGGAACTCCGGCTCGGCCGCCGCGGGGTCGAGGCCGGGCCGGCAGCGTTCGCATGGGCGGCATCCCCGGAGCACTGTCGGATGGCGTACCTGCGTGGTCGTTTCCTGTCACGCGGATCGCTCAGTGTGGCGGGCGCGCGCACACACCTCGAATTCGTCGTCGACCAGGCTGAAGCGCCCATCCTGGCGGCGTGGCTGCGCGAGGCCGGCCTGCCGGCGTCCTGGCGGGTGCGGCGCGGCCGCGGTGTCGTGACATGGAAGAGCGCCGAGATCGTCGGTCTGTTCCTTCGTCGGATCGGAGCCGGCGCCGCCCTCCTCGAGTTGGAGGCACGGCAGGTCTCCCGGGCCCTGCGCGGGGAACTCAATCGGATCCTCAATGCCGAGTCGTCGAATCTGCAGCGATCGGTCGCGGCCGCCGGCCGACAACTGGCGGCGATCGATCAACTCGAGGCCGACGGTCGACTCGGCGAGCAGCCGTATGTCGTGCGGGTCGTGGCCGAGGCGCGACGGGAGACGCCCGAGGCGACCCTCGCGGAGCTGGCGGAGCGACTCGGTTTCCACCGGTCCGGCGTCCAGCGCGCCCTCGAGCGGGTCGAGCGGCTGGCCCTCCACGGCGAGGCAAGATCCGCGCCTCTGGCATGATCAGCGCATGCGCACTGTGATCGTCGCCGGCAACTGGAAGATGAACTCCACCCCCGCCGATGCGGGTCAGCTGGCCAGGGACATCGCCGCACGGACCCGGGTCGGCCGTGTCGTCCGGATCCTGTGCCCGCCGTTCGTCAGCCTCGCCGCGGTCCGGGACGCCGTTGCAGCGGTGCCGACGGCGCCCGACGGCAGCGGCGTCTGGGTGGGTGCCCAGAACGTGCATCACGAGCTGGCCGGCGCGCATACCGGCGAAATCGCGGCGCCGATGCTCGTCGGCCTCGCGAGCTGGGTCATCGTCGGCCATTCCGAGCGCCGGCGCGACGCGGGCGAGACGGATGCCCAGATCGCGGCCAAGCTCGTCAATGCGTGGGCTGCCGGGATCCGCCCGATCCTGTGCGTCGGCGAAGTCCTCGAGGAGCGGGAGGCCGGTCGCGCCGACCTGGTCGTCGAGGGACAGATCCGCGGGGCGCTTGCCGGAGCCGTCATGCCGGTCTGGGAAGCGCAGTCTCCAGTCGATCTCCCCTGGCTCACGATCGCGTACGAGCCGGTGTGGGCGATCGGGACCGGGCGCAATGCGCGTGGATCGGATGCCGCCGCGATGGCCGACGTCATTCGACGGGTGCTCGACGATCTCTCCATCGCGAGCGCCGCGATCCCGATCCTGTACGGCGGGTCGGTGACCTCGGCGAACATCGACGAGTTCCTGGCAGAGCCGTCGATCGACGGCGCGCTCGTCGGGGGCGCCTCGCTCAAGGTGGATGAGATGGCCGGGATCGTTGCGCGCGCCGGGCTCACGGCGGAGGCGCGGGCGGCCGTTGACGGGCGCGGGCCGGCGGGTCTGGCGTCCGGTGGGCCGTCTTCCCGGCGCTCTGCGTGAGGGCGGTCCTCCCCCGCCCGCGACCGCTCGTCCTGGTCGTGCTGGACGGCTTCGGCATCGGGCGCCGGCCCGAGGACGATGCGATCAGGGCGGCGCGGATGCCGGCCTGGCAGGGCCTCCTGAGCCGATGGCCGCACAGCGCCCTCGGGGCATCGGAGGGATCGGTCGGTCTGCCCGTGGGCCAGATGGGCAATTCCGAGGTCGGGCACCTCAATCTCGGCGCCGGGCGACCCGTGCTCCAGGACCTGCCGAGGATCGATGCTGCGCTGGCGGATGGTTCCTTCTTCGAACGTCCGGCCCTGGTCGAGGCGTGTGAGCGCGCCCGGGCCACCACAGGCCGCCTGTCGATCGTGGGGCTGATCGGTCCAGGCGGCGTCCATGCCAACGATCGACACCTCGTGGCCCTGGCCCGGCTGGCCGCTCGACGCGGGGTGCCCGCGGTCCGGGTGCACGCCCTGCTCGACGGGCGCGACACCGAGCCGCGCTCGGCCCTGGGGTTCATGGACGACCTGACGATGCGTCTCGATGCGACGCATCCCGATGCCCGCGTGGCGTCGGTCGGGGGTCGGTACTTCGCGATGGATCGCGATCATCGCTGGGACCGCGTCAAGATCGGATACGACGCCATCGTCCACCGAGTCGGCTTGACCGCGCCGGGCCCGTCCGCGGCGATTGCACTCGCCTACGAGCGTGGAGAATCGGACGAGTTCGTTCGTCCAACGGTCGTCGATGGTGTCGATGGGGGACTCCGGGATGGCGAGGCGATCATCCATCTGAACTTTCGCGCGGACCGGGCCCGGCAGCTGACGCACGCGCTCGCGGACCGTGACTTCACCGACTTCGATCGAGGAGGGCCGAATGGAGCAGACGCACCGCGCGATCTGGCCGTGACCACGATGACGGCGTACGAGAGCGGACTGCCGGTCGCGGTGGCCTTCCCGCCCGAGGAGGCGCGCTCGCTCGCCGACGCCTGGTCGGAAGCCGGACTGCGCCAGCTGCATCTGGCCGAGACCGAGAAGTACGCGCACGTCACCTACTTCTTCAACGGCGGCACCGAGGCTCCGCACGAGGGTGAGGACCGGATCCTCATCCCGAGCCCGCGGGTGGCTACCTACGATCTCGCTCCGGCCATGAGTGCGCCGGGAGTGACGGACGCTCTCGTTGCTGCCATCGCTGGCGGAACCCACGATGTCATCGTGGCGAACTATGCGAACCCCGACATGGTCGGCCATACCGGCAACTGGGCGGCGACGGTCGAGGCACTCGAGGTCGTCGACACCTGCCTGGCGCGGATCGCGGCGGCGGTCGAGGCCGTCGAGGCTGCCGATCCGGCGGGGCCCGGCGCCATTCTTGCCATCACCGCGGACCACGGCAACGCCGACGAGCTTCGCGACGAGCATGGTCGGCCGGTCACGGCCCACTCGCTGAACGAGGTGCCGTTGCTCCTCGCCGGGCGCGCCGTCGAGGGTCGCCGGCTGGACGACGGCGTCCTTGCCGATGTCGCGCCCACCCTGCTCGAACTTGCCGGACTGCCGGGCTGGCCGTCGATGACCGGCCACTCCCTCCTGCGTCCGTGACGCCCCGGCTGCGGGCCCGCCTGTCCACCCGGTGCCGCGGTGCCCGGAGCGGCGATGTCGGGCCAGGGGTCCTGCGCCGACCCTGTGCTACCATCCGACGCCGTCACCTTGGAGGTTCAACCCCGTGAATCCTGTCCTGGCTGCGGGCCAGATGATCGTCTCCGTCGCACTCGTGCTGTCTGTCATCCTGCAGGCGCGCGGAGCGGGGCTGTCCGGCGCCTTCGGGGGTGACTCCGCCGTCTACCGCAGCCGTCGTGGCATCGAACGACGCCTGTGGCAGTTCACCATCGCGCTCCTCGTGTTGTTCGTGCTCTTCTCCATGACCTCGTACCTGCTCGACACGACGGCGGCCTAGCGGCTCTGGCGTCGCAGTTCATGGCTTGAGCGAAATGCACCTGCGCGACCGGGCGATCATCGGTCTGCTGTCCCTGATCCTGGTGGGATTGACCGGAGCGGTCGTGGCTCCGTCCCTGTCGCCGTCCGGCCCCGAAGCGAGTCCCGACGCGAGCCCGATCGTCATTCGCCCGTACATCGAAGGGATCGTCGGGACCGCCGTGTCGGTGAGCCCGTTCAGCGCGCAGTCGGTAGCGGAGCGCGAGATCGAGGCGCTCCTCTTCCGCGGCCTGGTGCGACTCGGGCCCGATGACACGCTGGTCGGCGATCTCGCCGAGCGGTGGACGGTCGATCCGAGCGGGGCGGCCTGGACGTTCTACCTCCGGCCGGGGCTGACCTGGCAGGACGGTGAGCCCATCACCGCAGAGGATGTGCTCTTCACGGTCGGCGCCCTGAGCGACCCCGCATATACCGGCCCGGGAGCCTCGTCGTGGCGGGAAGTCACGGCCACGGCGTCCGATCCGCTGACGGTGACGCTGACGCTGGCCACCCCGTTGGGCGGCTTCCTCCAGGCGGCGACCCAGGGGATCGCCCCGGCTCATCTGCTGTCGGGCGTGGCACCGGCTGACCTGGCGGCCGATCCGTTCGGGCGCAAGCCGGTGGGGTCGGGTGCCTTTCGGTTGGCGGCCATGGACGACCAGCGTGCCCTGCTCGTTCCCTATGTCGCCGAACTGGTCTCGGGCGGGCTCGGCGGCCCGAACGACTCGGCGCCACCGCCGACCGACTCGCTCGCGACGGCCACGCCGGGCGCGCCGCGCAGTGTTCCCCTTCCGTACCTCGACGGTATCGAGTTCCGGTTCTTCGGCGATGTCGAAGCACTGACGTCGGCCTGGGGCCTCGGCGAGATCGATGGAGCCGCCGGGCTCCCGGCCGATGTCGCGAAGCGGTTGGCCGGGCAGGGATCGGCACGCATCCTGCGCTACCCGTCGACGACCCTGTTCGCGGTGACCCTGAACCTGCGGCCGAGTCACCCGGAGTTCCGCAGCGCGGCCGTCAGGAAGGCGCTCCTCCAGGCAATCGATCGCGATGCGATCGTCCGGGATGTCCTCGGGGGACTCGCGACACGAGCGGAGGGCCTGATCCCCGAGTCGAGCTGGGCCTTCGATCCGGCCGCCAACGAGGCGATCCCGTACGATCCCGAGGCCGCCCAGGCTGCCCTCCTCGCGGCCGGCTGGAAGCGGGCCGACGGCGGTGGCTGGGTCGCGAAGGGTGCGACCGAGCCGCTGACCGTGGAGATCCTCAGTCCGCAGGCCGACGCGAATCCGGCCGCGTACGCCATCGCCGGTGCGGTCGCCTCCGGCTGGCAGGCCATCGGCCTCACCGTTGCCCACACCGCCCTGGCCGGCGCCGAGCTCGTGGGCGATCGTCTCCAGACCGGCTCGTTCGACGCCGCAGTCATCGGGACGACGATCGGGCTGGATCCGGACCTGTATCCGCTCCTCGCCTCGACCCAGGCCACGTCCCGTGGATCCAACTACAGCGGGCTCCAGGATTCATCGCTGGACCCACTCTTGATCAAGGCCCGTGCGCCGGGCACCGACGAGGAGCGAACGGCGGCGTACGCGGCGCTCCAGGTCAAGTTGACAGCGGGCCAATACGTGCTGCCGGTGGCGTTCGGCGACGTTGTCGTCGTGGCCCGGGAAACGCTCACGGGACCCGATTCGAGGCCGGTCGGGGCCCCCGGGGACCGCTTCTGGGATGTGCTAACATGGCGCCTCGCCGAGGGCCGGTGAGCACGGCAAACCGGCTCGAGGGCCCACGCCGAGGTGGCGAAATTGGCAGACGCGCTAGCTTCAGGAGCTAGTGCCCGCAAGGGCATATGGGTTCAAGTCCCTTCCTCGGTACCACCTCCTCGGACCCTCTCGGATCCTTCGAAGCCCGGCGAAACACCTGATGCCCAGGTGGCGGAATTGGTATACGCGTACGTTTGAGGGGCGTATGAGGCAACTCATCCGGGTTCAAGTCCCGGCCTGGGCACCACCACTCTCCCGCCGACGAGGTCCCGCGACGGGCCATGCCGGCGGCGCTCCGTTACGCTTTGACGGCGGGCGGTTAGCTCAGTTGGTCAGAGCGCCTCGTTTACACCGAGGAAGTCACTGGTTCGAATCCAGTACCGCCCACCACCCGGAGCGACGGCCGTACGCCGGGACGAGTTGATGGGAGCCCACCCGGGGCCCTGCTAGACTGGGCGGAGACGGGGTCGGCCGAGCGTGCCGCGCGGCCCCCGCCACCTGGAGATTTCGATGCCGGAACTGCTCATCATCCTCGTGATCCTGGTCGTCGCAGCGCTGTTCGTGATCGGGATCTACAACGGACTCGTCGGACGCCGAAACCGCGTGGACGAGGCGCTCGCACAGATCGAGGTCCAGCTCAAGCGCCGCCACGACCTCATTCCGAACCTCGTCAACGCCGTGAAGGGCTACATGGGGTTCGAGCAGAGCGTCCTTACGAAGGTCACCGAGGCGCGCGCCAACGCGGTCTCGGCAGGTGCACAGGGTGTCGCTGCGCAGGCCCAGGCGGAGAACATGCTGACCTCCACGCTCCGCTCGCTGTTCTCGGTCGTCGAGAACTACCCGGACCTCAAGGCGAATCAGAACGTCCTGTCTCTCCAGGAGGAGCTGACGACGACGGAGAACCAGATCTCGTTCAGCCGCCAGAACTACAACGCCACGGTCCTGGACTACAACACCTCCATCCAGACCGTCCCCGCCGTGATCTTCGCGGGGATGTTCGGCTTCACGAAACGCGATTTCTTCGACGCCGAGCCCGAGGCTGCCAACGTTCCGACCGTGGACCTGAGCCTCAGCTGAACAGGGCTTCAGTCGGCCTGCCAGAGCGCGCGGAGATCGAATGGCCGCGATGACGTTTCGCGCCCAGCAGTCGGCCAACCGGCGCAACTCGTTGCTGCTCGCGATCCTCGTGACCCTGCTCCTTGCTGCGCTCGGGTACGCCATCGGCTTTGCCGTCGCGGGGAGTCCCGAGGGCGGGATCGGCGCCACGCTGATTGCGGTCGTCATCGGCACGTTGATGTCGCTCGGGAGCTTTTTCGCGGGGGACCGGCTGGTGCTGGCGGCCTCGGGTGCGAAGCGCGTCGACGAGTCGAAGACCCCGCAGCTGATGAACGTCGTGCGCGAACTGGCCATCGCCGCGAACATTCCGATGCCGGCGGTCTACCTGATCGACGATACCGCCCCGAACGCCTTCGCCACGGGCCGGGATCCGAAGCACGCCTCGGTCGCCATCACGACCGGGCTGCTCCAGAAGCTCGATCGCGAGGAGTTGCAGGGCGTCATCGGGCACGAGTTGTCGCATGTGCGCAACCTCGACATCCGGTTCTCGCTGCTGGTCGGGGTCCTGGTGGGTTCGGTCGCGCTGCTGTCCCATTTCTTCCTCCGCTTCACCTGGTTCGGCGGCGGTCGACGATCGCGCGATCGCGATTCCGGCGGTGGGGGACTGCAGGCCATCATGTTCGTCGTGGCGATCGTCCTGGCGATCGTCGCCCCGATCGCTGCGCGCATGGTCCAGCTGGCCGTGAGCCGTCAGCGCGAGTACCTGGCCGACGCATCGTCCGTCGAACTGACGCGCAATCCTGCCGGGCTCGAGCGCGCCCTGGCCAAGATCGCCACGGACAAGGAGGTCCTCGAGGTCGCCAATCCAGCGACGCAGCACCTCTACTTCACGAACCCCATCAAGAAGTTCGAGGAGCGGTCGAGCTCCATGTTCTCGACCCATCCAGCGATCGTCGATCGGATCAACCGGCTCCGATCTCTGGCCGGCGAGGCGCCCCTGCAATCATCGGACCTGGCCGGGCTTGCGGGGCTCAATTGAAGGTCGGATCCATGGCCCTCGGAACGGGCCCTGGTGGGCGGGCTGGTTTGCCGCTCGGGAAAGGCCCGTGCTATCCTCCGGCACGCCGTCGGGCCGATGGGTCCGCAAGGTCCACCGGGCCGAGATAGCTCAGTTGGTAGAGCACGCGACTGAAAATCGCGGTGTCGCCAGTTCGAATCTGGCTCTCGGCACCATCAACGGTGGGCGCAGCATCTCCGAGCGGAAGTGGCTCAGTTGGTAGAGCATCACCTTGCCAAGGTGAGGGTCGCGGGTTCGAGTCCCGTCTTCCGCTCCATTTCCCTGCTTGCGAACGCGGGGTGACTCGCCTGGACCGTCCGACCGGATGCCCCTTCGTCTAGTGGTAGGACAGCGGACTTTGAATCCGTTAGGCGAGGTTCGAATCCTCGAGGGGCAGCCACCTCCGGGACGGGCGCCGTCGGATTGAGCAGGCCCGCGGGGCCTGCGGGGCCCTCCGCCCGCTGCCCGGCGCCTCCTATGGCACAATCCGCGGGCTGCATCCCGAGGCGACGTGGTGAAGTGGTTCAACACGGAGGTCTGCAAAACCTCTATTCAGCGGTTCGAATCCGCTCGTCGCCTCCACCTTCCAGCAGCCCCTCGATACCTGCCCGGAGCAGCCTGCCGCCGTGCGACCACCCCAGGTTCCGTTCAAGCTGGAGCCGATTGACGTCCGGATCACCGCAACCCTTGCCCGCTGGGGCGTGCCCGTCCTGCGCGTTGGTCTTGGTGTGGTCTTTCTGTGGTTCGGCGCACTCAAGTTCTTCCCGGGGGCCAGCCCGGCGGAGGCGCTCGCAGCACGGACGATCGAGGTCATGAGCGGGGGGCTGGTCGGGCCCGGGGTTTCCTTGCCGGCCCTGGCCGCGTGGGAATCCCTGATCGGCCTCGGTCTGCTGACGAGTCGGTATCTTCGGGCCACGCTGTTGCTGCTGGCAGTCCAGATGCTCGGGACGCTCACGCCGCTGGCCCTGTTCCCGGCGGAAACGTTCGCGATCTTTCCATTCGCACCGACCCTGGAGGGTCAGTACATCATCAAGAACGTGGTGCTGATCGGTGCCGCGATGGTGGTGGGAGCCACCGTCCGCGGCGGCCGCCTGGATCCTGATCCTCGCGCCCGGCCACCGGCCCCGTGACCGGTTCGTAACGCTTCACGGGGCCGGGCGTCGCTCTCGACATGATGGCGAACTCCGCCGCGGTCCAGGGCGCCGGGCATGCGCCGCCCAATGCATGCAGGACGTGGGCCTCATGACGAGGAGGTCCTGGCGCGGCGTCGTCATCGGTGCCTGCATCGCCCTCGTCTTGCCGATCTCGTATCGAGTCCTTGCCGCACTGGTCGAGGCCGGTCTCGTTCAGTTCGAGAGGACGGATGCCGTATTCGGCGTCATCTGGAATGTCGAACTATCGGCGATCGTTGCGATCCTGCTGGGGCTCCTCGGCCTCCGGATCGTCGGCAGGGCAACAGGGATTCGCAACTCGATTGCCTGGTTCGCCCTCGTGATCGTTGGACTCCCCGTCCTGCTTGTTGCGTGGTTCATCGGCTTTGCGACGTTTGGCGGCGCCATGGGCAGCCCATTCTGATCGGCGTGCCGCGGAGCACCTGCGCGACGCAAGTACCTGCCGTTCGGTACGCTGCGCGAGCCGGAGTGGCGGAACGGCAGACGCAGCCGACTTAAAATCGGCGGCCCGCAAGGGCATGAGGGTTCGATTCCCTCCTCCGGTACGAGGATCGAGCACGAGCCCGGGCGGCGCAAGGCCGCAGGGTGCCCGGCTCGGGGCTCCTGTGTCGGCGTCAGCCGCGGGAGAACAGCCCGCCGAGGCGTTTGGGTTTCCGCTCGGGCGAGGCAGGGCCCGAAGGAAGTCCTGCCAGGCGGGCCGCAAAGCGACCGAGCTGCTCCGCCGCTGCCGTGTGGGGCGCGCCGGTCACCACCGGGATGCCCTCGTTGACGCTCTTGAGGAACGCGAATGCGTCGTACGGGATCGTGAGCGCGACCTTCGTCCCGAGCGCTTCCTCGATGTCGGCGATCCGGAGCAGTTCACGCGCGAAGATCTCGTTGAGGACGTAGGAGACCACGGCCGTCGCTTCCGTGTCGCGGGCCAGCATCTCGCCGAAGGCGTGGACGGCCCGGATGGCCGGAAACTCGGGCGTGAGCACGATCACGAGGTCGGTCGCCAGCAGGAACGCCATCTCGGATCGCGCGTCGAGCACGGAGCCGGCGTCCACCACGACGTACTGGAAAGCGGCCGATGCCGTGGTGAGAATCGTGCGCACGATCCCATCCGAGATGTCGCCTGCGACATCCGGCGTCGCCGAGGCACCGAGCAGCTGGAGGCCCGAACCGTGGCGGTCCAGGGACGCGGCGAACAGGCCGGGGTCCTTGAGGGTGGCCTCGTCCCGGGCGAGGTCGCGCAGGGTCAATCGGGGCGTGACGTTGAGGTGGGTCGCCACCTGGCCGAACTGGACGTCCAGATCGATGATCGCGACGGTGCCCGGCAGCCGGGTGGCAAGCGACGTCGCGAGGTTGACGGCGATGGTGGTGGTTCCCACGCCGCCCTTGGGTGAGAAGACCGCAATCGTGCGACGCTGACCACGGTCGCGGATGGCGGTGTCGTCGTGATCGGCGGCACCGAGATCCCTCGATCGCCGGAGGCGAACCCCGAGCGCCTCCGCCCGGGCGTCGAGCTCACGCACGTCGAAGGGACGGGCGATCACGTCGTCCACGCCGGCCTCGAGCAGCTGGATCCGGTCCTCGATGTCGTCCGTCTGGCTGATGCACAGGATCGGGAGACCGGCGAAGGCCGGAGCGTCGTGGAGGGTGTGACAAGCCTCCACGGCACCCAGCACCTCGCCCGCGAGATCGAGGACGATGACTTCGGTGGAGGTGGTCGAGGCTCCGGATGCGATCGCCGCCTCCACATCCATCACCACGGCGGTCTCATGGCCGGCGGAACGCAGGCCATCGGCCACGGCCGAGTCGCGAGCATTCGAGATCAGCAGGATGCGGCTGGTAGCCAACGATGTTCCCCAAATCGAAACGCGCTTCAAAGCCGGGGAAAGGGCCGGCGGCTGATGAGGATACATCGACGGAGGCGTGGTAGACTCCCGGCCGACCTTTCCGCTCCTCGTCCGCTGGACAGCGGGGCATACCCATTGGAAGGAGAATGACGGCCCATGCGCCGATATGAACTCATGCTCGTGATCCGGCCGGACGCGCCGGACGAGCGGATCGCCGCGATCGTGGAGCGCACGACCCGGCAGATCACCGCGGACGGCGGCCAGATCATCAAGGTTGCCCCCTGGGGCCGTCGCCGGCTCGCGTACCCGATCGAGCGCTACCGCGAGGGCTCCTACCACATCGTGGTCTTCGAGGGCGCTGCGGGCACGATCGCCGAAATCGAGCGAACCCTCCTGATCACCGAGGAGGTCATGCGCCACCTCCTGGTGCGCCAGGAGCGGCCCACGCGTGCCATCCGAGCGGACGGCTCCGAGGATCTCGACGATACCGACCTCCCGCCTGCCGAGGACGAGGACGAGGACGACGGGACCGAGCGGATCGACGAATCGGAGACCGAGGCGGCCCCGGCCGCCATCGACTGAGAGGAGTTCCCGATGGCCCTTTGCAAGATCCAGATCATCGGCAACCTCGGGCGGGACCCGGAGCTTCGCTACACGCCCAACGGCCGACCGGTCGCCACGTTCAGCGTCGCCGTCAACCAGGCGACCAAGAACCAGCAGTCGGGCGAGTGGATCGAGGCGACCGACTGGTTCCGCGTCAGCGTCTGGGGGGACCGCGCCGAGCGAGCCGCCGAGAACCTCCGCAAGGGGAGCCGCGTCTTCGTCGACGGGCGATTCCGAACGCGCGAATACGAGACCAACGACGGACGGAAGGGGATGTCCCTCGACGTGAGTGCCGACAACGTCATGGGTCTCGACAAGCGAGACCAGGAGGGCGGCTTCACCGGCGCCCCCGGGGCCGCACCGGGCGGTGCCCCCTCGGGCGGCGGCTTTGACGACACCGAGATCGACGAACTGCCGTTCTGACCCGAATCTGATCATCCAGCGCCCAGGCTGCGGCGCCGCGAGGAGACCATTTCATGCCAGTACCACGCTCACGCAAGAAGGACGACCTGTACCGCGATCGACGCCGCCGCAAGGTGTGCTCGTTTTGCGCCGACAAGACGGTCCAGATTGACTACAAGGAAGTCAACCGGCTTCGCCGCTACCTTTCGGAGCGCGCCAAGATCGAGCCGCGTCGCAAGACCGGAACCTGCGCCGGCCACCAGCGCGAGCTGTCCGTTGCCCTCAAGCGGGCGCGCATCGTTGCGCTCCTGCCGTACGCCCCACAGCATCTGCGCCCCTGACCGACCGGTGGTTGGACGCCTGACCGCAGCCGGTTGATCTGATGGAGACTGCCGTCCTGATGCTGATCGGTGGTGTCGGCGTGGGGATCTTCGGGTCGCTGCTCGGTCTCGGTGGCGGACTCCTGATCGTTCCACTCCTGACGCTCGGCTTCCAGTTGCCGCTCCGCGAGGCCATCGGGGTCTCCCTCGTCTGCGTGATCGTCACGAGCGGCGCTTCCGCCGGCGTGTTCCTCGAGCGGCGAGTGGCCAACCTGCGGCTCGGGATGACCCTGGAACTGTTCACGGCGATCGGTGCGCTGCTCGGCGGCCTCGTCGCCTTCCTGCTGGATGAACGAGTCCTGGCGGGCCTGTTTGCGGCCCTGCTCACCTATGTGGCCGTGTCGATGATTCGGCCGCGCCCGGCGTCGGCCGGTGCGGACCCGGTGATCTCGGGGGATACCCCGCCGGACGAACCGCGGACGTTTCTGGACACTCTGTCCGGACCCGGCTATCGAGTGCGCCGGCTGCGGGCCGGAGTCGTCGGCAGCGTCGGAGCCGGAATCGCCTCCGCGCTTCTCGGCATCGGTGGCGGGCTGATCAAGGTCCCCGTGCTGCACGTCGTCATGGGCGTCCCGCTTCGCGTTGCCACGGCCACCAGCAACCTGGTGATCGGCATCACCGCGTCGACGAGCGCCTGGATCTACCTGATCCGGGGTGGCATCGATCCGTATGCGACGGGTCCGACGGCGGTCGGTGTCTTCGTCGGCGCGTCCATCGGGTCCCGCATCGCCCATCGGGTCGACGTGCGGGCGCTGCGCGTGCTCTTCACCGTGGTTCTGCTCTACACGGCGTTCCAGATGGTTCGTCGAGCGGCAGGGGTGCAATGACGGTGCGGACGGACGAGCCACCCGTACCGAGTTCGGCGCGAGCGGCCGGGCTGGAGGGTCGGATTGCGCGCCTGCTGCGCATCGGGACGTACTCCGCAGTCGCGTTCATCGGGGCCGGTGTCGTCCTGATGCTCGCCAGCGGCCGGTCGCCCCTGGACGTCGCCCCGGCCCTGGCTCCGGGGCGGTTGGTGACTGATCTCATCGGCCTCCAGCCGGCCGGGTACCTGTGGGTCGGCCTCATCGTGCTCCTGCTGACGCCCGCAGCGCGGGTCGCGGTCGGCGCGGTCGGCTACGCACGCGCCGGTGATCGACCCATGGCCCTGATCGCGACGCTCGTTCTTGTCGTGATCGTGCTGGGCATCACCCTCGGCCTCGTGTCCCCGGCTCCCGGCACCCAGGGAGGGTGATCATGGATGCCCTGGTTCTCGCCATCTCGTTCGTCCTGATCCTCGCCGGTGCCGAGCTCTTCACCAACGGGATCGAGTGGTTCGGACGGAAGCTCGGCCTCGCGGAGGGTGCCGTCGGGTCCGTCCTCGCCGCCGTCGGAACGGCGCTCCCCGAAACGATGATCCCGATCATCGCGATTGCCTTCGCGAACGGCGCGGACACGGGCGGCATCGGCGTCGGCGCCATCCTCGGCGCACCGTTCATGCTGGCCACCCTGGCGATGTTCGTGACCGGCGTCGCGGTGCTGTGGCAGTCACGCCGCCGTCCGGCCGGCGACGTGATGCCCGTCGACGTTGGGGTGCTGGGTCTCGACATCCGCACCTTCGGGATCGCCTATGCCCTCGCGATCGGGGCTGCGCTCCTTCCGGTGGAACCGACGTGGCCGAAGTTCGTGGTTGCAGCCGCACTCGTTCTGATCTACGTCCTGTACGTGAAGCGACACCTGGGGGCAGACCCGGACGGCGAACTCGAGGATCTCGCGCCCCTCCGGTTCCGCCGGCTCGATCCCCACCACCGTCGCGGCGGCGGCGTGCCGAGGCTCCGAGTGGTCAACGTGCAGGTCATTGCCGCCCTGACCTTCATCGTCGTCGGAGCGGTCGCCTTCGTCGGTGCCGTCGAGCAGATTGCCCAGTCGATCGGCGTGTCGGAGGTTCTGCTTGCCCTGATCGTGGCGCCGATCGCGACCGAGCTGCCCGAGAAGTTCAACTCCATCATCTGGGTCCGGCAGGGCAAGGACACGCTGGCGATGGGCAACATCACCGGGGCCATGGTGTTCCAGGCGAGCCTCCCGACGGTGGTGGCCCTCGTCTTGATCCCGCAGGCATGGGTCATCGGGCCGGGTTCCTACGTGGCCTTTGCGTCGGCAGGGATCGCGTTCCTGTCGTCCGCTGCGATCTTCATCCCGATGATCCGCCGCGAGCGCCTGACCGGAAAGGGTCTCCTGGTGGGCGGCCTGTTCTATGTCGCCTACCTCGTGGTGGTCATCGCGGCGATCCTCCGGCCGGCCTGATCGGCCGCCGCGGGGATCGCGGGAAGGCCGCGCTATACTCGGGCCCGAACCCGAAAGTGGTCCCGCGGTCGCGCCCGCGATCAACCAGGAGCCCCGTCGAATGGTGACCGAGAACGCACCCGCCACCCCGAAGGCCGCACCGGCCCTCGACGACCTGATCTGCTACTTCGAGGGCCGGTTCGTGCCGATGCGCGACGCGAAGGTCAGCATCATGACCCATGCCTTCATGTACGGGACGGCGATCTTCGAGGGGATCCGGGCGTACTGGAACGCGGAGCAGGGGACGCTCTACGGGCTCTTCCTGCGGGAGCACATGGAGCGGATCCGGCGAAACGCCGGGATGCTGCTGATGGAGGACCTGCCGAGCACGGATGAGCTCGTTCGCCTGGTGGTCGAAACGGCCTCGCGCAACGGTCTGCGGGAGGACCTCTACATCCGCCCTTCCTACTACAAGTCGACGCGTGCCATCGGCGTCCGCCTCCACCACCTCGAGCACGAGCTCTACATCCTCGCGATGCCCTTCGGGAACTACATCGACGTCGACAAGGGCGTCCGTCTGATGACCTCGTCGTGGCGGCGGAACGCCGACGAGGCGATTCCGGCCCGGGGCAAGATCGTCGGCGGTTACGTGAACATGGCCTTCCAGAAGTCGGAGGCCGAGCTCAACGGCTACGACGAGGCCCTGGTGCTCACGGCAACCGGCCAGGCCTCGGAGGCCTCGGCCGCGAACATGTTCGTCGTCCGGGACGGACTGCTCCTGACACCGCCCGTCAGCGACGACATCCTCGAGGGCGTGACCCGGCGTGCGATGCTCGAACTGGCCGCCAGCCTCGACCTCAGCGTGGAGATTCGATCGATCGATCGGTCGGAGATCTACATCGCCGATGAGATGTTCCTGTGTGGTACGGGTGTCCAGATCTCACCGGTGATCGAACTGGATCATCGTCCGGTTGGAACCGGGTCGATCGGGCCGATCACGCGCGCGATCCGGGACGCCTACTTCGAAGCGGTTCGAGGGCGGACCCCGGCCTTCTCGCACTGGGTGACCCCGATCCCCATCGGTGGCTGACGCGGCTGCCCCCGGGCCGGGGGCCGACGCGAGGAAAGTGCGCACGCGGGCGCCGGATGCGGCGGCCGACTCGTCTCACGCGGAGCCGCCGACCGCCGAGGCCGTTCCGGATCGGGCCCGAACGATCCAGCGGCTCCTCGAGGTGGTCCCGGGTACGGTCACCTGGGGTCTGATCGCCGCCTCGATCGCCCTTTCGTTCCGCTTTCCACAGGTCGTGGCCTGGTTCGTCCTGACCTTCGACGTCTACTGGCTGTACAAGGCCGTGATGCTCACCGGAGGTGTCGTGGCTGCGTACACGATGCTCCGCCAGGTGGTCGACCTGGACTGGCGAACGCGGACCTATGCGCTGCGGGACGTTTCCGGACGCATCGCGACGATCGAGGAGCGCCTGCCGGCCATGGCCCGCCGGATCGACGCGCTCGCCCAGGCGGGCGACCGGGCCGCGGCCGCGGGCGGTCGTCGCGAAGTCGCACGGCTTCGCTCCGAGCGGAAGGACCTGCTTCGGCTCCTGGCGAGGCGCGGGGACCCGATCCCTGATCCCGATCGGCTGTGGCACGTCGCGCTCGTGCCCACGCACACGGAGCCCTACGAGAAGCTGCATGCAACCATCCAGGCGCTGGCCGACACCGATTGGCCGTCGGAGCGGCTGATGGTCGCCATCATCACGCGCGAAACCGATGTCCAGGGCCGGGCGAACGTCGCCCGGCTGCGCGACGCCTTCGGCGACCGATTCCTGCACTTCTTCCACGTCCTCGACCCGCTCGAGCCGGGGATCGTGGTGGGCAAGAGCAGCGCGATGGCGTACGGCGGTCGCTGGTTGTATCGGGAGCTGGCTCGCCTCGGTTTCGATCCGCGGGAGGTCCTGGTCACGGACCTGGATTCGGACTACCGCGTCCATCGCGGCTACTTCGGGTACCTGAGCTGGACGTTCCTGACGGACCCGGACCGCTTCCGGCGCCTGTACCAGCCGATTCCCATGTTTCACAACAACATGTGGGAGACGCCGCTGGCGGTGCGTCTGGTCGCGATCGGGGCAACCCACGTCCAGATGGGCCGATCCCTCACGCCGGAGAAGCTGATCAGCTTCTCGTCCTACTCCGTGAGCCTCCAGACGGTCCACGACGTCGACTACTGGGCAACCGACGCGATCCCGGAGGACAGCCGGTTCTACTGGAAATCCTTCTTCCGGTTCAGCGGCGAGTTCAGGGCCATCCCGCTGTTCATGCCCATCTACGGCGATGCGGTGCGCGCCCGGTCCTATCCGCGGTCCCTCCTGGAGCAGTACACCCAGATCCGGCGGTGGGCCTGGGGTGTGACGGACATCCCGTACTACATTCGCAATGCGTTCGCTCATTCGGAGATCCCGCGGACCACCCGGATTCGACGACTGGTGGACCTCTGGCTGGATCATCTCAACTGGGCGATCGCGCCGTTCGTGATCATCTTCGGTTCCAACCTGCCGCTCTTCCTGAATCCCGCCTTTGCCGAGACCACCCTGGGCCAGAACCTCCCGCTGTACGCGTCGTGGCTCCTCACCGGCGCCTTCGCCTGCCTGGTCGTGCTGATGTACGTGGAGGAGCGGATCGCGCCGCCCAGGCCGGTCGAGTGGGGGGTCGTCCACAACGTCATCAGCCGGGTGCAGTGGCTGCTCCTGCCGGTCGTGGGTCTGATCTTCTCGAATCTGCCGGCCCTTGATGCCCAGACGCGGCTGATGGCGGGTCGGTATCTCGAATATCGGGTGACCGAGAAGGTCTGAGCATCGCCGGGCGCAGCGCGTCCTGGGATCGGCGGCGCGTCCTGGGATCGGCGGCGCGTCAGGGGATCGGCGGCGCGTCAGGGGATCGGCGGCGGCGTCAGGGCGGGCGTCGTGGTCCCGGTGATGATCACGAAGTCCGCGGTCGACGACGGACTTGCGACAAGTTCGACCGTGGCCGAGAAGATGCCTTCGAGCGCGGCGACGGTCAGCGGCATGGTGGTCTCGGCGCCGTTGTAGACGCGAATCGTGGTCCCCGGAAGTCCCGACACGTCGGGCTTCTGGCTTGGCGCCGACGCGGCGATGCCGAGGAACTCCAGGTAATCGGCGATGCCGCTCGCCTCGCCCGCCTTGCCCGAACCGTTGAGAACATAGACGGTGGCGCCCTCGGCGGCGATCTGCTCGCGCCGATCGCCGGCCGGGTCGCTGGAGAAGGCGTCACGAATGGCGGCGCGGATCCGATCGAGACGAGGCACGATGATGTACCCGCGCGGGCTCGAGGTGTACTCGACCTGGTAGTAGGGCGGCGTGAAGATGAACGAGCGAATGCTCCGCGACGTGATCCGCTCGGCGAGCCCGAGAAGCTGCGGGAAGAGCTCGCGGGGAATGTCCGTGCGGACGGACGCGGACAGAGCGGCAGCGAGCTCGTCCACGTGCGGCAGGATTCGCGCGATATCGGCCTGCTGACGCAACGACAGGAGCACGCGCTGCTGCCGCGCGCCACGGTCGAAGTCCGTCGATCCGTGGCGTGAGCGGGCGTAGACGAGTGCCTCGGCTCCGGTCATGTACTGCATTCCGGACGGGATGTAGACCCGCTGGAGGGCTCCGCCACCCGCCGGGTATCGATCGTCGACCACCGGGACCTGCACGTTGATCGTGACGCCGCCGAGCGCATCGACGATCTTCTGGAAGCCCTCGAAGTTGACCTCGACGTAGTACTTGACATCGAGCCCGTACAGCTCGCCCAGGATCGCCTTGAGCCCGTTGTAGCCTCGCGTCCTGTCCGTCCCCGGGAACAGGTCCGGCCGATTCCGCACGGCGGCAAACCAGGCGTTGATCTTGCCGGCGTAGACGCTCCCGAACAACGTGCGCGCGGGTCCAGCCGGGATCGGTACGTCGACCGTGTCGCGGGGGAGCTGGAACATCGCCACCTGGTTGGTCAGCGGGTCGATGGACAGGGTGATCATCGTGTCCGTGTTGTGGCCGCCGCCCTGCTCGTCCGCACCGATGAGCAGGATGTTGAGGCGCTCCGTACCGTTCCAGGGCGGGATGGTGGTGGCTGGAACGGCCGTGCCGACGGCGCTCGGACCCGGCGTTTCGACGACCGTGGGGTCGGCCGACGGATCCGGCGACTCGCTGGCCGTCGCATCGCAACCGGATGCGTTCGGATCGAAGATGCATTGCGTCGTCCCCGCGAGCAACACGTCGTAGCGAGCCACGGCAACGTGGAGCGTGCTCATGACGACGAGCACGGCGAGCAGGCCGGCGACCGAGGTGATCCGGACAACGCCGGCCCCTCCGCCCCGAGACGCCCGACCCTCGATCGCCACCGCGCGGCGCCCGGGAGCGTTGCCGGCCTGGAGCCAGCGCGCGATGCGCCAGGCGTCGACGATGGCCGCAGCCCGGTAGGCAAGCGCCACCAGGTTGATCACGAAGAGCCCGGCGATGAACCACTCCTGGATCGCCAGCCCGGCCAGCTGAAAGAGGTCGAGGCGCACGGCGATCCCGGCGAGGAGCGCACCCAGCAGGATGGGAGGTGCGGCGAACCCGAGCGCCCGCCGGGAGGCGCCCAGATAGGCGTGGCCGAGGCCGGGGAAGACGAGGGAGAGGAACGCGGCGACGAAGGCAGAGCGTCGGCGCGGACGCATCTCGTGCGCGGTCTGCATCGCGGGTAGGATACTCGGACCCGACGTCAACCGCGCCCGGGTCGTTTCGACGCTCGAACCGATATCCGGCGGCCAGTCCAGTCACCTCGCGAGGCCAGATGTTCCGACCCGTTCCAGCGCGCCCGGATCTCGTTCCGATGGAACACGAGACCCTCGCCTTCTGGCGGGAGCGCGGCACGTTTGCCGAGCTGCGGGCGCAGAACGCGGAAGGCCCGAAGTGGAGCTTTCTGGACGGTCCCATCACCGCGAACAATCCGATGGGCGTGCATCACGCCTGGGGTCGAACGTACAAGGACCTCTTTCAGCGGTTCCACGCCATGCTGGGCGAGGCCCAGCGCTGGCAGAACGGGTTCGACTGTCAGGGCCTCTGGGTCGAGGTCAACGTCGAGCGCGATCTCGGCTTCACGTCGAAGCGGGATATCGAGGCCTACGGCATCGCGGAGTTCGTCAGCCTGTGCAAGCAGCGGGTCCTGACCTACGCGGCGCGCCAGACCGAGCAGTCGATCCGCCTCGGCTACTGGACGGACTGGAACGACCCGGACGAACTCCGGCGGTTGCGCGATCTGCTGGCTGCGGATCCGGCCCAGCTCGTGACGGTCGACGGGCCGAGGGGTCCCGTCACCGACACGGTCGAGATGATCGTGGGCCGGCTGGGCATGCCCGAGCTGGGCGGCAGCTATTTCACCTTCAGCAATGAGAACAACGACCTGATCTGGGGCTTCCTCGCCGAATGCCATCGCCGCGGCTGGATCTACAAGGGCCACGACACCATGCCGTGGTGCGCCCGCTGCGGTACCGGCATCAGCCAGCACGAGATGACGGAGGGCTACCAGGATCGCGACGATCCGGGGCTGACCGTCCGCCTTCCGCTCCTCGACCGTCCCGGTGAATCGCTCCTGGTCTGGACGACGACGCCGTGGACGCTGACGTCGAACGTCGCCGCCGCTGTCGGTCCGGATCTCCGGTACGTGCGGGTCCGCTCCGGGAACGACACGTTGTGGCTCGCGAAGGGCACGCTCGGCAGCGCTCTCGAGGGAGGGTTCGAGGTCCTGGAGGAGCGAGCGGGAAGCGACCTCGTGGGATGGCGCTATGCGGGTCCGTTCGACGAGCTTCCCGCCGTGATCGAGGCGTTCGCGAAGGGCACGCGTTCCGAACCCGGCACCCAGTACGTGCACCGGGTGGTCCCGTGGTCCGAGGTCGGTGAGGAAGAGGGGACCGGGATCGTCCACATCGCGCCAGGGTGCGGAGCGGAGGATTACGCGCTCGGAAAGGCGCTCGGTCTCCCGATCATCGCGCCGCTCGACGAGTCCGGCATCTTCCTGGATGGCTTTGGCGCCCTGTCCGGACGCGATGTCCGCGAGGTGACCGAGCCCATCGTGGAGCATCTTCGTCGGGAGGGTCGATTCCAGCGGCTGGAGACCTACCGTCATCGCTATCCCCATTGCTGGCGCTGCGGGACGGCGCTGGTGTTCCGCCTGGTGGACGAGTGGTACATCAGCATGGGCGAGGTCTACGATCAGCCGCGCGAAACCCTGACCAGGGAGCAGGTGGACCGCAGCCTTCGCTACCAGATCATGGACGTCGTGGACGAGATCCGGTGGATCCCCGGATTCGGCTACGAACGGGAGCTCGACTGGCTCCTCAACATGCGCGACTGGATGATCAGCAAGAAGCGCTACTGGGGGCTGGCGCTCCCGATCTACGAATGCGCGACCTGCAAGACGTTCGACGTCGTCGGCGGTCGAGACGAACTCCGGGAGCGGGCCGTTTCGGGCTGGGATCGCCTCGAAGGGCACACGCCCCACCGTCCGTACGTGGACGAGGTGGTCATCGCCTGCCCGACCTGTGGCGGCGAGATACGCCGGATCCCCGACGTCGGCAATCCCTGGCTCGACGCGGGCATCGTGCCGTTCTCGACGCTGCACTACCGCGAGGAACCGGACTACTGGGCCCAGTGGTTCCCCGCCGACTTCATCACCGAGAGTTTCCCGGGCCAATTCCGCAACTGGTTCTACGCCATGCTCGCCATGAGCACGGTCCTGCGACGCGAGGCCCCGTTCCGGACGATCTTCGGCTACGCGACGCTCTTCGCCGAGGACGGCCGCGCAATGCACAAGAGTTGGGGCAACGCCATCGAGTTCGACGAGGCCGCCGAGCGGATGGGCGTGGACGTGATGCGCTGGCTCTACATGTCATCCCGACCGGATGACAACATCCTGTTCGGCTGGCATGCCGCCGACGACGCGCGCCGCCGGCTGCTCATCCTGTGGAACGTGTATGCCTTTTTCGTGACCTATGCGCGCCTGACCGGCTGGGCGCCGGGACCGGCGGACCCGCCGGTCGAGGAGCGGCCACCGATGGATCGATGGATCCTGTCCCGGGTGGCGGGCCTTGCCGGCGCGGTTGAAGATCGGCTTGCCGACTACGACGCGCTATCAGCGACGCGGCTGATCGACACCTTCATCGACGATCTGTCGACCTGGTATCTCCGCCTGTCACGGAAGCGGTTCTCTCGGGGCACGGGATCGGATCGCGCGGCCGCGTTTGCGACGCTGCATGCCGCGCTCGTGGCCGTCGCCCGGATCTCGGCCCCGATCCTGCCCTTCCTGACCGAGCAGATCTACGGCAACCTCGTGGTCGGGAGCGATCCGGATGCGCCCCATTCGGTCCACCTGACCCGGTACCCGGGTGCGGAGCTCGCGCCGCTCCACGATGCGCGGCTCGAAGCCGCGATGGCCACGGCCCGGCGCGCCGTCGACCTGGCGAGAACGCTGCGCGGGACCGCGAACCTCAAGGTTCGGCAGCCCCTCGCCCGCCTCTGGCTCGCACTCCCGGGCGGCGACCTGCACGAACTCGAGGCGCTCGTCGCGCTCATGGCGGAGGAACTCAACGTTCGCCACGTGGAACTGATCGGCGACGAGTCAGGTCTCGTTGAGCGCCGGGTCAGGGTCCTGCTCCCCAAGGTCGGCAAGAAGCTCGGCGCGGCGATTCCGGCGATCATGGCGGCCGCCCGCGATGGCGCATTCGAGATCCGGCCGGACGGATCGGTCGCCCTGGCCGGCGTGATCCTTGCCGCCGATGAGGTGGAGATCCTCGCCACGCCGCGGCCCGGGACTGTCGTCGCCCACGACGACGGCCTGGTCGTGGTCCTCGACACGGATCTGACCGCCGACCTTCGCGCCGAGGGGGACGCGCGCGAGCTTCAGCGGGCCGTCCAGGACCTTCGCAAGGAAGCGGGTCTCGAGCTCGACGATCGCATCCTGCTGCACGTGGACGGCCTCGCCCCGGGAGTCGCGGACCACCTCGCCGCCGTGGCCGCCGAAACGCTCGCGGACCTGGCGCCCGGGCCGCCGGCCGGTGGGCAGCGCGGAACGGTGGAACTCGAGGCAGGTGTCGCCACGATCACCCTGCTCCGTCTCCCGACGAGCGCTGCCGGGTCATGACCGCTCCGACCCGAGGGCGACCGTACTGGGGGCCGTTCATCGGGCTGGTCGCCCTGATCGTCGCCATCGATCAGGGCAGCAAGGCGTGGATTGCCGCCGAGCTCTCGGCAGGCCGGGTGATCGTCTTCCTCGACGGTGCCTTGCGACTCATCTACTCGGAGAACAACGGGGCCCTGTTCGGGCTGTTCCGCGGCCAGGTCGTCATCTTCGCCCTGCTGAGTCTCGGGGTGATCGCCATGATCCTCACGTTCCACGCCCGGTCCGGTCGGAGCGCGTACATGACCCTGACCCTGGGCTTGCTCCTGGGTGGCGCGATCGGCAATGCCGTCGATCGATTCCGCCTCGGGTATGTCGTCGACTTCGTCGACGGGGGCCTCGGAACGGCCCGCTTCTTCACGTTCAACTTCGCCGACGCCTGCATCAGTGGTGCCATCGTGTTGCTGCTGGCCATGGCCCTCCGTCCGTCCCTCGTCGGCTCGGGGCATGCCCACGCCGCGGCATCCCCGGTCGAGGGCGGCGGCAGTCGTGATGACCCGGCCGACGGGGCCGGAAGTCCTGATGGCCCGGCCGATCGGCCGGACGCGGACGATGCCTGACACGGGCTCGCGCGCCCCCGGCGTGCGCCACCTGATCGCGCCACCCGCCGTTCGCGGGACTCGGGTGGATCGCCTCGTCACGGATCTCACCGGGCTCTCGCGGAGCCACGTCCAGAAGCTCATCACGGAGGGCCTCCTGACCGCAGGTGAGCGAACGCTGCGCGCCAATACGATCATCGAACCCGGCACCGAGCTCAGGCTGGAGATCCCGGAGCCTGCGCCGGCCGCGCCGATCGCGCAGCCGGAGATCCCCGTCTCGGTGGTGTACGAGGACGACGACCTGCTCATCGTGGACAAGCCCTTCGGGCTCGTCGTCCACCCATCCCCGGGACACGACGACGGCACGCTCGTCAACGCCTTGCTCGGTCGTGCCGGACCCGCTGGATTCGGCGGCATTGCGGGCGTCCGGCGCCCGGGGATCGTGCATCGGCTGGATCGCGACACGAGCGGGCTGCTGATGGTGGCTCGAACGGACCTCGCCCAGCACGGCCTGATGGCGCAGCTCAAGGCACGCCGGATCAAGAAGACCTACCTGGCGCTGGTTCACGGTTCCGTCGCGGCCGCCGTCGGCCGGATCGAGGCTCCGATCGGCCGGGATCCTCGCCATCGCACCCGCATGGCCGTCGTACCCGACGGCCGGCCCGCCACCACCGGCTACCGAGTGGCCGAGCGGTTTGCTGCGTGGACGCTCCTCGAACTCGACCTGGTGACCGGACGCACCCATCAGATCCGCGTTCACCTGGAGGCCATCGGCCATCCCGTGGCCGGCGACCGGGTCTACGGCACCGGAACATCGTCGCGTGGTCCGGACGGCCTCGCGCGCATGTTCCTGCACGCCTGGCGCCTTGAGCTGACGTCTCCGTCGAGCGGTGAGCTCATCCGGGCCACGGCTCCGCTGCCGCCCGAGCTCGAGCAGGTCCTCGGCGCCCTCAGGGTGGATCACCGATGACCGGATCAGGCCGCGGCCCGAAGGGCGGATCACCCGTTGCCTCGCCCGTCGAACCGTCGCCCGCGCCGCCGACGAGCCTCGGGGCACCGGGAGCCGTCCTGGTGATCGTGTCGGGGCCGTCGGGCGTCGGCAAGGACAGCGTGATCGAGGAACTCCGCGCACAGCCGCGGGTTCCCGACTACCACTACGTCGTCACGTGCACGACCCGCCCGCGGCGGAGCTATGAGATCGAAGGCGTCCACTATCGCTTCCTGACGAGGGAAGCGTTCGCCGCACTCCAGGGTGCCGGCGAGTTGCTCGAGGCCAACGAAGTGCACGGAAACTGGTACGGCACGCCCCGGGCTGATGTCCGGGCCGCCCTGCAGGCGGGTCACGACGTCATTCTCAAGATCGACGTGCAGGGGGCCGCCGTCGTCAAGCAGCGCGTCGAGGACGCCCTCCTGATCTTTCTCGTCCCACCGTCCCTGGAGGACCTGTTCCAGCGCCTCCAGTCGCGGGCCACGGAATCGGCCGACGAGCTCGACATCCGACAGCGAAACGCGGCGCTGGAACTTGCCCGACAGGACGACTACGACCACGTCATCGTGAACGAGACCGGCCAGATCGGGCGCACCGCCATCCAGATTCACGAGATCATCCTGCGCGAGAAGGCCGAGCACCCGCAGCGTCGGACCCGGATCTAGGGGCGCCCCAAGGTGGCGACCGGCGCCGATCGGGAGATGCTGGGGCTGTCCGACGCCGCCGTTCGGGAACTGGACCTCGGTGGTCGCCCCGCAGAGCGGCTCGTGGCGGTCGCCATTGACGCCGCCGGTGCGGCCGGGGGTCGACCGTTCACCTACCGCGTCCCGGCTCGGTTCGAACCGCTGCAGCCCGGGGAGGCGGTCCTCGTCGAGTTCGGGCGGCGCCAGGCCATCGGCATCGTGCTGGGCGACGCAACCGCCGGGGACGGCATCGTCCCGAAGCCGATCGTGGATCGGGTCAGGGCCGATGGGCCGCTGCTGCCGGGGGCGTCGATCACTCTGGCCCGGGATATCGCGTCGACCTATCTCGCGCCTCCGGCCCTCGTCCTCCGCGCGATGCTGCCGCCGGGACTTCTCGAACGGCTGGAACTCGTTGCCGAGCGGCGCCCGGGGACCGATCCGACCATCGCGGATGCGCCCGCGGATGCGCCCGCGGATGCGCCCGCGGATGCGCCCGCGGATGCCGAAGTCCTCGCCCAGCTCGATGACGGACCGCGCGCAGTCCGCCGGCTGCGGACGCCCGAAGGGCGCGCCGGGCTGTTGCGGCGACTGCGTGGCCTGCGCGACGCCGGGCGGATCGATCTCGACTGGACCCTTACCGACACGGGGCCCGGTCCACGGTACGTTCGCGTGATCCGGCTGACCGGGAACGGTGCGGCGGCTGCCCCCGAACCGAACGGTGGCGAGGTGCGCGGGGCCGGGAGGCGCCTCGGCCCTCGTCAGAGCGCCGCCCTGGAATCCCTTGCCCTGGCCGGCGGGCGGGGCATCCCGGCGCCGGATCTCGCGGCTCGACACGGTGGCTCCGTGATCGGCAGTCTCGCCGCTCGCGGCCTCGTGACCGTCGAGGTCGTCGAGGTGCCCCGCCGCCCGCTCGGTGCCCGGTTGCCCGGCCGCCGTGGTGCCCGACCGGCTTCGTCGGAGCTCAGCCCGGAGCAGGACGCAGCCGTCGAGGCGATTCGAACAGCGATCACGATGGGGGATCCGACTCCGATCCTGCTCGATGGCGTGACCGCCGGCGGCAAGACGGCCATCTACAGCGCGGCCATCGGGGCGTGCCTCGAAGCCGGAGGCCGGGCCCTGGTGCTCGTGCCCGAGATTGCCCTCGCCGTGCCGCTCGTCGATCGCCTGCGGGCCGATCTCGACGCCGAGATCGGCATGATCCACTCCGGCCTGTCAGACGGGGAACGCCTGGACGAGTGGCGCCGAATCCGGGCAGGATCCGTCGACGTCGTGGTGGGCACCCGCCTGGCGGTCGTGGCGCCGGTTGAGGACCTGAAGCTGATCGTCGTCGACGAGGAGCACGATCCGGCCTACAAGAGCGATCGTACCCCTCGACTCCAGGCGCGTGACACCGCGGTCCGCCTGGGTCGCCTGGCCGGTGCCTCGGTCGTGCTCGGTTCGGCAACGCCGGCCGTGGAAACCGAAGGCCGGGCGCGTGACGGCACCTATCGCCGATTCCGGTTGACCGACCGTCTGTCCGGTCGGGCGCCGACGATCGAGGTCGTGGACCTCCGGGCGGAACTGGCCGCCGGACAGCGAGGCATGCTCTCTCGATCGCTCGTGTCCTCGATTGCCGGCCTCGATCTCGGAGCGGGTGATCAGGCCGTCCTGGTGATCAACCGACGTGGGTCGGCGTCGGTCGTCCTGTGCCGGGATTGCGGGATCGCCCAGAGCTGTCCCGAATGCACGCGTCCACTCGTCTACCACCAGGCGGGCGTGACGCTCCGTTGTCACCACTGCGGCCGGGCGACGCCCCTGGCGACGCGCTGTCCGAACTGCCGGTCGGCCAGGATCCGGTATCTCGGCGGCGGCACGGAACGCCTGGAGCGCGAGGTCCGGGCCACGTTTCCGGCGCTGCGGGTCGCCCGTCTCGACCGCGACGTCGTGGAGCGCCGGGGCGCCGCGACAAGGGTCCTCGACGACCTCGCCGACGGCCGTATCGACGTGCTGGTCGGCACGAGCCTCGTCACGAAGGGCCTCGACGTTCCGTCGATCACCCTCGTGGGCGTGGTATCCGCGGATGTCGCCTTGAATCTTCCAGATGAGCGCGCCGCGGAGCGGACCTATCAGTTGCTCGCCCAGGCAGTCGGTCGCGCCGGCCGGGGTCCACGGCCGGGCCACGCGATTGTCCAGACCTACCAACCCGAGCATCCGGCCATCAGGGCGGTGCAGGATGCCGACCCCGCCACCTTCTACGATGCCGAACTGGCCCTTCGGCGACAGTTCGGTTCTCCGCCCTTCGGGCGTCTCGTGAAGCTGACGGTGGCCCTCGCCGATCGAGATGCCGCAGAGTCGGCCGCGGATGCGTTCGCCGACGAGCTTCGGCGGCGCGCGGCAGGCGCCGGCGCCCGAATCGAGGTCGTCGGGCCCGCCGTCGCCTACATCGCCCGCCGGGCGGATCGGTGGCGGTTCAATGTCGTCCTCCGCGGCGCGGATCCGCTCGCCCTCCTCGGCGAGCCGCCGGGCGCACCCTGGTCTGTTGACGTCGACCCGGAATCGCTGCTCTGATCGACGCTCGTCGCGCGAGCGAGGTCGACGGAGGTGACCGATGCCCAAACCGGCGACAATGGGTGCATACCAACGCAGTCCGCGAGGCCGCGGACGAGGAGAACGCAGACATGAACGACGAGACGCCGAAACAGCACGAAGCTACCGCCCCCGAGGCGGATGAGACATTCGCCTGGACAGGCGACGCCGACAACGGCACACCACCCAGAAAGGCGCGATCAAGTGGCACCGAGTGGCTGTCGCAACTCCAGGCGATGATCGAGAACATCACGGAGCAGGCCGGCCCGGTGCTCAGGCAGGTCAGCGCCAAGGCGGCGGAACTGGCCGCCGTGGCGGGCGAGAAGGCGGGTCCGGTGGCGGCGCGCGCCGCGGAACTCACCGCCGAGGCCGGGACGCGACTCGCCGAGCGCTCCCGTGATCTCGCCACGGAGTTGCGCCGCGATCAGGCGGCCCGGGCCGCCGAGGCCGCCGAGGCCCGGCCGTCCGACGCGGACGCCGAGGGCCGGTCGTCCGACGAGGACGCCGCAAGGGACTGATCGCGTCGCGCGCGACAGGGTGATCCGGGCGGCCGGTGCGCCGTCCCGATCGGGGATCGTGGTCGATCCTCGCCTATACTGCGACCATGAGCGTCCGTCCAATCCTCCTGCTCGGCGACCCGCGGCTTCGGCTGAAGGGCCGGCCCGTCGAGAGCTTCGGCAAGTACCTCCACGAGCTGCTCGATGACCTCGCGCATACCATGCGGGATGCGCCGGGTGTGGGCCTCGCGGCCCCGCAGTTGGGTGAGGCGCTCAACGCCTGTGTCATCGAAGTCGAGGGGCAGCTCCACGAGCTCGTGAACCCGGAGATCGTCAAGGCCAGCGGGGATGACCGCGACCTCGAGGGTTGCCTGTCCATCCCCGGCTATGCCGCGTACGTGACGCGGCGGGAGCGCGTCTGGGTCGTCGCCCAGAACCGCGCCGGGCGGCGCATCAAGGTAGCCGGATCCGGGTTGCTCGGCCGGGCTCTCCAGCACGAGCTCGACCACCTGGACGGGAAGCTCTACATCGACTACCTCGACTCGCTCGACGAGTTGATTCCCGTGGGGCACGGCGACGATGCCGAGGATGCCGAAGCCGATCCGGACGCCGAAGCGTCCCGAGAGGTCAGGATGCCCGCGCTCGCGTGATGCGGCCCGCCGATGCCGGCCGGTCGTCGTTGGTGCGGACCGTGTTCTTCGGCTCAGGCTCCTTCGCCGTCCCGATCCTCCACGCATTGGTGAGCCGCTTCGACGTCGAACTCGTCGGCGTGGTGGCGCCCCCGGATGGGCGGGTCGGACGGACGGGTCGGTCGACCGCGGTCCCCGTCGCAACAGCCGCACGGGCGGTTGGGCTGCCCTTGCTTCAGGTCCCGCGGGTTCGCACGCCCGAGGCGATCGACGCGATCCGCACGCTCGCACCGGACCTGGGTGTCCTGGCCGATTTCGGCCAGCTCGTCCCGCAGGAGATCCTCGATCTGCCGCGCCTCGGGATCCTGAACGTGCATCCTTCGCTGCTGCCCCGCCACCGTGGCGCGACCCCGATTCAGGCAACGATCCTGGCGGGCGATGCCGTCGCCGGGGTGTCGATCATGCGGATGGATGCGGGCCTCGATACGGGGCCCGTCCTGGCGGCCCGGTCCTGGGTACTGGACGGCACGGAGGACACGCCCGGGCTCGAGCTCCGTGCGGCCCGCGAGGGAGCGTCGCTGCTGGATCAGGTCGTCACGGATGTCCTCGCCGGCCGCGATAATGGAACGCCCCAGGAACCAGCGGCGGCAACCATGACCCGGCCCCTCGTGCGCGAGGCAGGCCGCCTGGATCCGCGGCTGCCAGCCGTGCAGCTCGAGCGCCGGGTTCGCGCCATGCGACCCTGGCCCGGGACGTTCCTCGAGGTCGGCCGGCTGCGACTCGTCGTGCACGAAGTGGCGATCGCCGACCTGGAGCCCGGCGATGCCCCGGGGGTGCTCGCGGCCGCCGGCGACGGCATCGCCCTCCCGACCGTCGATGCGCGAATCGTGCTCCGCAGGGTCCAGCCGGCGGGCGGCCGCGAGATGACCGGCGCGGCCCTCCGCCGTGGGCGCCCGTCCATCATCGGAGCCACCGTAGCGTCGCTTCCGCCGGTTAGTCCGGCGGTCGAGGCGCCGGGGTGACGGCCCACGGCGTCGGGATCAGCCGCCCGAGGTCGGATTCCGGGGTCAAGGTCACGGGCGCCATCCGCTATGCGGCCGATCGGACCCGGGGCGGTACGCTGCATGCACGACTCGTCCTGGCAACGCATGCGCACGCACGCGTCGTGTCGCTGGACATCACCGCGGCACGTTCGGCCCCCGGCGTCGTCGCGGTCCTGCTCGCGGAGGACCTCGCCCTTCGGCCGGGACAGGATCGCCTTGCGCTCCCACTGGCCGCGCACGAGGTCGTCTTCGCCGGGCAGCCTGTCGCCGTCGTGATCGCGGAGTCGGATGCTGCGGCCACCGACGCCGCCGAGCTCGTGGTGCTGGATCTCCAGCCCCTGCCGGCAGTCCTCGATCCGGAACGGGCCATGGACCTCGCCGCGCCGGCGGTGCGATCGGATCCCGGACCGGGAACCGACGGGGGACCCGCCATGGACGCCCAGACCCATGCCGCCGTCGGCGGGGCCGGCGACACCTCGATCGACGCAGAGCCGCTGTCGGCGAATGTCGTCGGTCGAACGCGCTATCGCGTCGGCGACCCCGCCGAGGCGTTCCAGCAGGCGGCCACGACCGTGCGACGGCGGTTCAGGACCTCCTGGGTGCATCAGGGCTACGTCGAGCCACAGGCCTGCACCGCCTGGCTCGACGACGACGGTTCGCTGGTGGTCGAATCGAGCACCCAGGGCACGTTCAGCCTGCGCAAGGACCTCGGACGCGTCCTCGGCATCCCCACGCATCGGATCACCGTCATCGCGGCTCCCCTGGGAGGTGCGTTCGGCGGGAAATGGTCGCTGCTCGAGCCGATCGCCGCGGCCGCCGCGCTCCGCCTGGGCCGTCCCGTCCGGCTCGTCCTGGATCGGCGCGAGGATTTCCTTGCCACCAATCCGTCCCAGGCATTCGACCTCGACGTCGAAATCGCGGCTGATCGGGGCGGCACTTTCACCGCCCTGCGGGCCCGGATCATTGCCGACGGCGGCGCCTTTGCCGATTTCAGTGCCGACGCCCTGGCCGGTGTGCTCGTGGCCGGCCCGTATCGCTGGCCCAACGCCGATATCAGTGCCTACGGCGTGCGGACGAATCGTGTCGGCGTCGGCGCGTATCGGGGTCCCAGCGGTCCGCCGACCGCCTTCGCGATCGAATCGCTCGTCGACGAGATGGCGACGAGGCTCGAGATCGATCCGGTGGACCTTCGAAGGCGGAACGGCGCACGGGCCGGCGACCGGATGGTGGACGGTGAGGCGTGGGTCCGACATGCGCTGCCCGAAGTCCTCGAAGCGGTCTCCGGGCGGCCGCTGTGGGTGACGCGCCGGGATCTCCCGCGCTGGGAAGGGGTCGGGCTTGGGGTCGGCTACTGGCCCGGCAGCAAGGATCCCGCGGCTGCGCTCTGTCGCCTGTCTCCCGATGGGAGCGTCCAGATCGTCACCGGCGTGGTGGATATGTCTGGGACCGCCGGCGCATTCCAGGCCATCGCCGCCGAGGTCCTCGGGATCTCGCCGGACGACGTGCAGGTGGTGACCGCCGACACGCGCACGGCCCCGCCGTCGCCGGGGAGCGGTGGAAGCACGGTGACGTACTCGGCTGGACGAGCCGTTCGACTCGCGGCCGAGGATGCCCGCCGCCAGCTCCTGGCGGCTGCCTCGCTGGAGCTGGAGATCTCCGTGGATGATCTGGAGGTCGTCCAGGGTGTGGTCCGGCCGCGCGGCACACCGGACCGCGGGATCCCCGTCGCGAAGTTGATCCGGGCCAACGATCGCGCCGCCCGCCCGCCGATCGAAGGCCATGCCACGTCCGCGCACACCAGCCTCGCCCCATCGGTCGCGGCGTTCCTCGCCCACGTCCGGGTGGACCAGGAAACCGGCGTGACACGGGTGCTCGCGTTCGAGGCCGTCCAGGACGTCGGTCGAGCCCTGAATCCTGCACTCGTGGCAGGTCAACAGCATGGCGGCGCTGCCCAGGCGGTCGGCTGGGCCCTGTACGAGGAGCTGATCCACGACGACATGGGCCAACTCCTCACGGCGACCTTTCTCGACTATGCGTTGCCGCGTGCGCAGGATGTGCCGCCGATCGTGACATCGTTCGTGGAGGTTCCGGCACCCGACGGCCCGTTCGGGGCCAAGGGCATCGGAGAGGCGGCTGTCGTGGGTGGCGCCGCCGCGATCGCAAACGCCGTCGCGGCCGCGACAGGACTGCGTCCGAGCGAACTGCCGATGACGGCTCCCCGAACCTGGCGCGGCCTTCGCGGTCTCGACGCGGTCCTCGCCCATGGTGACGACGGAACCGCTCGCGTCTGACCACCCGTCGGCAGACCCAGATCGTGATGGTCGGGGGCCGTGCGACAATGCGCCCCGATGCCCGACCAGATGTCAACCGTCATGACGAGCCCCGCCGAAACCGGGTCCTCCCTTCGCCCGGGGATCGGGGGGCAGACCTCCGAGGCGCTCGAAGCGTGGTTTCGAGCCCGCGCCGAGCCCGCGTTTCGCGCTCGGCAGGTGCTCGACGCGGTCTGGCGTGCCGACGTCCCGGGAGCGGAGGCCATCTCGACCCTGCCCGCGATCACCCGGTCCGACCTCGACCGGGCATTCCGATGGGACACGGTCGCGGGCTCCGAATTCGTGGTCGCCGACGGTGGCCGAACGGAGAAGGCGCTGCACCGACTCGGTGACGGTGTGGCGATCGAGAGCGTGCTCATGCACTACCCGGCGGGCCGGGATCGCCGCGAGCGGAACACCCTCTGCATCTCGAGTCAGGCGGGCTGTGCGGTTGCCTGCCCGTTCTGCGCGACCGGGGAGCTGGGCTTCGGGCGGAACCTCGAGACGGCGGAGATCCTCGACCAGGTCCGGAGTGCCGCGCGACGCCTTTCGGCTCGAGGTCGCCGCCTCACGAATATCGTGTTCATGGGAATGGGCGAGCCGTTGCTCAACCTGGACCGTGTGCTCGAGGCCGTCGAAGCGCTCAACGACCCGGTCCGGTTCGGCCTGGGAGCGCGACACATCACCGTGTCGACCTCCGGGGTCGTGCCGGGCATTCGGCGCCTCACGGCGCTCGGTCCCCAGTTCACGCTCGCGGTGAGCCTTCACGCGGCCCGCGACTCCCTTCGCGACGTCCTGGTTCCGCTCAACCGCCGCTGGCCCGTGGCCGAGGTCGTTGCCGCCGCGCGCGAGCATGCCGCCGCGACCGGTCGGCGGATCAGCTACGAAGTGACCATGATCGGCGGGGTCAACGACGGCGAGGTCGATGCCGACGCCATGGCGATGCTGCTCCGCGGCACGCTCGCCCATGTCAACCTGATCCCGATGAACCCCGTCGCTCACACGCCCTGGTCGGCCAGTCCGATGGCCGTGATCGAACGATTCGCGGCCAGGCTCCGCCTAGACGGGCTGCCGGTGACGATCCGGCGGAATCGTGGTCAGGAGGTCGGAGCGGCGTGCGGTCAGCTGGCGGCCGATCGCGCGGGAAGACCACCCGGAGCGGCCCTGGCGCGCCGGCGGGCGCGTCTCGAGGCGACTTCGGCTGCCGCGCTTCGGGGCGAGCGGAGTCGCGAGGGCCTGCCGCACGGAGTGGACGCCTGATGTCGGCGCGCCGGCCATTCGCTCCACCACCCGCCAGGACCCTCGGACGGGCGCGGGTGGCCGCGAGCATCCTCGATGCCGATCTCGGCAATCTCGCCCATGCCGTCCGACGCGCCGAGAAGGAAGGCGCGGATCGCATTCATCTGGACGTCATGGATGGGCATTTCGTCCCGAACCTCACCTTCGGAGCGCGGACGATCAAGGCGCTCCGCAGGCGAACTCGGCTCCCCTTCGACGCGCACCTGATGATCGCCGAGCCGGATCGCTACGTGGACGAGTTCCTCGACGCGGGCTGCGATTCGGTCACGATTCACGTGGAGGTCAAACGGCCCATCGAGCCGGTGCTCCGGCAGATCCGGACCGCGGGCCGCGCCGTCGGGCTGGCCCTGCGCCCCGGCACCCCGTTGCAGGAACTGGAGCCGTATCGGCACCTGCTCGACATCGTGATGGTCATGACCGTGGAGCCGGGCTTCGGTGGCCAGGCGTTCATGGCCGATGTCGCACGGGCCAAGGTCTTCGCGGCGCGCGAGTACCTGTCCCACAAGCTGCACGGCGCGGAGGTCCACGTGGACGGTGGTGTCAGCCGTGACACGGCCGAGCTCGTCGGCGGTCTCGCGGCCGACGTCCTTGTCGTCGGTTCAGCGCTCTGGATCAAGGGCCGCGACATGGGCCGCGAGATCCGGCTGGTCCGGGCGCTCGCCGACGAGGGCTACCAATACACGCTCAACAACGGTGTTCCGCCGATACCGCGCGGTCGCATGGTGACGTTCGCGACCTTGCCGAGGCACCTTGCCCGGACGATCCAGGCCGAGATCGAGCGGGTCGGCATTCCCGTCTTCATCTTCCGCGCCGGACCCCTGGATCTGGAACTGGAGGACGAGCGACGGGACTGGGACGTCTTGCTTCCGGCATCGTCCGAGGGCGCGGCCGTCGAGCGCTTCGGCGCGCGACGGGGTGAGCTGCTCGCGGACGCCGCCGCCTGGCGGGCGGCCGGGATGCCGGAGCCTCCGTTCGTGGCGGCGCCATTGCCGCCGAGACCGGACGAACTCGTCCCGTGATGGACCCTGCGGGCACGGCTCTCGAGTCTGGTTCCGCACAGGCTCCAGCTGCCGCTGTGCCGGGCGGCACCGTGGACCGTCCGCACGCCGACCTGCATCGAAGGAACGACCGCCTCCTGCTCGTGACGATCGTGGGCTATGTCATCGTGCTCTCGGGGCTGATGATCGTCAGTGGCGTGTCGATCACGCCGGATGTCATGCTGCTCGCCCTGGGTCTCGCGGCCCTCCTGCTCGGTCGCGCCCGTCTGTTCATCCGGGACTGGGTGCCCTTCATCGGGCTGTTCCTCGCCTATGAGCTGATGCGCGGCTATGCGGATGACATCAACCGGACGGTCCATGCGGCCGACGTCCTCGGCCTGGAGCGCGCCCTGTTCGGCGGCCTGCTGCCCACCCAGGTCCTGCAGGACCTGCTGCATCCGGCCTCAGGATCCGACCCGTTCGCCATGGTCGCCACGGTCTTCTACTTTCTCCACTTCCCGTTTCCGATCGCCGTGGCATTCCTGCTCTGGGTCCGTCGCCGGCGTGCCTATTACGACTTCATCGCGGCACTCATCCTGCTGTCGATGGCCGCGTTCGTGACCTACCTCGCCCTGCCGGTCGCGCCTCCCTGGTGGGCCGCCGAGCGCGGCCTGATCCCGGGTCCCGGCGGCGAACCGGCGATCGACTATCTCAAGGCGCAGGGCTTCAACGATCTCGCCCGGCTCTTCGGATTCGAGGGGCGATACGTCTACAGCTATGCCGTCTACGAGGTGAACCCGAACCAGGTCGCGGCGTTCCCGTCCCTCCACGCCGCCTATCCCTTCCTCGGGTTCCTCTTCGCCCGACGGGCCTTCGGGCGTCCCGGCTGGCTCATGCTGGTCTACGCGGCGTTTGTCTGGTTCTCGATCGTCTATCTGGCGGACCACTACGTGGTGGACGTCCTGGGCGGGGTCGCGTACGCGGCGGTGGCCTATGGCGCGATCGTCCACGCGCCCGGCTGGTTCCGCCGGGTCGTCGATCGGGCAGCGGATCCGGCCCTCGAGACCGCTGTGGAAGCTGGGGAGGACGGGGGTCCCGGCGCGTTTCGGCGGGCGGCCGGCAGCGTGCGCTGGACGGTCGTGCGACAGGGTCTGGCCATCGCCGCCATCGGCGCCATCGGCGTGATCGGCGTCGTCAAGGGGGGATGGCTCGGAGGTTCGCCATCGCCGGCGTTGCTCATCCCATGGGGAATCACCATCGGCGGGTTGTGGCGCGCCGCACTCGGTGCGATTTCGCGCTGATGCGAGCCCTCCTCCAGCGGGTCTCCCGGGCCGCGGTTCGAGTCGGAGGCGAGGAGATCGCGGCGATCGATCCGGGGCTGGTGGTCCTCCTCGGCGTTGGAAACCGGGACGACGAGGCAACCGCGGACGCGCTGGCCCGGCGGATCACGGAGTTGCGCCTGTTCGCGGACGAATCGGGACGAACGAACCGGTCCATCCTGGATGTCGGGGGCGACATCCTCGTCGTGAGCCAGTTCACGCTGTACGCGAACACAGCGAAGGGTCGCCGTCCCGGCTTCACCGATGCAGCGCCGGCGGAGGCGGCCGAGCGCCTCTACCGGCGGGTGGCGCGACGCCTCGCGGAACTCGGTATCGGGCGTGTGGAAACGGGCCGATTCGGCGCCGAGATGGCCGTGGAGCTCGTGAACGACGGTCCATTCACGCTCTGGCTGGACACGGACGAGGGACCATTCTCGGCCGCGCGATCATGAAACGACCGGTCGCGACGGCGACCGGTCTGTACCGACGGGCAAGCCGGGCAGTGCCCGGTGTGCGACTACCGGGCGTTCTTGGTCAGCGTCCGGCGGCAGCGCGTGCAGGCAAGCGTCTTCCTGGGCGTCCCGCCCTCGTCGATGACGAGGGGCTGCAGGTTCGGCTGGTAACGACGGTGGGCACGCACGCGGTTCATCCCCGATGACTGGGGGTTGAATCCGCCCATCGATGCCTTGCCGCAGATCGCGCAGGAACGGGCCATGATGTCCTCGGAACGGGATTCTTGGGAGCGCCGGGCCTGTGGTGCCCGAGCGGGGCGGTATGATACCACGCACCCAGGGCGACTCCGACCTCCGGCTCGCCCCACTGACGAGGACTCCGCCCGTTGCCCATCGACGAGATCCCCGGTCGAGCCCTGGCCACCCGCCGGGCGGCCGCCGACATCACCCGCGCAGCCGCGCTCGGTTCGTACGGCGTGGCCGGATTTGAAGCCGGCCTGACCGAACGAGCGCACGCCGCCCTGGTCGGTCACATGCCCGGAATCCGGATCTCGTTCGCGGATGGCCGATTGACGATCCAGCTCAAGCTTCGGGTGACCGCCGGCCTGCCGGTTGCCGAGGTGGCGCGGCAGGTGGACTCGGCGGTTCGATACGGGATCCGTCGCGCCCTCGGACGCGAGGTCGACGAACTGCACATCCGGATCGGCGGCCTCGAATCGTCGCCCGGCACGCAACCCCCGGTTCACCCGCACCGACGCGAGGTCGGCAGTTCAGATCTCGCGGACAGCGGCACGGACGTCGCCTGATGGCGCGGCGAGCCTGTGACGGTCCCGGCCTGCTCGGGGCCTTTCGTGCTGCGGTCGCGAACCTCGAGCAGCACATTGAGGAGATCAACGGTCTGAACGTCTTTCCGGTGCCGGACGGCGATACCGGTTCGAACATGTTCGCAACCGTGAAGGCTGCGTTGATCGAAGCGGAAGGCGTCGGTGCCGGGGCGACGGCGGAGCGGATCGCGGCGGCGGCGTCGTTCGGCGCCCTGATGGGCGCGCGCGGCAATTCCGGTGTCATCACGAGTCAGATCCTTCGAGGCATTGCCGAGGGCCTCCAGGGAAAGACCCGCTTCAACGGGCTGGATCTCGCGAATGCCCTGGACCTCGGGTCGCGGGCCGCCTACAGTGCGGTGGCCAAGCCGGTCGAGGGGACGATTCTCACCGTCATTCGGGAAGCGTCGGCGGTTGCGGTCGCCACGGCCGAGCGCCGGAACGACATCGAGACCGTCTTGACGGCGACCCTCGACGCCGCCGAGAAGGCCGTTGCGAGGACGCCGTCGCTGCTGCCCATCCTGCGGGAAGCCGGGGTCGTCGATTCCGGCGGCCAGGGACTGTACCGCCTCTTCCAGGGTGCGCTCCTGTTCATGATCGGTCGTGCGCCCGAGTCTGCCCGACCCACGACCGGGGCTCCGGTCAAGCCGTCGGTGCTCGTCGCCCATGCCGATGAAGGGTTCGGTTACGAGACGATGTACCTGCTCCAGGCGCATCCCGGGGAGCGGCTCGACGTGGACGCCATTCGTGATCACCTCGAGACGATCGGTGAGTCGGTACTCGTTGCCGGGGATCCACGCGCCGTGAAGGTGCACGTCCACAACGAACTCCCGAACCTGGTCATCGGCTACGGCCTGAGCGTCGGATCGCTCTCGCGGATCAGCGTCGAGAACCTGGACAACCAGGCTCGCGATGTTCGCGAGACCCGCGCCGCCGAGTTCACGAGTGACCCATCGGCCGACATCGGTGTGCCGGACCACGCGGCCGACGCCGTGGGGCCATCCGCGTCGGGTTCGGCCGTCGCCGGTCAAGCGTCGTCTGACGGGCAGGTGTCCGGATCTGCCGACCCGATCCTGCCCCTGGCGGTGGTGGCGGTGGCGGCCGGAGACGGGCTGGCCGCGATCTTCCGCGACTTCGGCGTCAGCCGCGTCGTTGTCGGCGGGCAATCCGCGAATCCGAGCACCGGCGAGCTCCTCGAGGCGATCCAGGCTGTGCGCGCGAAGGAAATCCTGGTCCTGCCCAACAACCCGAATGTCGTCCTCGCGGCTCGGCAGGTCGCCCAGATGGCCGATCGCCCGGTGAGTGTCGTGGCAACACGCAATGCGGCCGAGGGTTTCGCGGCGCTGCTGGCCCTCGACCCGACCCGGAACGCCGCGGACAACGCCGCCTCGATGACCACGGCCGGGCGATCCATCCAGACGCTCTCGGTGACGTTTGCCGTGCGGGACGCGACGATCGGCGGCGTGAAGGTACGAGCGGGCCAGACGATCGTGCTCGATCCCGACGACGGTCTCGTGGCCGTGAACGATGATCCGATCGAGGCCGTCGTGGCCTCGGTCGCCGGTCTCGAATCGGGCTATGAGCTGATTACGCTCTACTACGGGGACGGCGCGGATCTCGCATCGACCGAGGTTCTGGCGCAGCACATCGGCGGCGCGGCAGCCGGGGCGGAGGTCGAGGTGGTCCACGGGGGCCAGCCGTACTACCGCTACCTGATCTCCGCCGAATAGGGGTGGGCGGCTCGGTGGGTCGCGAGCCTCGACCGCCGGGCACCCGGGCGTTGGTGCGTCGCGCCGCTCGACCCGCGCCACCGAGCGATCCGCTCGTGCTCCTGGACACCCCGATCGGCCGTTCGGGACTGCCGGGTTCAACGACGCTGGCGCGCACCGGTCGGCGGGTTGGGCTCAACGTCGTTCGCGACCTGCTGTTCCGCGTGCCGCGGCGCTATGACGACCTGCGGGAGATGCGTACGATCGCCGAGCTCGGCAAGGTTGCCGACGGAACGCTGGTCTCCGCCCGGGTCCGGGTGGCCGACCTCCGGGTGGAGGCGTCGTTCAGGCGTCGGGTCCAGCGAACGATCGCCCGCCTCGAGGACGAGACCGGCAGCCTCGACGCAACGTGGTTCGGCCGCCGCTTCATCGAGCGTCGCCTGAAGGTGGGCGACGGGATCGTGGTCAGCGGCAAGGTGCGGCGCTTCGGTTACCGGATGACCCTGGACAACCCGGAGTTCCAGGTTGACGACGGCGCGGCTCTGCTGCACGCGGGGCGAATTGTCCCGATCTATCGGCTGACCGCGGGGTTGACTGCCGCGTCACTGCGGCGCTCCGTCCGCGCCGCGCTCGATGCAACCGCAATCGCCTATCCGGAGTACCTGCCACCCGGGGTACGCTCCGACGCCGGGTTGGTCGGCATCGCCGACGCCGTCGAGGAGGCGCACTATCCGACCTCGTTCGAGCGCCGGGACGCGGCCCTCCATCGGCTGGCCTTCGACGAGCTGCTGGCGCTCCAGATCGGCATGGTCGGGCGGCGACGCGCCAGGGTAGGGGAGCTGGGGCACCCGATCGCGGTCACCGACGCGCATGCGGAGGCGATCAGGGACGCGCTCAGGAGCTCCCTGTCGGCGAAGATCGGCCGGCCGGTGGACCTGACCCCGGATCAGGCCGCAGCCATCGACGCGATCCGCGCCGATCTCGCACGGTCGACCCCCATGCTCCGGCTTCTCCAGGGCGACGTCGGGTCGGGCAAGACGGCCGTGGCGGCGTGGGGTCTCGCGGCGACCGCGCTCGCAGGACGGCAGGGCGCCCTGCTCGCGCCCACCGATCTGCTGGCGCGCCAGCACCAGCGAACGCTGGCCGACCTCCTGGCCCCACTGGGGGTCGGGGTGGAGCTGTTGACCGGATCGATGCGGGCCCGGGACGCCGCCCGTACGCGGGAGCTCCTCGTGGCGGGACAGGCGCCCATCGTGGTGGGCACCCACGCGCTCATCTCCGATTCGGTGCATTTTGCCGACCTGGGTCTCGCGATCGTCGATGAGCAGCATCGCTTCGGTGTCGGCCAGCGCGCGGCGCTCGAGGCAAAGGGCGGGTCGGTCCCGCACGTCCTGCTGATGACGGCGACGCCGATTCCTCGAACCCTCGGCCAGGTGCTTTATGCGGACCTCGATGTCACCGACCTGCGGACGCCGCCCGTCGGGCGGGTCGCGATACGGACCGGGATCCGCTCCTTCGATGACCTCGCCGGCACATGGGATCGGGTGCGTGCAGAGGCAGCCCGCGGGCGTCGGACCTTCGTCGTCGTTCCGTTGATCGTCGAGACGACCGGGGACGACACGGACCCGCTGCTCGACCTCTTCGGCCTGCCCGATGCGTCGACCATCGAGTCGACCGCCGTCGCGGCCGAAGCCGAGGCCGTCAGGCTCCGCCAGCTCCTGGCGCCCCTTCGAGTCGGGCTCGTCCACGGACGGCTGCGGGCGGGCGATCGCGACGCCGAGATGGCCCGGTTCCGCGATGGAACCCTCGACGTCCTGGTCGGAACGACGGTCGTCGAGGTCGGGGTCGACGTACCGGAAGCGACCATGATGATCATCGAGAGTGCCGATCGGTTCGGGCTCGCCCAGTTGCATCAGTTGCGGGGCCGGGTCGGGCGCGGGACCGACGAATCGTTCTGCGTCCTGGTGTCCGATTCGACCGATCCGACGGCCCGGGCGCGTCTCGCGGCAATTCGTGACGAACGCGACGGTTTCGCCCTCGCCGAGAAGGACTGGGAGCTGCGACGCGAGGGCGATGTCCTGGGGTTTGAGCAGAGCGGGCTGCCCGCGCTACGGGTCGCCTCACTCCAGCGCGAAGACCATCGTGACCTCGCCATTCGAGCTCGGGAGGTCGCCGAATCGCTCCTCGACCCGGCCGGGCACCTCCTTCAAGGTCACGAGGCGCTGCGACGCGAACTCGAGTCCGGGTGGCTCGCGTCCGTAGCCCGGGCCGAATCAGCGTCAGGCGCATGAGTGGAGCCGGCGAGCGCACGAGTGGAACCAGCGGCGGCGCCGGGCGGGTGATTGCCGGTTCGGCCCGCGGCGTCCGCCTGATCGCCCCGGGCGCCGTGACGCGACCGCTGTCGGATCGCGTGAAACAGACGCTCTTCGCGATCCTCGAACCTGCCATCCGTGGCTCGACCATGCTCGACCTGTTTGCCGGCAGCGGTTCGGCGGGAATCGAGGCGCTGTCAAGGGGCGCCGTGCGGGCCATCTTCGTGGAGCGCGATCGCACGGCGGCCGCAACGGTCCGGGACAACCTGGATCGCGCGCACCTGGCCGGTCCCGAGGCCCGGATCATCCAGCGCGATGCCATCGACTGGCTCGCGTCGGCCGACGCACGTGCCCACGGCCCGATCGATCTCGTGATCGTTGATCCGCCCTACGATCAACCACAGCTCCTGCTCGCCGCCCTGGAGCGGCTCGGCGGATCGTCTTCGCCGGTTCCGCTGGGCGGGATCGTCGTGGCCAAGCACTTCTGGCGGGACCAGCCACCGGAACGCATCGGGCTGCTAGCATCGGAGCGAGCGCGCCGCTTCGGCGACACGGCGCTCACGTTTTATCGCGTGGTCGAGCCAACGGAGGCGCCGGCGTGAGGATCGCGGTCTATCCGGGGTCGTTCGACCCGGTCACCAACGGACACCTCGACGTCCTGGGTCGTGCGCTCGGCGTTTACGACCGGGTGGTCGTGGCCGTACTCGGCAACCCCCGCAAGCGTCCGCTGCTGACGGCCGATGAGCGGATCGCCGTGCTGCGGACGGCCATCGACGAGGCGGGGCTGCCGAGCGATCGGGTCGAGGTCTCGGCCTTCGACGGCCTGACCGTCGACGCGGTTCGTGCTCACGGCGGCACCTCGATCGTACGGGGCCTGCGCGCGGTCTCGGACTTCGAGGTCGAGATGCAGCTCGCCCACAACAATCGGAAGCTGGCGCCCGACCTCGATACGGTCTTCTTCATGACGGCGCTCGAGCATGGCTACGTGAGTTCGAGCCTGGTCAAGGAAATCGCCTCGTTCGGCGGTGACGTGACCGGCATGGTTCCGAAGGTCGCCGCGAAGGCCATCGCCGAAGCACTGGCGCACGATGAATCACACCGCCGCGTGCCATAATCCCCTCGACTCGCCCCGTTGGAGGCTCCTGCGCTGGACATCATCTTCCTCCTCGAGCGGCTTGAATCCCTGATTGCGTCGGGCAAGTCGCTGCCCCTGACCCGGAATGCCGTCATCGATCGCGATGCCGTCCTCGACATCGTGGATCAGCTGCGCGCGGCCATCCCGGAGGAAGTCCGGGCTGCCAAGCGCATCAACTCCGAGGGTGAGCGGATCATCGAGAAGGCCGAGGATGAGGCGCGCAGCATCATCAGCCGCGCCCAGGAACAGGCGGCCTTTCTGATCGGTGAGCGAGGGCTGCTCGAACTCGCCGAAGAGGAAGGACGCCAGATCATCACGGCGGCCCGGTCCCAGGCCGAGCAGACGCGCGCCGGCGCCGATGACTACGCGCTGGGCCTTCTCGAGACGCTCGAGGTCGAGGTGGGAAAGGCGCTGGCCGGTGTCCAGAAGGGGATCGCGGTGCTCGACGATCGCCGGGCCGACCTGGCGGCGGCGGAGGTCGATTCCTTGTCCGATGGCGAGATGGATGACGACGACCCGGCCGATGACGACGATCGGACGCGCAACCCGGACGAGGACGAACGCACCTACCGGTGACCGCAGCATCAGGACTCGTGTTCCCGCTCGCGGGGCTCCTCGCAGAGACGGCCGGGGCCGTTCGACGCTTCGAGGTCGAAGACGCGGCGATCGACCTGGACGACGAGCTCGTCCTGGCAGCGCCGATCCACGCCGACGTCGAGGTTGCGCGTACGAATCGCGGCCTGTTCATCGATGCCGCGGTGGAAACGGTGCTGGCGATGGAATGCTCGCGCTGCCTCGCACCGGCCATGGTCCCGCTGGCGACGCGGATTCGCGAGGAGGTGCTGCCGGCCATTGATGTGGCCACCGGCCAGGCACTCGATCGAACCCTGGAGCCGGACACCGCGCGCCTGACCGATCATCACGGACTGGATCTGGAGCCCCTGCTCCGCGAAGCGATCCTGTTGTCGGCGCCGATCGCTCCGCTCTGCCGCGCCGACTGTCCCGGTCTGTGCATCGAGTGCGGAGAGCGCCTCGGTCCCGGTCATCGGACCCATGATGGAGACGACATCGACCCACGCCTGGCGGCGCTGCGGAGCTTCCGGGTCGACGGCGACGCCGATAGCGAGTAGACTCCGCCCTCGGTCCACCGCCCCTGCGCCGCGGGCCATTCGTCCTCGACTTGATCATGACGTCGCCCCTGCGCGACGTGTCGCCCGGCCACCTGCCAGTGGCAGGGCCACCGAAAGGAGCAACAGGACACCATGGGCGTACCCAAGCGACGGGTCTCCCACGCTCGCCAGGGAGATCGACGCGCCCACCTCGCGATCGAGCTCCCGAAGCTCGAGGAGTGCTCGCACTGCCACCAGCCGAAGCAGTCTCACCGCGCCTGCCCGAACTGCGGGTACTACGGTGGCCGACCGGTCCTCGAGCTGAAGACGGCCAAGGACGAGCCCGCGTCCTGATCCCGTGATCACCCAGGCCTTCGCGCCGGATCCGGACGCTCACGGGGTCCGGATTGCCGTGGACGCCATGGGCGGGGACCACGGTCCGACCGAGGTCGTGCCGGGCGCTCTCGATCACGCGCGAGCTCACCCGGAGGACCGCGTCCTGCTCGTCGGCGACGACGCCCGCATCCGCGCGATCGCCGGCGACCTGCCTGCCAACGTCGAGATCGTTCACGCCTCGCAGGTCATCGAGATGGACGAACACCCCGCCAGGGCCCTGCGCGAGAAAAAGGACGCCTCAGTCCTCGTCGCCTGCGATCTGGTTCGCCGGGGTGATGCGGACGCGGTCATGACCGCGGGACATACCGGTGCCGCCATGGCCGCAGCCGTGCTCCGGATCGGTCGCCTTCCGGGCGTCGACCGACCCGCGCTGGCCGTGCAGATGATCCGGAACGGCGCGCCCTTCGTCCTCCTGGACATCGGTGCCAACCCGGACTCCAGTGCCGAGAACCTGGCCCAGTACGCGAGCATGGGCGCGATCTTCGCCGAGCGCGTCCTCCGGATCGAGAACCCGCGGGTTGCCCTGCTGTCCATCGGCGAGGAGAAAGGCAAGGGCGATCTGCGAATCCAGCAGGCAACCGAGCTGCTCGACCGGTCCGGACTGCGTTTCGTGGGCAACGTGGAAGGCCGTGACCTCACCGGGACGCTGGCCGACGTCGTGGTGACCGACGCGGTCGCCGGGAACGTCGTCATCAAGTTCTTCGAGGGCCTGTCCACCTTCATCTTCGATCTCTTCCGGGCCGAGTTCCGGGGTTCGATTCGAGGCCGTCTTGCCTACCTGCTCTTCCGGCCGAGCATCGGACGCATTCGGGACGTCTTCGACTACGAAAAGGCCGGGGGCTCGCCGCTCCTCGGTGTGCGCGGGTCGGTGATCATCACCCACGGCAGCGCCAGGCGACGCATGATCGGCTACGGCTGCGCCGTCGCGGCCCAGACGGCGCGGACGAACGTGCCGGCCCTGATCGCCGCGGCACTCGGGGCCGCCCTCGTCGAGCCCCAGGCCCGGGACCGGCCCGCCGACCCCCGGCCGGAGCACCGGACCTCCGACGTTGCCCCGCCCGCCGGGGCGGCGGCCGCGCCGACGGAAGTCGGTCCGTGAGCGGGCCCGTCCTGTCGGTCGGGCGTGGCGTGATCGTCGAGATGGCTCGCCTGGCGGCGCTCGAAGTTCCCGGCATCCTGCGCGTGGCCCGGTCCGGCCCGAGCTGGCGTGCCTTCTTCCTCGGCCCGCCGGTCGTCGTTCGAACCCACGACGATCGCGTGGACATCCGCATGTGGGTGATCGCCCGGCCGGGCGCCGATCTCGGCGCCGTCGGAACCGAGGCCCGCGTGGCGATCGCCGGTGCCATCGAACGACTCCTGGGGCTGCGCCTCGGCTCCGTCACGGTCATCGTCGATGGCATCGGCGGCTGATCGCCTCCGGAGCCGCCGGGCGGCTCGTCGGACGGCATTGGCGGCCATCTTCGAGGCGGACTTCGGACAGCACACGCCATCGGCGATTCTCGAGCGCCAGCTGGCGGAGTCCGAGGGTGACGCCGAGACGGCCCAGATGGCCCGTCGCCTCGTCGATCTCGTGGTCGAGCATCGCGACACGATCGATGCCCGGATCGCGGTCGTGGCACCCCGATATCCGGTCGTATCGCTCGCCCGGATGGACCGCGCCCTGCTCCGTTGCGCGCTCGGTGAGGTGCTACACTCGGCCACGCCGGCCCGGGTGGCGATCGCCGAGTGGGTCGAACTGGCACGAACCTACAGCGGAGACCCGATGCGCCGTTTGATGAACGGCGTCCTCGGTCAGATCGCACGAGACACCCCCGGCGGTTGACCGCCGGTCCTAGGCCCAGGAGGGACCAGTGGCAACGACCTACGAGCGACTCAAGAAGATTGTCATCGAGCAGCTCGGTGTCGACGAGGAGGAGGTCAAGCCGGAGGCGTCGTTCGTCGATGACCTCAACGCGGATTCGCTGGACCTGGTCGAGCTCATCATGAGCCTCGAGGAGGAGTTCGGGACCGAGATCTCCGACGAGGACGCCGAGCGGATCCGCACCGTCCAGGACGCCGCGGACTACATCGACGAGCGGACCTCCTGAGGGACCTCCCTCCCACTCCCGCCGCTGATCCGGGAGACGCGGAACCGACCCGTACCGTGGATCGGATCGACGACTTCATCACCCGCCTCGGACTGCCGATCCATGACCGATCGATCATCGCGCAGGCCCTGACGCATGCGTCCTGGTCGCACGAGCATCCCGGCGGGTCCACCGGGCACAACGAACGGCTCGAGTTCCTCGGGGATGCCGTGATCAGCGTCGTCGTCTCGCAGGAGCTCTACCGGCGACACCCCGCGGATGACGAGGGAATCCTTTCTTCGCGTCGCGCTGCCATCGTGAGTACGTCCGGACTGGCCCGGATCGCCTCGCGCCTGGGGATCGGCGACGACCTTCGCCTCGGCGAGGGCGAGGCTTCGCGTGGTGGTCGCGCCCGGCCCTCCCTGCTCGCATCGGGTCTCGAGGCGGTCGTCGGAGCGGTATTCCTGGATCTCGGCTGGGCTGTCGTTGCGGCCTGGTTTTCCGGGATCGCCGAGCCTGAGCTCAACGCATCCCTTGGCGCCACCGCGCTCAAGAGCCCCAAGAGCCGCCTGCAGGAGTGGACGCAGCGTGGCACCGGGGGCCGCCCGGAATACCGTGTCCTCGAGGCGGCCGGGCCGGACCACGAAAAGGTGTTCCGCATCGAAGTGATCGTGGAAGGAATGTCGGTCGGGACCGGAATCGGGCCGTCGCGACGGATCGCCGAGTCCAATGCGGCTGCCGAAGCATTGATGAACCTCATGGCGCACGAGCGACCCTTCGAACCCGTCGCCGGAGATTCGAGGTGACCGCCCCGGCGCGACTGCTGTCCGTTCGACTGCAGGGTTTCAAATCGTTCGCGGAGCGGACCCTCGTGACCTTCGGTCCCGGGATCAGCGCCGTCGTGGGACCGAACGGATCCGGCAAGAGCAATCTTGCGGATGCACTTCGGTGGGCGCTCGGCGAGCAGGGCCGCGCCCTTCGGTCCCGGAAGTCCGAGGACGTCATCTGGGCCGGATCGGACCGACGCTCGGCCGTCGGGATGGCCGATGTTCAGCTCACGCTGGATAACGCCGACGCAATGCTGTCGGTCGATTTCGCCGTCGTGGAACTGGGACGTCGGCTGTACCGCTCGGGTGAGAACGAGTACCTGCTGAATCGACAGCGGGTCCGCCTGCGTGACCTGGTCGACCTCCTGGATGCAGCGCATCTCGCCGAGAACGCCTTCCTGTTCATCGGCCAGGGCATGGTGGATCAGGCGCTCGCGCTTCGTCCCGAGGAGCGACGCCCGCTGTTCGAGGAGGTCGCCGGCGTGCGCCGACACGAGCGTCGTCGGCGCCGGGCCGAGGAGCAGCTCGCCGAGTCGGAGGCGAACCTGGCCCGGATCGAGGACATCGTGGCCGAGCTTCGCCCCCAGGTCCGCCGTCTGGCAGCCCAGGCCGAGCAGGCAACCTCTCGCCAGTCGGCCGGGGATGACCTGCTGGATGCGCTGCTCGCCAGCGCGCACGTCCGGTGGCACGAGGCGGCCGCGCAGATCGCCGCCGCCACCGAGGCCCTCGCCGGCGGTCGCGGCGAGATCGACGCCGCGCTCGACCAGCTGACCCTTCTCGAGGCGGCGTCCGCAGCCGCCGCAGCCGCACTCGACGAACGAGCGAGAACCGGGCAGGAACTGCGGCGCGCGGCGGAGGAGGCCAGAACGAACCTCACCAGCCTGCAGCTCGAGGAAGGGAGGCAGCAGGCGGAGCGCAGCGCGTTGAACCGCGATCGTGAGCGCCTCGAGCAGGAGCGGGCGGTTGCCGAGGCGGACCTCGTCGTGCAGCAGCGTCGCCTCGCGATCCCCATCCCGGAACGGGACCTTGCGCTGGAGGGATCGCTCGCCGAAGCCGAACGCGATCTTGCGGCCGGCCTCGCGGAGCTCGCCCACCTCCAGGGCGTGGACCGGGCTCACGACGCCGATGACGCTGCCCTCCGTCGTGCCTCGGCGGCTCGTGCCGCGGAAGCCGAGCAGGCGCAACGCCGGCTGGCCGAAGCCGAACGACGGGTCAAGGAAGAGCGGGTCCGCGCCGACGACGCCGCGGGACGCGTCAAGGCGGCCGACCAGGCACATGCCGAGACGGCACGTCACCTGGCGTCCGCGTCGGCGGCCGAAGCGGCTGCGACGGCCGCGCGGCAGACCGCTGCCGAGCGCTGGGAGCAGGCCGACGCCGCCGCGAGGACGGCCCTGAATCGCTCCGCTGCCGCGGCCATCGAACTCGCCGGGGCGCAGGCCCGCGTCGAGGGAACAGCCGCGGCGATCGAGGACGACCGGTCGTCCGGATTTGCGGCGCGCATGCGCGAGCGGGGTGCTCGCAGGCTCGACGACGGGCTCGTGGTGGATCCGGGCCTCCGCGCGGCCATCGATGCGGCACTTGCGGGCTCCGGCAGGGCCTACCTGACCACGCGGGACGGCCTGCGCGAGCACCTGCAGGAGCGTGGGCTGGCCGTCGTCGTTGACGGTATCTCCGTTGGCGGATCGGCGCGTACGGCACCTCGAGATGGCAGTCCGGAAGCGGAGCTCGCGATTCGGCTGGCAGCCCTGGGTGGCGGATACCTGCGCGATGCCCTGCGCCGGGACGCTGCGGGCGCCGCAGGCCGTCTCCTCGCCCGTGCCGTCTGGACACCGGACCTCGACGGGGCGCTCGAACTGCAGGCCTGGCTTCCGGCCGGATGGGTGGCGGTGCCGCGCGACGGATCGGCGGTCGTCGGCGAAGTGACGGTCCGCCTCGGTGCGGCCGACGGGACCCTCGAACGGCGGGCGCATCACGAGCGAGCCCTGGAAGAACTCAGGTCGGCCGAACAATTGGCTGAAGCGAGCAAAGCCGCAGCGACGGCTGCGGTCGCAAACCAGACCGCGGCGCGTGCCGCCCTGGACGAGGCTCGCGCCGCTGAGTCGGCGTCGGCCGGTGAGCGCCGCCGGGCGGAGGAAACCGAGCGTCTTGCGGCGCGCCGACTCGAATCGCTCGTTCGTGAGGCGGCGTGGCAGACCGCGCAGCTCCAGCGTCTCGAGGCCGAGGCGGAGCGAGCTCGTGCAGCCATGCCGGAAAGCCAGCCGCTCGCCACGCCGTCGAACGACGGGCCGACGCGCGAGGCGATCGCCACCTGGGGTTCCCGCGTCACCGAGCTTCGGACTCGCCGCGACCGGCTCGCCGCCCAGGCCGCGCAACTCGAGGCCGCCCGTCGGGACGTCGAACGCAGCCGGGCCACCGCCGAGGCGTCGCTGGCCCTCGACGAATCCCGGATCGCGTCTGCCGACCGTGCCATCGTCGCCATGGCGGATCGCGAGCGCGCACTCGATTCTGCAACGGCCGGACTCGCCTCCCGTCTGGCCCAGGCCGTGGCCCGGGAAGCCGAGGCAAGGGCCGCAGTCGTTGCCCTCACGGCGGCCGACTCGGAAGAGCGCGCACGCCTCGGCGCGGCCGAACGCGAGGCGGCCGTCGCGCGGGACCGCTTGCGAGCCGCGGAGGACATGGCCCGGGCGGCCGAACGCCGCGATCTGGAAGCTCGCCTCGGGCTGGAAAGCCTCCGGGAGCAGTTGCTGGCCGAACTCGCCGGCCTTGGCCCGTTGAGCCTCAGTCATCTTGCCGCCATCGCTTCCGGCGCGCACGGACCGGACCGGTCCATCGATCGCCTGCCGCCGGCTCCGACCGGAGACGGTGTCGATCAGGCCCGGACGGGGAAAGCCGAGGAAGACGACGCCGAGGAGCTGGTGCTCGTGCTCGCAGCCGTCGGCGAGCACTGGGCGGCCACCGTTCCGGCAACGCCGGCCCCGACGCCCGGCAAACTCGGCTCGCTGCGACGCCGCTATCACGAGCTCGGTGCCGCAAGCCCGTTCGCCCTGGACGAGTACGCGGCCGTGCGGTCTCGTCTGGCGTCGCTGGAGGATCAGCACAAGGATCTGCGGGCCGCGATCGACCAGACACGGGCGCTCATCGGCGAGCTCGACGGCATGATCTCGCACCAATTCCGGACCACGTTCGCGGCCCTGGAAACGGCCTTCGATCGACGGTTCCAGCAGCTCTTCGGCGGTGGGTTCGCCCGCCTCTCGCTGACCGATCCGACCGATCTCGCAGCCACTGGAATCGACATCGTCGCCAGGCCTCCGGGCAAGAAGGCGCAGGCCCTCGCGATGCTGTCCGGGGGCGAGCGTGCCCTGACCGCGGTCGCGCTCCTGTTCGCCATGCTCGAGATTCGGCCCGTCCCGTTCTGTGTGCTCGATGAGGTGGACGCCGCGCTCGACGAGGCAAACGTCGGACGATTCACGTCGGCGCTCCGGGAGCTCGCGGAGACAACGCAGTTCGTCGTCATCACCCACAACCGCGGAACCATCGAGATTGCCGATGCCCTGTACGGCGTGACGGTCGGTGACGATTCGGTGTCACGCGTGATCAGCCTGCGCCTCGATGAGGCAACCGAACTGGCGGACCGCGGACGGACGGCCGTCGCCGTGGGCCCGGGCCCGGACGCCGAATGACGCCGGAACCACCCAGCGCGTCGGCCGGCGCGCCGGATCTCGAAGCGGGCCTGACCCGCTCGCGAGGTGGGTTCATGGCCCGACTTCGCGGACTGTTCGGTGCGTCGTCGTTTTCTGAAGAGGCGTGGACCGTGGCCGAGGAGGCGCTGATCGGCGGGGATCTTGGTGCGGCACTCGCGGGCCGGGTCATCGCGACGGCGCGCGGCCTTCGTGAGGCGGAGTCCGCTGGCGCCGCGATCCGCTCCGCGCTCGGGGGCCTGCTGATCCCGCGGGATTCACCGTGGGACCTTGATCGGTCGCTACCCGGCCATCCGGCGGTCGTGCTTGTCGTGGGCGTGAACGGGACCGGCAAGACGACGACGGTCGGAAAGCTTGCGATGCGGGAGACGGCCGCCGGACGGCGCGTGGTCCTGGCCGCTGCCGACACCTTCAGGGCCGCGGCCGCCGACCAGCTCCGGATCTGGGCCGAGCGGTCACACGCCGACCTCGTTGCCCACGCCCCGGGAGCCGATCCCGGTGCCGTGGTGTTCGACGCGCTCGATGCGGGGATCGCTCGCGGAGCCGACACCGTCATCGTCGACACCGCCGGGCGGCTGCATACGAAGACCAACCTCATGGACGAGCTGGCAAAGATCCGCCGGATCATTGACCGGCGTCTGCCCGGTGCAAGGCCGGAGATCCTGTTCGTCCTCGATGCGACGACCGGCCAGAACGGTCTTGCACAGGCGGCGGCCTTTCACCGCGCGGTCGGCCTGACCGGGGTCGTGCTCACCAAGCTGGATTCCACCTCGCGTGGCGGGATCGTCTTCGCGATCGAGGACGAACTCCGCATTCCCGTGCGCTATGTCGGGGTGGGGGAGGGTCCGCTCGATCTCCTGCCTTTCGAGCCCGAGGCGTTCGTCTCCGCGCTCTACGGGTCTCCCGGAGCGTGACCGGCCGCCGGCAGTCCGGCCGCCGGCAGTCCGGCCGCCGCCCGGTCCGCCTCGCCGCTCTGGTCGTCGTGGCCGCTGTCGTCGGCGGTGGATGCGGGGCCGAGGCAACCGCCCAGCCCACGGTCGCCGTTTCCGGGACGCCCTTGCCGACGCCGGTCACAACCACCTATCCACTCGGTGCCAGGGCCTGGTATGCCGGTCTGGTCATCTACCTGGATTCGGCGCTGTCCGTCATCGATGCGGGAGGCGGGTACGTCACGGTTGACATCCGGCTGGAAAATCCCGGCGAGGACCTGGCCAGCCTGGGCGTGCCGATTCTTCTCGCGTCCGGGGGAACGGCCGTGGAGCCGGTGCGCGGGACGATCGTGCCGGACGTCCCTGGGGGCTCGTCCGTCGGGACGACGATCCAGTTCGACGTCAACGGTGCCTTTGAGCTCGCACGCTCGGCCATTCGGATCGGTCGGGCCGCCGAGCATGTCGTCGTCGTGCCCCTCGTCGCGGGCAGTCAGGATCGGGTCACGCTCGACCCGCTGGCTCTCTCCCTTTCCGGTTCGGCCAGCGCGGGTGCGCTCGCCGTCACCTTGACCGGCGGCGAGTTGCGGGCCGACCTGCCGGACTGGGGTCTCGAGCTGGCCCGCGGCACCCTGGCCCTCACCGTGAACTACACGGCACGGTACAAGGGCGATTTTGTCGGCGGGTTTGCGTTCACCGGAGCGAACATCGGCCTGCGCCTGCCCGACGGCACCGTCATCGCAGCTCGTCCCGACGGTCACAGTCAGTCGGTGGCAGTTCTGGAGCCCGCGAAGTCGGTCCCGAATCTGCTCGCCCGGTTCGACGTGCCGGCGCCAGGCTCCGGCACCTACGCCCTGATCGTCAAGGATGGATCCAGCTCGGCAGCCATTCCGTTCACCGTCGATGGGGTGGGCCCGGGCGGTTGATGCGCTACACTCGGCGTACCCCGGTGTCGCCAGAATCCGCGCACCAACCGGCCCGCCGTCCGGCGCGGCGCCGGCACCGAGATCGATCAGGAGACCTGTCCGACCCGTGTTCGATGCCCTGAGCGATCGCCTCCGGCAGACGCTGGCGACGCTGACCGGCCGCGGCCGTATCGCTGAAGCCGACGTGGATATCGCGATGCGCGAGATCCGGCTGACGCTGCTCGAGGCGGACGTGAACTTCCGGGTCGTCAAGGACTTCATCGCCCGGGTCCGGGAGCAGGCCGTCGGAGCGGACATCCTCGCCAGCCTGTCGGCGGGCCAGCAGGTGGTCAAGATCGTCCACGACGAGCTGGTCCGGCTCCTCGGAGTCGGCGACCGGACATTCCACCTGCAGGGCAACCCCGCGGTCGTTGTCCTGGTTGGCTTGCAGGGCTCCGGCAAGACGACCTCGGCTGCCAAGCTGGCGCGTCACGTGGTCAGGCAGGGTCGACGGCCCATCCTCGTCGCGGCGGACCCGTATCGCCCGGCTGCCGGGGACCAGCTCGAGACGCTCGGGCGAGCGCTGGACATCCCGGTCCATCGAGCCCAGGTCGGAACTTCCGTGGTGGATATGGCTCGCGGCGGCGTCGAGGCGGCTCGACGCCTGGTTCGAGACACGGTGATCATCGACACCGCGGGGCGGCTGTCGATCGACGATGTCCTGATGGCTGAGATCGTCGCCGTCAATGGAGCCGTCCATCCGATCGAAACCTTGCTCGTCGTGGATGCGATGACGGGCCAGGAGTCGGTGACCGTCGCGCAGGCATTCGCGGCCGCGGTCCCGGTCACCGGGCTCGTGCTGACCAAGGTCGACGGCGATGCGCGCGGTGGTGCCGCCCTGTCGATCGCGTCGGTGACCGGCATCCCGGTCAAGTTCCTCGGGACCGGCGAGAAATCGGACGCCCTCGAGGTGTTCCACCCAGATCGGCTGGCCGGACGCATTCTCGGCATGGGCGACGTGATGACCCTGGTGGAGCGGGCCCAGGAAGTCGTCGACGTCCAGGCGGCGCAGAAACTCGAGGCGAAGATCCGGAAGGCGGAATTCACCCTCGAGGACATGCTCGAACAGCTCCAGCAGGTCCAGAAGATGGGGCCCATCGGCCAGCTGATGTCGATGGTGCCGGGCATGGGCGGGATGGCGAAGGAAGCGCAGGCCGCCGTCGATCGCGGCGAGATGCGCCGGACCGAGGCCATCATCCGGTCGATGACGTCGCGCGAGCGGCGAGATCCCGGGATCCTGAACGCATCGCGGCGACGCCGCATCGCGTCGGGTTCCGGGACGACGCTGCCCGACGTCAACCGCCTCATGAAGCAGTTCGCGGATATGCAGAAGATGATGAAGCAGCTGTCGGGGATGCAGCGCAAGGGCCTGTCCGGCATGGTGGGTCGGAGGTAGGCATGGACGAACTCGATCCCCGCGACGGCGAGCAGATCCCCAAGTTCGCCGAGCCCGAGCCCGAGCCCGCGCCCGCGCCCGCGCCCGTGAACCCCGAACGCCCCGCGGTCACATCGCCGGTTGGTCGGCCCAGCCGAACCAGGTGGGCCGTCGGCGGGCTCGTGGCCGTGCTCTCGATCGTCGGAGCCGTCGCGGCGGCCGTGATCCTGGGCGCCCGGCCCTTGCCCGAGGCGCTGCGCTACCTGCCTGCCGACAGCCGCGTCGTGATCGAGTTGCGGCCCGACCTGCCCGGCGATCAGCGCCAGAACCTGGGGAACCTCCTCGCGAACTTCCCGGGCTTTGCCGATCAGTCGACGCTCGGCGCCAAGCTCGACGAGACCTTCGACCGGATCGTGTCCCAGGCGTCGAACGGATCGGTCGACTACGCGACCCGGGTCAAGCCACTCCTGGCGGGACCGCTCGTTGCCGCGCTGGGGGCGGACGGCCTGTCCCGGTTGACCGACGGCGGACGGGGGGTGCGCGGGCTGCTGGTCGCGACCACCGACGGATCGGCTTCATGCGAGGTCGTGTTCGGGTCGACCTCGGCTCTTGAAACGCACCGCGATGTGCAGATCCGCGCCATCGGCAACGATCTCGCCTGCGCAGTCGATGGTCGCTTCCTTCTGGCCGGCGATGCGGACAGTATCCGCTCGGGCATCGACGCCCACATCGATCGCACGGGTGTCGATACGAATGCCCGGTTCAAGGCGGCATATGAGCGTCTCGATGGTGAGCAGATCGGGCTGGTCTTCGTCGACGGCACGGCGCTGGCCGAGGTCCTCAAGGGCCTCGGACCGTCCGCCGGGTTTGATTCGGCGCTTGCCCCCCACGTCGCGGACTGGATGGTCGTGGGTCTGCGGGTCGTGGACGACGCGATCCAGGTCGAGCTGCAGGCGGCGCCCGTCCCCGAGACGGAGATCAGCGGTTCGGTTCCGACGGATCCGCCGCCGGCCCGAAGTCGATTCGCACCCGTGCTGCCGGCCGACACGTTGGGCTTCGTCGAGGCGCACGGCATGGGCGCAAATCTGCAGCGTGCACTGGGAGTCCTCAAGGCCGACGGGAAGCAGGCCGATCTGGTCGGCCAGATCGAGCAGGCCCTCTCGGCCGTCGGCGGAATCCAGAATGTCGCTTCGTGGATCGAAGACCTGGGTGTGGCCGCGATTCCGGTCGGCGATTCCGTCGGCGGGGTCGTGCTGATCCGGGGGACGGACGCAGCTGCCGTGTCGAGCCGCGTCACCCAGCTCCGCAACCTCCTGATCCTTGCATCGACGGGCACGGACATCACGGTTCGCGACACGGATCACGATGGTGTCACCATCACCAGGGTCGACCTCGGCGATCTCGAATCGTTGCTGTCCGGACTCGGCGTGGACCCCGGTGTCACCGGTTCGGGCGCCCGTTTCGCCTTCTCGCTCGCGATGCGGGGCGACGTCCTGCTGGTGGGCGTCGGGGAGGGAGTCATCGAACGGGTGCTCGACACGACGAGTGGTTCGAGCCTGAGCGCCAGCGCGACCTATCGGCGCGTGATCGAGCTGGCCGGCAGCCCGAACGACGCCGAGGTCTTCGTGGCGATCGACGGTCTGCTGCGGTGGGTCGAATCCAGCCTCCCATCCGCGCTCGACGGCAACGACTGGACCACGGAGCTCAAGCCGTATGTCGAGCATTTCGCCGGCTTCGGCGCATCCACACTCACCACCGAGACCGGCGGCAGAAGCCGGCTCGTGATCACCGTCAAGTAAGCTACCGGGCCGGCACTGGCCCGGAACGACAGGAGGAACCCGCCCCATATGGCCGTACGCATTCGACTGACGCGCGTCGGCGCGACGAAGGCACCGACGTACCGCGTCGTCGTTGCCGATTCGCGCAGCGCTCGAGACAGCCGCTCGATCGAGACGATCGGGCACTACAACCCCTTGACCGAGCCCGCCGAGATCGTGATCGACGGGGACAAGGCCAGGTCCTGGCTTGCCAAGGGTGCCCAGCCCTCAGAAACCGTTGCCCGGCTCCTTCGGGTTGCCGGCATCGTGACCGCCGGAAAGTAGGCAGGCGATGGCAGCACGCGAACTCGTGGAATACGTCGCAAAGACGCTCGTCGATGATCCGGCTTCCGTCACCGTGACCGAAGTCGAGGACGCCGAAGGAACCGTGATCGAACTGCATGTCGCCGAAGAGGACATGGGCAAGGTCATCGGTCGCAACGGCAGCGTCGCGAAGGCGCTTCGTACCCTGTTGAAGGTCACCGCGGCCCGCGACGGCGGATCGGTGTCCCTGGAGATCCTCTGAGCGACGCGTCGACGGGCGAGCCGTCGCCCGGAACCCGCCTCGTCGTGGCCCAGGTCCGGGGCCTGCACGGTCTGCAGGGCGTCGTTCGGGTCGAGATCCTGACCGACCAGCCAGACGCCCGATTTGCGCCGGGCAACGTCCTGCACCGCGAAGGCACGGAGGCTCCGCTGACGATCGTCGAGTCGGCCGCCGTCGATGACGGCCCAGGCTGGCGGCTGCGATTTGCCGAAATCGGCAGCCGGAACGCGGCTGAATCGCTCCGCGACGTCTATCTGGAGACCCTCGTGGACCGCGAGGCCGATCTCGAACCCGGCGCCGCTTACTGGCACGAGGTGATCGGCGTGGAGGTCCACGGCCTCGATGGTGAGCTTCTCGGCACCGTGGCCGACATCTATCGGGTGGCCACGGCCGAGGTGTTCGTGGTCCGGGGCGGACCGGTGGGGGAGTTCGATCTTCCCCTCGTGAAGGACATCATCAAGGTCTTCGCGCCGGAACGGGGCCAGATCGTCGTCGACGAAGCCGTGCTCGACCTCGCGGCGCCACCCGTTGACGACCCGACGCCACACCGGCCCCGCAAGCGCCCGCGCTGGTCGCGGCACGGCAAGGGCGGGACCGGAGCGGCTCCGAAGGAACCGGCGTCGGCAGCCGACGCCGGAGTGCCGCCGAGGCGGGCGGCGGGCCACACGACGCTGGGGCCCGACGCGGACTGACCGTGCGAATCGACATCGTGACCCTCTTTCCGGCCATGCTCGAGGGCCCGCTCGCGGCCAGCATTCCGGGCCGGATCCAGGAACAGGGCCTCGTCGAGATCCAGATCCACGACCTTCGGACCTGGGGTCTCGGGCGGCATCGCAGCGTGGACGATGCGCCGTACGGTGGCGGCGCCGGGATGGTCCTGCGCCCGGAACCCGTCGCCGGCGCGATCGACGCCCTGCGGCGGCCTGGATCGACGGTCATCCTTCTCGATCCCGGAGGGGAGGTCTTCCGCGAGACCCGCGCCGTCGACCTGGCGAAGCGGGAGCACCTGATCTTCGTCTGCCCCCGCTACGAAGGGGTCGACGACCGGATCCGGGACCTGGTCGACCTGGAGCTATCGATCGGGGACTACGTGCTGACGGGCGGGGAGCTGCCGGCGCTGGTCATCGTCGACGCCGTGATCCGCCTCCTTCCGGGGGCCATCGACGCGGCATCGACGGCGGAGGAATCCTTTACGAACGGACTCCTCGAATACCCGCAGTACACCCGGCCGGCGGCGTTCCGCGGCCGCAGCATTCCCGAGGTCCTGACGAGCGGCAACCACGAAGCCGTCCGTCGCTGGCGTCTCGAGACGGCGCTGCGTCGAACGCTCCAACGCCGTCCGGACCTGCTCGTCGGCCGAACGGCCAGCGGCGAGGAAACAGCGCTCCTCGCGCGGATCGCCGAGGGGACCGTGGTGGACCGGGAGGCTTCGGGCGGCTGACCGACGCGGAACCCGTGCTATACTCCGCCGCCGGTCGCAACCGACCACCGCATCGATGCGCATCCCGCAGCCCCGGCTGCCCACACGACCAGGAATCGCCACCGTGAACGTGCTCGACGAGATCGTCGCCGAACAGATCCGAACCGACCTCCCGGTCCTCGCCAGCGGCGATACCGTTCGCGTGTTCGCCCGCGTCGTCGAGGGGGGCAAGGAGCGTGTCCAGGTCTTCGAGGGGACGCTCATGCGACTCCGGGGCGGCGGGATCACCCGATCGATCACCGTCCGCAAGCTCGCGAGCGGGGTTGGGGTGGAGCGGACGTTCAAGATCAACAGCCCGCGGATCGAGAAGATCGAGGTCGTTCGCCACGGGCAGGTCCGGCGCGCCCAGCTCTACTTCCTTCGGAATCGCGTCGGCAAGGCCGCAACCCTTCGCGAGCGCCGAACGAACGCCTGACCGGCGGCCGACGGGCCGCGCCGTCGATCCCGGACGACCCCGTCCATGCGACGGGGTCCTTCCATGTCCGACACCCGCCGTCGGCTCGGCGTAGGCTTGCCCTCGTGCCAACCGACCCGACGCTCGCGATCGAACGGCCCCTCTGGAAGGCCGGCCTGCGGCGCATCGCCGGTGTGGATGAGGTCGGCGTGGCACCCACCTGCGGAGCCGTGGTCGCGGCGGCGGTGATCATCCGCCCGAACAGTCGACGGATTCCGGGCGTGCGTGATTCAAAGACCCTGTCCGCCGCGCAGCGGGAACGACTGGCCCCCGAGATCCGTCGGCGGGCGGTGGCAGTGGGAGTGGGCGCCGCGTCGGTTGCCGAGATCGATCGGTTGAACATCTACCATGCCACCCATCTCGCGATGCGGCGGGCGATCACGCGGCTCGGCGGTCACGACCACGTCCTCGTCGACGGCAACCGGATAGCCGGGTTCGAGGCGCATGTGGGTCCGTATACCGCGATCGTCGACGGTGACGCCCGGTCGTACTCGATCGCCTGCGCCTCGGTCGTGGCAAAGGTCGTCCGCGACAGGATGATGGCCCTCCTGGCTGCGCGGTACCCCGGCTACGGCTGGGAACGCAACCAGGGTTATGCCACGCTTGAGCATCGCGAGGCGATCCGACGGCAGGGTCTCACGCCGTTGCATCGACGCAGCTTCCTCGCGCTGCAACGGACGCTCGCCGGGGACCAGCTGGCGATGGACCTCGTGGGCCAGGGCCTCCACGGCCCGCGGGCCCGCCCGCCGGTCCCCGTCATGGCGTCTCCGGACCGGCCCGACGTCCGCGATCTGGTGGCCGATCTTGTCGAGGCCATCGACCTCGGGCTGCCGGACGAAGGGGATGAAGTCGTCGTCGGCTGAGGCACGATCGGGATCACGGGGCGGGATCTGATGGCGGGCGCCGTCCGGTGCAGGGCCAGATAAGCGATAGTGCATTGACGTCTGCGATCCTCCGTCGATGCGGACTGAGGCGCAACGGATCGGGGACGCGGCCGAACAGCTGGTCGTGGACCGGCTGGAGGCCGCCGGTTGGCGGATCCTCGGCAGGCAGGTCCGGGTCGGGAGGGCGGAACTGGATATCGTCGCTCTCGACCTCGCCGCACCGATCCGGCTGGTCATCGTGGAAGTCAGGGCCCGAGCGAGCCGGGAGTTCGGCGCGCCGGAGGAAACCGTGGACGCCCGGAAGCGCATCCGGCTCCGCCGCGCCGCGCAGGCGCTTCGTGCCCGAGGGGTCCTCGCCGACGGTACGAGCGTCCCGCCGCTGCCGCTGCGGCTGGACCTGGTGGTCGTCGAGCCGCCGGCCCGCCCCGGCGGGGCCGCCCGCATTCGACATCATGTGGCAGCCATCTAGGGTCGGAGGTTCAGGGCGGACCCTGTGCTACACTCCGGCCCGCCGCGGACCGTCTGCGGCTCCCATGCCCGTCGCCATCCGGTGGCGGAGCTCACACGCGGATCGTTCCGACCGGGACGGTGCCGAGCAGGCTCGCTGAGGCGAGGCTGAGCGGCCCCCGGCCACGGGATCCGCGGCGGATACAACCGGATCAGGAGGTCGCAACCCGTGCCGTCCGTTTCAATGCGGCAGCTGCTCGAAGCCGGTGTCCACTTCGGGCACCAGACGCGCCGCTGGAACCCCAAGATGCGCCCGTTCATTTTCGCGGAGCGCAACGGGATTCATATCATCGACCTGGCTCAGACTGCCAAGCGTCTCGAGGTCGCCCTCGATTTCGTGCGCGAGACCGTCGCCCGTGGGGAGCCCGTCCTGTTCATCGGGACCAAGAAGCAGGCCCAGGAGCCGGTTGCCGAAGAGGCCACCCGGGCGGGGATGCCCTACATCAACAGGCGCTGGCTCGGCGGCATGCTCACCAACTTCACGACGATCAAGAAGCGGATCGGCCTGCTCGAGCAACTCGAGGCCCGGCAGCTGGCCGGCGAGTTCGAGCGCCTTCCCAAGAAGGAGGCCGCGAAGCTCACCGAGGAGCTGACCAAGCTGAACGCAACCCTCGGCGGCATTCGCAAGATGAAGCGCCTGCCGGGTGCCGTCTTCATCGTTGACCCGCATCGGGAGCGCATCGCCGTCACCGAGGCCAACAAGCTCGAACTGCCCGTTGTCGGCACCGGAGACACGAATGTGGACCCGGATGAGATCGACTACATCATCCCGGCCAACGACGACGCGATCCGGGCAATCCGCCTGCTGTGCTCGCTCGTCGCGGACGCCGCGATCGAGGGTGCCCAGGAGCGCGCATCCCGCGCGACGACGGAACCTGAACCGGAACCGATGAGCGTCGAACCGGAATACGACGACGTCGGTGCGAGCGACGCGCTCGTCGCCGCCCTCGCCGGCGGTGCGGCGCTCAGCTTTGCGCCCGACGACGATGACGACCTCCTGCCCGGCACACCGGTCGTGCCGGTCGTCGAGGAAGCCACAGCCACCCCCGAGGAGATCGCCGCCGAGCTGGCTCGGGAGGCTGCGGAGCGCGCCGCCACCGAAACGGTCGGCTGAACCCACCAATCGCGACCATCCATCGCGGCGCGCCCGGGCGTGCCGCCACGAAACAGGAGCATCGAACGAGCATGGCCACGATCAGCGCCGAGGCGGTGAAGGATCTTCGCGAGCGAACCGGAGCCGGGTTCATGGATTGCAAGCGCGTGCTTGACGAAACCGGCGGCGATGTCGAGAAGGCCGTCCTGCTGCTGCGAGAGCGCGGCCTGGCGGCGGCGGCAAAGAAGGCTGGTCGCGACGCCCGGGAAGGTCTTGTCTCCAGCTACATCCACACCGGCGGACGCGTCGGGGTCCTGATCGAGGTCAACTGCGAGACCGACTTCGTGGCCCGCACGGATGAGTTCCAGAAGCTGGTCCGCGACCTCGCGGTCCAGGTTGCCGGCCTGGCTCCACTCTACGTCGACGAGGCGGGCATTCCCGCCGCCGACCTGGAGCGCAAGAAGGCGGAGCTCGCCGCCGACCCATCCGCGGCGGCCAAGCCCGCCGAGATCCGCGAGAAGATCGTCGATGGACAGCTCAGGAAGTGGCTGCGCGAGGTCTGCTTGCTCGATCAGCCATTCCGCGACGAGGAGCGCTCGGTCCGCGATCTCGTCAACGAGCGTATCGCCACCATTGGGGAGAACATCCGGGTGCGTCGGTTCGTCCGATACGCACTCGGGGAGGAACTGTGACCGCTGCACCCGACGGCGCGCCCGCTCGCTATCGCCGGATCCTGCTGAAGCTCTCCGGGGAGGCTCTCCTCGGCGATCGGAGTTACGGCGTCGATCCGGCCGTCTGCGCATTCATCGCCAGCCAGGTGGCCCGGGTGCACGCCACCGGCGTCGAGGTCGGCATCGTGGTCGGGGGCGGGAACATCTTCCGGGGCATGGCGGCCTCGGCGAGCGGCATGGATCGTGCGACGGGTGACTACATCGGCATGCTGGCGACCGTCATGAACGGCCTGGCGTTGCAGGATGCACTCGAACGGGCCGGGATCCCGAACCGCGTCCTGAGCGCCATCGCGATGAATGAGATCGCGGAGCCGTACATCCGACGGCGTGCAGTACGCCACCTGGAAAAGGGCCGCGTCGCCATCTTCGTGGCCGGGACGGGCAACCCCTACTTCACCACGGATACGGCGGCGGCCCTGCGGGCGGTCGAGATCGGGGCCGAGGTGCTCCTCAAGGCCACCAAGGTCGATGGCGTCTACGATGCAGATCCGATGAAACACCCGAACGCCCGGCGCTACGACAAGCTCGCCTACTCGGACCTCCTCCGCGACCAGTTGAAGGTCATGGACGCCGCTGCCGTTGCGCTGTGCATGGAGAATGATCTCCCGATCATCGTGTTCGACCTGAACAAGCCGGACAATATCGCCCGGGTCGCCATGGGCGAGCGAGTGGGCACGCGCATTGCCGCCGAAGTCTCGGGAGCAGTCCAAGGATGAGCAACGAGATCGTCACGAGCGCCGACCAGCGCATGGGGCGGGCCATCGAGGCGATGGAGCGCGATTTCCAGGGGCTCCGTACCGGACGTGCCTCCACGAGCCTCGTCGAGCGCATGCACGTGGACTACTACGGGACGGAAACCCCCCTCAATCAACTTGCGGGCATCAGCGTTCCGGAAGCGCATCAGATCGTCATCCAGCCTTGGGACCGAAGCGTCCTCGGCGCGATCGAGAAGGCGATTCTGAAGAGCGACATCGGGCTCATGCCCAACGTTGACGGGACCGTGGTCCGGCTGAACATCCCGCCCCTGACCGAGGAGCGACGACGCGACATCGTCAAGGTCGTCCATCGGCGCATGGAAGAGGCCAAGGTCGAGATCCGCAACGTCCGACGTGATGCCGCTGACCAGCTCAAGAAGCTGGAGCGGGACGGCGAGGTCGGTTCGGATGATGCCCATCGCTTCCTCGATGCGATCCAGAAGACAACGGACGGGTACATCGGTGAAGTCGATCGCGTCGGCGCCGCCAAGGAACAGGAGGTCCTGGAGGTCTAGTGGCTCGGGCACCCCTCGTTCGGCCGACCGACGCGCCCCCGACGGCCCACGAGACCGAGATCGCGATGGACGAGGGCCGATCCGCCGCGCTCGACACGACATCCGTCGACCCGGCTGTCCCTCGTCACGTCGCGATCATCATGGACGGGAATCGACGCTGGGCCAGGCAGCGTGGACTCGACGAACTCGAGGGTCACCCGGCCGGCGTCGAGGCGATCAGGACGGTCCTCCGCCATGCACGACGGCGCGGCATCAGGGCGTTGACGCTGTACGCGTTCAGCCGCGAGAACTGGGCACGCAGCGACGACGAGGTCAGGGCGCTGTTCGGGCTCCTCGAAGCGGCGATCCGCGGCGAGACGGACGAACTGCGCGCCCAGGGCGTGCGGGTCCGGATGATCGGGCGCATGGAGGAGCTGCCGGCCGCGACGCGTGCCTCGATCGACGATGCGCTGTCCGCGACGGCCGGCGGCGCCGAGATGCTCCTCACGATTGCGTTCAACTACGCCGGCCGCACCGAGCTGGTGGATGCCATCCGGCGGATCGTGGCATCGGGCGTCGCTGCCCAGGATGTCGATGAGGCCACCGTAGCAGGGGCTCTCTATACCGCGGGAACGCCGGATCCGGACCTCGTCATCCGGACGGGAGGCGAGGAGCGGCTGTCCAATTTCCTGATCTGGCAGTCGGCGTATGCGGAGCTCGTGACCACCCCGACGCTGTGGCCCGACTTTGGTGCCGAGTCGCTCGACGCGGCGCTCGAGGCCTACGCCTCGCGCCAGCGACGTTTCGGGCGCTGATCGATTCATGCTCAACGATCGCATTCGGAGCGCTGCCGTCCTCGTCCCGCCGCTCCTCCTGGTCGTGTGGCTCGGGGGTCCGTGGCTGTCTCTGCTCGTGGCGGTCGCCGTCGGCTTTGCTGCCCGTGAAGTCTTCAAGCTGCTCGAGGCGGCGGGTCATGCGGCGTTTCCGGCGCTCGGCGCGGTCCTCGCGATCGTCGTGGCGGTCAGCGATGCCATCCCGTCGCTGCCCTCCGGTTCCGGGCTCCTCCTGGCGAGCGTCGGGATCCTGCTGACGGGTGCCGCTGCCCTGACGCGCGAAGATCCGCGGGAGGGCCTCGCCGGGTTCATGACGACCACGTTCGGTGCCCTGTACGTGGGCCTGCTCGGGTTCGTTCCGCGGCTGGCAGACCAGGCGCCGACCGTCGCCGACTCGGCCCCGCTCGCGGTCCTCGGTGCGGAGCGTGGTTGGCTGCTCCTGCTCGTCCTGGGCGTCTGGGCCTATGACTCGGGGGCGTACCTGGTCGGCCGGCGCTACGGGCGGCGTCGGTTCATGCGCCACATTTCGCCGGCCAAGACGGTCGAAGGCGCGATCGGCGGCACGGTCGCCGTGACGATCATCGCCACCTTGATGGTGGCGGGGCTTGGATTCAGCCCCGTTCACGGCCTGGTCCTGGGACCGATCATCGCGGCTGCTGCCCAGGCCGGCGACCTCGTGGAATCGATGCTGAAGCGGGCCGCGGGGGTCAAGGATTCGGGCCTCCTCATCCCCGGCCACGGCGGCATCCTTGATCGTCTCGACTCATTCCTGTTCGCCGCCCCCGCCGTGGTCCTGTACGTCCTCGTGGCATTCCGCTGATCCGGAGGATGGGATCATGAAGCCGTCGGAGCCACGGGTGCGCGTCGTCCTGCTCGGATCAACGGGATCGATCGGGCGCCAGACCTTCGACGTTCTGCGGCGTGATCCGCGGTTCGAAATCGTGGGACTCGGCGCGGGACGCAACGCCCGGCTCCTCGGCGACCAGGTGCGGGCGACCAATCCTGCCGTCGCCGTCCTGGCGGGGGATGCCGACGTCCACGCGCTGGGCCCCATGCCCAATGGAACCCTGATCCAGGTGGGGGACGACGCACTCACGGATCTGGCGGCGCGCCGTGACCTCGACCTCCTGATCGTGGGAACGGGAGGCATGGTCGGTCTGCGGCCGGTCGTTGCGGCGCTGGGTGCCGGCACGCCGGTCGCGACGGCCAACAAGGAAACCCTGGTCGCGGCCGGCCACATCGTCATGCCCCTGGCCCGGGCGCTGGCTTCGGCCCGGGCGGCGGTTGATCCATGGGATCCGCTGGCCGGTCCGCTGGCCTGGGTCCGTCCGATCGATTCGGAGCATTCCGCGATCTGGCAGTGTCTGGCCGGCGAACGGGCGGATTCGATCGCTCGCCTGATCCTGACGGCCTCGGGTGGCCCGTTCCTGGATCTGGACTGGCAGCACCTTGCGGCGGTGACGCCGGCGCAGGCCCTTCGCCATCCGACATGGTCGATGGGGGACAAGATCTCCATCGACAGCGCCACGCTTGCGAACAAGGGGCTCGAGGTCGTGGAGGCACACTGGCTGTACGATGTTCCGTACGACATGATCGACGTCGTCATTCACCCCCAGTCGGTCGTGCATTCCGCCGTCCAGTTCGTCGATGGTTCCGTGAAGGCCCAGCTGGGGACCCCTGACATGCGCTTGCCCATCCAATACGCCCTGACCTACCCGGAGCGTCGGCCGTCGCCGGCCGTGGCGCCCGATCTGGCCTCGCTCGGGCACCTGGAGTTTCGTGCCCCGGATGTGGCGCGCTTTCCAGCGCTTCGGATCGCGCGCGAGGCCGGTCTCCAGGGACCCTGGGCCACGGCTACCCTGATCGCCGCCGACGAGGTCGCCGTCGCCCGATTCCTTGCCGGCACCCTCGACTTTCCCGGCATTCCGCGACTGATGGAACGGGCGATTGCGCTGTTCGGAACCCGCGGCGGCCCGCCGCCCGTCATCGAGGATCTGGTCGCACTGGATCGACAGGTCAGGGATCGCTTCGCGACCGGGCCGATCGCATGATCGAACTTGGCCGGACCGTCGTCACGATCGTCCTGTTCTTCGGAATCCTCGGCGCGCTCGTGGTCATTCACGAACTCGGCCACTTCATCGTGGCGAAGCTCTTCCGGGTGCGGGTCCTGGAGTTCGGGATCGGATTTCCGCCGCGTGCCAAGGTCCTTCGCGACGTCGGGGAGACGGTCTATACCCTGAACTGGCTGCCCATCGGGGGGTTCGTGAAGCTCGAGGGTGAGGATGGGGACGACGCCGACGACCCGCGTTCCTTTTCTGCCCAGGGCCTGCCGAAGAAGCTCCTGATCCTCGTTGCAGGCGTGGTCATGAACGTGGCCCTTGCGGCGGCCATCTTCACGGGGATCGCCCTGACGGGTGATCCGGCGATCGGCGTCTACGTCCCGTACGTCGAGCCGGGGTCACCGGCCGACACCGCCGGGATCCAGGTCGGTGACGTCATCGAGCGGGTGGACGGGCAGGCCTTCGGGGCGTTCGGGCCCGGCTCGGTCCTGGGCACTCTCCGCGACAGCGCCGGCACGACGGTGACGCTGACGATCCGTCGCGCGGACACCGTGATGAACCTGCCCGCCACCTTGCGCGCCCCGGAGCAGGTCAATGAAGGCAAGGGTGCTCTCGGGATCGGCAAGGTCGGCACCCTGCCGCTGGAACCACGCTCGACGCCCGACCGCATCCGGTATTCGGTGGATGTGGCCCTGGCGCTCGGCGTGGAGCGCACCGAGTCGGCGATGCGGCTCATCGTGGACGGCGTCGGCCAGCTTGCGACGGCGATTGTCACGCGGCCGACCGAGCCGCCGCCGGCATCGGGACCGATCGGCATCGCCACCCAGATCGGGGACATCTTCTGGACGCTCGGGCCCATCGTGACGCTGTACCTTGCCGGCATCCTGTCGGCCAACCTCGCGGTCGTGAACATCCTTCCGTTCCCGCCGCTCGATGGTGGCCGGATCCTCATCCTCGTTCTGAAGCGGATGGCCGGCTCACGGCTGTCGCTGCGGGTCGAGCGGCTCACCTATGTGGTGGGCTTCGCGATGTTGCTGGCGTTTCTCGTGTGGGTGACCGGGTTCGACATCGCACGGGGTCTCGCCGGGGGATGACCACGCCCGACCGCGTTCGGCCGATGCGGCGCCCGACGGTCTCCGTCGACGTCGGAGGGGTGCTCGTCGGCAGCGCCCATCCGATCGTCGTCCAGTCGATGACGAATACGGACACAGTCGACGCCGACGCCACCGCGATCCAGGTGGCACGGCTCGCACACGCCGGCAGCCAGCTCGTACGGGTCACGGTGAACACCGACGCCGCGGCCGCGGCCGTTCCCGAGATCCTTCGCAAGCTCGCCGATCTGGGGGTCGCGGTCCCGATCGTCGGGGACTTCCACTACAACGGCCACAAGCTCCTGATGGATCATCCGGCGACGGCAGCCGGCTTGGCCAAGTACCGCATCAACCCCGGCAACGTCGGCGCCAAGCGTCACGACGAGCATTTCCAGACGATCGTCCGCGTTGCCATCGAGCACGACAAGCCGGTTCGGATCGGCGTGAACTGGGGCTCATTGGACCAGCAGCTCCTGACGGCGTTGATGGACGCGAACGCGAGGCTTGCTGCACCTCGGGACGCCCGCGACGTGATGATCGAGGCGATGATCGAGTCGGCGATGCGGTCGGCCGAGCTCGCAGAGCAGACCGGTCTGCGGCACGATCGGATCATCGTCTCGGCCAAGGTGTCACGGGTCAGGGACCTCGTGGATGTCTATCGCCTGCTGGCGACCCGCTCGGACTACCCGCTGCATCTGGGCTTGACCGAGGCCGGCCTCGGCATGAAAGGCGTTGTGGCGTCGACCGCCGGGATCGCGATCCTTCTCGAGGAGGGGATCGGGGACACCATCCGGGTGTCGCTGACGCCGGCCCCGGGCGGAGAGCGCGAGGAAGAGGTTCGCGTGGCCCAGCAGATCCTTCAGTCCATGGGCCTGCGCGCATTCCTCCCGCAGGTCAGCGCGTGTCCGGGTTGCGGGCGCACGACCTCGACGTTTTTCCAGGAGATGGCGGAGCGAATCCAGGCGCATCTCCGTGACCGGATGACCGAATGGCAGCAGACCCGTCCGGGCGTCGAGGAAATGACCGTTGCCGTCATGGGCTGTGTCGTGAACGGTCCGGGCGAATCGAAGCACGCGGACATCGGGATCAGCCTGCCGGGCACCTTTGAGGACCCCGTCGCCCCGGTGTTCATGGACGGGAAGCTGGACCGGACGCTGCGAGGAGAGGGCCTGGTGGACGAGTTCATCGACGTCCTGGAGGCCTACGTGGCGCGTCGCTACCCGGGCGACCCGGAGCACGTTCCGGCATGACCGCCGTTCGACGGTCCACGGGTCCGGGTGTATACTCCGGCCCGGAATCGAATGGCCGCCTCCGAAGGACGTGGGTGACCCCCACGTATTTTTTTCGGGCGACCGAACCGCAGACGGACAGTGATGGAGGGCGATGCGACCGTGAGTCGAGATTTCATCGGTGCCCTCCTCCAGCTCAACGCTGAGAAGCAGGTCCCGCGCGAGCAGTTGATCAGGACGGTCGAGGACGCGATCGCTTCCGCCTATCGGCGCATCGCGAACGAAGAGGACATCCACGTCGAGATCGATGCCGACAGCGGCAAGATTCGCGTCTTCCGCGCTCGAACCGTGGCCGCGGACGTGGAGGACCCCCTCACGGAATTCACGCTCGAGGACGCGCGGGCCGTCAAGCCGGACGCCCAGATCGGCGAGCTCGTGGAGACGGAGCAACTCGATGGTGACGTGTTCGGGCGGATCGGTGCCCAGACCGCCAAGCAGGTTGTCCTGCAGCGCCTTCGGGAAGCCGAGCGGGACGTCGTCTACGACCAGTTTGCGAGCCGCGAAGGCGAATTGATCACCGGCACGGTGAACCGGGTCGAACCGCGCGCGATCATCCTGGATGTCGGCAAGGGCGTCGAGGGGATCCTGGCGACCACCGAGCAGTCACCGCTCGAGCACTACCGGATCGGACAGAACGTCAAGGCGTTCGTGCTCGAAGTGCGACGCCTGCCCAAGGGTCCGGCGCTCTTCGTGACGCGGACGCACAAGGGCTTCCTCAAGCGCCTGTTCGAACTCGAAGTCCCGGAGATCCACAGCGGTACGGTCGAGATCCGGGCGATCGCGCGTGAGGCCGGCAGCCGCAGCAAGGTTGCCGTGGGCTCGCGCCAGGAGGGCCTCGATCCGGTCGGCGCAACCGTCGGGCAGCGAGGCTCGCGCGTCCAGGCGGTGGTCGCGGAGCTCGGCGGCGAGAAGATCGACGTGATTCCCTGGAATGACGACGCAGCCGCCTTCGTTGCCAATGCACTCTCGCCGGCCCAGGTCCTGTCCGTGGATATCGATGTCGAACACCGGATCGCGAACGTGACGGTGCCCGAGCGGATGCTCTCGCTGGCGATCGGCCGGGAGGGTCAGAACGCCCGTCTCGCCGCGCGACTCACGGGCTGGCGGATCGACATTCGGAGTGACGTGTCGGTCGCGGAGGCGCGGGCCGCCGAGGCCGCGGGATCGCCCGACGCCCCTTCGACGCCGACGCCGGCTGCCGAGATTCCGATCGACATGGCCGATGCCGTGGCCGTCGCCTCCGTCGATCCTGCCACCGAAGTCGAGCCGGCGGCGGACGCAACCGTGGCTGAGGCTCCGGTCCGGAAGACTCGAGCCCGCGCGAAGAAGGTTGAGGCCGAGGAATCCTCGACGCCGGCCGTCGAGGAAGCCCCGGCCGGGAAGACCCGAGCGCGAACGGCCAAGGTCGTCGTCGAACCTTCGGGTCGTGCGACCGCGGAACCTTCGGGTGATCCAACCGCGGATGTCCCAATTGCCAGGACGCGAGCGCGCACGAAGAAGGTCGCCACCGAGGAGGTGGCGTCGTAGGCGCGGGGGTCATGACGGCCCCCGAGCGCAGGATCCCGACGCGTTCGTGCGTCGCCTGTCGGACGGCGCGTCCGAAGCGGGACCTCCTGCGGGTCGTACGCGCCCCGGATGGTGCCGTGGCAGCAGATCCGACGGGCAGGCTGAACGGGCGCGGCGCGTATGTGTGCCGTGACCTTGCCTGCATCACGAACGCCTTGAACCGAGGCGCCCTCAGCCGGGCCCTCCATACCCCGGTCCGCGAGGGGCTCCGCGAAGAGCTCCTCGCCACGGACCCGCATCTGAAACTTGAAGGAGGAGCCCATGGCCAGGAGTAGGAGCGGCACCCGCGGCCGTCGTGGGCCCCGCAAGCCACCGCGTCGAGATGGATCGTTCGCACCGGGCGGCGTCCAGACGCTGGACCCGCGCGAGCGTGGCGCGGTCGAGTTGCCCGCGACGATCACCGTCAAGGAGCTGGCAGAACGCTTCGGTGTCAACCCCGCGGACGTGATCCGCGAGCTCATCAAGAGCGGCATCTTCGCGACCATCAATCAGCTGATCGACCGCGACACCGCCTCGCTCGTCGCCTCCGAACTGGGCTATGAAGTCGCCGAAGCCGATGCGTCCGCCGGTGGCGCCGCGGGCGATGAGACCGAGGACGGCTCCTCGCCGGATGCCACGAAGGAAGAGCTCTTCACCGAGGACGACGACGCGAACCTGGTGGTGCGCGCGCCCATCGTCACCGTCATGGGTCACGTGGACCACGGCAAGACGAGCCTGCTGGACGCCATCCGATCCACGACGGTCGCGGCGGGTGAACGAGGCGGCATCACCCAGCACATCGGCGCAAGCGAAGTGACGAAGGACGGCCGCCGGGTCGTCTTCCTCGACACGCCGGGCCACGAGGCATTCACCGCCATGCGGGCGCGCGGTGCCAAGGTGACCGACATTGCGATCGTCGTCGTGGCCGCCGATGACGGCGTGATGCCCCAGACACTCGAGGCCATCAGTCACGCCAAGGCGGCCAAGGTGCCGTTGATCATCGCCCTCAACAAGATGGACAAGCCCGATGCCAATCCGGACCGGGTGAAGACCGAGTTGACCGAGGCCGGCGTGGTGGTCGAGGAATACGGCGGAGACACCCCGCTCGTTCCTGTATCGGCCAAGAGCCGGCTCGGGCTTGACGACCTCGTGGACATGGTCCTGCTGGTCGCCGATCTCCAGGATCTGAAGGCGAACCCCAACCGACCGGCCATCGGCACCATCGTCGAGGCGCGCATGGACAAGAACCGTGGTCCGGTGGCCACCGCGCTCGTCCAGACCGGGACGCTTCGGGTCGGCGACATCTTCGTCGTCGGCGAGACCTTCGGGCGCGTCCGGGCGCTCGAGAACGACAAGGGCAAGCGCATCAAGGAAGCGGGTCCGGCGACGGCCGCGGTCGTGCTCGGGCTCTCCCACGTGCCCGAGGCCGGCGACATCCTGCGCGCCGTGGTGGATGAGAAAGCTGCCCGGACGATGGTTGAAGGCCGCAAGGCCGACATTGCGGCCCGGAGCGGCGAGGGGAGCGGTCGCGCGACCCTGGAGGACCTCTACCGACAGATCCAGGCCGGCCAGGCCAAGGAGCTCCGGATCATTCTCAAGTCCGACGTGTCGGGCTCGCTCGGGGCGATCACCCACTCGCTGGGGCAGCTGGCAACCGACGAGGTCAAGATCAACATCCTGCACGAAGGTGCCGGAGAGATCACCGACAACGACATTCTGCTCGCCTCGGCCTCGAATGCCATCGTGGTCGGCTTCAACACGAAGATCAGCGACACCGCGCGACGCGCCGCCGAGACGGAAAAGGTCGACGTCCGGCTGTACGACATCATCTACCAGCTCACCGACGACATCGAGAAGGCCCTTGGTGGCCTGCTCGAGCCGGAGCTCGTCGAGGCGATCGAAGGCCGGGCCGAGGTCCGCAAGCTCATCAAGGTAGGGAAGTCGACGGTCATTGCGGGCTCCTATGTCACGGACGGGCGGATGATCAAGGGCGGTGCCCGGGTCTGGCGCGGCGGCAAGATCATCGTCACGGACCGGATCGAGTCGCTCCGCCGCTTCCGGGACGATGTGCGCGAAGTGGCCCAGGGTTTCGAGTGCGGCATCGGTCTCGTCGGCTTCTCCGATCTGGCGGAGGGCGACGTGATCGAGTGCTTCAGCACGCAGTCCGTGAGCCGATCGCTGTCGTCCTGACGGGCACACCTGCCCGCCAACGGCCGCACCTGCGATGACGCAACGCACCGACCGCATCGACGAACTGATCCGCCAGGAGATCGGCGAGATCATCGCGCGCGAAATCTCGGATCCCCGCATCGGGTTCGTGACGATCACGGACGTGGAGACCACCCGCGATCTGAGCCACGCCAAGGTGTCCGCCAGCTTCATCGGCACGGCCGCCGAACGCGCCCTGGCGCTTGCAGCGCTCGGGCACGCGATGCCGTTCATCCGGCACGAACTCGGCAAGCGCCTCCGGATTCGGCGCATCCCGGAGCTGCATCTCCAGGCGGATGACTCGCTCGTGCGCGGGACCAGGGTCCTCCAGCTCATCAACGATCTGGGTTCCGGAGCCGACGCCTTGATCGCCTCGAGCCCGGAGGACACGTTGCCGACGCCCGTTGCACGACTGCCGCACGAAGGGGACGCCTCGGAGCCGGATCCGCCACCGGCGCTCCCGGACATGCCCGCCCATGCGGGCGGCGACCGACGGCCCGGCAAGCGCGGGCGAACCCGTGCGTCGACGGGGCCCCGCGGCAAGGCGACGTCGCATCGTCGGACGAACCGATCATGAGTGTGCGTCTCGACCCCTGGTTGCCCGCGGTTCCGACCTCGGTCGTGGCCAGGCTGGTGAACGCGCGCAACGCTCTCGTCGTGAGCCATGAGAACCCGGATGCCGACACCCTCGGGGCGGCGCTTGGAATCCGCGAGATCCTCGCGGCGCGCGGTGTGCCGGCGACCCTGGTCTGCGCGGACGTCCCGCCACCCCTGTACAACTTCCTGCCCGGTATCCTCGAGTTCCGGACGGACCCGGATCTGAAGGAATCGTATGACCTCCTGGTCATCGTCGATTGCGGGTCGCTCGATCGCGTGGGGGCGGTGCGTGATCGGCACCCCGACCTGTTCGCCGCCCTGCCGACCGTCGTCATCGATCATCACGCCTCCAACGGTGCGGCCGGGCCGAGTGACTGGGTCGACCCGGGTTCCGCGGCCACGTGCGAGATGGTCGCCCTGCTGGCCGCCGCGCTCGGAACTCCGCTGACGAGCGGCGCGGGCGCCCTGGCGACCGCGCTGATGGCCGGGATCGTGATGGACACCGCGACCTTCGCCCACCCGAATGCCACGCCGCGAACGCTGGCCGTTTCCGCTGCGCTCGTCGAGGCGGGTGCGCCGCTGGCCGAGATCTCGCGCCTGCTGTACCGCTCCAAGCCGGATGCCCAGCTCCGCCTGTTCGGTCGTGTCCTGGATCGACTCCAGTCGAGCGCCGGTGGTCTCGTCATCCATTCGACCCTGACGACTGCCGATGTCACGGAAATCGGTGCCCTCAGCAGCCACTCCGAGGGGATCATCGACCTCCTGTCCCAATCCGAAGTGGCCGAGGTTGCCATCCTGTTCAAGGAGGCGGGTCCGACGACGACGCGCATCTCCGTCCGTACCAAGCCGGGCGGGGTCGACGCGACAGTCCTGACCGGATTGTTCGGAGGCGGTGGGCACGCCCGGGCGGCCGGAGCCAGCGTCGATGCTGATCCAGCGCAGGCCCGCGCGCGCGTACTCCCGGAAGCCGAGCGCCTCGCTCTCGCCGTTCGACGCTGACCATGGCTCGTCGGCCGGACCCCGGCGGCCTCGAAGGGGTCCTCATCGTTGCCAAGCCGGCTGGTCCGACGTCGCACGACGTTGTGGCGCTGGTCCGCCGCTTGAGCGGGACGCGACGCATCGGCCATGGCGGCACACTGGACCCCTTCGCGTCCGGCGTCCTGCCGCTGTATCTCGGGGGAGCGACGCGCCTCGTCGAGTACCACCTCGGAGACCGCAAGCGGTATCGCGCCACCGTCTGCTTCGCGGCGTCCTCGACCACGGACGATCTCGACGGTGAATTGACGCCGGTGGCCGGTCCCATCCTCGAATCGGCAGCGGTGTCGGCTGCGCTTGCGGCATTTCGCGGTGAGATCAGCCAACGGCCACCCGTCTACTCGGCCATCCAGGTCGGTGGACGCCGTGCGTACGCCCTGGCCCGTCAAGGTGCTCCGCAGAATCTGCCGGAGCGCGTGGTGACGATCCATGCGCTCGACCTCATCGCGTGGAATGCCGATGATCCGGCCCGACCGATCGCGATCCTGGACGTGGCCTGCTCTGCGGGAACCTACGTTCGCGCGCTGGCCCGCGATCTCGGGGCCGCCGTCGGCAGCGCCGCGTACCTTGGGGCGCTCATCAGAACGGCAAGTGGCCCCTTTGAACTCGGCCGAGCGGTGACCCTTGAGCAGTTGCGCGCGGCGGCGGTCGATGGCCCGGAAGGACTGGCCCCCCTGCTGCTGCCGTCCGATGCCGGCCTCGACTCGCTCCCGGCGGTTCGCCTCACGGCGCCGGAGATCCGCGATGCGGCCATGGGTCGGTTCGTCCGGCCGGAGGCCGGCGTGACAGGCCTGCCTTCGGACGCACCACTCCGGTTGGTGGATGAAGGAAACCGGATCGTGGGGATCGGCGTACTTGATGGACGTCGGATCGCCCCGTCGAAGATGCTGAGCGGGGTCCATGCAGCATCGGACGATCCCGAGCCGGCCGGGCCGGAAGTCGGACATCCTGCATGACTGAGCCACGGCGGAACCATCCCGATGTCGTGCACGGCATCGATGCCCTCGGTCGCGAACACGGGCGGCTGTTCGTGGTGGTCGGGGTATTCGATGGATTGCACCTGGGGCACCTGTACCTGCTGCGGCACCTGCAGGCAGCCGCCGCGTCCCACGCCGCACGCTCCGCGGTCATCACCTTCGATCATCATCCGGACGAAATCCTCATCGGCGCGGCTCCGCCGCTCCTGTGCGACCCGGAGGAGCGTCTCGACCTGCTCGCCGGCGCCGGCGTCGCCGTGACCGTCGTGCAGACCTTCGATTCTGCTCTTCGCATGACGAGTTACGACGCATTCATTCGACGAATCGCCGATCGCGTCGACCTGGCCGGGTTCCTCATGACGCCCGATGCGGCGTTTGGGCACGAGCGCCGCGGGACTGCGGAGAGCGTGGCCGACCTTGGCCGCTCGCTCGGCTACGACGTCGTCGTGGTTCCGCCGATGCAACTCGCCGGCCGGCCGGTGCGAAGTGCCGAGATCCGCGCTGCGATCGAGGCAGGCAACATTGACGCGGCATCCACGATGCTCGGACGGCCCTACGCGGTCGCCGGATTTGCCGACCGCGCCGACGGGCGGGGTCAGGTCGTGCACTTCCCGATGCCGGTCGCGCTTCCGCCGGCAGGGGAGTACCCCGTGGCCGTGCAACCGAGCGCGGGCGGTCCAGCCGTCTCCGGCGAGTTCACCGCCGTCGTCCGGCCGGACGGTACGATCGAGCTGCCGACGGACGCCGTCAACCCGGCCCCGAACCGCATCCGTGTCACGTTCCGTGGCCGTGGCCCGAGCCCGATGGCCATGGATGGTGACTGACACCCGTGTTGCCCGATGTGATCCTTCCTGCTACCATCCATCGGTCATAGTGCATTGGAACGCATACAGTCACGTTCGCTTTCGGAGGAACGAGTGCCGCTCGCGCGGGATGAAAAGCAGGAGATCATGACCGGGTTTGCCGTCAAGGACGGCGATACCGGATCACCGGAAGTCCAGGTCGCGCTCCTCACCGGGCGGATCACGGACCTCACGGAGCATCTTCGGAGCTTTCCCAAGGACAACCATTCGCGCCGCGGCCTCCTCAAGCTCGTCGGCCAGCGCCGTCGCCTTCTCGCCTATCTCGTGAAGAAGGACAACACGCGCTACCGCGCCGTCATCGCACGGCTCGGACTCCGCCGCTAGCGCCACGCCGCATCTGATCCCGGGCTCACCGGGGTCGCGCGCATCGGGCGCCCGTCGGATCGACGCAGCCAGGAAACCCTCGTCGCCTCCTCCGCGAACCAGGAGGAACACCACCCCGTGTCCACAACCCTTGAGACCCAGATCGGCGGTCGAACACTGACCCTCGAGACGGGCAAGCTCGCTCGCCTCGCCGGCGGCGCGGTCACCATCCGCTACGGCGACACCATGGTGCTCGGCACCGCCAACCGCTCCGACCCGCGGCCGGGCCTCGATTTCTTCCCGCTGACGGTTGAATTCGAAGAGCGAATGTACGCCGCGGGCAAGATTCCCGGCGGTTTCATCAAGCGCGAGGCGCGGGCGTCCGAGGCCGCGACGCTCGCCGCCCGCCTGACCGACCGGCCGATCCGCCCCCTCTTCCCCGAGGGCTACAAGGACGACATCCAGCTCGTGATCACCGTCCTCTCGACCGATCAGGAGAACGAGCCTGACGTCATCGGAACCGTGGCCGCGTCGGCGGCGCTGACCATCAGCGAGATTCCGTTCAACGGCCCAGTGGGCGCGGTGCGCATCGGTCGGATCGACGGTGCGTTCGTGGTCAACCCGACCTTCAGCCAGCTGGCCGACTCGGAGCTCGACCTCATCGTGTCAGGCACCCGTGACGCGATCATGATGGTCGAGGCCGGTGCCAAGTTGCTTCCCGAGGACGTCATGGCCGAGGCCATCCTCTTCGGGCACAAGGCGCTCCAGCCCCTCATCGACATCCAGGAGGAGTTGCAGAAGCTCGTCGGCAAGGCCAAGAGCACGCCGTTCCTTGAAGCCGGCACGGCGTCCGTGCTCGAGTTCGGAAGAGCCGTCGAGGCGGGCGAGGAATTCGTCGTCGTCGACGTCGAGACCACCGGCACCGACCCGAAGATGGCTGATCTCGTGGAGATCGCCGCGGTCAAGGTCAAGGGCGGCAAGATCACCGATCGGTGGTCCACGCTCGTGAACCCCGGCCGTTCCATCGTCGGCAACCAGATGCACGGCATCAAGGACGCGGACATCAAGAAGGCGCCGAGCCCCTCGGAAGCCGCGAAGCAGGCCATCAAGTTCATCGGCAAATCCAAGGTCGTCGGCCACTCGGTCGGCTTTGACCTCGGTTTCCTCGAGGCGGCCCTCGCCGACGGGACGCATTTTGGGCCCGGCAGTTACCTCGACACGCTGACCATCGCTCGTGAGGGTTACCCGGACCTCGAGAACTACAAGCTCGAGACCCTGTCACGCTTCTTCGGCATCGAGCTGGCCCAGGCGCACCGGGCAGGCCCCGATGCCGAGGCCACCGCGAACCTCCTGATCTGGTTCGGCAACGACCTCCCTGCTCGTCTCAAGGCGCTTCGCGAGGGGATCGCCGCCTCGATCCGCGCGACCCGCGGCGACGGCGACAGCAAGGCGATCGCGGAAGCCGCGCGCCGCGAGGCCCGCGTCAGCAAGAGCCTGTTCAGCCTGGTCAACAAGAAGGTCGCCCGCCAGATGGCCCTCGACGAGGGAATCCGGATGGACGGTCGTGGCCTGACCGAACTGCGCCAGATCTCGGTTGACGTCGGCGTCCTGCCCCGAGCCCATGGTTCCGGCCTGTTCACCCGTGGTGAGACCCAGGTCCTCACGGTGGCGACCCTCGGGTCGTCCTCGGATGTCCAGCGGATCGACACGATCAGCCCGAAGACCGAGAAGAAATACATCCACCACTACAACTTCCCGCCCTACTCGACGGGTGAGAACAAGCCGATGCGTGGCCCCAGCCGGCGCGACATCGGGCACGGCAACCTGGCTGAGCGGGCGCTCATCCCGGTCCTCCCGACCCATGAGGACTTCCCGTACGTGATCCGGCTCGTGTCGGAGTGCCTGTCCTCCAATGGCTCGACGTCGATGGCCTCGACCTGCGGCTCGACCCTCGCCCTGATGGACGCCGGTGTGCCGATCTCGGCCCCGGTCGCCGGTGCGGCGATGGGCCTCATCAGCGAGCCGGACGGCCGGTTCGTGGTCCTGACCGACATCCTCGGCAAGGAGGACTCGGTGGGTGACATGGACTTCAAGGTGACCGGGACGCGGGACGGCATCACCGCCCTGCAGATGGACATCAAGGTCCAGGGCATCAACGAGGCCATCATTCGCGGCGGCCTCAAGCAGGCCCTCGCGGCTCGTCTCGAGATCCTCGACAAGATGACCTCGGTCATGCCCGAAGCTCGTGGCCAGATGAGCGACTTCGCGCCGCGCATCACCACGATCAAGATCAACCCGGAGAAGATCCGCGAGATCATCGGCAAGGGCGGATCGATGATCCGCAAGATCCAGGAAGAGACCCAGACCGAGATCAACGTCGAGGACGACGGCACCGTGGAGATCGCCGCCGTGAGCGGCGAGAACTCGCGCAAGGCGATCCAGTGGATCGAAAGCCTCACCCGTGAGGTCGAAGTCGGCGCCCTGTACCTCGGCAAGGTCACCCGGATCATGGGCTTCGGTGCCTTCGTGGAGATCCTGCCCGGCAAGGAAGGCCTCGTTCGCATCGGCGAACTCGCCGACTACCACGTGCCGACCGTCGAGGACGTCGTGAGCGTCGGGGACGAGGTCATGGTCGTCGTGATCGAAGTCGATCGCCAGGGGCGGGTCAACCTGTCCCGCAAGGCGGCGATGCAGCGTCACCTGGCCAAGGATCCCGCCTGATTCTCGGACGCACCCGGAGGCTCCCCGGCGACGGGTCGGGGAGCCCTCCAGCCAGACGGCCGCGGGGGCCGCGGATCCCCGGACAACCTCGCCCCGCCCCGGGTCCCCGATGAGCCGCTGCTATACTCGGATCGTGCCCGCATGATCAGAATTCCCCGCGGAGCCATGCCCGGATGAGCCACCGAGCCCCTCTCACCGTCGCGGTCGTCGGCGCCACCGGTGTCGTCGGCCGAACCATGGTCCAGGTCCTTGCCGAACGGAACTTTCCGATCGGCCAGTTGCGACTGCTCGCCTCCGGGCGGTCTGCCGGTCGTATGGTTTCGGCCGCCGGCCGGACAGTCGAGGTCGCGGAAGCCACCGCGGATGCCTTCGACGGTGTGGACATCGCCCTGTTCAGCGCCGGCGGCGATACGTCCACCGACCTCGCGCCCAAGGCGGTGGCTCGAGGCGCGACCGTCATCGACAACTCCTCGGCATGGCGAATGGACCCTGGGGTGCCGCTGGTGGTGAGCCAGGTCAATCCGGATGACCTCGCCTGGCATGACGGGATCATTGCCAACCCGAACTGTTCCACGATGCAGCTCGCGCCCCTGCTGATGGCCCTGCGCGACGCCGTCGGGATCGAGCGGGTGGTCGTCGACACCTACCAGTCCGTATCCGGCACCGGCGCGGACGCCCTGGTGGAGCTGGAAACCCAGGTTCGAGCCCACGTGGCCGGAGAGTCGAAATCGGCCGTGGTCTACCCACACCCGATTGCGTTCAATGCGCTCCCGGAGATCGATGTCTTCATGCCCGACGGCTCCACGAAGGAAGAGTGGAAAGTCGTGGCGGAGAGCCGCAAGATCCTGCACCTGCCGGAGTTGCGCGTCGCCTGCACGGCCGTTCGGGTTCCGGTGTTCGTGAGCCACTCGGAAGCCGTTCATGTCGAGACCACGGCACCCATCGACCCCGATCGTGCCCGCGCCTTGTTCGCGGCGGTGCCGGGAGTGATCGTCGAGGACGATCCGGCGCAGCATTCCTACCCGCTGGCCACGACCGCCGCCGGCCGGGACGACATCTTCGTCGGGCGCATCCGTCAGGACGCGTCGATCGCGGATGGGCGCGGGCTGTCGCTCTGGGTAGTCTCGGACAACCTGCGCAAGGGGGCGGCCACCAACGCCGTCGAGCTCGCCGAGGTCCTCGTGGAGCGGGGCTGGGTCCGGGCGGTCTCCCGGCGTGGCGATCGAGTCGAGGACCGCGCGTGAATTCCGACGAGCGCCGATCGGCGCTCGAGGTCATCGCTGCCGAGGTCACCACGTGCACGCGCTGTCGTCTCCACGTGGCGCGGACCAGGGCCGTGCCTGGAGAGGGTCATCCGGACACGGAAGTCGTCTTCGTCGGGGAGGGACCCGGCATGAACGAGGATCGTGCCGGCCGTCCGTTCGTCGGGCGTGCCGGTGACCTTCTGGTGCGTTTCCTGGGCATGATCGGCTGGAAGCGCGAGGAAGTCTTCATCACGAATGTCGTCAAGTGTCGGCCTCCGGACAATCGGGATCCCGAGCCGGACGAGATTGCCGCCTGCCTGCCGTACCTCCAGCGCCAGCTCGAGGTCATCGACCCCGCCCTCGTGGTGACCCTTGGGCGCCACTCGATGGCACGGTTCATTCCCGGCGCGAAGATCAGCCAGGTGCACGGAACCAGCCACGAGATTGATCGTGCGCTCGGGGCGGGCGACGCGATGGTCTACGCGATGTACCACCCGGCCGCGGCGCTGCGCTCGGCAGATGTCGAACGCCAGAGCTACGACGATGCAGCCGGCATTCCGGCGGCCCTGCTCGAAGCGCGACGCCGGCGCGAAGCGGCACGCTCGACCCTGACGACGGCCGTCCCCCGCGACCCCGAACCCGCGCCAACCGCCGTATCGTTGAGCGCGACAGTCCCTGGATCAACCACCATTGATGCGGCGCCCGACGCGCCGACCCTCTTCTGAACGGAACCACCAACATGCCCAAGCGCACCAGACCAGAACCAGAAGGAACGCCACTCCGGATCATCCCGCTCGGCGGGGTGGGGGAGATCGGCAAGAACATGTACGTGTTCGAGTACGGCGACGACATCATCGTCATCGACTGCGGCCTGATGTTCCCCGACGAGGAGATGTTCGGCATCGACCTCGTCATTCCCGACATCACCTATCTAAAGGAACGCCGCGCGAACGTCAAGGCGTTCGTGATCACCCACGCCCATGAGGACCACGTCGGCGCGCTGCCGTATGTGCTCCCGGAGTTCCCCGGCGTGCCCGTCTATGCGTCAAAGCTGGCGCGGGGACTGCTCGGCAACAAGGTCAAGGAGCACAAGCTCCACAACAACCCGCTCATCCCCCTCGAGCCCGGGGACGAGATCCAGATTGGACCGTTCGGCATCGCCCCGTTCCGTGTCGGTCACTCGATCCCGGACGCCATGGGGATTGCCCTCCGCACCCCCGTCGGCATCGTGATCCACACGGGTGACTTCAAGTTCGACCACACCCCCGTCGACGGACGCCTGTCCGACTTCCATATCCTCGCCCGGTTCGGGGAAGAGGGCGTCATCTGCCTCCTGTCCGACTCGACCCGCGCCGAGAATCCCGGCTACACGCCGTCCGAGCGGACCGTGGGGGAAGCGTTCCGGGAGATCATGGAGCCGCTCGACGGCCGGGTCATCGTGGCGACCTTTGCCAGCAACATCGCCCGCGTGCAGCAGGTCCTCGACGCGGCCGCCCAGTTCGACCGCAAGGTCAGCGTCATCGGCCGATCGATGGAACAGAACTTCCGGATTGCCACCGATCTGGGCTATCTCACCCACGAACCCGGGCGTATCGTGCCCAAGGACCGACTCAACGAAATCCCGGACGACCAGCTCGTGATCTGCACCACGGGTGCCCAGGGCGAGCCGATGGCCGGCCTGGCCCGCATGGCGAACCGCGATCACCGGTTCGTGGAGATCCGCGCCGGCGACACCGTCATCGTGAGCGCCAGCCCGATCCCGGGCAACGAGGAATACGTCAGCCGGACGATCGACAACCTCTTCAAGGCCGGCGCGAATGTCTTCTATCACACCATCAAGCGTGCCCATGTGTCCGGCCACGCCAGTCAGGAGGAGCTGAAGCTGATGCTCGGCCTGACCAAGCCGAAGCACTTCATCCCGATCCACGGCGAGTTCAGGATGCAGGTCCAGCACGGCCGCCTGGCCATTGAGACCGGTGTCCTGCCGGACAACGTGTTCATCATCGAGAACGGCCAGCCGATCGAGTTCCTCGCCGACGGGACGGCTCGACGGGCCGCGCCGGTTCCGGCCGGCTATGTCTTCGTGGACGGACTGTCCGTGGGCGAGGTCGGCGACGTGGTGCTCCGCGATCGTCGCGCGCTGGCCAACGACGGCATGTTCATGATCGTCGTCACCGTGGACAAGCAGCGCGGCACCGTGATCGGCCGGCCGGAGATCATCACCCGCGGGTTCATCCACGGCGCGGAGCATGATCGAGTCGTCGAGGCCGCCGTCGAGCGGGTCATCGCGTCCGTGGAGACACCCGGCGACCACATCAGCGAGATCGCCCTGCTCAAGACCCAGATCAAGGACGGCGTGTCGCGGTATCTGTACGAGCAGACGAAGCGTCGCCCGATGGTCTTCCCGGTGGTGGTCGAGGTCTGAGCGTGGCGAATCGCCGACGAGCTGCACCCCGCCGCTCACGCCGCCGATCCGGCTTCGCCCTGCCCCGCCTTGATCTTCCGGCCGTCAATCCGGAAGTGGCGCGCTCGATCATCGGGATCATGCTGCTGGTCCTCGGAGCCGTCACGCTCATCGCCCTGGTCCTGCCCGGCCAGGGACGGCTGACCGACTGGTGGATCGGGTCGGTTGGACCGTGGTTCGGCAGCCTTCGGTGGCTGCTGCCGTTCCTGCTCCTTGGGGCGGGCTGGTACCTGGAGTGGGGACCGGGCACGCGGCCGCAATCGGGTTGGGGCGTTACGATCGTCGGCCTGGTGGTCGCCTACATCGCGACGCTGGGCGCCGTGCAGGTCACGGGCGTCTGGAGTGGCGGCAAGCTGGGCCGGTTCCTGGAAGATCTGCTGGTCGACCCGGTGACGGCTCCCGGCGCCTTCGTCCTGCTCGTCGCGATCGCCGCGGTGGGCGTCATGCTGGCGTTCAACCTCCCGCTGCGCGACCTCGTCCGGCCCGGCACACGGGCGGCCCGCTGGCTCGGGACGACCGTGTCGGCCTCGATGCAGCGTGAGGCGCGCCAGGACCAATTCGGGCGTGACACGGGCCGGGCCACGGCTGGAAGCACGGATCGAACCGCCGCTGGCCGTTCCGCCTCGCGGGCGGGACGCGTCGCGGTCTCCGGTGCCGCCTCGAGCGGACAGACGGGCATCTGGGGCGGCGACGAGCCGGAGCGCATTCCCGCGGGTGTTCCCTCCCAGGCTCCGACATCGGCGACGTTTGCCCCGGCCCGGAACGGGAACGCGGTTTCCGAGGGCGGCAACGGCGCGTCGGTCGGCACTCCGGGCGTCCGGGCCCTCCGCGACCCCGACGACATCACGGATGCGTCCGATTCGCCGCCCACGCGCGAACGGCGCGAATACGTCCTGCCGCCGCTTGGTCTTCTCGACCTTGCACTCGAGCCGCTCGTTTCGGGAGGCGAGTCCGATGCCCTCCATCGCCGGAACGAGGAAATCATCGTCAAGAAGCTCGCCAGCTTCGACATACCGGCCCAGATCATCGGGCGGAATGCCGGCCCGGTCGTGACCCAGTACGAGGTCCAGCCGGCGCCGCACGTGAAAGTGAGCCGGATCGAGGGCCTCTCGGACGACCTTGCCATGGCGCTCGCGGCCCGATCGCTCAGGATCGAGGCGCCGATCCCCGGCAAGAGCGCCGTGGGTATCGAGATTCCCAACAAGGACTTCAACATCGTCGCCCTGCGCGGGATCCTGGAGTCGGTGGACTTCGCGAGCACCGGGACGTCCCGTCTCACCTTTGCCCTCGGACGCGACGTGGCTGGTCGGGCGCAGGCCGTCGACCTCGCCAAGATGCCCCACCTCCTGATCGCCGGCGCCACAGGCTCGGGCAAGAGCGTCATGGTCAACGCCCTCATCACGAGCCTCCTGTGCAACTCGACACCCGACGACGTGCGGATGATCCTGATGGACCTGAAGCGCGTGGAGCTGGCCTCGTACAACGGCCTGCCGCATCTCCTCGTCCCGGTGATCACGGAGCCGGAACGGGCCAAGGCGGCGCTCAAGTGGGCCGTCAACGAGATGGAGGGCCGCTATCGGCGCTTCGCCGGGGCCAGCGCCCGCAACATCCGGGGCTACAACGACACGCGTGCCGATCCAGCCGATCGCATGCCGTACATCGTCGTGGTCATCGACGAGCTCGCGGACCTGATGATGCGAGAGGGCAAGAATGTCGAGGACCCGATCGTCCGCCTGGCCCAGAAGGCCCGGGCCACCGGCATCCACATGGTCCTCGCCACACAGCGCCCGTCGGTCAATGTCGTGACGGGCCTGATCAAGGCGAACTTCCCGAGCCGCATCGCCTTCGCCATGGCGTCGCAGATCGACTCGCGCACCATCCTGGATTCCCCCGGTGCCGAGGACCTCATCGGGCGAGGGGACATGCTCTACCAGCCCTCGGACCTGCCGCGCCCGATGCGTCTGCAGGGAGTCTTCGTCTCCGATGTCGAGATCGGCCGGATCTGCGACCACTGGCGCGGCCAGATCGACGATCCGCACTACGACATGGCCATCGTCGAGAGTGACGAGGACTCCACCGGACAGGTCGAGGATCTCTCCGATCAGGATGCCGATCGTCTCCTACCGGACGCCGTGAACGTGATCCGGGAGTACGATCGAGCCTCGGCCTCGCTCCTGCAGCGCCGCCTGAAGATCGGCTACGCACGGGCGGCGCGGATCGTCGATCAGCTGCAGGAACGCGGCTACATCGGCGCATTCGATGGCTCGAACGCCCGTGTGGTCCTCCGACGCGAGGATCCCGTGGCCGAGCCGGATGTCGACATGATCGGGGATGACTGACGACGTGGGCATGAGCGAGGAAGCGCGCCGCTCCCGGGCCGAAACGCGGTCGGCAGCGCGCGGCCGGGAGCGGACCGAGCCGGCGCCCGACCCGACACCTTCGCTCCCGGATCGGCTCGCCGGCGCCCGCGAACGCAAGGGCGTCGATCTGTTCCGCGCAGAACGGGACACCAAGATCAGGGCGCGGTACCTGGCAGCGCTGGAGCGCGGGGATTACCGCGACCTGCCCGGTGCCGTCTATACCAAGGGCTTCCTGCGCAACTACGCGCTGTATCTCGGTCTCGACCCGGAAGACGTCCTGAGGCAGTGGCGCCGCGAGCGCGGGGATCAGACCCCCACCGAAGCGGTGGTCATCGCGCCGAGGACCATCGTCGAGGCGCCTCGAACGCTGACCTTTTCTCCTTCCGTGGTGGTTGCCGCACTCATGACGTTCGGGGTCATCCTGTTCGGCTTCTATCTTGCGGTTCAGCTCCTGAGGTTCGCCAAGCCACCGACGCTGGCGGTCACGAATCCGGCGAGCGCGGTCGTCGAGGTGGACGAATCGACGACGTCATTCGTCATCACGGGCTCGTCCTCACCGGGCGCGACCGTCACGGTCTCGATCCCGGGTCAGACGCAGCCTCGGCGGGTCACGGCACTCTCGGACGGCTCGTGGAGCGTGACGGTTGACCTTCGACGCGGAACGAACCAGTTCGACATCGATGCGGTGGATCCCGAGACGGGCAAGCCGACCGAAACGCCTCAGAAGGTGATCATCAAGGTTCCCTACCTGGTGATCCAGGCTCCGACACTCACGGTGACCCAACCCCAGGACGGCGCGACCTATGAGAACGGCGCGATCCCGGTGGAGGGCACCACGTCGAACGCCCAGAACGTGGTCGTCACGGCCAGGTACCTCGGGGCCCCCGGCGGAACGCCGCCGGCGGCAACGCCGACGCCCGATCCAACGGCAACGCCGGCGCCCGGCGCGAGTGCCGAGCCGCCCGGGGGCGCCAACACGGTTTCCGTCACGGTGGGGGACGACGGTTCGTTCACGACGCCCCTCGAACTCACCGAAGGGAGCTGGTCGATCCAGATCACCGCTACCTCGCCGGAAGGAAAGACGACGTCACTCGCCCGCACCGTCACCGTTGCCTATACGGGCGTCAACCTCGTGGTTTCGATCGTCGGCGGGGACGCCTGGATCAAGGTCTGGGTGGATGGCGTGCTCGACCCGTCGATCTCGGCCAGTGGCAAGGTGTTCTCCAACGGGAGGACGCTCACCTTCACGGGCAAGACTTCGGTGGAGGTGCGGAGCGGATCGTCCGGCTTCACGCAGTTCACGCTGAACGGCGTCTCGTTGGGCGCGCTCGGTCGACCGGGGATCCCGGAAACCTGGCGATTCGAGCCGCCGGCGCCCCCCACGCTGACCCAGCGCCGCTGACGCGCCATGGCTGATGCGGAGCTCCTCGCGCTGGCAGGGCGCCTGCAGGGCCTCTGCCTCGGTCGTGGGCTGACCGTGGGACTCGCCGAATCGTGCACCGGCGGCCTCGTGGCGGCAACCCTGACCGAGGTCCCGGGGGCGTCCGGATACTTCCGCGGAGCGATCGTGGCGTATGCCGACTCCGCCAAGGTCGTGCTGCTGGACGTTCCCGAAGCAACGCTGGCAGCGCATGGGGCCGTGAGCGCCCAGACGGCCCGCGCCATGGCGATCGGGGCGCGGGACCGACTGAGGGTATCCGTGGCGGCCTCGGTGACTGGAGTCTCCGGCCCCGACGGCGGGTCGGATGAGAAACCCGTGGGTCTCACCTACATCGGGCTTGCCGAGGCCGGGTTCGCGGATGTTCGGCGCCACCTCTGGACCGGCGATCGCGCGGCCAATCGGCACGATACGGTCCGGGCCACCTTGCGCTGGCTGATCGAGCATGTCGAGACGCTGACCGCGGACGGCGACGCGTGACGCGGTCCGCTGCAGAGATCGGATCGGGCCTCGCGCCGGTCCGGAAGGCGCGGCCGATCGTCCCGGGCGAGCGGATCCACGTCGTCGGAATCGCCGGCGCCGGCGCATCGGCCGCCGCGCTCCTCGCACGTGCCGCCGGCGCCGAGGTGAGCGGTTGCGATCCGGGAGGTCCGTCGCCCTATTCACCGGCGGTGGAGAGCGCCGGCATCTCCACGGACTGGCGGCACGACGCGGCCCACGTGACCGTCGGCCGCCCACCCTCCAGGCTCGCCGTCACCAAGGCGCTGACCGCGGTGACCCCGGACCATGTCGAGCTGCGCGCGGCAACATCGGCCGGCATCCCGGTTGAGTCGTGGCAGCAGGTCGTTGCGGATGCCGCCGTGGGCAAACGGCTGGTGGCCGTGGCCGGGACGCATGGCAAGAGCACCACGAGCGGCTGGCTGGTTCACACCCTCGCCCACGCCGGGATGGATCCCTCGGCGTTCGTCGGCGCCCTGCTGCCGCCGAGCGTGACCCGGGCCGGGGCTGCGACCGCCCGCGTCGGGACCGGCGAGGTGTTCGTGGTGGAAGCCGACGAATATGCGGGAAACTTCGATGCCTTCGTGCCCGACGTCGCAGTCCTGACCAGCGTCGAGTGGGATCACCCCGATGTCTTCCCCGATCTCGCCGCAGTGCAGGCCGCCTTCGCGACGTGGATCCGCCACATGCCCGGCGGCGCGACCCTGGTGGCCAATGTCGGGGATGCCGGCGTGGAGGCGCTGCTGAGCTCGATTGCGCCAACGCTGTCCCTCCGGGTGATTGCCTATGCCTTGACCGACGTCCCGCCGGAGCGCGGCGGGTACCTCCGCGGCATTGCCGCCCAGTACGCGACGGCCGTGGGTCCGGCGATCGGGCTCCTCGGCCGCGTGACCGGAGTGACGCCCGCCGGGACCACGATCGAGATCTCCGGACTCGACCCGCTTGCGGGCCCCGTCGTCGTCCAACTGCCCACTGCCGGACGTCACAACGTGGCCAACGCGCTCGGCGTGGCCGGTGCGGCCGTGACGCTCGGACTCGAACCGGCTTCGATCGTCGCCGGGATCGAGACCTTCACGGGGATCGGGCGGCGCCTCGAACGAAAAGGCGAAGCCGCCGGTGTCGTCGTGTATGACGACTATGGCCACCATCCGACCGCCATCCGCGAGACCATCGCCGCCGTCCGTCAGCGGGAGCCGGGCCGGAGGCTGTGGGCGGTCCATGAACCCCTGACGTTCCATCGCACGGCGGCCATGCTGAGTGATCTGGCGGCGGCCCTCGCCGGGGCGGATGCGATCGCGATTGCCGATATCTGGGCGGGCCGCGATCCCGACACGACGCTCACGAACTCGGAGGTGCTCGCCACGGCGGTTCGGCGCCTGGTGCCGAACGCTACGGTGGGAGCGCCCGGGTCGGTTGAGACCACCGCCGAGTGGCTGTCGCGCATGGTGAGGAGCGGCGACGTTGTGCTGGTCATGGGCGGCGGCCACAGCTACCGCATCGGGGAGCTGTTGCTGGAGCATCTCGAGGGGCGCGGCGGATGACCTCGATCGACCACGCGGCGGCCGGCGAGTTGCTGGATCGGTTCGCGCAGGCCAGGTGTTCGTGGGACGGCGATCGATGGGTGGGCCTGTTCACGCCCGACGCCGAGTCCCACCACGACCCCTTCCTGCCGCCGTTCGTGGGCCACAACGACCTTCGAGCCAGCCTTCTCAAGGCCTCGGAATTCGAGGAACAGGTAGAGTTGACCTTCGAGCGTCACTGGGTCGTCCCACCGACGATCCTGGCAGTCTGGCATGCGAGCCACGTCCACCGACGGACGCGTGCACGCATCCGTTTCGCCGGGTTCGCGACGTTCGAGATCGCGGACGATGGCCGGATTCGCAAGGCGCGGTTCTGGTACAACCGGCACGAGTCGCCGGTCGAGTAGGGGAGGCAGGGAGCGATATGGCCGGAGATGTCTCCTTCGACGTCGTCAGTGAATTCGACGTCATGGAACTGCGAAACGCGCTCGACCAGGTCCGCCGCGAGGTCGGGCAGCGCTACGACTTCAAGGGTGCGACGGTCGAGATCGAACAGTCGGCCACCGAAATCAACCTGCTCACCGACGACGAGTTCCGGGCGGGTGCCATCAAGGATCTCATCGAATCGAAGGCCGTCCGTCGGAACCTGTCGCTCAAGATCTTCGACTGGGGCAAGGTGGAGCCTGCAGGTGGCAACAAGGTGCGCCAGAAGGTCACCCTGCGCCAGGGCCTGACCGATGACCTCGCCAAGAAGCTCTCGAAGTTGATCCGGGATGAATTCCCGAAGGTCAAATCGCAGATCCAGGGCGATGCGCTGCGGGTCTCGGGCAAGAACAAGGACGACCTCCAGCGCGTGATCGCTCGACTTCGGGACCTCGATGAGGTCGTTCCATTGCAGTTCCAGAACTACCGCTGAATTCGATGATGCCCGGAGCGCGCTTCAGCCGCCTCATTGTCGGACTCGTCGCCATCATCCTGATCCTGAGCATGCTCCTCGGCGCCCTCCCGACGACGGGGCTGTGATGGACGAGATCGCTCCTCCCGAAACACCCGGGCCGGCGATCGCGACGGCCAGGGACCGCAACCGGGAGTCCGAGGCCGCCCTCGCGCCGGAGCTTGAGCCCCAGCCGGACGAACCGGAGGAGCCGGCCCAGGGGCCCGAGCCGGACGAACCGGAGGAGCCGGCCCAGGGGCCCGAGCCGGACGAGCCCGCCCTGGGTTCCGAGCCGGACGAGCCCGACCAGCCCGACGAGCCGGCCGCTCCCGCTCCCGAGCCCCCGCAGCCGATCACCGTCGGCCGCATGGTGGCGAACGCCCTTCGAAAGGCCGGGGTGCGCTGGGCATTCACGGTTCCGGGCGAGAGTTTCCTCGGGCTGATCGACGGGTTGACGGCCGTCGGGATCCATGTCGTGGCGACACGCCATGAAGGTGCGGCCGCATTCATGGCCGAAGCGCACGCGCAACTCACCGGACGGCCGGCAGCCTGCCTGGCTACCCGCGCCGTGGGCGCTGCGAATCTCTCCATCGGCATCCACACGGCCTACGCCGACTCGAGCCCGATGTTTGCGCTCGTCGGGCAGGTCGAGCGCTCTGCCCGGGGCCGTGAGGGCTTTCAGGAGGTCGATCTCGTCCGGACGGTCGGCGGCCTGGCCAAATGGTCATCGGAGCCGCGAGATACCGAGGAGGCCGTCGTTTCAGTGACCCGGGCCGTCGAGCAGGCGACCACGGGCCGGCCCGGTCCCGTCGTGCTGGCGTTGGCCGAGGACCTGCTCGATGCCGTCGTTCCCGACGGGCTGGGTCCCGAGCCGGCACGAATCTCGCCTCGCCGCCCGGACGACGACGAGGTCGGCGCGGTGCTGCGGCTCCTCGCCAACGCCGAGCGACCCGTGATTCTCGCCGGAGGTGGGATCCTTCGGGCGCGTACGTCCAACGACCTGGTCCACCTGGCCGAGCTGCTCCGTGTCCCGGTGATCGCCGCGTGGCGCCGCGGAGACGTCATTCCGAATGACCACCCGCTCTACCTGGGGATGACCGGCTACGGGGCTCCCACGGTCGTCCGCGAACGACTGGCCGAGGCGGATGCCATGCTGGTGATCGGCTGCCGACTCGGCGAGATCGCCTCGTACGGCTGGTCGATTCCCTCCGCCACCACCAGGTGGGCGCACGTCGATATCGCCCCGATCCGACCGAGCCGGGAACTCCCGTCCGCAACGTGGGCCATCGAGTCCGACGCAAAGCAGTTCCTCCGGGCCGCGGTCACGCGGCTGGAGAGTCGCGGTGTGCTCGATGCCGTGTCTGCCGATGCTCGGGTTGTCCGCAACCAGGCTGATCGGGCGGCCTGGGAAGCGGCCACTGTCATCGACGCCCATCCGTGGACGGGGCCCGGGATCCATCCGGGCCGCATCGTCACGACACTCCGGGAGGCCCTCCCGGAGGATGCGATCGTCACGACCGATGCCGGCAGCTTTGGCGGCTGGGTGGCCCGTGGGTTCCGATTTCGCCGGCCCGGCACGTTCCTGGGACCGACCTCCGGGGCCATGGGTTACGGGCTTCCCGCGGCCATCGCTGCGGGTCTCGTCCATCGCGATCGCGCCGTGGTCGCGGTCGTCGGCGACGGTGGTCTCGGCATGACCGTCGCGGAGCTCGAGACCGCCGTGCGTCACGGGCTCCGGACCATCGTATTGTGCTTCGACAACGAGCAGTACGGCATGATCCGTACCTATCAGGATCGACGGGAAGATGGTTCGACGGCCGCGACGGACCTGGGGCCCGTTGACTGGGCTGCGGTTGCGCGGGGTTTCGGAGCGCGGGGCGTTCGGGTCGAGACCGACGCCGCCTTTCTCCCCGCGCTTCAGCAGGCCCTGGTTGCCGATCGCCCGACCGTCGTGCACCTCGTGATGGATCGCCGCTGGACCGGGGTCGACGCCCGTCCCTGATCCGGGCGGCGTGCCCGCGGGCGGCGTGCGCGCCGGACGTGCGCGCCGGACCTCCGCCTCATCCAGACGGCGGGTTCCCGACGGCACCCGTGACCGACTCAGGCCACCTGCGTCGCGAAGATCTGGTCCAGCGTTGCCGCGGGATCCTCACTCAGGCCCGAATGCACGGCGGACGGCTGGATCATGGTGCTCGACGGGCTGACCACCCAGCGAAAGCGCTCCGGCGCGGCGAGCGCCGCGATCGGCCCGGCCGAGGGATCTCCCTGAACGATGCGCTCGATCACCCGCAGGTGGTCGACGATGGCATCGATGTCGGCCTGCGGTGCGAGGGCCAGCACGGCGGCACGACGCGGCGCATCGAGCTCGATCCGGGTGCCGAGGAACTGGAGCGTCCGGCAGAACAGCACGACGCCGACATTGATCCGTTCCCCTCGCTCGACACGAGGCACAAGGCGGAGCACGGCATATTCGAACGGCTCAGCGCCCACGGTGTGCCTCGTCGGGCCGTGCCTCCGCGAGCCGTGACTCGTCAGGCCGTGCCTCGTCGAGCCGTGCGGAGAGGGCGGCGTTCGCGGAGCGGCGAAGACTGAGGTAACGCGCGTACGCCTCTCGCTGTCCGGACGGCCCTCCCACCGAGCTGTCGGCGGCAAGCCACGAGTCCGGCACATGGGCAATGGCGTGGCGGACGGCCGCGTCGGTCACGAGCGGCGCGAGCCGGGTGTGGGCATCCTCGAGCCGACCGGCAGCAGGGAGCAGGACGTGGTCGGTGATCGTGGGAACGGGCCGACGAGCGTGGGCATCGGGATCGCCCCAGGTGTGATGTACGTACAAGGCGGCTCCATGGTCGATGAGATACAGGCGACGGTGCCAGGTGAGGATATTCGGGTTGCGGGCTGAGCGATCGCTGTTCGTGACCAGCGAGTCGAACCAGACGACATCCGCCGCGAAGCCTGGATCCGGCTGCGCGTCCGCCGCCGGGCTGTAGGTGAGTGACCCGGGCAGGAAGTCGAGGCCCACGTTGAGGCCGGGACTCGCAACGAGCAGCTCCCGGACCCATGGATCGGGCTCGAGGTCGCCAATCGCCGGATCGATCTCGACGAGCACGAGTTCCGGCACCGGCATTCCGAGCGTCCGCCCGAGTTCCCCGGCGATGATTTCCGCCACCAGGGCCCGGGGACCTTGCGCTGCGCCGCGGAACTTGACCAGGTACAGCCCGTCATCGTCGGCCTCGACGAGGCCGGGAAGCGACCCACCCTCCCGGAACGGGGTGACATAGCGAGTGGCCCTGACGGTCCGCATCGCGCGATCATGACCCACTTGCCTTGGACCGGTGACGGTGACGCCCGCCCGTCGCCATGCGTCGGAGGCGCGACCGCTTCAGGGCTTGCGCCGGCGTCGTCGCCTGGGTGGCGTTTCGGCTGCCTTGGCCTGCGCGTCCTGAATTTGCTTGAAGACCTTGCCCATGCCGGCGTTCATCAGAGCCCGACGCTCGGCTTCGAGGTCGTGGTCCCGGCGCCGGATCCGCTCAGCTTCGCGAGGGTCGATCTCGTCGGACACGGGTCACCTGCGCGAGCTGGGCCACTTGAACGCCGCCGCATCGGGGCGTGGTGCAGGAACAGCAATCGGATGCATGCCGCCAGCATAGACTGGCGGCCTGGGACCAGGTCCTGCGGGTCGTGGCAGCTCGCGACCGCGTCACGGACGGGGCAGGGAGGATCGGGATGTCGATTGCGGAGAGCATTGCCAGGGCGAGCGCCTACCTGACGGCCCACCCGGATGAAGCACGCTATCGGGATGGCGCTGCACATGCTCGACTCGTGGCCGGACTGGCCGTCGAGACCACCGGTCCGACCGGCGAGCTGCTGCGAACGGATATGCCGCAGGGCATCGGCGGAACTGCCTCGGCGCCATCTCCCGGGTGGTATCTGCGGGCGGCAACCGCATCATGCGTCGTCGCGCTCATCGCCATCCGTGCGGCCGCGACCGGAATCCTCATCGGTGCCGTCGACGTCCGCGTAGACAGCGAATCGGACGATCGAGGCATCCTCGGCCTGGATCCGGACATCGTGGCCGGTGCGCTCTCGATGAAGATCGTCGTCTCGATCGCTGCCGTGGGTCAGTCGCAGGCGGCCCTGGACGAGCTGGGTCGCTGGGCCATCGACCATTGCCCGGTGTCAGACACCGTACGTCGCGCGGTGCCGGTGGAAGTCGAGATCCACGCCACATAGCGGTTTCGGGAAAGCGTTCCAGGCGGTCGACCGGTGCTCAGGCACCCGGAGTGGGTGCGCCGCGCGGATGACCGCCCGGCAGGACGATGGGCTACTGGCCGCCAGAGACTGCAGGGACGATGTGGACATCGGATCCGGGAGCCACCTCCGTGTCCAGGGTGGCCCGTTCACCGGCCACGTACACGTTGAGGTGCGTTCGGACGGCCGGACCGGCGTCGATGAGGCGGTCTCGAATGCCGGGGAACGGCTTCTCGAGCGCGTCGATGACCTCACGGACCGTGGAGCCGGCGACATCGACCTGCCGCTCGCCGCCCGGAAACAGGGCAACGAGGCTTCGCGGAAGGTGGACGCGAACCGCCGTGCGCGGGGCCGGCGTCGTCCGAGCCGGATCAGTCAAGAACGGCCGCCTCAACAGACCAGATCGGCGGCAGGTTCTCGGCCAGGAGCCGCCACGTCTGTCCCTCGTCGGCACTTCCGTACAGCTGGCCCGTCGCCGTTCCGAAGTACACCCCGACTGGATTGAGGCGATCCACGGCCATTGCCTCGCGAAGGACACCGAGATAGGCGTCCTCCTGTGGCAGGCCGTCGCCGGAGCGGATCCAGGAATCGCCCCCGTCGTGCGTCCGCCATACGGCCGCACTTCCTTCGGGCATATACCGCCCTCGATCGGCGCCGTTGAGCGGGATCGTCCACACGGTCAGCGGATCGCGCGGGTGCGCCGCCATCGGGAACCCGAACTCGGACGGAAGGCCCTCCGTGATCTCGTTCCAGTGGAGCCCACCGTCGCTGGAGCGGTAGACGCCGCAATGGTTCTGCTGATAGAGGTGCTCACCGCCGTCGGCGGCCATGACCAGCTTGTGCACGCATTGTCCGAAGTCCGGGTACTGGACGGGCGCGAAATCCGCCCGAACGCCGCTGTTTCGGGTCTGCCACGTCATGCCCCCGTCCTGCGTCTCGAAGGCTCCGACCGCGGAGATCCCGACCCATACACGATCGGGGTCCGATCGATGCGGGACGATCGAGTGGAGGATCAGACCGCCGGCGCCCGGCTGCCACTCCGGGCGGGTCGGGTGGTTCGTCAGGCCCTCGACGTGCTGCCACGTCGCACCGCCATCGTGACTGCGGAACAGGCCGGCGGGCTCGACGCCCGCGTAGATCACGCCGTCGGTCGCGGTCACGTTCCAGACCGTCTTGACCTTGGCACCTTCGTCGCCGTAGGTCAGGCCGTCGCTCGAGTGGGTCCAGGTTGCCCCGATGTCATCGCTGCGCCAGACCGCCGGTCCGTACCACGGGCTGCCGCCCCCGGCGAGGATGGCGCCACGCTTCGGGTCAATCGAGATGTCGTGGATCGGCCAACCCTCGCACAACGGGCCCCGGAGCCGCCAGTCGCGGCGATCCGCATCGCCGTGAAGGATGAACGCCCCCTTGGGCGTTCCGATGAGCAGGGCCAGTCGCTGGGTCATCACATCCTCCGGCTATCTCGGTTGTTCGCGACTCTACCTGAGAACCGGCACTGCCTGAACGATGAACGTGGTTGCCGAGTGGCAAACATTCGCTCCCGGCAGCGGCCTATCATCCGCAGGCAATGGACCCATCCGACATCGCCCTCCGGAACGAGACCTACGGACAGTTCGTCACGCTCGGACGAGCCCCCACGGCAGGAGAGATTGCCGGCGCGCTCGGCCTGCCGGAAGGCGACGTCCACGCCGGCTGGCGGCGCCTCCATGACGGCCATGCGCTGGTCCTGGATGCCGCTGGCGAGATTCGGATGCTGAACCCATTCGCGGCTGGGCCGACCCCGTTTCGGGTCGATGCCGCGGGTCGCTCCTGGTACGCCAACTGCGGCTGGGACGCCTTCGGGATCGGATCCGCCATGCATGTCGACTCCACGATCCACACGGAGTGCGCCGATTGCCACGAACCGCTCGCCATCACGGTTCGCGACGGGCTTCCGGAAGACACTGATCTCGTGTTCCACGTCCTCGTTCCGGCGGTCTCGTGGTGGCAGGACATCGGCTTCACCTGAAGCACCATGCTGCTCTTCCGGTCGGAAGCACATGTCACGAGCTGGCTCAAGGGACGCACGGGCGGAGCCACGATCTCCATCACGAAGCTCGCCGAGCTCTCGAATGCCTGGTGGGGAGATCGGCTGGCGGCCGAATGGCGACCCCATACGCGCGAAGGGAATCAGGCGATCCTGGATCGACTCGGGCTCACGGATCCGTTCTGGCGCCTCGGGTAGCGGTCGCCGGTGCCACGCAGCGGGCGCCTATGATCGGGCGCCGCGGGCCGCCGGGGCCGCCCGACTAAGGCTTCTGGTCGCCGCCGTGACGGAGCGGGGGGCTGCCTCCGTCGCGCGAGGTCCGAACCTCCGACGGCCTCGACGCCTCGGCGGGTCGATGCCACCGCAGCGGGCGTGACAACTCCCGCGTGATTTCGCCCTTTGCCTCCAGATCGAGCTGGACGGCCTTGCACCACCAGCCGGCCCTCGCCCCACCCGGGAACAGCTCGGCCGGCAGCTTCGGGACGACCGCCTCACGCATCTGGGATTCCGTCATGCCGGGTGCCGATTCCGGGAGCACGGCGAGCAGCGCGTCGCGCATGGCGTGGTACATGCCTGCGTCCACCGGCGTGCTCTTGCCCGGGTGGTTGACGTTTTCGATCCTGACACGGTCGGGCTTCGGGCCAGGCTTGTCGTTGGTCATTCGATCCTCCGGTGACCGAGAATACTCGACTGAGCCGACCGGTACCGTCGATGCCGTGAACGTCGCAGGTCAAAATGCCGTGACAGCGGTGAGACACGCGCGTCAATTGGTCGAACGCCCATGACTTCCTTGACTCCCCCTCCAGCGGAACGCGGTATTGCCGAGTCGACCGGTACGGTCGCTCGCCATCTCGTTGCGTGGATCCTTGGGCTCGGGCGGAACGCGTGGCTGTTTCCGCTGGATGTGACGTTCCGCTTCGTCGGGATTCGCTACGGCTGGCTCAAGGCACTCTTCCAGACGGTGCCGCCGCAGGTTCTGGCCATCACGGGTCGGTTGCGTGCGGAACGGGCGGCCTGGCGAGCCCTGCATCGCGTGCCGGCCTATCGTGCACGGCTGCGGAGTGCCGGGATCGATCCGGACCGGCTGCCCCCGGCCGGCATCCTCGGTGCCGTGCCCGAGACGGACAAGCGCTCCTACATCGATCCGTACGCAATGGAAAGCCGCTGTCTCGATGGTCGGATCACGTTCAAGGGCGTCACGATCGACGAATCGAGCGGCTCCACCGGGACGCCCTACAACTGGATCCGTGGTCAGGCCGAGCGGACGGTCGCGCAGCGCAACATCGCATTCTTTGCCCGCTATGCGTTCGGCGGCGAGGACCTCGTGACGCTGAACGCGTTTTCGATGGGCGCCTGGGCGACAGGCTTCAACATGTCGATCGGGATGACCCGGCACGGACTCGTGAAGTCGATCGGGCCGGACATTCCGAAGATCCTCTCCTCGCTGCCCATCCTGGGGCCACGCGTCCGCTACCTGATCTGCGGTTACCCGCCGTTCCTCAAGCATCTCCTCGACGAGGGCGACCGCGCCGGCTTCCCGTGGGCCGAGTACGAGATGTGCGCCCTCGTGGGCGGGGAGGGGATGGCCGAGGAACTGCGAGACCGGCTGCTCGAACGGTTCGAGGTCGTCTACTCGGGCTACGGCGCGACCGATCTGGAGATCGGGATGGCCGGCGAATCGCCGGTCAGCGTGGCCATTCGCCGGCTCGCCCGGGCGCGACCGGACATTCGCGCCGCGCTGTTCGGTGACGACCCACGTCTGCCGATGGTCTTTCAGTACAACCCGCTCATCCACCACCTCGAGGTCAACGAACTGGGCGAGGTTCTCTGCACCGTGAGCCGCCTCGACCTCATGACGCCGCGCATCCGCTACAACGTGCACGATGCCGGCGGTCTGCTCCCGTTCGCGTCCGCGCGGCGGGCCCTGGCCGCTTTCGGGATAGATATCCGTTCACTCGGCTCATTGCCCGAGGTCGCCGGCCCACGAGGCCCGTTGCCGTGGTCGGCGCCGATTCCTCTGCCGTTCGCTTACATCTACGGCCGCCGTGACGCCACGATCAGCGTCATGGGCGCGAACATCTATCCCGAGGACATCGAAACGATCGTGTACGGCGATCCGGCGCTCGCGCGTCGGCTGGAATCGTTCCTCCTGACGGGCCTCACCGACTCGACCGGGACGCCACGACCGGGAATTGCGCTCGAATTGCGGGCCCACGAACCGTCCGACCAGTCGCCCGGCGAATCGCTCGGCGAAGGGCGCGACCAGTCGCCCACGGAGCGGCCCGACGAGACAGCCGGCGACGACTGGCAACAGGGGCTCGCGGCGACGTTCCGCGATCGCCTCAAGGCCCTGAACGCGGACTACCGCGAAGCGCTCCAGGAGTTTCCAGCGGCCATGGAACCAATCGTGACCGTCCACGCGTTCGGCGACGGCCCGTTCGCAGGAAACGCGGGCCGGATCAAACCTCGCCGGCTCATCCTGCCCCCGGCGTAGGTTCGTCAAGCGCAATCTGCAACTGGAGGAGGGAGTCATGGACAGGGGTGTCCTCTAGATGCGGCTGGTGGTGACGGCGCCCGACTACGAGGCGGCCCTGGTGTTCTATCGGGACACCTCGTCAAGTGCGGTGCGGGCATGGTCGTCACGGTGACCGCAGCGCCGGGAGCCTGGCAGCAGCTCCGCGAGACCATCCGTGACGAGCGTCAGCGCTTCCCGCCGATGCGGGGAGCGGCGCCGATGCCGGGAATGGCGATCCTGCCCGGCCACGAACCGGGGCCGCGACTATCCTGGGGTCGGCCGAGCAGGTAGCCCTGGCCGTAGCCGATGCCGAGCTCTCGGAGTGCCTTGAGCTCGGCGGGAGTCTCGATCCCCTCGGCGATCAGCCGGATCTTGCGTTTCACCGCGAAATAGCCCATGCCGGCGACAAGCGCCTGTCTGGCAGGATCGGCGTTGATCCCGCGGATCAGCCCGATGTCGAGCTTCACGAAGGCCGGCGCGAGTTCGAGAACGTGGCGCAGCGAGGCGTATCCGGCGCCGGCATCGTCGACCGCGACGCGGACGGTCGGCCCGAGGGTCGCCAGCTCATGGCGAAGCGCCGGGTAGTCCTCGATGACCACGTGCTCGGTGATTTCCAGGACGATCCTGCGCACCTGCTCGCGCACCAGTTCGCGGAGTGCCCCCGATCCGATGAGCGCCGGCGACGCGTTCACGCTGAGGTAGGCGCCGGCCGGAAGGATGGTCGACGCCTCCAGGGCGGCCCGGAGCGTGGCTACCTCGAGCTCGAGGCCGAGCCCGCATCGCGCCGCCAGGGCGAAGGTGGCATCGGGTGGAAGGCCGTCCGCAAATCGACTCAGGGACTCGTAGCCCACGATGGTTCCGGAGTGGAACTCGATGATCGGCTGGAAGAACGGGGCGAACGCCGCGGCGTCCAGGACCCCTTGAATCCTGGCTCGCACATCATCCTCGCGATGGCGTGCCTCGAGGCCGGGCGAGAGCAGCGTCCCGAGGATTGAAGCGAGGGTCGTGAGCACCGGCAGCTGGTCCACGAACGCGGGGTCGGGGCGGTCGTGGATCCCCAATCCGACCACGCCGATCACGCCACCATGGCCCCGCAGTGGTGCGTAGGCCACGGTCTTGAGGCCCGTGGCCGCGACGTCCTCGCCGTACGTGCCGTCCGCGGCACGAGAGCGCCACGCCTCGGTCCAGACGCCGACCGAGGCGCGCTCCAGGAGGTACTGCGCGCGGGCCGGCGGGATCATCCGGCTGGGAGGGAGCGCGGCGGCGAGCCGGCCCTCGACGGCGAGCACGGATCCGTGCTGCTCATCGTCCAGGGCGATGACGAACGCCGAGTCGACGTGCGGCAGGCCGACCATTTCCGCGCAGGCGTCGGCCGCGATCGCCTCGGGCGTGGAGCCGGGGTCGATCCGCTTGAGCGCCGCCTCGATCGTCTCGCGCTCGCGAGCGCTGTGCTCGAGCTCACTTTCGAGTTCGCGCTCGCGCGTCACGTCTCGGTCCGTCTGCATGTAGCTCACCAACTGGCCGGCGGCGTTGCGAATCCCCGAGATCACCGCTTCGAGCTCCACCAGCGTGCCGTCCCTGCGACGGTTGACGATGAGGCCGGTCCAGGTCTTGCCGGCGGCCACCGAAGCCCAGATCGCATCGAAGAACGCGTGCTCATGGCGGCCGCTGTGGACGATGCCTGCATAGGTACCCACGATGTCCTCCGGCTTGTAGCCGTAGACCCGGGTGAACGAGCGATTGACGTACCTCACGATCCCGTCGAGGTCCTGCATCCAGACCGCATCGGCGGTCTGCTCGAGCGCGGCAAGCAGCCTCGCCCGGTCCTCCTCGGCCGCGACCCGCTCGGTGATGTCCTCCACCGTGCCGACGACGCGGACCGGCGTTCCGTGCTCGTCGCGAATGACCTCGGCCTTTTCACGAGCAAGCCGGACGCTGCCGTCGGGTCGGATGATCCGGACCTCGTACGAATATTCGCTGCCGCCCCGGATGGCCACCTCCTCGGCTGCCTGCACGCGGTCCCGATCGTCGGGGTGGACCCGCGCGAGGAACGCCTGGTTCGTCCCTTCGAAGGCGCCCGGCTCGACGCCGAAGATCCGATGCGCCTCTTCGGAACGTTTGGCCACGCCGGTGCGGAGATCCCATTCCCAGCTACCGATGTGGGCGATCCGCTGCGCCTCCGCGAGGTTGCGCTCGCTCCGGCGAAGTTCCTCCTGGGCTGCCGCGCGTGCACGGAGGGTGGAGATTCCGAACGCGAGGTCGTCGGCGAGGCCCGCCAGCAACTCCACGTCCCACGCGGAGAACGCATCCGGTGTGGCCGCGTAGATCACGAGAACCCCGAATGTGTGGTCGTCGGCGCGGAGCGGCAGTGCCAGCGCGGAGGCAAAGCCCCGGAGCAGAGCTTCCTCCCGCCACGGGGCGAGGTCGGGATCGGTCAGGAAGCTCCCGCCGACCGCCGGGCGACCCGTGCGTATGGCAGTCCCGCTTGGGCCACGTCCGAGCGGGCCGTCTCCCCAGCTGACAGAGATCGCACCGAGATAACCGGCCTCGAAGCCCGCCCGCGCCACCGGGCGCACCGTGCGCTCCGGATCATCTTCGGCGAAACCTGCCCAGGCGAGTCGGTAGCCGGCCTCGTCCACGGCAATCTCGCAGATCCTGGTGAGGAGCTCTGATTCGTCCCTGGCTTGCAGCAGCGCCCGCTGTGCTGCCCTGAGGACCACCAGGGCGCGCTCGGAATCAACGCGATCGAGCGCCGGAGCGCCTTGCCTCAAACCACGGGTCGGGTCTCCGTCCGGAATCGCTCGGGGCACGGACTTGTCGTCCCGCCTGCGCACGGCGCGCCGCGGTGCGGATCCGGACCCTCTCACGCCAGGCCTTTCGCGCCCGGGGTATCGCTATATGGTTGTGTGCCCTGTGGGTGCCTGATCTGCGTCCGCCCTTCGAGCCAGACGCTCGCACATGGCGAGCTCTCATCGCGCGCTCATCTATCAGCCTAACGCCAAATGGCAATGGACGGTATGGTCAAATGTCCAAAGGTTCGGGGTACGGAAACCTGGCACGGCTAATCCGACGCAGCCACACGCTCGGCCGGCGCGGCCGGGCCCTCAAGCGGCGTGGTCCTCGGCAAGTCGCTCGCCGGCCTCAATGCGAACCGGGAGCCGGTTCTCGGCGGGGGTCAACGGGCACGAGAAGCGCATGTCGTACACGCAGGACGGGTGGTAGGCGAGGTTGAAGTCGACGGTGTACGTGCCGTCATCCTCGGGCTCGATGTCCAGGTATCGCCCGGCGCCGTACGTCTCGATCCCCGTGGTCCCGTCCAGGAACGGCACGAAGACGGACGTCGATGAGCTGCCCTCGAAGGTGTAGGCCGTGAGCGAGCACGGTACCGACCCGACCTTGAAGCGGAGTGTGCCGGCACGGGCGGCCGGTCGCAGGCGATTGTCCGAGGTCGGAATGCTGAACCTCGCCGGCTCATTCCCGGCGTAGGGTTCGAGGGTCAGCCCCTCGAAGACCAGCGACTCGTCGACGTCGAAGTAGGCGAGGCCGCCAAACCCGGCCCGATCTGCCGGCGGCAGCGGGCTGCCGGCACCGGTCCGGAAATAGTCGTCCTTGTCCTCACGGAAGCCACGGATCGCGTCCGCGTACTCGACGGGTACATGGTCGTGGTGATCGTGCTCGTGCTCGTGCTCGTGGTGATGGTGGTTGTCGGACATCGATGGCTCCTGCGGCGTGGCGCCATTGTGACCGCCGTGATGGGAGACCGCAGGTGGCGTACGGAAGCCGGGTGCGGCTCCGAACCAGCCGCGCCGCACGCGAGCGCCGGCCGGTATCGTGTACGCGCTCAGACGCGGGCGAGGAACGTGAGGACTCGATCCGTCGCCAGGGCGGTGGCCACCGGGTCGTACGAGGGGAGCGAGCTGTCCGCGAAGTAGTGCTGGTCGCCGGGGTAGAGGAAGAGCTCCGCGTCCGGCACGGTCGCCACGATCTCGCGGGCGGCGTCGACATCGCCCTCGTCCATGAAGTACGGGTCGGCGTCCGCGCCGTGGATCTGGACGGGAACACCATCCGGCCACGGGCCGAAGGCCCACTCGCCGGTGATCGGGAGGCAGGAGTAGAAGAGGAGCGCCCCTCGGGCGCCGGGCCGGGACTGCGCGAGTTGCTGGGCGATGGTCACGCCGAACGAGAACCCGCCGTAGACGAGGCCGGCCGGATAGTCGTCCGCGACGCGGACGCCTCGCGCCCGAAGCGCGTCGAAGCCCACTGAGCTGACATGGGCCATCCCGGCCTCGATGGTCTCGAACGTCCGGCCATCGAACAGGTCCGGCGTGTGGACCGTATGTCCGGCGGCCCGCACGTCGTCGGCGAACGCGACGATCCCGGGAGTCAGCCCCTGGGCGTGGTGGAAGAGCAGGACCTCGGCCATGGATGCCTCCGATGCGGGGGCATCAGGCTACCAAGCCGGCCGCGCTCTCGGCGCTCACGAAGGTCGCGGGTAGGTGGGCGGGCCCCACCAGCGCTCGAGCTTCCGGGGAGATAGTCGAGTCGTGCGAAGGCCGCTCGTCGTGTGCACAGGGCGGTCATGCTGAGCGCCCACAGGAGCGAGGAGAGACTCGATGTCGCAGTACATGCTGGCGGTCCACATGTCGGACGAGCCCCGCGAACCCATGACTCCCGAGGAGATGCAGGCCGGATTTGCCATGATCGCGGTGCTCGAGGCCGAAATGCACGCCCAGAACGCGCTGCTCTTCAGCGGACGGCTGACCGAGCCGGCCCGAGCAAAGGTCGTCCGACCGCGTCGTCGCATGGGCAAGACGACCGACGGCCCGTACGCCGAGACGAAGGAGTACCTGGGAGGCTTCTACCTCATCGAGGCACCTGACCTGGATACCGCCCTCGCGTGGGCCCGGAAGGTCACCGACGCCATCGACACGCCGATCGAGGTCCGGCCGCTCATCGATGATCCGCGCCGGGCCTCGTCCACCGCCACGGCGTAGACGACGTTCCATCGGCGAAGCGCCGCTCTTCACGGCTCGTGGTCCGTCAAGGCCACGGGCCGCGCCGTCACTGGTATCGTCGTGGGTGATGGGACTCGGCTTCGGACTTCTCAGCGCGCAGCTCCGGCCGGGCGAAACCGATTGGACCCGCGCCTACGACGAGGCCATCCGGCTCGCGGTGGCAGCGGAGCGCCTCGGCTTCGCCTCCGTCTGGACCACCGAACATCACTTCGTGGACGACGGCTACATGCCGTCGCTCCTCGTCGTCAGCGCGGCCATCGCTCAGGCGACGTCGAGGATCGAGATCGGGACGGGCGTCATCCTCGCACCGCTCTACCACCCGCTCCGGCTGGCGGAGGATGCAGCAACGGTCCAGCTGCTCAGCCACGGCAGGCTGATCCTGGGCCTCGGGCTCGGGTGGTCGGAGGTCGAATTCACGGGGCTCGGGGCGGACGCGCGCCGCCGAGGCGCGGCGATGGACGAGATCCTCCGGATCCTCCCGCAGGCCTGGAGCGGCGAGCCGTTCACCCACCAGGGGGACGTCTTCGACCTGCCGACGCTCGCCGTCCGGCCCCGGCCGGCGACGCCCATCCCGGTGCTCGTGGGTGGCAGCGCGGAGCCCGCGATCCGCCGCGCCGCGCGCCTCGCCGACGGGATCTTCGCCAACGCCACGGCCGAGAAGTTCGTCGAGCAGGTCCGCTGGGTCCTCGACGAATGCGAGCACATCGGCCGCGACCCCTCGACGTTTCGGTTCATCCACTACTCGACACTCCTGCCGGACTCGTCCCGCGAGGCCGCCCTCGCGCGCTACCGCGACGCGTTCTGGGCGATGCAGTGGAAGTACTCGGACATGGAGGCCTCGGCCACGCGATCGCTCCCGCCGCCGCCCGCGCCGACGTTCAACCGCCCGGACGACGCGCTCATCAAGGGCCGCGCTGCCTACGCCGGGACCACCGACGAGCTCGTCGAGAGCCTCGTCGAGATTCGGGACCGGGCCGGGGTGCCTGTCGAGTTCGTTGCACGGAGCCACCTGCCGCTCCTCCAGTACAACGCCCAGGTCGAGCTCATGGAGCAGCTCGCAGAAGGCGTAGCGCCCCACCTGTGACGGAGGCCTCGATGACCGAAACGGAGCGAATCGTCCGCATCTTCCACGAATCCTGGGACCTGCGCGATCCGGAACGCGGGGCCGCCGTCATTGCCGATGACTGCCGCTTCGAGGATGTCGCGCGGGGCGAGATGTTGCCCGGGCCAGAGGCCTACAAGCGCGACTACCACCGCTGGCGTGATGCCTTTCCCGACGGGGAGTGCAAGGTCGTCAACGTGATCGTGCAGGACGACTGGGCGGTCGTCGAATTCGTCAATCGCGGCACACATACGGGGCCGCTCCAGTCGAGCCTGGGGACGTTCCCACCGTCGGGGCGCCGATCAGAAGTCCGTTATTGCAGCGTCATGCGCGTCGCCGATGGGATGGTCGTCGAAGGGCGCGACTACTACGACTCGAGCACCATTGTCCGGCAGCTGGGCCTCCTTGGCGACTAGCAGACGATGGCCGGGCTGACCTGCACGGCGATCACATCGCTCGATGGGTACATCGCCGATCCACAGGGCGGCTATGCGTGGGCGGACCTGATCCGATGGCGACGAACGTGATCGACTGGCTGCTCGACGCCGATCCCTCGATCCGCTGGCAGGTCATGCGCGACCTGACGCACGCGCCGGCAGACGTCATCGCCGACGAGCGGTCGAGGATCGCGACCGAGGGCTGGGGTGCCCGGCTGCTCGCGCTCCAGGGGCCGGACGGGCTGTGGGCCGGCACGGCCTGGTCGCACGACTGGACGGACTCGTTCCACGTGCTCGAGCTGCTCCGGCGGTTCGGCCTCGACCCTGCGAGTGAACAGGCCCGGCGGGCAGTCGGCCTCGTGCGGGAACACGTGACCTGGGGCGACGGGGCCGGCTGGGACAACCCATGGAACTCCCACCGCTTCTTCGAGGGCGAGGTCGAGCCCTGCATCAACGGCAACGTCGTCGCGACCGGCGCCTACTTCGGCGTGGACATGATGCCGCTCGTCGAGCGGCTCCTCGGCGAGCAGCTGCCGGATGGGGGCTGGAACTGCGAGGTCGAAAACGGCGCGATCGTGTCGTCGTTCGGGACGACGATCAACGTCCTCGAGGGCCTGCTCGAACACGAACGGGCGATCGGCGGCTCATCCAGGGTAGGGGATGCCCGTCGGCGCGGCGAGGAGTACCTGCTCGAGCGCCGCCTCTTCCGCCGAAAGTCGACCGGCGAGGTCATCGACTCGGCCTGGCTTCAGTTCTCCTTCCCGCACTGGTACCACTACGACGTCCTGCGGGCGCTCGACTACCTGCGCGACGCCGGCCACGACCGGGCCGACGAGCGGCTCAGCGAGGCGCTCGCGGTGGTGGACGATCATCGTGACCCCGACGGCCGGTGGCCGCTCCAGAACGTCTACGAGGGCGAGGCCCACATCCAGATGGAAGGCGCCGAGGGCACCCCGAGCCGCTGGAACACGCTCCGGGCGATGCGCGTACTCGAGTGGGCAAAGGGACGCGGGGCGGCGCGGGGACCGTCGATCGGGTGACCGCGCCGGGCCTCGGAGTCGGGTCTGACCGACTGACGACGATCCTTGCATCAGGAGTCCGGAAGGGTGTGCGAGCCAGGAGGTATTGTCCGGCCTGCCGTGCGCAGCGAGCGACGAAATCGTGACCCGGCGCCTTCGACGAGTACCTCACGGTGCGCCCTGCTCGCCACTCGGTCAAACGAGTCGGGGCGCTGGAGCAGCGATCGGGGGTCAATCGAGGTCGGTGGTCGACCGGCGATTGGGGACCGGACCACGGCGCAGCGCCACGGCCATCAGCCACACGCTCGTCGTCGTGATACCGAGGCGCTGATAGAGCCCGGAGGCGGTTTCGCCGAGCGATGACCACAGGAAGACGGCTGTGGCAAGCGCAACAACGATGGCCAGAATTCCCGCGACCTTGAACCCGCCGCTGCGCAGGTGGCGTGCCGCGAGCCCGCCGACGGAAATGAGCGCCGCGTAGAACAGGACGGCAAATCCGCCGTGCACGAAGCCCTGGTCCGGGACGCTGCCGTCGGGGGTCGCGATGATGGCGGCGAGGGAGATCGCGGCCAGGCCCAGTCCGTAGGCGGCACCCAGACCGAGGATGGATCGCAGCGGGAAGGCCGACGCAGCAATGCCGGCTGCCATCGCGACCTGGCCGATCGTCATGACAAGGCGGCTCGGGGCATTGACGGCGGCCAGGCTGCTGATGTGGGTATTGGCCAGGGTAGCGCCGGGGTACAGGAAGCCGCCGATCAACCACCCGATGATGAATAGTCCGGGGCCCCAGATCGCCCCGGTCAGGAGGATTGCGTCGCGGTTGGATCGAACAGAAGACGACATGGGCCCACTATATCGCGTCACGCTATAGTGGGAAGCGGTGATATTCCGTACAAGAGAACGCAAATGGTTCGTCTGGGCTTCCTCCTCGCCATCGTGGCCGGTCCGAACCTGGCGCTCCGGCCGATCGGATGGCTGGGTATCGTGATCGGCATCTACGGCCTGCAGGCGGCAGGCGGCGAGACGCGACAAACGGGAGAGCGATCGACATGACCAGCGAGAGGTTCTACAAGTGGAGCACCTACGCGCTGATCGCGTGGGCGTCGCATTGGCTCGTCCGGGACTTCATCTTTGCCTTCACCCACGGGACGCAGGAAGCGGCCATGAACCGCAGCCTGCTGGGACTCAACATCACCCAGTACGGGAGCCTCTGGACGGCGGTCTCGGCGCTCGGCCTCATCGGGGTGGCCGGGGTCTACGTCGAGGCTGCGCCCCGGCTGGGCAGGCTTGGCACGGTGGGCTTCGTCGTTTCGGCCCTTGGCTTTGCCATGTCGTTCGTGGCGCACGTCATGCAGAACTGGATCCTCAACCCCAATGTGTACTTTCACTCGCCCGTGGTCTATGGCGGCTGGCTCCTGTCAATCGCCGCCGTGTTCGTCATGACCGCAGGATTGATCGTCGCGGGGATCGGTGTCATGCGCTCCAACGCGCTGCCGCGCGAAAGGTCCCTGCTCCTGATCATCGGCCTCATCTCATTGCCGACAGCCCTGCTCCACCCCCTCGTCGTCGGTGGGTCCGACGGTTCACTCGCCACCGAACTGGTCTACGGAAGCCTCTCCGTGCCGTATGGGTTGTGCTGGCTCAGGATGGGACTCCTCCGACTCGCCGCCGCCCGCGGGACGCCCGCATCACGCTGGTGAGCGGACCCGACGGGGATCGAGTCGCGAGCGCCACGCAACGGCACCACGAAGGTGGCGGCGGCCCTCGTCACGATCCGATGATCCGGACCGCAGCCCCCTTCAGGCCCTGCCACCAGCGGGCGTAGCGGCCGTAGACGAGCGGCTCGCGATGAGCGAGGAACGCCCGCAGGGCCCGCGCCTCGGCATCCAGGCCGGCCCACACGTCATCGGCCAGCGGATGGAACGCCGTTGCCTCGATTCCATGTTCGAGTGGGCGCCATACGCCGGCCACGTACCCATCCACCAGGAGCGTCGGCAGCGCGTCGCCGTTGCCCTGGATCACGAGCCGGCGATAGGCCTCGGGGATGATCCGGCTCCGATCTCGATACGCCAGCAGGATGCTGTCCCACATCGGTAGCAGGCGCGGTGGTGCGGCGGTGGCAGCGTCGGGCAGGGGAGCGCCGGACACGTCATACCAGGGCGTTCGGCCCGGTCCGTCCAGCGTTACGAGTTCGTCACCGAGCCCCTCGATCCCTCCGCGGACAACGCCCGCGTAGAGCATCCCGAATTGGGCGATGTCCTGGGCCGTCGCGGGTCCGAAGGCCTCGAGGTATCGGCGCACGAGCACGGCCGCCGCAGCTATCTCCGTCGGGCGCGACTCGCGGAGTGCAGCCGGTGCGCCGATATACGCCGGACGCGAGCCGAATCCCCAGGGCCCGCCCGTCGGTACATGAATGAACGGCCCGTACTGGCGCATGGCCCACCAGACGCCAGGCCTCGGCGTCTGGCCGATCCGCTCGTCGAGCCATGCCTCGGCTTCGGCATTCGAGCGCGGCGAGCGGAGATGCTCGAGGACCTCGGGCATCAGCGCCCCAGCGTCGTCGAGCGTGAGCCCGGTGCGTCGGAACCGCTGGTCGTAGAGGCGGGCACCCCGGAGGGTGACCTGCATCGCCTCGTGCAGCGCCGGGTAATCCTCAGCCGCCACGGCGTGGAGGGTCACCCGCATGAGCGTCGCCTTTACGACGGTCTGATCGGCAAAGGCCCGATCGAGGTCGGCCGGATCGAACCCTTCAACTCGGTTCCACAAGGCGAGATAGGGCGAAGCCGGCTCCTGGGCCTGCAGGGCCGTCACGCGCCGGACCGCCTCGACGACGCTCATCGGCTCGCGGCGAAGCAGGCCCTGGCGGGCAAGTGTCGCTCGATTGAGCCCGCGGGCGGTCAATGGCATTCGCCGATGCTACTGGGCCGGGAAGGTGCGTGGCGCCGACGAAGGTCGTCGAGCCCTGATTAGGCAGCCCGCGACCATGAAGGGCATTGCCGAGGCCGACCATCGGCGGCGAGTCGCTCGGTCGGCAGGTCGAACGGACGGCCGATTGGGCCCTTCGGCCCTCGAATTGCCGAAGCGACAAGGCCACGATGTACTCGAACCACCGCACCGGTTGGGGGAACACAATGAAGCTCGCAGCCAAGGTCATCATCGTGACCGGCGCCGGAAGCGGCATCGGTCGAGAAGTCGCCCTGGAGGCGGTCCGGCGAGGCGCCGCGGTCGCCGCCGTTGATCTGAACCCCAGGACGCTCGAGGAAACGGCCGCGCTCGCTGGAGCCCAGGCGCGAATTTCGAGCCATGTCCTCGACATCACGGATCGGGCCGCGGTTCAGGCCCTGCCGGACACGGTCATCGAACGACTCGGGGCAGTCGATGGGATCGTGCATTGCGCAGGCATCATCCAGCCCTTCGTGCGGCTAAAGGACCTCGATGACGCAGCGATCGACCGGGTCTTCGCGGTGAATTGGCTTGGCACGCTGTACCTGACCCGGACCTTGCTGCCCATCCTCCTGGCGCGTCCCGAGGGTCACATCGTCAACATTTCGAGCATGGGCGGGTTCCTGCCGGTGCCCGGGCAGACGATCTACGGGGCTTCGAAGGCCGCGGTCAAGCTCCTGACCGAGGGCCTGCATTCCGAGTGCGCCGGCACGAACGTGCGCGTCACCGTCGTCTTTCCGGGTGCGGTGGCCACGAACATCACGACGAACTCGGGCGTGGCCATCCCGAATCTGGGAGCGGACGCCGAGAAGATGGCCGGACGCGCGATGGCGGCGGACAAGGCGGCACGGATCATCCTCGACGGCATGGAGAAGGATGCGTACCGGGTCATGGTCGGCAGCGACGCCAAGCTCATGGACCGCCTCTATCGACTCTCACCGCGCCGCGCAGCAGGCTTCATCGCCAACCAGATGAAGGCGCTCCTGGCGACCTGATCTGCGGGGCTTCGATCTCGCAGATCAGGGCTCTAACCGGAAGGTCGCCGCGACGGGTTCGCCCAACGCGAGCGCGCCATCGAAGTCGGCAACGTATGCGTGGATACCGATGACGAGGATGCCGCCACCCGGAAAGTCGAGGATCCGATATCGGGTCGAGAATTCTGGATCCAGCCTGAAATCCCCGGCCTGCCCGAAGAACAGTGGCGTCTCGCCGATACCCCGCAGGCGGCAAGTAGTGAATGGGCCGAACGCCGGTATGTGACCATGAAGGGCACCCGCGTGGGTGACCAGCAGTCAGGCTCCGGAGGCTCCGATGGCAAACCTCGTCGTCCACTTCGAGATCCACGCTTCCGAGCCAGAGGTGCTCATCGACTTCTACTCGCAACTGCTTGGCTGGAAGTTCACCCAGTTTGGCGAGGTGCGGTACTGGACGATCGATACGGGCGAGGGGGCCATCGGCAACGTCGCCGGGACCGCCGGTCACGGCATCAACGGCGGCATGAACGAGCGTCGCAGTCCGAAGCCAGAGATCGGCGCTCCCGTCGTTGGCTGCAACTTCGTCGTGAGTGTCGATGACGTCGATGCCCTGATGCGCCGTGGCATCGAACTCGGCGCCGTCGAAGCGCTGCCAGCCATGGACATGGAGGGCGTCGGCCGCGTCGGCTACCTGCTCGATCCGGACCACAACGTGTTCGGCATGATCTCGGCCACCATGTCCGACGGCAGCACGGGTATGGGCACCGTCGCCTGAGGAACGGGCACCGCGGAATCAGACACGGATGACGGCGAGGCCCGGCAGTTCGACGTAGTCGTCGTCCTGGGTGACCACAGGGACGCCGTGGGCGATGGCCGTCGCCGCGATCCAGGAGTCGTTGACGGGCATCCGGAGACCTCGAGTTCGGAGTTCGACGCGCAGGCGCGCCCATGCGGCAGCGACGCTCTCATCGACGGGGATCGGGTCCAGCACGAGGGCGGCGGCCAGTGTCCCGAGCCGGCGGTCACGGGTCGCCACGTCGTGCGCGGCGAGGACGCCCGCCCGGAGCTCGCCAATCGTGATCACCGAAACAGCCAGGCGATCCGGCAGGGCTTCGATGCGCATTGGCCGCGCCGTCTCATGAGCGATGAACAGGCTGGTGTCTGCGATGGCGTCGGTCATCGGTCGGGCAGCTCGTCCGTGTAGTCCGGAGCGAGTTCGCGGAGCTCGGTCCGGAGTGCGGGATCGGCTTGGGCGTTCACGAACTGGCCCACGAACGCCTCGCGACTCACCCAGCGTGGGCGCACACTCAGCTCGTCGCGGCCGCCGACCGCGTGTTTGGGTCGGTCGTCGATGGAGGCCGGTACCTCGCGCGTTACATGTGCGGCCAGGACTTCCTCGATCCCGTCCCGAATGAGCCGAGCCTCACTCCGGCCCTGCTCGCGCGCGGCGGCGGCGAGGGCCGCTTTCTGCTCAGTCGTGAGGTAGACCGTGGTCTTTTCCATGCCACCAGACTACCATACATGGGTGGCAGGCCCGGCGAACTCGGCCAACCCCAGGATCGATGATGGATGATGGCGCGGTGACGAACGACTTGAGCGAACAGACGGGCGGAGACACGCGAATCGATCGCTGGTTGTGCGCGGTGCGCCTCGTCAAGACCCGGCCCATTTCAACGCAGCTTTGTGAAGCCGGGCACGTCCGCGTCAACGGCAACCCGGCCAAGGCGTCAACCAGGGTTCGCGCCGGCGACGTGGTGCATGCGCTGATCGCCGAACGTGAGCGGATCGTCGAGGTCGTGCGGCCGATCGAAAACCGCGTCGGCGCGCCGGTCGCCGCCACGTGCTACATCGACTCCAGCCCGCCGCCGGTCATCCGGGAAGCCGACCCCGGGATCAAGGTGGTCCGTGGCGAGGGCCGGCCGAACAAACGTCTTCGCCGCGAGCTCGATCGGATCCGGCGGCCCGGACGCGGCTGAAGCGCAGCGTGGTTAGTCCTGAATACGGGACGCGCTGTCGCGATAGAGCCGAGCCGTACGTCGCGCCCGATCGGCGACGAGATCGCGAAGCTCGGGCGGCTCGAGGACCTCGATGTGCGGGCCGAGCGCAAGGACGTCAATGGCGACCCCTTCGAGCGACTGGAGCCGGAAGGTAGCCTGCAGCCAGCCGTTGGTGTCGGGTGGGACGTCGCGCCTGCCTCGAAGGGGCTGGAGCCGGCCGAGGAGGGCTGCGAGGCGTCGACCTTCGACGGAGATCCGGACCGTTGCGCGTCTCGGCCTGCCAGGTCGCCGCTCCCGCGGTTGCCAGTCGGCTGGGCTGATCGGCGCGGGATCGTAGCCCTCGATGAGCTGGAACCCGCCGCCCGGCCCCCGGATCGCGTAGACCGGAACCCCGGCGCCTGACAGGGCCTCGATATCGCGCATGATCGTCCGCTCGGTGACCTCGAGGCGCGCAGCCAGCTCCGCCGCCGTGACGCGTCCGCGCCCCTGGAGGATCAACACGAGGTTCAGGAGCCGGCCAGCACGCATGGAAACGAGTCTGGCGTCTTTTCGAATGCCTGACAAGAGATGTCAGTCTTTGACCCGTACCGTCCTCACATCAACATTGCTCTGAACGAAAGGGGAGGGGACCATGCCAGCTGAACCCGTCGAAGGCTCGGGAACACCAAATGACCCGTGGGTCCTGACGACCCCGCCCGGCTCGTCCGAGTTCGAGGCCTACCGGGACCCCGACGCCAACCCGCCCGCACTCGTCGTGCAGGTCGGCGCAACGGAGCTCCGCTATCACCTCCGCTGCATCGATGACCTGCACACGATGCTGAAAGAAGCCAACGACTGGATGCCGCTCGGGGTCGCCGACGAGCAGAAGGAAGCGAAGCCGGACACCATCGAGGCCTGGGGCCGGTCGTCGAGCAACCCCGTTGGGGGCTGGTACGGCTTCAAGAAGGGCCTGCGCGGCCGGTTCGCGAACTACGTCCCGCCGGTGCTCGAGGCGCTCGGGCTGGCCGAGGTGGAGCACAACCCCCGCAACAATCGAATGCGAGCCCGGTGATGACGACGAGGTACACCGTGGGCCGACGCATCAACGCTGAGCCCGAGAAGGTCTGGGCGCTGCTGGCCGACGCATCCAGCTATCGCCAGTGGAACCGGGCGGTCGTGAGCATTGAGGGCAGGATCGCTGCCGGCGAGACGGTCTCGCTGGTTTCGATTGCGAACCCCAGGCGAACGTTCCGGCTACACGTCACGGAGCTGACGGCGCCGACCCGCATGGTCTGGCGGGACGGCATGCCGCTCGGGCTGTTCACGGGCGAGCGAACCTACCTGGTCGAACCGCGCGAAGGCGTTACGCATTTCGAGATGACCGAGGAATACACCGGGCTCCTGGCCGGCGTCTTCACGAAGGCCATTCCGGACCTGACCGAGTCGTTCAACCTCTTCGCCGACAGCCTGAAGGCCGCCGCGGAGGCGCCTGCGCCTACTTGACGCAGATCGACCAGGACTAGGCGTCGATCCGACCAGCGCGCGGGCGGGGAATGTCGGTCTCGAGGTCGATGATGTGGCCCTCGATCCTGCCAGCGTCCGGGTAGTCCTCGGCGTGCTCGAGGCCGATCCCCGCCAGGCCCAGCCCCGATGCCGCCGCGTCCGTCACGAACAGGTACGGGCGGTTGCCGATTCGATCCCGAACGGTGTTCTTGAGCAACCGGTGCGCGACATTGACCGACGGGCCGAGCAGGTCGCTGCCGGAACCGACGGACTGGCGCACCGATTGACCCCGATGGAGCACGACCTTGAGGTCCAGGTGCGCCACGGCCGGACAGGCGGTACAGATGTGGTCGCTGGACGGGATCGCGCGGGTCCGGCTCTCGATGAACGCGCGGTATGTCGTTCCGATCAGATCGACGACTCGTTCGCCCATGCCGTCAAGGCTCGCGGCCGGGGCGGCCGCAAACACCGCGTCCCCCTCGAGCTTGACCAGGGCGAACCCAGGTTCGACGCCCGCGATGACCGTGTCCAGCAGCGCCCCCAGGACGCCGTAGGCAGCAGGGATCCCAGCGCTGAAATCGACGCCATGCGCCTGTTCAACGCCGGACATGAAGCCCGTGTACCCAGAGATGTCCGCGAGCAGCAGGTAGCGCTCGCCGGCCGGAGCGTCAGCCATCGCGGGTGATCCGGAGCCGCTTACGTGTCCCATGTGGAGATGGTACGCATCTGCACTCGACCCGCAAGATGGCGCGAGGATCCTCGGATCCACTTCTCGGTCGCCGCCCCCGGGTTTCTGTGACAACCTAGCTGGCACAGATCGTGCCTAAGCTCAGGCCCGCCACGAATCCCAGGGCACTCCCGTACACTCGGGATTGCGCGCGTCGGCTCCATAAAGGGGAGGGGCACCCGGTCTTGGCGAGCCAGCCGATCGCAAATCCCGTGATCAATTCGCCGTTCACTGAGCCGGCGCGGCATTTCCGCGTGATCGATGGCCAGGTGTCCGGCGAGATCGACGAGCGCCGCCGTCCCTCCGAGTTCTTCGTCCCGGTCGCGAAACCCAAGAAGGCCTCGCCGCAACTCACGCTGCAGTTCGGGCCTGGGATACGTCAGCAGCCGAACGAGATCGTCAACGAGATCCGGCAGTCCGTCGAGCGGTGGCGGATCCAGGGCTACCCGCATACGACCGCGGTCACGAAGGACCTCCTGGCCCATTGGCGCGCCGAGGATCGGAGCCGTCGCCTGTTCTTCTGCCAGCTCGAGGCTGCCGAGACCGCGATCTATCTGGTCGAGGCCGCGGAGAGGACCGGCGACACAAAGGCGCTCAACGTCATCCGTGCCGAGAACGCCCGCCTGAATGACAGCCTGCCGCGAATGGCCTTCAAGATGGCCACCGGCTCCGGCAAGACGCTCGTCATGGGGATGCTGATCGCCTGGCAGGCCCTCAACAAGCTCGCGAACCCGTACGACAAGCGCTTCTCCAGCCGTTTCCTGATCGTCACGCCGGGGATCACGATCAAAGATCGCCTGCGCGTCCTGCTGCCCAACGACCCGCAGACGTTCTTTCGGGCGATGGACCTGGTCACCCCGGAACAGCTCGACCGCCTTCAGGCCGCGACCATCGAGATCACGAACTACCACGCGCTCATTCGGCGGGACAAGGTCGAGGCTGCGGGTCTGACGAAGCGGATCCTGTCGCGGGGCGATCTGGACAACGAGCGGTTCAAGGAGACGCCGGGCGAGATGGTTCGTCGCGTGCTCCGGGTATTCGGAACGGCGAAGGACATCGTGGTCCTCAATGACGAGGCCCACCATTGCTACACGCCGGCGCCTGCCGAGGCGGCCCAGGAGGGCACGCTCGATGCCGACGAACGCACGGAGGCACGTCGAAACCAGGACGAGGCCCGGGTGTGGTTCGACGGGCTCAAGGCGGTCCGCGACAAGATCGGGATCCGCTCGATCTTCGATGTCTCCGCCACGCCCTTCTTCCTCAAGGGCTCCGGATACGCCGAGGGAACGCTCTTCCCCTGGGTCGTGTCCGACTTCGGCCTCATGGATGCCATCGAGTCCGGGATCGTCAAGATCCCACGGGTACCCGTCTCGGACGACTCGATGGTCGGCGACCTGCCGCGCTATCGGGATCTCTGGACAAGCGTCCGTGATTGGGCACCAAAGAAGGGGCTCCGAGAGACCGCGGCGGACGAGCGCGACCCGGTGCTGGCGAAAGAGCTCGAGGGCGCCCTGGAAAGCCTCTACGCCGACTACAGGCGGTCGTTCGATGACTGGGCGGCTGCTGGAATGGGTCGTCCTCCAGTCTTCATCGTCGTCTGCTCCAACACCAGCGTCAGCAAGATCGTCCACCGCTGGATCGCGGGCTACGACAAGGCGCAGCTCGACGGGACGGCCATCCCGGCACCCGGCAAGCTCCCCCTTTTCAGCAACGTCGAGGACGGTGCCTGGCGCCAGCGCCCGGTGAGCCTGCTCATCGACTCGATGCAGCTGGACCGGGGCGATGCCCTGGACCCGGCGTTCAAGAAGGCCGCCGCCCGCGAGATCGAGGAGTACAAGCGCGAGTACGTCGCCCGGTTCCCGGGCCGGAGCGCGGACGAGATCGAGGACGAGGACATCCTCCGCGAGGTGCTCAACACCGTCGGCAAGCCGGATCGCCTGGGTGCGGAGATCAGGTGCGTCGTTTCCGTCTCGATGCTGACCGAGGGCTGGGACGCCAACACCGTGACCCACATCCTCGGGATCCGCGCCTTCGGCACGCAGCTCCTCTGCGAGCAGGTCGTGGGTCGAGCGCTCCGCCGGGCCAACTACGACCCGACACCCGAGGGCATGTTCGAACCGGAGTACGCGGAGGTCTTGGGCGTGCCCTTTACGTTCCTCAGTACGACCGAGGCCGGCACGCCGCGCAAGCCCAAGCCGATCCTCACGGTCCGGGCGCTGCCCGAGCGAGCGAACCTCCGGATCGAATTCCCACGCGTCGTCGGCTACCGGTTCGAGATGCCGTCCGAGACGCTGACCGCGACCTTCGATCCGTCAAGCATCCTCGAGCTCTCGACCCGCGAGGTACCGACCGAGACCCAGCTGGACCCGATCGTCGGGGAGATGAACCTGCTCCACCTGCCGCTCAAGGAGCAGCGGATGAACACGGTGGTCTTCGCGGTCGCCAAACGGACGCTGGACAACTTCTTCCGCGACGAGGACGGCGGCGAGCGGCCCTGGCTCTTCCCGCAGCTCGCCTCGATCACCCGGCGCTGGATCGACGAGTGCGTGGCGCCCTACCTGGGTGATAGCGCCTACCCGCAACTTCTGCTGCTCGCCGAGTGGAGCCACGCGGCCGCGGAGCGTATCCATCGGGCGATCGCCAAGGGAACGTACGGCGAGCCGCGCCTCAGCCCGACGCTGCGCCTGTACGACCCGATCGGCTCGACGGACGATGTCGTCTTCGAGACGACGAAGACCTGCTTCGCAACCACGAAGAGCCACATCAACTACGTGGCCCAGGACTCCAACTGGGAGTCCGAGCTCGCCCAGAAGCTCGAGTCGATGCCCGAGGTCGTGAGCTACGCCAAGAACCAGGGCCTGAACCTGAAGATTCCGTACACGTTCGAGGGCCGCGCCGCGAACTACGTCCCGGACTTCCTCATCCGGATCCGCGACTCGGCGTCAACGGGCCCGGACGACCTCCTGACGCTCCTGCTCGAGGTTTCCGGGGAGGCGAAGAAGGAGAAGGCCGCCAAGGTCGCCGCCGCGCGCGACCTCTGGGTGCCGGCCGTCAACCACTGGGGAGGCCTCGGCCGCTGGGAGTTCCTCGAGGTCACCCACATGGAGAATGCCGCCGACCACATCCGCGCGAAGTTCCTCTCGCCTGTCGAGGCCGGCCGGTGACCCTCAGCCGTTCAGCGACTACCCTTGGCGAGCAGCTGGGCGACTCGCTGGTGCGAGATACCGACCATGCGGCCGATGTCGCGCTGCGGGTATCCGCTGTCGTGGAGGGACAGAACGGCGTCGCGGGTCCTGTCGGCCGTATCCCGGCGCATGGCGGCGACGGCCTCGCGGAGCGACATGATGTCGTCGAGGACCTCCTGCGTCGGAGGGTCATGGTTCTCAACGACGTCGACATCGAAGGAGTCCGGGGCGACCTCGAGCATGAGCGAGATCGCATCTCGGGCCATGGACTCGACCCGATCGAGACGGCGAGCTTGCGAGAAGATGCCGTCCACTTCGGGCACGGTGATGACCCACCACGTTCCATCGCGCTCGGCGATCGCCGTGTATCGGGGCCTCATCGTCGCCACCATCGGGTCCCAAGCTCCTTCTGCGTCGATCGCAGCACGTTCCACGCAAGCGGCTCGCGGAGTTCGCGGTGTCGCGGAATCTGGATGGGCCTCCCAGCGAGGGCCCAGATCTCGTGGTTGCCGCCCTCCCGGACGAATTCGAAGGCAATGCCGCGGTCCCGCGCCGCTTCCGCGATCAGATCCAGGAGTTCCGTACGCTTCAAGCGGCACCGTAGGGTAGGGGAGCGAGCGTGTCAAGGCTATGTCGCTAGACACTTTCGACCGGCCAGTAACATGGCCCGATGATGGCCAGGGTGGATCACCCCATGCTTACCTGGTTCGGCGGAGCAGCGACGGCGTGGCCGGGCGATAAGCCCCGGATGACGGATGGCTGACAAGATGAAGCCGAAAGCCATCACGCCCGTGCGCGCCACGACCCACGCCGACACCCGCTCCAACATCCCGACTGCCGAGCTCGAGTCGTTCGCCCGCCCGGAGGAGAAGAGGCCCGCGATCGTGCGCTACCCCCGCGACCCCAGCCTGGACCCGCAGCTCGTCTGGAAGGGCAAGGACGAGCAGGACGCGGCCGACCTGGAGGTCCCGGCCGTCCCCATCTACATCCAGGAGACCATCGACCCGCTTGCGCTCGTCGAGGAGCTCCGGGCCGAGAGCGAGGGCCGGCGCGCCGAGGAGCAGCTCGGCTTCTTCGCGCCGTACACGGACCTGACGTTCGAGGAGAAGGTCGACTTCTACCGCCACCCGGGCAAGTGGTCCAACCGGATGATCCTCGGCGACTCGCTCCTCGTGATGACCAGCCTCGCCGAGAAGGAGGGCCTCAAGGGCCAGGTCCAGACCATCTACATCGACCCGCCCTACGGCATCAAATTCGGAAGTAACTGGCAGGTAAGCACGCGCAAACGCGACGTTAGGGACGGCAAGGACTCCGACCTCACGCGCCAGCCCGAACAGGTGAGGGCGTACCGGGACACCTGGGAGCTGGGGATCCACTCGTACCTCGGTTACCTGCGCGATCGCCTCGTCGCCTCACGCGAACTCCTCACCGAGTCCGGTTCGCTGTTCGTGCAGATGAACGTCGAGAACGAGCACCTTGTCCGAAGCCTGCTGGACGAGGTCTTTGGGGCTGACAACTTCTGCGGCGTCGTCACGTACCAGAAGACGACAGGGATGAGCAGCCCGGTTGCGCGGGTCAATGTGCTTGCTTCAGTCGCTGACTCCCTCCTCTGGTACGCAAAGTCAAAGGAGGTGGTGAAGTACCGCCAGCTCTATCTCGACAAGGGAATCGGCGCCGAGGGCGCCGGCGTGTACTCGTGGCTCGAACTAGAAGACGGCGCACGACGGCGAATGACGGAGCCCGAGCGACAGGGTCAGCATCCCTACCCGGCAGGGTCGCGTGTGTTTCGCGTCGGCGATCTGACCTCCATGGGCTTCGCCGAATCCGGTTCGTTCGAGTTCGAGTATTCCGGTCAGGTCTTTGGGCCCGGCCGCTCGCGACATTGGACGACGACGCGAGATGGGCTCGAGCGTCTAGCTCGGGCAGGAAGGGTGACCGTTTCTGGCGCCAGCTTCGCGTACGTCCGTTACCACGATGACTTCCGAGTCCACCCTCTCGACAACATCTGGACTGACGTCGGGACCGGGAGCTTTACGGATCCGAAGATTTATGCGGTCCAGACGAACAGCAAGGTCGTGGAGCGCTGTCTGCTCATGACAAGCGACCCCGGTGACCTTGTCCTGGACCCAACCTGCGGCTCTGGCACGACGGCCTACGTCGCGGAGCAGTGGGGTCGCCGCTGGATCACGATCGACACGAGCCGCGTGGCGCTCGCCCTGGCGCGTTCGAGGCTGATGGCCGCGAAGTACCCGTATTACCTCCTCGCCGACTCGGAGGTCGGGATCCGCAAGGAGGCCGACGTGACCGGCCAGGTGCCGCCGAGCCCGATCCCGGCGACCGCCAACGACGTCCGCCGCGGCTTCGTGTACGAGCGCGTGCCGCACGTGACCCTGAAGTCGATCGCCCAGAACCCGGACATCCGCGAAGGCATGACGCGCGAGGAGATCGATGCTGCGATCGCCCGCCACGCCGAGACGGAGACCCTGTTCGACCGTCCCTACGAGGACAAGAAGGTCGTCCGCGTGTCGGGCCCGTTCACAGTCGAGAGCCTGTCGCCGCACCGTGTGCTCGTCACCGGGCCCGAGGATGCCGAGGCCGCGGAGTCGACCCCGTCCGTCGACGCCGGCGCCTTCGTCACGAGCATCCTCGACAACCTCCGCCGCGCCGGCGTCCAGAACACGAAGCGCGCAGAGCGGCTCACGTTCAGCCGCCTCGACCCGTACCCGGGCGTCTTCGTCCAGGGAGTAGGGGAGTACACCGAGAGCGGCCAGGCCCGGACCGTCGCGATCGCGATCGGCCCCGAGTTCGGCACCGTCGGCCCAGAGCTCATCCGCGATGCCGCCAAGGAGGCCGTGAAGTTCGCCGACCTCCTCGTCGTGTGCGGCTTCGCGTTCGACCCGATGGCTGGGGAGGAGGCCTCCCAGCTCGGCCGCCTCACGATCCTCCAGGCCCGCATGAACCCCGACCTCGCGATGGGGGACGAGCTCCTCAAGAAGACCGGCACCGGCAACCTCTTCATGGTCTTCGGCGAGCCCGACATCGACGTCCGCCCGGCGGGCGACGGCCAGATCACCGTCGAGGTCCGCGGCCTCGACGTCTATGACCCGACCACCGGCGTGCTCCGCTCGTCGTCCGTCGACGACATCGCCGCCTGGTTCCTCGACACCAACTACGACGGCGACGCCTTCTTCGTCCGCCACGCCTACTTCACCGGCGCTGACGACCCGTATGAGAAGCTCCGTCGTGCCCTCCGCGCCGACATCAGCGACGAGGCTTGGGCGACGGTGAACTCGAACGTCTCGCGGCCGTTCCCGCGCCCTTCGACCGGCAAGGTCGCAGTGAAGGTCATCAACCACTACGGCGACGAAGTGCTCAAGGTCGTCGCGGTCTAGCGTGGAGATCGTCCGGACGTCCACGTCCCTTACGCACGTTCACGAGCTGGCCGCGGCCCGGTTCGGTGACCTGGTCAAGGTCGTCGTCGACGTCGAGCGCGGGATCATGGCGATCGACGCGGGGATGCATGCTGACGAGGAAGCAGCCCTCGTCCAGGATGGCTCGGACCAACGGGACCTGTGGGGTGTCAATCTCTACCCAGCTGAACACGGGACCGAAGGCTGGTTGGAGTTCGACTCGATGATCAACCTGCGCCCTGGTCAGGGCAACCGCACCCGGTCCGTCGACGACCCGGTTACACGTTCCCTGATCGCTCGGATCGTGGATCGACTGGTGATGCCATGACCGTCCGGACATTCCACCGCGAGGCCGCGGCGGGCGAGTGGTTTGACCTGTCCCTCATGGCGCAGCTCGGAAACATCGGCACCGAAGTTGCGAGAGCCGCCCGCGCCGTGCAGGCCGGGAACGAGACCCGCGCGTGGAACGCGCTCGTCCGTGCCCTTGAGTTGTTCGACCTCACGATTGCCGACCGGCGGTGGCGCGGTCCGGAGCTGCGGGAGCTCTGCCGTGCTCGCGAAGTGGTGTGCGACTTCCTCGTCGGCGACAACGAGTACGCCTCGAGCGCGGCCTCGCTGGACCGCTACTTCCTGCCGTTCGCCATCGCAGCCCGGCGCGTAGAGGCCGCGCATTCGCGCACGTGACGACGACCGGAGATGACGCTGTCATTCTCGAGACCGAATGGCAGTCGATCATCGCGACCGAGTGGGTCCTCGCTCTCGGACCGCACCTTGAATTTCTGCTGAGACCCGCGGGGCCGTGGGCACCAATCGACGGACCCAAAGGCGGATGGGAGAACGCGCATTCCATGGCCGTCATCGCGATGGGCACGTTCGCGATCGAGTCCTTCGTTGGGAGGGTCGCCGAACCCAACGAAGACGCGCTCCGAGCGCTGATCCGCATCGCAACGAGTGCCGGTCGCCCTCCGCCAGATCACATTCGGGAAGTGTTCGTCCTTCGCGACGTCCTCGTCCACGGGCACGTCTGGCAGATCAGTGACGAGGTAACCCTCACGGACGACAGCCATGCGATCCGCACGATCTCCCGCGAGTTGTCGCGCGGCCGCAAGGACAAGAAGTACCTTGAGACGGTCGACCCAGACCTGGGGCTCACGAAGCCGCGGGGACTCCACGTCATCCCCAGCTACATCGGGCGTCGTGAGGCTGCCGCCGTCCTCAACACCAACCTGCGACTCGCTGACATGCTGGCGAACATGAGAAGCATTGGTGACACGTGGCTACGTGTGGGCGACTCCATCGCCATCCTTCGATCGCTCAGCGAGAATCTCGATTCCGCTGCCCAGACATAACTTACCTTATCGGAAGTACCCGAAACGGGGTTCGATGGAACTTCGCGCGACCCGCGAGCGTATGGTTCTTGCAGGAGACATCGATCAGCGGACGAGCAAGCTGTGAGGACCCGATGGCATATCGGCATCGGAATTCGGTACGGGTGCGGCTCCTGGTCGGCGCAATTGTTGTTTCGGCCTGTTCCGGCGCTCCTGCGCCTCCAGGAACGGATGCAGTCAGTCCGTCACCTGGCGTCTCGTCCCTGGAAGGCACACCACCGAGCAGCCCGGGCGACTGTCCGAACTTCGTCGAGGTCGTGGAGACCGGCCCGGATCCGACCGATTTCTCGGAAACGGGGCCGCTCGCCCGGGATCAGGGGCGCCTCCAGGGCGACGCGGAGACGGCGCAGAGTTACGGCAGCGCCCATCCCGACGAGTTCACGGCGGTCCGGTTCGAGAATTCGCCATGGGTCCGTCTCGTCATCGGCTTCACCGCCCGCATCGAGGAGCATTGCGCGGCCCTGCGGGCGATCCTAGAGTTCCCGGACGAGTTCCAGATCGTTCTCCAGCCCAGGACGGCCTCGCAGCTCGAGGAGATCCAGCGTGCGATCGTGAGCCTCGCCGGTCAGCACCTGCGGGCCGTCGGGATCGGCGCAGAAACGATCGACGTCGCCCTTCGCGCGGATGGGCTCTCGGTCGCCGAGCAGATCGACGCGACCTATGGGGATATCGTGACGATCCGGGTCGGCTTCCTCCCGTATCCGAACCCGGAATCGGGAGGCGTTGACTGCTCGGCCATCCTCAGGACCATCATCACGGACTCCCCGCTCCGGGCGACAGCTCGTCTCAATACCGCGCGGGTCGTGTCGGGCGCAGACTTCCAGGGAACCGTGACCGTCACGAATGCCGGTCCTGACTCGGTTGTCTTCGAATCGGGCGACCCGATGACCGCCCTTGTCTACCCGCGTGGATCGGACGAGATCGTTGGCGCCTACGAGGGCGGCATCGCCGGTGTTGGCACCGGGGCGACGCTCGTGCCCGGCGGGACCATCGACATCGGCGTGCTCGGCGGTACGGCGAGCTGCGACCCCTCGCTCGGCTACGCGCTCCCGCCTGGCCGCTACGACGTTCGGGTCACAGTCGAGCAGTACGCCCACCCCAATCCGAACGGCGTGGTGATCACCTACCTTCTCTCCGATCCCGTTCCCCTGGAGATCACGCCATGAGGGCGACGACGCGGTCTACCCCCAGGCCCGGCGCCTAGGCGGGAAGGACCTCGAGGTCATAGGCCCGGAACGCCGAGTCTCGGGTGACGACCACGGCATCGAGCCTCGTCGCTTGCGCAACCAGCATCCGATCGAACGGATCCCGGTGGTGCACCGGCAACCGAGCTGCGGCTGCGGCATCGGCACCCGACACGGGTAGACACGTAAAGCCCTCGGCGTCGATGATCTCGAGCAGGTCCGCCGGCGCGGTCAGCTTGCCCTGGGCTCGCTTGATCTCGAGCTCCCAGACGGTCGCTGCCGAGACGATGATGTCATTGGCCGGATCTGAGATGGCGGCACGTGCATCGGGTAGCAGCTCCTCGTCGCGGGCCCACCAGAGGAACGCGTGGGCGTCGAGCAGGAGGATCACGCGCTCGAGCCCTCGAATTCGGCGGTGATCTGCTCATCTGTTGCATCGAAGTCAGCGGCAATGGTGATCTGGTCCCGCCAGCGACCAGGAACGCGCGGCGTCGTCCGATCGCGATACGGCACGAGTCGCGCCACAGGACGACCAGCCCGCGCGATCACGATGTCCTCCCCCGCCTCAACGCGCTCGACCAGACGGGAAAGGTGCGTCTTCGCTTCGTGAATGTTGACAGCGTTGCCCATGGGCCGGATCGTACAGTGGTGAGTCATGGTTAGTCAACATTAGTCCTGGCGACGGATATCCAGCCGGGCACCCATTTCTCGGGCCGCATCGAAGTCCCGTCCCTGCTGGTTCACACTCGCCCCGAACCTACGCATGCAATCGAGTTTCACGGGATTCGCGTCTTCGTCGGCGAAGATCACCGCCGAGATCTCGTGTGCGCGCGCCGCGAATGCCACGCCGTGGCCGAAGTTGCCGTTTGATGCGGCCACCATCGGCCGGCTCGGGCCGATGGTCCCCTCCCCTGCCAGGCCCTCGACCGCCAACCAGGTGCCCCGTGTCACTGGGGACAGCAAAACGCCCGAAGGAACCGCCGCTCGATCTGCGTCCCTTCCGCCACCAGAGCAAGCTCCGGGGCGGGACCTGTGCAAGCACCGGTCGGTCCGCTGATCGTTTGGGGCCCCTTCGGGCAAGATCTACAGTACCGTCGCCGGCCCGCGACCGGAAGGGGCGTTATCCACGAGATCTCGCGAAATACGGGCAAAACGCCGATCTCGTCCACATCGAATCCACGGGCCTGGAGTCGCCCGAAGCACCTGGCTCGCCGACCTGCCGATGGCGGCCGGAGGCGATCCCACGGTCCCTGCGGTCCGCACCAGAACCGTCACCGGCTCTCCGGATCGGGATCGGGGCCGTCGACGTTGACGTTCTGCGGGCCGGTCCCAACCCGAACGACGAACATCTCCGCGGGCTCATCGGCCGCGGTGATCTCGCGATGGACCACTCGGGCCGGGTTGAAGATGAAATCCCCGGCCACTGCCGTCATCTGCCCGCGCCCGCCGGGGCCGTAGTCGATGGTCACCTGGCCGCGGAGAACGTAGATGTAGGAGTCGCGCGCTCCATGGTGGTGCCAACCGCCGGCGAGCCCGGCGGCCGTCCGCACCCAGCCGACCCAGCGATCCTCATGGTCCAGGAGTTGCCGGCGGTCCATGCCGGGCGTTGGTGGTCCGGGTGGAATGGCCCCCTCATCGGACCGGACCAGGATTGGTCGAGCGTGCTCCATCGGTGCTCCCCTCCCAGGCTCAGGACGTGGTTCCATGAGATCGGACCGGAATCTGGCCGCCCCGGACGCTGAGGCTGAAGGCCGCGCAGCCTGCGGGCGGGCACACGAAAACGCCCGGAGAAACCGCTCCCCTTCCCGATCCATCCCGCCTGGTGCAAGCACCCTGCGTTCTGTGGTCACTGCAAGCACTGACCTGACCGTTCTGGTTCGTTGCCTCTCCGGGCAAGACGTAATGTACCCCGCCCCCGCTTGGCCCCGATACCCACTTATCCACGACTTTCGCGGTTCGGTGACCGATTTTGAGGTCCCCGTCCACAGCCCGTCCACGCAGGGGCGCCCGAAAGGGGCAACGGGCGCCAGGCCCGGCCGACACGCCGTGGTGCGCGCTGCATGATGGCGAGGCCTCGTCTTGGGTGCGCTGCGTGCCGGCGAGGCCCCGCCGACGGTCAGCCCGCTCGGATGACCCGCGGCGTGGTCGAGAGGGCCATCTTCTCCTCGAAGCGCTTCGCGGCCCGTTCGAGTCCTTCCAGGTGCGCCGCCAGGACCCGGCGGGCCTCCTCGGCGGCGGCATCGAGACCGCTGAGCTCAAAGACCTTCCAGTGGTTGAGAATCGGGATGAGCACCTCGTCCCGATGGATGCGGATGTCGTAGATGCCGGCCTTCGCGATCGCGGCTGCCTTCCGCAGGAATCCCGGGATGCCGTTGCCGGGCATCTGGAAGGCAAGAACCTCGGCCACGATCGCCTGGACCGCGCGCGACGGCTGGATCTTCAGCGCGGCACCGAGGATGTCCCGGTAGAAGACCATGTGAAGGTTCTCGTCGGCGGCGATCCGGGTCATGATCCGATTCGCAACCGGATCGTCGGAGTACTTCCCCGTGTTCTTGTGCGAGATCCGGGTCGCAAGCTCCTGGAAGGCCACGTAGGCAAGGCCCCGGAGCGTGTCGATGGTGTTTCGATCGTAGCCGTTCTGGAGCTGCGTCATCCGTCCTCGCTCGAGGGCGATCGGATCGAGATTGCGGGTGACCGTGAGGTAGTCGCGCAGGACGATCGCGTGACGACCTTCTTCGGCGGTCCATCGGCCGATCCAGTTGATCCAGGCCCCGTCGCCGGCCCCGAACATCCCATGGATGAGCCGGTGGTAGGAGGGCAGGTTGTCCTCCGTCAGCAGGTTGACCTCGAAGGCCGTCTGGGCCACGCCGGTCAGGCGGGGTTGGTCGGGCGTCCAGGGATCCTTGTCGAAGTCGCGCCCGAGCCGGTATGGGATGTAGTCGTGCGGAAACCATTCCTCGGCGACCCTGGCGTGGCGGTCGTAGAGGCGGGCTGCCTCGGGCTCAAGCTCGAACAGCAGGGCTCGATCGGCGTGCAAATCGCGTGCCGGCGTGTGGGTCATGGGTGAGACTCCAGGGTCGAGGCCCCCGAAATGGGCGGCGTCACATCGACCTGCGTGCCTTCAGGGTACCCGGGCTCGGGAATCCAGCCCGTGGAAAGCATGCGGCCCTGCATCTACTCCTCGAGGGCCCACTCCTCCGACTCGCTCAGGATCGGCAGGCCGCGAGCATCGGCGGCAGGTCCGACACTCCCCTCCCCGACCAGGACCTGCCTGGAGATTGGAAGGAAGTCGAGATCGACGACCACCACGTGGATCGACGATTGCCCTGGCGCCCGGACCCGCGCCGCGGCGATTTCCGGGATCGGGCTTCCGGCGACCCGCAACTCGTGGGCTGCACTCCAGGGAAGGGAGATCGGGCGGACCCCGCTGCGCGTCACGACGTTGCCCTCGACGCGCGTTCCGGCGGGTTCAGGGTGCAGCGTGAGCATGCCGCTGGGTCCCGTCAGCTCGAGACGGCTGAACCACCCTCGGGCATCGACTTCGAGGAGCAGGTCCAGGACGATCGTCTCCCCTTGATCGACGGTCAGCGAGCGCAGGCGGCGCCCGCTTCGGCCCTCGGCCACCGACCACAAAAGCGTGGTTCCGTCCGGGAGGAGACCCCTGCCCGCGCGGCGGAGCCAGGCCCTCACGTGGTGGCGGCGAGATCGGCGCCTTCGAGCGTATCCGTCCAGAGGGATGCCACCCGCTCGAGCTCGATCGCCAGGACGGGGGCCACGCGACCGGTGACCCGGACGTCTCGAGCCTGGTAATCGAGCTCGATGGTCCCCCGCTCCCGGATCCGGGCGAGCAGCTCACCGGCGGTGTACGGGACGTGGACGTCGATTTCCACCCAGAGCGAGGCGAGCAGGGCCGACAACGCCCCCTTGAGCGTCTCCATGCCGTACCCGGTGAGCGCGGAGACGAACACGGACGTGGCGATGGCCGGCGCCGGGGTATCGCCATCGCGTGCAGCCGGATCGAGGAGGTCGGCCTTGTTGAAGACGACGAGTCGGGGCTTCCCGCCGGCGCCGAGATCATCGAGGACGGACTGGACGGTGGCTCGGTGTTCCGCGAAGTGGGCATCGGAGGCATCGACGACCTCGAGCAGGACGTCGGCGCGATTGACCTCCTCGAGCGTGGCCCGGAACGCATCCACGAGCTGATGGGGCAGCTTGTGGATGAAGCCCACGGTGTCGGTCACGATCGCCGCCTGTCCGTCGCCCAGCTTCACCTGACGGCTGGTGGGGTCCAGGGTCGCAAACAGCTTGTCCTCGGCCAGGGCCACCACGGAGCCGACGAGCGTGTTGAGGAGCGTGGACTTGCCGGCGTTCGTGTAGCCCACGATCCCGACCGTCGCCAGGAGCCGCCGGTCGCGACCCCGCGCCGTCGTCTCACGATTCTGGCGCACCTCGTCGACGCGCTCCTTCATCTTCTTGATCCGTTCCCGGATCAGACGCCGGTCCGTCTCCAGCTGACTCTCGCCGGGGCCGCGCGTCCCGATCCCGCCGCCCGTCCGCGAAAGATGGGTCCACAGCCGGGTCAGGCGAGGCAGCTGGTATTCGAGCTGGGCCAGCTCCACCTGGAGGCGGCCCTCGTGGGTCCGCGCATGCTGGGCAAAGATGTCCAGGATCAGCCGGCTCCGATCGATGACCTTGACGTTCAGCAGGCCTTCGAGCGCCTTCTGCTGGCTCGGGGAGAGCTCGTCGTCCGTGACGAGGAGGTCAAACCGGGTCTCGTTCTTCGCCGCGACGAGCTCTTCCGCCTTGCCCTTGCCAACGTACCAGTTCGGATCGATGTGGCGCCGGTTCTGCCATTCCGCGCCCACCACCTCGGCGCCCGCCGTCGTCACGAGGTTGGCGAGTTCGACAAGAGATTCCTCGGCAGTCCAGCCGGCGTCGGAGCCGGTATCGACGGCGACCAGGAACGCCTTCTCGACGGGTGGCGACAGGTCTATGGAGGCGGTCTTCGACACGGCCGGAGGATACGCGGACCCGGCGATCAACGCCGCGCGGCGCCGATCTCCACCAGGCGGCGAGCGGCTGCGACGGTCATCGCGTCGAGCGCCGGATCGGTGGCTCGGTGCCAGACGACGTCCGGTTCACCGCGGAACCAGCTGCGCTGCCGCTTGGCAAATGCCAGGTTCCGTCGGGCATCCTCGGTGATGGCCGCCTCGCGCGTCATCGTTCCAGCGAGGACGGCCCAGGCTTCGCGATACCCGATCGCGCTGAAGGCGGGCAGGCCGGGATCGAATCGACCGCGGAGCGCGCGTGCCTCGTCGATCAGACCGGCATCGAACTGCGCTCGCGCCCGCCGACCGATCCACGACGCCTGCGTGGCGGCGTCGAGATGCAGGCCCAGCCAGCTCAGCGGGCCACCGTACCCGCGCGGCAACGGCAGCGCGCCCCGGCCACCGTCGATCAGGGCGATCTCCAATGCCCGAACCACGCGACGCGGGTTCCTGAGATCCACCTGATCGGCTCGAAGCGGGGCCAGCGCACGCAGACGCGCCACGAGGGGCGCCAGGCCTTCGGCCTGCAGCTCCGCTTCCAGGCGGGCACGCAGGACGGCATCGGACGGCAGGGCCGCCGTATCGATGCCGCGCGCGATCGCGCGCAGGTACAGGCCGGTTCCACCGACCAGGATGGCCAGGCCGCCGGCATCCGTGATCGCGGGCAGGGCCGCGTCGACGTGGTCGACGAAGTCCGCGAGCGAGAAGGCCGCGTCCGGCTCCACCAGGTCCAGGCCGTGGTGCGGCACGCCGGCACGCTCGGCTACGGTCGCCTTGGCCGTTGCGATGTCCAGCCCGCGATAGACCTGGCGGGAATCGGCCGAGATGATCTCCGCCGGGATACCCGATGCGCGCAGCGCCAGAGCCGTCCGGATGGCCAGACCCGTCTTGCCTGTCGCCGTGGAGCCTGCGATCACGAGGAGGGGTGGAGCGAGCGTCACCCGACGGGCGTGCCTCGGAGCGCATACGGGCCCGCATGGTCGATGCGAACCGGCACGAGATTGCCGATCCATTCCGCGCGGCCGGCGAGATGGACGAGCTTGTTGCCGCGAGTTCGCCCGGACAGGGCGACCTCTCCCGGTCCGGGCTGGACGCCCCGCAACGGGCTCCCCTCCGTTGGCGTCGGCTCGTCATGGTCGTGCGAACGCTCCCGCGAGACCATGTCCACCAGCACTTCGACGTCACGGCCGAGCCACGCGCGATTGCGTTCGAGACCGATCGGCTCCTGGAGCGCGAGCAGGGCATTGAGGCGGCGACGCTTCTCCGGCGCCGGGACGTCGTCGGCGAGATGCGTGGCGGGAGTGCCGGGCCGCTCCGAATAGGCGGCCGCGAAGACCTGGTCGTAGCGGACGTTCGCCATGAAGGCCAGGGTTCGCTCGAACTGCTCCTCGGTTTCGCCGCAGAACCCGACGATGACGTCGGTGCTCACGGTGATGTCGGGGACGGCGGCCCGGATCTTGTCGAGCCGCTCGAGGTAGTGCTCGATCGAATACTGGCGCCCCATGCGCCGAAGGACCTCGTCATCTCCGGATTGGACCGGGAGATGGAGCGATTCGCACAGGGACGGGCAGTCCGCCATGGCCTCGATCAACCGATCGGACAGATCCCAGGGGTGGGAGGTGATGAATCGGAGGCGCGGGATGGCCGGAGTGCCATCGGCGCCGGTGATGCCGTCGATGGCCCGGATGAGCTCGGCCAGGTCCGGCTTCGAGCCGAGGTCAAGACGTCGACCGGCCCATCGCTCGGTCCGGATGTGCCCAAAACGCGGGTCCGGCGCGAGATCGTGACCGTAGGAGTTGACGTTCTGCCCCAGGAGCGTGACCTCACGGAATCCGGACGCCGCAATGGCCCGCGCCTCGTCGACGATCTCGTCGAAGGGACGGCTCCGCTCGGGGCCGCGGCTGAACGGCACGATGCAGTAGGTGCAGGTCTTGTCGCAGCCGTAGATGATCGGGAGCCAGGCCGACACGCTCGACGAGCGTTGTACGGAACCTGTGGCGACCGCGGCGGCCCGTGTCGTGGCGAGGTGATCGGCGACGCCGACCACCGTCCGGCCGACGACGGTGGTGGCCCCCACGACCCCCACCGGCGCCTGGGCCGATGCCAGGCCGAGGCGATCCAGGAGCTCGGGCTCCTCGTCGGGTCGGAGGAACAGGTCCACTGCCGGATATCTTCGTTCCAGACCATCGCGATCGCGCTCCCGGACGGCACATCCGGTCAGGACGACGCGCATCGAGGGGTTCGCATCCTTCAGGCGCTGGAGATGCCCCTGCCGTCCGATGACCTTGGTCTCGGCAAGTTCGCGAATCGCACAGGTGTTGATGACCACGAGGTCGGCATCGTCCATCGAGGGCGCTTCCGTGGCTCCGGCCATGAGCAGCCGTCCGGCCATCTCCTCGGAATCGCTCCGGTTCATCTGACAGCCGAGCGTCCAGACGAAGAACTGCGGGAGGGCCCGCGGTTCGGGACGGAATTCGCCGAGCCGGGCGTCCTCCGGCGCCATCGCGGGGCGGGCCGCGGATGGTGATGGTGGCGCTATCTCGAGCATGGGAAGCGCCGCTCGTCCCGGGCGCCGAGAGTCGATCATCGGGAGACGATACCCTTTCGCGGTGGAACTGCTCACGAGCCCCGAAACCTGGATTGCCCTGCTCACGCTTACGGTCCTCGAGATCGTGCTCGGGATCGACAACATCGTCTTCATCTCGATCCTGACCGGCAAGTTGCCCCTCGCGCAGCAGGCGCGCGCCCGGACGATCGGCCTCGGCCTGGCCATGGGCATGCGGATCCTGCTCCTCCTGACGATCTCGTGGGTCATCGGTCTCACGGCGCCGCTACTCACCCTGCTCGGTCAGGAGCTGTCCGGACGCGATCTCATCCTCATCGGCGGCGGAATGTTCCTCCTTGCCAAGGCGACGCTGGAGATTCACGAGACCCTCGAAGGCGAGGACTCGCACTCGGTAGCGCGGGGCAGCGCGTCCTTCGGCGCCGTCCTGGTGCAGATCGCCCTGCTCGACGTCGTGTTCTCGCTCGACTCGGTGATCACCGCCGTCGGCATGGCCGACGAGGTCCTGGTGATGATCGCCGCCGTCGTCATTGCGATCGGGGTCATGCTCATTGCCGCCGGCCCGCTGGCCGCGTTCGTGGCGCGCCACCCGACCGTGAAGATGCTCGCCCTGAGCTTCCTCCTGTTGATCGGCATGTCCCTGGTGGCCGACGGCCTCGACCTGCACGTCCCCAAGGGCTACGTCTACTTCGCGATGGGCTTCTCGGTCTTCGTCGAGATGCTCAACCTGCGACTTCGGCGCGCTGAGCCGCCGATCCACCTGCGGCCCACGTTCCTCAAGGAGCGGGTCGCTGAGGAGCCCGGTTCGGAGGGGACTCTCCCGCAACCCCGGGCCTGATCCCCTCCCCGATCAGCGACCCAGCGCGGGCTCAGCGCGCCAGCGCGGCACGCACGCGATCGCCGACCGCGTCCGGCAGGTCGAGCCAGGCGTGCGCCTCACCGTACGTTTCCTGGTCGCCGTGGTAGTCCGTGCCGCCCGTCGCCACGAGGCCGAACCCGCTCGCGACGGCCTTCATCGAGGCGACGGTGGGAGCGTCGAACGTCCGGTAGTACACCTCGAGGCCGCCGAGCCCGGCATCCTGCAACTCCCGGATCACCTCCGGGCGATACGGAGCCTCCGAGAAGTGGGCCAGGGACGCGAGCCCGCCTGCGGCCCGGATGGCGCGGATGGCCTCGATCGGTCCGAGCCCTTCCCGCGGCACGTAGCCCGGGCGCCCGCGCGACAGGTAGCGATCGAAGGCTTCCTCCACACTCGTGACGTAGCCGCTCGCGATCATGGCCCGGGCGACGCGCGGCCGACCCAGCGCGTCATCGTCACCGGTGGCCGGGAGGGCTTCGAGGGCGTTGTCGATCGGCCGTCCGATCGACGCGAGCTGCGCCACCATGAGGTCGAATCGCATCCGGCGTCGCTCCCGCTGGAGGGCAAGCGTGGCCTCCAGCCCCTCGTCGTCGGGATCCACGCCGAGTCCGAGGACGTGGACCTCGCTCTCGCGCAGGTCGGGCCGGTCAGTCACGGCGTTCAACTCGATCCCCGGCATGAGTTCGAGGCCGGCGGGACACACGCCCGCGGCGAGGACTTCCCGCACGCCGGCCAGGGTGTCGTGATCGGTGATGGCCAGGAGCCGGACACCGGCGGCTGCCGCGGCTGCGACGAGCGCCGCCGGCTCGAGGAGCCCGTCGGATCGAGTGGAATGGGTGTGAAGGTCGACGGTGGCCGGGCCCGAGGGCCGAACCGGCTTGCCGGACAGGTCGTGGCGTCGCCGCCGCGCCACCACGCTCAGGCCTCGTGGAGCCGCGAGATACGCTCCATGGCGAGGGCGCGACCGGTTGCGGGGTCGAGGTCGACCTGGAGTGCGTTCAGGATCACCGGACCCTCGCCGACCGCGAACCGGGTGGGCAGGGCATTGATGAACCGGGGAAGCACGGTCCGGGGATCGAACCCGATCACGCTCCAGATCGGCCCGGTCATGCCCAGATCCGTCTGGTAGGCCGTGCCGCCCGGAAGGATCCGCTCGTCGCCGGTGACGACGTGGGTGTGCGTCCCCACCACGACCGAAACGCGCCCGTCGAGGTACAGCCCCAGGGCGTTCTTCTCCGAGGTGATCTCGCAGTGAAAGTCGACGAGGCGAACCGGTGGCAGCGCTTCGGACGATTCGTCCAGCAGGCGGTCCGCCTCGGTGAACGGGTTGTCGATCGGCTGCATGAAGGTCCGACCCTGGAGATTGATCACCGCAAGATCCGTCCCGTCGAGGGCCTGGTAGACGCCCCAGCCACGACCCGGCACGTCGTGGGTTCCGTAGTTCAACGGCCGCAGGATCCGGTCGTTCCGCTCGAGCGATTCGTAGATCTCGCGCTTGTCCCAGATGTGGTTGCCGGATGTGATGACGTCCACGCCGTGGGCGAAGAGCGCATCTGCCGTGGACGCGGTCAGGCCCATCCCGCCGGCGAGGTTCTCCCCGTTGGCGGTCACGAAGTCGACGCCCCGTTCGTGGCGCAGATCCGGAAGGATCGCCTCGAGCGCCAGTCGACCGGGCTTGCCGATCACGTCGCCGATCAGAAGCACACGGCAGGACCCGGCCGGGCGCGGCGCGTTGCCGTTCGGCGGATTTCCGAGCCGAACCCGTCCTGCCTGTCCGCCCTGGATGTCTACTTCGCGTACTCCGCACTCGTGCGTGCAGACGCACTTGTGCAGCATCGGTGCAGCATCGTGATACACTCCTGCACGGTAGCGCGGCAGTCCGACCGTTGGCCGATCGGACCGACTCGCGCTCGGACTCGGAAAGGACCGAGCCATGCAGGAGACTACTAGACCTCGACGCACTCCGGGAGCTGGGAGCGTCTACGAGACGAGCGGCGGCCTCTGGCGCGGCGCCTACGTCGTGGAGGACCCGATCACCCGTCAGCGCGTTCGACGATACGTCAGCGGGCACTCACGGGTCGAGGCAAGCCGCCGACTTCGGGACGCGATCGCCGACTCGCACCGCAGCGCCGACCTGGCCGACTCCCCCACCCTCGCATGGTGGGCCGATCGATGGCTCGCCACGGCAGTACACCGCGTCCGCCCGGCGACCGTGAGAAGCTACCGGAATGCCATCACGCTCCATGTGCTCCCGTCGCTCGGTTCCTGGCCGCTCGCCGATCTCCGACCAAGCGACGTCGAGCGATGGACCGCCGCTCTCTCTGAGCGCGGCCTACGGCCGTCAACGGTCGCCCTGAGCCGCCGTGTATTGTCGGCGTGCCTCGCCGACGCCGAGCGGGACGGGCGCGTACCTCGCAATGTCGCACGACTCGCCCACGCGCCCCGTGTCGAGGGCACTACGCGCCGCCGAGCCCTCACCGCAGCCGAGGCGCGCCGACTGCTCGACATTGCGCGTGGCGACCCTGCCGCGATCCTCGTGACCCTCGCGCTCGGGACCGGTGCCCGCGTCGGCGAACTGCTCGCGCTCGACTGGTCGGACGTAGACCTCGACGCCGGGACCGCGAGCATCCACGGGTCGCGGTCCCGGGCGGGCGTAGGGCCGACCAAGAGCCGCCGTGGCGTCCGCATCGTGGCGCTGCCGCCGTTCGCCCTCGACGTTCTGCGAGCCGAAACGCGCCGAACTGGCCCCGTGGTCGCCTTCGAAGATGGACGCCCGATGATCCCGGAACGAGCCGCCGATCGATGGCGCGCACTCCGGGCGCGGGCCGGGTTGGACGGGCTGCGGTTCCACGACCTACGGGGCACCTACGCGACCCTCGCGCTCGCCGCAGGGATCCCCGCGAAGGCCCTCGCCGACGTGCTGGGCCACGATCCGGCTGTGCTCCTCAGAACATACGCCGGGCCGATCGAAGGCGGCCGGGACGCGATCGCCAACGTGATCGGGCGAGCGCTCCGATGAAAAAGCGATGGACTGCCACGATTGAGCCTTTCGACGCAACGCGCGTCCTGAATGGCGAGGCACTGGTTCGCGTCGAGCTTCCCGACGGACGCTACGCAATCGCTAAGATCGCGAGCACCGACGAGATGTACTTGATCGGGAAAGAACTCGAAGTCTCGCCCACGAGAGAGGCGACGACGGCTCGCCAACGCCATCGCTCTCGCGCTGAACTCATGGTCGGACAGATGACCGAGGCCGGGTTCGGGGACATCGAGATCGCGGCCAAGATGGTCAGCGAGGGCTACCTAACGGCGGCAGACGTCACTGATCAACTACGCATCGTCAAACGATGGCGAAAGGGCTACCGCCGCGTCTTTGGACCAATCGCGTGAGTCAACGGAATGTCACTTTGCGGGTGCTGCTAGCGGTGGTTCCATGTTCACTATGGAACGCTTTGCAACACCCGAGCACCGGGCACTGGCAGCACTCGACGATCTTCGGGACGCACTCGGTGCGTTCTTCGCGGATCGCCGCGCCCCTGACGATCCCCCGGCGCTTCTGACAATCACCGCCGCCGCGCGCCGGCTCGGCGTCTCCCGCTCGACCGCGACCCGATGGGCCGACGATGGCCGACTCCGTACCGTCGGCGTCCGCAACGGACGCCGAGTACCTCGGGCGGAAGTTGACCGCCTCGGCTCGTGATCTCAACCCGGCATCGCCCGACATGGAGACGACGGGGCGTGCGTGAACTCGCGCTGATTCGTCTCCGTGACGCGGTCCTGGCCGAGCGCCGCGTCTATCCGTCCGGCGATCCCGTACACAACGCGCTCGGCCGGGCTGAACGTGCCCTGATGACCGCCGCGCAGCTCGCCAGCCCGGAACCGTCCACCGAATGAAAAAGTGACGCCCGGCGGGACGCAATCCGCCGGGCGTAGAGGATCCCAGATGATCTGCAATCTCGAACCCCGCCGACATCGTACAGCAAAGCTCCAGCATCGCAAGGCCGACCTCCTCGACGCCCTGACGGCTCACTTGATCGGACTGCGCCGTCACTTGGCCGAGACCGGCCGCCCGGCCGAGGCGGAGGCACTCATCACCGACCTCGCGATCGTCGCGGAACTCCGGGGGGCGTCATGATGCACCCTCGCGCCTTCGAGATGCTCGCGCCCGAGGAGCAAGCCGCCCTCAGCGCCGACGCCGTGGCATGGCGGGCGGGACTGCAAGCCTCGGTCGAACGGGCCGGGGCCCGGGATCCGGAGGACTACCTCGCCAGCCTCGAGGCCATGAACGAGCCGACCGAGACGCGCATGGCCGGGCTGAACCTTGCCAGCGTCACCGCACGTGCCATCGATTGGCTCTGGCCAGGGTACGTGCCTCGCGGCAAGGTGACGATCCTCGACGGCGATCCCGGACTCGGCAAGTCAACCGTCCTGATCGATCTGGCCTCGCGGGCGAGCATCGGCGGTCAGACGCCTACGGGCGAGCCGCTGGGACCGTTCTCGACGATCTACGCGACCGCGGAGGACGATCCCGCAGATACGATCCTACCGCGCGTCCTGAAGGCCGGAGGCGACCCTTCCCGGTTCACCATCGTCCGGAAGATGTCGCTGCCGGACGACGTTCACCGGCTCGGTCGGTTGATCCGCCGGGAGCGGGCCGAGCTGCTGATCGTTGATCCGCTCGTGGCGTACCTGGCGGATGGCGTCCGGACGAACGTTGACCACAACGTCCGCAGGGCGCTCGAACCTCTGGCCGCGATGGCGGCCGAGGTGAGCTGCTCGGTCATCGCGATCCGACATCTGAACAAACGGCCCGGCGACGATGCCATCTATCGCGGCGGAGGCAGCATCGGTTTCACCGGCCTGGCCCGCTCGGTCCTGGCTGTAGGCCGAGATCCGGATGATGCCGATCGGGTGATCCTTGCCGCCGTCAAGCTCAACGTCGCGCGGCGCCCGGCGAGCTTGGCGTACCGCATCGTGGCCGACGGGCCGTATGCACCGGCCGGGATCGGCTGGGAAGGCACGAGCGACCACAGCGCGGAGGACCTGATCGGGCGCACCCGCGACGTTGCGGGTGACACCTCGAAGAAGCATAAGCTCGCCGATGCGATTGCCGCCGTCCTCGACGCGAACGGAGGGTCGATGCCCGCCCGCGACGTGTACCGCGCCCTGGAGGCGGAGGGCTGGGATCTGTCGGTCAAAGGCACCGTCTACAACGCTCGCGACCTGGCAGGCGTCCGGGCGGTGAAAGGCAACTTTGACGGAGGCTGGACATGGACCCTATGACGCGAAGGTTCCTGTGTACGTACAGCGTGAACCTTGCGAACCTTCGTGAACCTTCTACTACCAACGTTCACGTAGGTTCATGTAGGTTCATGACGTACACACTAGGGGAAACCATGGGGGGTTCCCAAACCGATCAGACCGCCTCGTGACCACCACCGAACGTCCGGACCTCACGCGGACTGCGTCCGCGATCGCGTGGCCAGGGGGGTAAAAAGTTCAGAACGAGGCGACGGCCCATGACCCCGACTGCCGCACGCACATCGCCGCGTAATTTCACGAAACCGCGAAAGGATCGATTATGACCAGCTCACCATCTTGGGAAGAAACGATCAACGCGATCACGGCCGCGCTCGCCGCATACGTCCGCGGGCGTGACCAGCTTGTTGCGGATGCCGTCGCAGCACGCATGGCTGAAGACTCCGCGAAAGTCTGGGCGGCAATCACCGAGGCATCCGCGCTCGTGGGCGAGATCAAGGGCGTCGCGCACGTCCGCGACGCCGGGCCGGTCACCCTCGAGTATCCGAAGAAATGACGCAGATCGCCGTCCCGGCCTTCGATGACCTCACGACTAACCAGGTCACCCGCCTCGCGATCACGTCGGCGTCTCTCGCCGAACGCATCGCCACTGTTGACGGCCTCGCCGCCCGCTACCTGGCTACCCTGGCCGATGCGGTGAGCGCCGAGGAAACGCGCCGCCGCTCGGGGCGCGGGCTCCGGCTCACCGTGGCCATGATCGACGACGCCGACCTGGACCCGGCCGAGGTAGATGCCTCCATCAGGCTCGCCCTCATGGCCGCGCTCTCGCTCCGGGAGCAGGCGGGAGGGAGCGGGCTCCCGGTCGGCGACTGGTGGCACGCCGCCGCCGTGGCCCTCGTGAACGCCGCGGAGCACGCCGCGGCTGAAGTCGCCGCCTTGGAGCGCATGGCCGCGCCGCGGATCCTCGAACGCGGCCGCGTCGAGTAGGGAAATCATTTGCAGAGTTGCACATATCTGGTAGAATGGTCGCAGACGGTACGCCGCAACCGCGAGTGGACAGCGCATCGCCCCAAAAGATGGGGTCCGAGCCGCCGCGATGACCGGTCAGTCGAGAACCCGCGAGACCTTGTTTCGTTGAGTTTCGATTGGAGTTCCAGTGGCTACCGAGTATCAATTGCGTCTCCACGACGCCTACCGTCGCGCAGCAGAGGCCGGCAAGTCCGTCATGGACCGCGCCGCCGCCGAAAATCGCGACCTGACCCCGGATGAAACCGAGCAGCGCGACCGCGCCTATGCGGACGTGACTCGGATCAAGGGCGAGATCGACAAGACCGTCAGCTTCGATCAGATCCGGCTTCATTCTGACGTGTTCGCGAACGCGCCGGCGCGCGTCGAACGCGCCACCGGATCGTCCGGCGCTCCGAGTCTGCGAACGCTGTTCACGACGGCGCGATCGAACGGCTACGCGAGCTACGACTACGCGCCCACGAGCGCCGGGCTCGATTTTCGAGCCCTCCAGAGCGCTGGCGGCTCCGCCGTCCAGACCTCGTTCGCGGACTTCGTGACGGTCTACAGCCGCACTGCCACGCCGATGCTGCGGCCGGACGTGGTCACGATGCTGAACAGGACGGACGGCTCGCCATTCGTCCTGCCGAGACTGACGGCTGACCCGAGTTCGGGCGGTACGCTGACCGCCGAGGCCGGCGGGATTGCCGAGCTCGACGCGACCGTCAGCTCGATCCAGCTCAACCCGTACAAGTTCGCCATCACCAACCTGTGGTCGGCCGAGCTTGCCGAGGACAACACGATCGGGCTCGAGAACCTCGTCGGTTCCTCGACGGCGCGAGAGCTCTCCATCTCCATCGGCACGGCGCTGACGACCGGCACCGGCTCCGCCCAGCCGCAGGGCTTCATCGGAGCCGCCACGAACGGCGGAACGGCCGCTGGCACGGGTACGACCTACGGGACGTACTTCGGGCCGACTGACCTCGTGTCGCTGTTCTATTCGCTCTCCGCACCGGATCGCGCGACCGCGACCTGGCAAGCGAATGCGACCACGCTCGCCCAGGTCCGCAACGCGCGGGCAACGACGGGCGAATTTCTCTGGGCTCCGGCATTCGCCATCGGCGAGCCGGAAACGTTGCTCGGGCGGCCGATCTTCGAGAACCCGGCAATGGCCAACGGTTCCGCTGCGAAGGCGATCGCAGTCGGAAACTTTGCGGCCTACCACGTCGCGGCCGTTCCTCTCCGCGTCGAGCTGTCGATCAGCTACAAGTTCAGCACGGACCAGATCGCGTTGCGCTCGATCTGGCGAGTCGACGGCGATCTTCCGGACGCCTCCGGCATCCGGTACCTCGTGAACGCGGCCGTCTAGCCTCATCCACCCCGCCGCGAGACCTCCCGCTCGCGGCGGGGCACAGCCCACGACTCCGCCCGGCCGCTGCGATAGGTGCTCGCGGCCAGCGGAGCGGACGGCCGGATCGCGTTTGTCCTCGCGCGATCCCGTGGGCTCCCCCGACTGTCGCCGATCGGCGTCGGGCCTCATAAAGGAAGGGTTAGATGTCCGCCGGAGATAATCGCGTCATCGTCACGGCCTCCGTAAAGGATCAGATCTCGGGACCGCTCGACAAGTTCAAAGACAAGTTCGAGGTCCTCGGGAAGACTGCCGCTGGGCAGGGCGTCATCATCGGCGCGACCTCGAAGCTCACTGGCGCCGCGATGGGTCTCATGGATCGCGCGCTGGCCGGCACGATCGGCTTCATCGGCGACAGCATCAGTGCTGCGTCTGACCTGAACGAGACGATCAACAAGTCGAAGGTCATCTTCGGCACTTCGGCCCGGACCGTCAGCGACTTCGGGGACACCGCATCCAAGGCACTCGGGCAGAGCAAGCAGGAAGCCGTCGGCGCCGCGGCGACCTTCGGCAACCTGTTCAACACGATCGGCGTCGGCAAGTCGCAAGCCGCCGAGATGTCGATCTCGCTGGTCAAACTCGCCTCTGACCTGGCCTCGTTCAACAACATCGATCCGACTGAGGCGCTCGACAAGCTGCAGTCCGGCCTCGTCGGCGAGGCCAAGCCGCTCCGGGAGCTTGGCATCCTGCTCAACGAGGCCCAGGTGTCGGCCAAGGCGCTGGCACTCGGGTTCAAGCCAGTCAACGGGCAGTTCACCGAGGGCCAGAAGGTTCAGGCGCGATACCAGCTCATCCTCGAACAGTCCACCGCGGCGCAGGGCGACTTTGCCCGCACGGCTGGCGAACTCGCCAACGCCCAGCGGATCGCCAACGCCGAGCTCGCCAACACCGAAGCACTCATCGGCGAGAAGCTGCTCCCGGCGCAGCTCGCTGCGACGAAGGGATTTCTCGGTCTGCTCGAAGTAGCGAACCAGTTCATTTTCCGCGATCTCGGCGCCGAGCTGCAACAACGCGTCAACCCAGCCTTGGAGGATTTCGGCGGAAAAACGGAGTGGCTTGCCGACAAGATCGTGGAGCTTCGCGGCCAGACCGGTGACCTCACGGACGAACAGATGGCCCTCGCGGAGCAAGTCAAAAAGCTCGGGTCCGCCTTCGACATCGCGCGTCGCTCGGTCGAGAAGCTGAACGGCGTCTTCGACACCTTCACCGGCGCCGAATTCGACGCCACGATCGCCGCCGGCGAGCTGGCCCAGAAGCAGAAAGAGCTCGCCGACCTGTTGAAGGAAGGCCCGGCCTCGAAGGCCGCCGCCGACATGGCGATCTACGAAGGCAAGGTCGCCGATGCCAAGAAGGGCGTCTTCGATCTCCAGTATCAGATGAAGCAGTCCGAAGGGCCGGAGGCGCTCCGCGACTGGCTGCTCAAGGTCAGGGACGGGCTGGCGGAGACTGATACAAAGGGCCGGGCGGCCCTTGGCACCATGCTCCTGCTCAATGACGCGATGGTCCGGCTCGCGTCGATGGCGAACGCGAGCAAGGATGACATCTTCATTCCGCCCGCGGTGCGCGCTGCGGTGCGCGCCATTCCCGCCGCTCGTGCCCACGGCGGCCCCGTCTCGGGTGGCTCGCCCTACATCGTCGGCGAGCGCGGGCCTGAGCTGTTCGTCCCGCGCGCGTCAGGGTCGATCGTCCCCAACGGCGGGTCCGTGGGTGGTTCGTCGGGCGTCACGGTCAACCTCACCTACGCGCCGACGCTCTCCACCGCCTCGGACAGCGAGATCCGAAAGCTCGTCCAGACGATCGGCTACGCCCTCGACTCGCGCGGCTACTACCGGCAGGGATCGCGGACGATCATCCCGTCCTGAGCGTACCGATCCGCCATACGATCCGTCACGAGTTGACGATCACGCCCTCCGGGGCGTATACCTCGCGTGCCGGGTACAAGTCGGTCCGAACCGAATAGACTTCCTTTCGTCCCGGGCGTGTGTGCTTGTACCACCACGACCGGGACGCTTGGTTTTTCGCGGGAGGTCGAAATGACCACAGATGCGCTCCTCGACGAGCGGTGGCACATGGCATCCACGGACGTCGGGACGGACGGGCGGTACATGCCGAGTCGAGCCGAGGAAGACCTGATCAGAGGGCTCCGCGCTCTGGCGGCCCGAATGGTTCACGAAATTGAGGACGGCGACGACGCTTCCGCCCTCGACGACCTGGAGTTTGAGGTACTCGCCGACATCGAGGAGCGACTGAAGGAGTTCGCGACGACCATCGAAGCAGCGCGCGAGGTACGTCGACGAGCGGCGGCGTGAATGCCCGCCTGGCGCGCCTGACGACCCTCTACGGGGCTGAGATGGCCGATGACATCATTGCCATACGGTCGCAGCCCGCGCCCCAGCCGCCCCCCGTCCCGGCACGAGTGCCTGTACGTACAGACGCCGTGGGACGGATGGTCTGCCCCTCGTGCCGGGCTACGCTCCGCGTCATCCTCGAGGATGACAAGCCGACGTGGCCGCCCAAGGTCAGCCTATCCGAGACTGCGGCCCGGACGGATGGGCCGACGTCCGGGATCGCCCTCCGTCGTGAGCGTCGGATTGCGGAAGTGACCACCGTGGCCCTCGCCCGAGAAATGGGCGTCTCGCGTCAATGGCTCTATTTCATTGAGCGGGCCGAGACCGTACCGGGTGACCGGGTGGCCGCCTACCGGGCCGCGATGCGAGCATGTCGCACCTAGAACGAGAGGATCAGCATGACCAATGGGATGCTCCGGCCGTCGGGTAGATCGCCGGAGCATCCCTTCTTTGTGCAGCATCCCGTGCAGCATCGATAGCGTCTAGGACCGATGCTCTAGCGACCGCTCCACGCACGATTGACGCATTGTGCAGCACTCTGCGACGCCATGCCGATCACTTCGCGTACTCCACGGCGCGCGTCTCGCGGATCACGGTGACCTTGATCTGGCCTGGGTAGGTCAGCTGCTCCTCGATCTTCTTGACGATGTCCCTGGCCAGCCGGGTGGCGGTGAGGTCGTCGATCTCTTCGGGCCGGACGAGGATCCGAACCTCGCGGCCGGCCTGGACGGCGAAGGACCGCTCGACCCCCGTGAAGGATTCGGCGATGCCCTGAAGGTCCTCGAGGCGCTTGACGTAGGTCTCCATCGTCTCGCCACGGGCCCCGGGCCGTGATGCCGAGATGGCGTCCGCAACCTGGACGATGGGGGCTTCGAGACAGGCGTATTCGACTTCCTGGTGGTGAGCCGCGATGGCATTGACGACCCTGGGCGGAAGCTCTGCCTTGAGCGCGATGGCCGCGCCGATGGCGGCGTGCGGCCCTTCGACCTCGTGGTCCACCGCCTTGCCGATGTCGTGCAACAGCCCACCCATCTTGGCGACCATGATGTCGGCGCCCATCTCCCCGGCGATCACCGAGGCAAGGGCGCTCGTCTCCACCGAGTGGAGCAGGACGTTCTGGCCGTAGCTGGTGCGGTATTTCAGCCGCCCCAGCAGTTTCACCACGTCGGCCGGAAGCCCGGGCACGCCGGCGTCGTACGCCGCCTGTTCGCCGGCCTGCCGGATGATGACGTCCACCTCGGCCCGCGCCTTGGCGACGACCTCTTCGATTCGCCCGGGATGAATGCGACCGTCACCCATGAGCTTCATCAGCGAAACGCGGGCAATCTCCCGGCGAACGGGATCGAACCCGGAGAGGACCACCGTCTCGGGCGTGTCGTCGATGATCAGATCGACGCCCGTTGCCTGCTCGAGGGCGCGAATGTTGCGGCCCTCGCGGCCGATGATCCGTCCCTTCATCTCGTCGCTGGGGAGATGGACGACGGTCACTGTATGTTCAGCGGTGTGATCCGCGGCCACGCGCTGCATCGCGGTGATGATGATGTCGCGTGCCTTCTCGTTGGCATCATCCCGAGCGCGCCGTTCGATTGACCGGGCGATCTTCACGGCGTCGTGCTCGGCCTCTTCGCGCACGGCTTCGATCAGTATTCCCTTGGCATCGTCGGCCGAGAGTCCGCTGACCTGTTCCAGCGCCGCGACGCGCTCCGCGTTGAGGCGTCCGAGGTCCTCGCGTTGCCGCTCGAGATCGAGCTCGCGCTCAAGGAGCTTGCGGTCCCGTTGCTCGAGCATGTCGGTGCGCTGATCGAGTTGTTCGTCTCGTGCCGTGAGCCGCCTCTCCACGCTGGCGAGCTCGCTGCGTCGCGCGCGGGCCTCCTCCTCCGCTTCGCGGAGGAGGCGAATCTTGTCCTCCTTCGCCTCGAGAATCAGATCCTTCTGCTGCGTCCGGGCATCGGCCACGATGCGGGCGGCCTTCTCGTGGGCGACCTTGACCGACTGGTTCGCCCATCGGCTTCGTGCGACGAAACCAACGGCAATACCAACGGCCAGCGCCACGAGGGCGACGGCGGGGTATTCCATCTGTTCCTCCCATCCGGCCCCTCGAGGCCGGACGCGTGACGTTCGTTCTGTAACGGTCGCGGTTGGAAGGCCATACCTCCCCGGGCTCCACGCGAACGTTGGACGTAGCCTACTACGGACAGGCGGCCTCGGATCGGATGGGTCGGGCGGCGGCCGAGCGGAGGTGGCCGTCCCGTGAGGATGGCAACGACACAGCCGCGCCATGGCACCATGGGCCGATGATTCGAACCACGGACACCGTCATCATCGGGGCCGGTCAAGCCGGCCTGGTCATGAGTCGCCTGCTCAGTGAAGCCAGCCGGGAGCATGTGGTCCTGGAGCGCCGACCGACACTTGGCGGGGGCTGGCAGGATCGCTGGGATGCCTTTCGCCTCGTGTCTCCGAATTGGACCGTGTCGGTGCCCGGCCACCCCTACGCCGGTCCCGAGCCCGACGGCTTCATGCCCCGCGACGATCTGGTGCGCCACTTTCGTGATTACGCGACGGTCATCGACGCGCCTGTCGAACTGGAGACGGACGTCACCGGCGTCGATGGCATTGACGCCGGAGGAATGCGCTTCGAAGTCGCGACGAATCGCGGCCCGGTTCGTGCCCGAACGGTCGTCGTGGCCGCTGGGCCGTTCCAGATCGCGCACATTCCATCGATCGCGGCCGGCCTCTCACCCGACATCCTGAGCCTCCACGTCGACCAGTACCGCAACGCGGCGGCTCTGCCGCCCGGGGGCGTGCTCCTCGTGGGGTCCGGCCAATCGGGCGTGCAACTCGCGGAGGAACTTGCCGCCGCCGGGCGGGCCGTGACGCTGTCCGTTGGACGCTGCGGCCGCGCTCCCCGCCGCTATCGGGGGAAGGACATCTTCTGGTGGCTGCGCGAGCTCGGCACACGCGGCGCCCGCGTCGGCACGCCGCTGCCAACGGCCGATCAGCTGGCGTCACCGGCCGCGCGGTTCGCCTGCAACCCGCAGCTATCCGGGCACGGCGGCGGCCACGAGATCAACCTTCGGCGCATGGCCGCCGACGGGATCCGCTTGGTCGGCCGACTCGAGGCACTGGATGGAACGCTGGCGCGCATGCGACCCGACCTGAACGACAACCTGCGCTTTGCCGACACGTTCTTCGAAGAACGACTGCGAACAGGGTGCGACCTGTACGCGGAGCGAATGGGACTCAACCTGCCGATCGACGAGATGGAGGAGTTCGTCTACGACGTGCCCGAGATCGAGGAGCTCGATCTGGCGACTGAAGGGATCTCCACTGTCCTGTGGACGAGCGGCTACCGACCGTCGCTCGGCTGGATCCACCTTCCGGTCCTCGACGACTACGGTCTGCCCCGCCAGGCCGGCGGCCGATCCGAGGTTCCCGGACTGGCGTTCATCGGAACGCCCTGGCTGCTCGATATGGGCTCGGCCAACCTGGTGGGCCTCGTACGCGATGCGGAAACCCTCGCGCCGCTCCTCTGACGGCCGCGTCGGTCAGTCGTCGTCCGGCGAGATCTCCGTCCCATCGCCCAGATCGCGCGCGACCGACGCCGCCACGGAGCGCGCCGTCCCGGGATCGAAACCGTGACGGGCGAGCAGCGCATACGCGCGCTGCCGGCGGGCTGACGGGTCTGCCACCCGGGCAAGGGTCCGGGCATGACGTCCGACGAGACGGAGCGCGGCCACCTCATCCGGCGCGGCCCCCGAGTCACCCACCGATTCGTCCCGCTCCGCCAGCACCCCGGCGATCGTCTCCCGAGCGATCCCCTTCGTCGCCAGCTCCTGACGGAGGGCCCGCTGGCCTCGCGGGTGCGCCCGGTCGCGCGATTCGACCCAGGCCCTGGCGAACCCTTCGTCATCGAGAAGCGCGAGATCAAGCAGGCGGGTGATCGCCCCATCCACGAGCTCGGCCCGGTACCCCACGGTCAGCAACCGCCGGCGGACCTCGGCGACGGAGCGTTGCCGCGTCTCGAGGAAGCGGAGCGCCGCATCCAGCACGACGACCGGGTCGTTGACCTCGGCTCGGCGCGCCCGCCGTTCCGAAAGACTCTCGCGCCGCGACGGGGCTGCCGTGTTACTCGGCCTCCGAGATGCCTTCAACCGGGATGGTGACGTCATCCACCTTGCCCCGGATCCGCGTTTCGATCTCCGCGGCGAGGGTGCGGTTGGACTTGAGGAATTCCTTGGAGGCCTCGCGACCCTGGCCGAGCCGCGTGTCCGCGTAGGTGAACCAGGATCCCGTCTTGTCCACGACGCCCATGGCCACGCCGACGTCCAGCAGACCACCTTCCTTCGACACCCCTTCGCCATACATGACGTCGAATTCGGCGACGCGGAACGGTGCGGCCACCTTGTTCTTGACGACCTTGACCCGGACGCGATTCCCGATCGACTCGGTGCCCGACTTGATGGTCTCGATCCGTCGAATGTCCAGGCGCACGCTCGCGTAGAACTTCAGCGCCCGACCGCCGGGTGTCGTCTCGGGGTTCCCGAACATGACCCCGATCTTTTCCCGGAGCTGATTCGTGAAGACGAGCGAGGTGTTGGAGCGGCTCACCGCGCCGGTGAGCTTTCGGAGGGCCTGGCTCATCAGGCGAGCCTGGATTCCCATGAAGGAGTCGCCCATCTCCCCTTCGATCTCCGCTCGAGGCACAAGCGCCGCGACGGAATCCAGCACGACGACATCGATGCCGCCGGATCGGATCAGCGTCTCGGTGATCTCCAGGGCCTGCTCGCCCGTGTCCGGCTGGCTGACGAGGAGTTCATCCACGTTGACACCGCAGGCGCGCGCATAGCCGGGATCCAGGGCGTGCTCAACGTCGATGAAGGCGGCTACGCCACCCATCCGCTGGGCTTCCGCGATGACGTGCTGGCAGATGGTGGTCTTGCCCGAGGATTCGGGCCCGAAGATCTCCGTGATCCGACCGCGCGGGATGCCACCGACGCCGAGGGCCAGATCCAGGGCGATTGAGCCGGTGGGAATGAAGTCGACCTGCTGACGCTCCGCCGACCCGAGCTTCATGATCGCGCCGCGCCCGAACTGCTTCTCGATCGACAGGATCGCGGCATCCACGGCCTTGCCGCGTTCAGCCAGACTCCGCTCGCTGGCCCGCTCGGTGCTGCGCTCCGTTCCGCGCTCGCTCGTCATCGCCATGTTCCCGTCACGCTCCTGTCAGTGGCTGACACCGTCAGAGCGGACAGGGCGTCCCCTCGGCGGATCAGGTCTCGTCCCGGTCCTCGTCGGCCGTGCGTGGCTTGCGGGCTTTCCGATAGACCTCGACGTTCGTCGGCGGCTCGGAAAGCGGCTGCAACTTCGGCGCACCCGACTTGTCCTTCGGTTTCTTCTTTGCCTCGCGGCTGGGTCGATCTCGAGAGCCCATCGAGGGTTCCTCCGCGCTTGTTGGACCGTAACCGGAGTTGCTTCACGCCGGCTCCACGGGGAATGCACCGGGCATTTGCCGGCCCGCACGCGCTCGCAACGAGGCGAGCGATTCGGGGAAGGTGCCGGCCCGCAGGGCGGCCCGGATCCTGCTCATGAAGTCTAGGGTGAAGGTCAGGTTGTGACAAGTTGCGAGCCGGAAGGCCAGCAGCTCCCTTGCCCGGAACAGGTGGGCCAGATAGGCACGAGAGAAGGTCCGGCAGAGGCGGCACGGGCAGTCCTCCTGGACCGGCCGCGGGTCGTCCATGAACGCGCTGTTGCGCAGGTTGAGCTTTCCGCCGGGAACCCACAGTTGTGCGTTTCGTGCCACCCGGGCCGGCAGAACGGAATCGAACAGGTCAATCCCGAGCCGCACTGCTTCGAGCAGGTCGACCGGCGAGCCGAGACCCATGAGATAGCGCGGGCGCGGGTCTCCGTCGAGCAGCGGGACGACGACATCCAGCGCGGCGGCGCGCTCGACCGGGGTCTCATCACCGGCCAGGCCGCCGATGCAGATTCCGTCGAACGGCATCCCGGCGATGAAGCGCGTGGACCGCTCGCGGAACTCGGGATCGACGCCGCCCTGGATGATTCCGAAGAGCGCCTGGTCGGGGCGACGATGGGCCTGGAGACTCCGTTCCGCCCACCGGTGGGTCCGCTCCATCGCATCCTCGACCTCGCTGCGCGGTGATGACGGAAAGACCGGGTGATCAAGCGCGACGGCGATGTCGGGCCCGAGGGCTTCCTGGATCCCGATGGCGATCTCCGGCGTCAGCCGGCGCGTGCTGCCGTCGATGTGGCTTCGGAACGTGGCGCCGTCCTCGTCCACGACGCGCGCATCGGACAGGGACACCACCTGGTAGCCGCCCGAGTCGGTGAGGATCGGTCGATCCCAGCCCATGAATCGATGCAGACCGCCGAGGCGCTCGATGCGCTCATGCCCAGGCCGCAGAAACAGGTGATAGGTATTCGCCAGGACGATGGAGGCGCCCACCTCGGTAAGGTCGTCCGGATCCAGCGCCTTGACGGCCGCATTCGTGCCGACCGGCATGAACTGGGGTGTGTCGATGATTCCGTGCGGCACGGTCAGCCGTCCGAGCCGCGCGCGCGTCCCTCCTGATCGATCCGCCTCGGCGAGCACCTCGAACGAGACCGGGCGGGGCCGGACAGGCGGCACGACAGGCGATGCGGACGCGGGTGTTGCCGCGACCGCCGGCTCAGCGATCCCCTGCTCCGGCGTCGTCCGCCCAGAGACTGGGCATCTCCGGGTCCGACCGGCGGGCCGGCGGGATCTCGAATCCAAGACCGGCCAGGTGCGATCGCGCGAGCTCGGTGGCAATCCGTCCCTGGGGCGTCCGGTCCAGGAAACCGAGCCGGAGCAGGAACGGCTCGTAGACGTCCTCGATCGTCTCGACCTCCTCTGACAGCACGGCCGCGAGTGCCGCGACACCGACCGGACCGGAACCGAACTTCTGGACGATGGCGGCAAGCAGCTTTCGATCGGTTGAATCGAGCCCTTCATCGTCGATCTCGAGGAGGCGCATTGCCTCGCGTGCCACCACCTCGGTGACGCGCCCATCCCCGTGGACCTCGGCGTGGTCCCGGACCCGCTTGAGGAGCCGGTTCACGATCCGCGGTGTCCCTCGCCCCCGGCGAGCAATCGCCTGTGCCGCCCCGCCCTCGATCTCGACACCCAGGATCCGTGCCGAGCGCTCGACAATCTCCGTGAGCTCGGGTTCCGTGTAGAAATCGAGGCGGTACGTGGCGCCGAAGCGATCCCGCAGCGGTGACGAGATCCGGCCGGCTCGAGTGGTGGCGCCGACGACCGTGAACGGCTTCAGGGTGAGCCGCAGGGATCGCGCCGACGGACCCTTGCCGATCATCACGTCGAGGGCGAAGTCCTCCATCGCCGGGTAGAGGATCTCCTCGACCGCGTGATTGAGGCGATGGATCTCGTCGATGAACAGGACATCGCGCTCGTCCAGGGACGTGAGCACGGCGGCCAGGTCTCCCGGCCGTTCGATGGCCGGTCCCGAGGTGTACCGGACGTTGACGCCGAGCTCTCGGGCGATGATCGTCGCGAGCGTGGTCTTGCCCAGTCCCGGGGGCCCGTACAGGAGGACGTGGTCCGCGGCCTCCTCCCTCGCCCGGGCGGCCGTGAGCAGGACCCCGAGGTTCGCCTTGACCTCGCGCTGGCCGATGTACTCGTCCAATGACCGCGGCCGCAGTGAGCCCTCGATCGCCACCTCCACGGGGTCCTCGACATCCGCCGCGAGCAGGTTCAGGGCGTCGTCCGTCACGTCGGGCATTCTAGCATCGCCTCAGTCATTTCGTACAGATGTTCTATCCGAGGTGGATGCTGTCCGGGATGGTCAGTCGCGGGCCAGCGTTCGGAGGGCCGCCTTGACCCGATCCTCCAGCGAACCGGCCGCGGCGGTCCCGGCCAGCGCCACACGGGCCGCATCTCGTGCCTCGGCCAGCGAATAGCCCAGCGCCTGGAGGGCCGCGACGACATCGCCATCGCCTGCGCCTCCGGCCAGGACCGTGCCGGCGGCCGCGATACCCGCCGCGGAAACCTTTTCCTTGAGCTCGAAGATCACCCGTTCGGCGAGGCGCTTGCCGATCCCCGGGATCGAGACGAGGACCGCCTGATCCTGCTGGAGGATCGCCAGCTGCAGCTCGGCCGTCGGCCGACTACCCACGATCGCCAGGGCGACCTTCGGTCCGACGCCGGTCACGGTGAGCAGGAGGTTGAAGAATCCGAGCTCATCCACGGAGCGGAACCCGTAGAGCGCCTGCTGGTCCTCCCGCACAAGGTGGTGCGTATGGAGCTTCAGCCGCCCACCCGGCGTCGCCGTCGAGATCACGGCCGGTGCCGCGAACACCCGATAGCCGATGCCGGCGACCTCGATGACGAGCGAATCGGTGGCCACTGCACCCACGATCCCGTCGACGGATGCGATCACGATCGAGTCCCGGCCTTGCGTTCCCGGGCGACGGCCTCGCGGACCGCCCGATCGTAGGACGACTCCCCGCGGACCATGGGCGCCACGGCGGCGCGGTCCATCACCGCGGCTCCCGGCGCTTCCCGCCCGTCCGACCGCTCGCTGTTGGCGGCCCAGATCGCCACCGCCAGGGCGTCGGCGGCGTCATCCGGCCGGGGTACCTCGCCAAGGCCCAGGCAGACCGCGACCATCCGTCCCACCTGTTCCTTGTCGGCGCTGCCGGAGCCGGTGACGGCGAGCTTGACCTCGTTCGGGGTTGCCTCGCGGATCGTCCGACTCGACTCGGCGGCGGCCAGCAGCACCACGCCCCGGGCCTGACCCACGGCGAAGGCGGTCTGCGCGTTGCGAGAAAAGAACAGCCGCTCGACCGCGACGATGTCCGGATCGTGCCGGGCGATCAGGTCGGCGAGGAATCGATGGATCGCCAGCAGACGCTCCGGGAGTCCGAGCGCGGAGCTCGTCTCGAGGCAGCCCACGTCGATGAGTCGGAGGTTTGCGCCCGTCCGGTCGATGACGCCCCACCCGAGGGCCGCCGTGCCTGGGTCGATGCCCAGGACGATCACCCGGCGACCTCGGCGAAGACGTCCTCGGGGATGTCGAAGTTGGCGGTCACCCGCTGGACGTCGTCGAGGTCCTCGAGGAGCTCGATCAGCCGCAGGTTCTGGCGGGCGCGATGGGCGTCGAGTTCAACGGTCTGCCTGGCGATCATGGCGGACTCGGCCGATTCGACGGTCATGCCTGCGGCCTCGAGCGCCGAGCGTACGCGCTCGAGGTCGGACGGGTCCGTGTAGACCTCGATGACGGCCGGATCCGAGGTGTCGACGTCGGCTGCCCCCGCATCGATGGCGGTCAGGGCGATGTCGTCGGGGTCGCGGCCGCCCGCCGGGATGGAGATCAGACCGCGCGGCTCGAACTGCCAGGCAACAGCTCCACTTCCCGCAAGCTGGCCACCCGCCTTGGCGAACATCGAGCGGACGTCGGACGCCGTGCGGTTGCGATTGTCCGTTGCCGCCTCGACGAGGATGGCCACGCCGCCGGGGCCGTAGCCCTCGTAGGCGATTTCCTCGAACTGCTCCCCTTCACCGGCACCGGCGGCGCGTTCGATCGCCCGCTTGATGTTGTCGAGGGGCATGTTCACGGCGCGCGCCTTGTCCATCGCCAGGCGGAGCCGGAAGTTGGCATCGGGATCGCCACCGCCCGCCCGTGCCGCGACCATGATCTCGCGGGCGACCTTGGTGAAGAGTGCCCCGCGCTTCGCGTCGTTGGCACCCTTCTGGCGTTTGATCGTGGACCACTTCGAATGACCGGACATCGGGCGGGAGTATACCGGACTATCATGGCCCGACCGCCCGCGGCGCGCCCCTCCGCGGCCTGCTTCGACCTTCGCCAGCAGAGAGGACCGACTGTTCATGACCATGAAGAGCGTCGACCTGCCCCACATCCGGAGCGTCGTCCTGGCCGGTCATGCCGGTTCCGGCAAGACGACGCTGGGCGAACAGCTGCTCTTTCGAGCCGGTGCGATCCCTCGGCTGGGTCGCGTCGATGACGGGACTTCCCATCTTGACTTCGAACCCGAGGAGCAGAAGCGCCGCGAATCGCTGAGCCTCGCGGTAGCGACCTTCGAAACCGAAGGGACGCGAATCACCCTCGTCGATACCCCCGGATACCTCGACTTCGCCGCCGAGGTCGTGTCCGGGTTTCATGCGACGGACGGTGCGCTCCTGGTGATGGATGCGTCCGCTGGGGTCGAGGCGGGCCTCGAGAACGCCGTTGCCCTGGCGCGATCCACCAACACGGCCACGTGTTTCTTCATCAACAAGTGCGACCGGGAGAACGCCGACCCGACCGGGGCCCTCGATGCCCTGCGGGCGGCATTCGGCAACAAGGTCGCCCCGCTCCAGATCGCCATCGGGGCCGCCGATTCCTTTTCCGGCTACGTGGATCTCGTGCATCGCAAGGCGTATCGCTGGGATGGCACCAGGGACGCCGAGATTGCCATCCCACCCGAACTCGGGGCCGAGGTCGCTCGGCGTCGCGACCAGTTGCTCGAAGCGGCCTCAGAAGCAGACGACACCGTCCTGACCAAGTACCTCGACGGCGAGGAGATCAGCGACGCCGAACTCGAGGCCTGCCTCCGCAAAGGCGTGAAGGAATCGGTGCTCGCGCCCGTCCTGGTCGGCAGCGGCGCCGTCGGGATTGGGCTGCGCGCCCTCCTCGATGCCTTCGTCCGCTACCTCCCCTCCCCGGCCGACGAGAAGCCGGCGGTCGCAACGGATCGGACCGGGGCCATCGTGGAGGTTGCGCCAGACGCCCAGGGACCGCTGCTGGTCCGCGTGTTCAAGACCGCCGCCGATCCGTTCGTCGGCCGGCTGACCTACCTCAGGGTGCTGTCGGGAACGCTGCATTCCCAGGCGCACGCCTGGAACGCGACCCACCATGAGGACGAGCGGATCGGCCAGCTCCTCCTGCTGCATGGCAAGGAGCAGGAGGCCGTGGGCGAGCTCAAGGCCGGTGAAATCGGTGCCGTCGCCAAGTTGTCGGCGACCGCGACGGGCGACACGCTGAGCAGCAGGGAACAACCCTTGCTGCTCGAGGCCCTGGTCTTTCCGACGCCGACGCTGATGGTGGCCATCGAGCCCCAGACCAAGGCCGACCTGGACAAGATGGGCCCGGCGCTCCAGCGCATGCTGGAGGAGGAGACGACCGCCCGGCTGGAGCGCAGCGATGCCGGCGAGCAGATCCTCGTGACCATGGGCGAGGCGCATACGGCCGTCATCATCGAACGCCTGAAGCGGAAGTTTGGATCCGCGATCGTGACCCGGACGCCGCGCGTCCCGTACCGGGAGACGATCCGGGGCAAGGCCCAGGTCCACGGCCGCTACAAGAAGCAGACCGGCGGCCACGGCATGTTCGGCGATGTCTGGCTGGAGCTGGAACCGAACCCGGGCGCGGGGGTGGCGTTCGCGGAACGGGTCGTCGGCGGCTCGGTCCCGAAGCAGTTCTTTCCCGGCATCGAAAAAGGGATCCGGGAAACGGCCGCCGAGGGAGTCATCGCCGGGTATCCCCTCTCGGATTTCAAGGCGACCCTCTACGACGGCTCATTCCACAACGTCGACTCCAACGAACTTTCGTTCAAGATCGCGGCCTCGATGGCCCTCAAGGAGGGCGTTCACCAGGCCAGGCCCGCCCTGCTCGAGCCGATCATGACGGTCGAGGTACGGATTCCCGAGGCCTACATGGGCGAGGTCAACCGCGATCTCAACGGCCGGCGCGGGCGCGTCCTGGGCATGGACATCGAACAGGGCATGCAGATCATCACGGCCAACGTGCCCCAGGCGGAGCTGTTCTCCTACGCCACCGAATTGCGCTCCATCACGGGTGGGCGCGGAACCTTCTCCGCAACGCTCGACCATTACGACGAGGTGCCGTCGCAGCTGGCCGAGAAGGTGATCGAGGATCATCGCAAGCGCACCGAGGCCGCCGGACCGCACTGACCACGACCGCACTGACCACGTGGGCCCTGGCGGGCGTCAGACCCGGGGGTCGAGGGGCGCCACGACGCCGGGCCACACGGCCGCCAGTGCCTCCCCGAGCTTGAGCGTCCCGTCGTAGAGGGCGCGACCAACAATCGCGCCGGCGCACCCGAGGGCCTGCGTCGCGCGGATGTCATCCGCGGAGGCGATCCCGCCGGAGGCGATGATCCGGGCTCGTGCGTCGCTCCGGACCTCCCGGAGCAACGCCAGGTCCGGCCCGCCGAGCATCCCGTCCCGCTGGATTGCCGTCACCTCGAACCAGACGACACCGACAGCAAGCAGCCTCGCCAGGGCGAGGTCGACGGACATGCCTTCGGCCCCATCCACCCAGCCCTGGCCGACGGCCTTGCCGTCGCGCACGTCGAGGGACACGGCGATACGCTCCGCACCGTGTCGCCGCACGAGCCCTCGGGCAAACCCGGGATCCGCCAGCGCGGTCGTACCGACCACCACGCGCGCCGCTCCGAGGTCGAAGGCACGGTCCACGGAGTCGGCCGTTCGAAGTCCGCCCGCGATCTCGACCGACACGGCAGGGCCCATGGCGGCCACGATCTTCCTGATGGCGGGACCGTTCGCAGGAACGCCCGTCCGCGCTCCATCGAGGTCCACGGCATGCACCCACCTCGCGCCCGCCTCACGGAACGCATGCGCCACGGCCACCGGATCGTCCGAGAACGCTGTCTCCCGCATGAAGTCGCCCCGTTGCAACCGCACGACCCGTCCACCGCGAAGGTCGATTGCGGGAAGAACCTGGAAGCTTGTCACGGCGGTCCTGTCATGCTATCGTGATATCACGCTACTACGCTATCATAGCTTGCATGATTACTCACGAACCCAGCTCGACCACCGGTGAGGTACCTGCCATGACCACCGACGAATCCTGGCGAACGGATGACACCAACGCGCTCTTCGAGGCCATTCTCCGCCTCGAGACCCCCGAGGAGGCTGATCGCTTCTTTCGCGACCTTTGCACGCTCGGCGAATTGCGCGACCTGGCCATGCGCTGGTCCGTCGCCCGATTGCTCGATCAGGGCCTCCATTACGCCGAGATCTCGTCGAGAACGGGCGCCAGCACCGCCACCATCACCCGGATCGCGTCATGGCTTCGGCACGGCCAGGGTGGCTATCGCCTGATGCTGGACCGCGTGGGCTCGTCCTGATGCGAGAGCGACTTCGCCTCGCGATACCCAACAAGGGGCGCCTCGTTGAGCCGAGCGTGGCACTCCTGCACGGAGCCGGGCTCATCTTCGAGGAGCATGACCGAAGCCTCGTGGCTCGCGTGCAGAACTTCTCGCTGGACATCCTGTTCGTGCGCGCCGCCGACGTCGCGGAGTTCGTGACCGACGGCGTCGCCGACCTCGGCATCACGGGCGCGGACCTCCTCGCGGAAACCGGGTCGAACCTTGCGATCACCCGATCCCTCGGATACGGCCGCTGTCGTCTCGCCGTGGCCGTGCCATCGGGCAGTACCGTGGAGCGAACGGAGGAGCTTGCCGGACAGCGCGTGGCCACGGCGCACCCCACCGTGGCGCGCGCCTTCTTCGCCCGTCGAGGCATTGCCATCGACGTCATCCCGCTGTCGGGTGCGGTCGAGGTGGCGCCGCGACTCGGACTCGCCGAGGCGATCGTGGACCTCGTCTCGACGGGCTCGACGCTCGCGATGAATGGGCTCAGGTCCATCGAGGATGTCCTCGAAAGCGAGGCCGTGCTGGTTGCCAGCCCGTCGATCGAGATGGGCCGGGCGGCGGAGATCCACGCCCTCGACACGATGATCGGTGCGGTGATCGCCGCCCGCGAGCGCAAGTACGTGATGATGAATGCGCCGGCCGAGCGTTTGCCCATGCTGGAGGCTCTGCTGCCCGGCCTCGAGTCGCCGTCGGTCATACCCCTTGCCCATGCGGGGATGATCGCCATCCACTCCGTCGTCGGGGCGGACGACGTATGGGCCCTCCTGCCGCGCCTCAAGCTGGCCGGTGCGTCGGGCATTCTGGTGCTGCCGATCGAGAAGATCGTTCCGTGAAGCCTCCCTCGTCGACGGTTCCGGTGTCGCCGCTGCCTCGGCTCGTTCGCCTGGACCTCCGGGCCGAGGGCACGGACGCGGTCCACGACCCGAGGTTCGTGGCACTGGCCGGCCGCGGCTCCGTGCCGGATCCGTCGATCCGAGCCGTGGCGCGGGACATTCTCGAGAGCGTGCTCCGGGATGGATCGGACGCTGTGCTCGATCTCAATCGACGGTTCGGTGGCGGCCTCGCCGACGGCCGGCTGGTCATGACGGGACCGGACCTCCGCGCAGCCGCCGCGGCCCTCGCGCCATCGGTCCGCGGGGCACTCGAGATCGCGATCGACCACGTCCGGCAGTTCGCAGCAACGCAGCGGCCCGTCGACACCGCGACCACGGTGGTGGCGGGCGTCGACATCGAGCGCCGATGGGTGCCGGTCTCACGAGTCGGCGCGTACGTTCCCGGTGGCGGCGCCGCCTACCCGTCGAGCCTTGTCATGACGGTGGTCCCGGCCCAGGTCGCCGGTGTCGACTCCATCGTGGTGGCGACGCCGGCCCGGCCGGACGGCTCGCTGGATCCCGTCCTGCTCGGTGCGGCGAGTCTCCTGGGCGTCGATGCAATCGTCGTCGCCGGTGGAGCCCAGGCGATCGCGGCCCTCGCCTTCGGCCTCCCCGAGTTCGGGATTCAGGCTGTCGATCTCGTCGTCGGCCCGGGCAACGCCTGGGTCACGGCGGCAAAGCTGGAGCTTGCCGGCCGAACCGCCATCGACTTTCCGGCCGGTCCATCCGAGGGTCTGGTGATTGCAACCCCCCCTGCCGATCCCGATCGCGTGGCGGCGGATCTGCTGACGCAGGCGGAACACGGCCCGGATTCGCCCGCCATCCTCATCACCACGGACACGGCCTTTGCCGACGCCGTCGAACTGGCGATGCGCGAGCGCGTCCGGACCGCACCGCGTGCCGCCGTGCTCGTGGAGGCCCTCGGACGCCATGGCCGGATCATCCTCGTCGCCGACATCGCGGTCGCCGTCGCGCTGGCCAACGCCTATGCCCCGGAGCATCTCTCGATTGACGTGCCGGACCTCGAGCCGACCGTCGCCCTGATCAGGAACGCGGGCTCCGTGTTCGTGGGACCGTGGGCCCCCGAATCAGCCGGTGACTACGCCACGGGCGCCAACCACGTGCTGCCCACCGGTGGCCTCGCCCGCGGCTGTGGCGCGCTGGCCGTGGAGACCTTCGGCAAGTACCTGCAGGTGCAGCGGATCAGCCGCGACGGGCTGGCCCGGTTGCGGCCGACGATCGTCACGCTCGCTGCCGCGGAAGGCCTGTTCGCACATCGCGACGCGGTCGATGCTCGGTTCATGCACGAATCGACTGCCGTGCCGCCTGCCGTGCCGCCCGCGGTGCCGCCCGCAGTGCCCCCGGGCGTGCCACCCTCGGAGCAGCCCGCCGTGTCCGGGACCGCTCGATGAGCCCGACCCCGGTCACCTTCAGCTCGCCGACGGCGCCGAGTTCGTACGCCTGGGAAGCGACGGACGAGGAGGTTGCGGCCCGCTATGGAATCCCGATCGACGAGGTTGCGCGGTTCGACCTCAACACCTCCCCTTCCCCACCCGAGCTCGCCATCCGTCTGCTTGCGGCCAACGCCTTCGACCGGTCGATCTCGGAATACCCGCCGTCGGACTACCGCCGGCTCAGTGCGGCGGCCGCCGCGCGCTACGGCGTGGAACTCGCCGAAGTCCTGGTGGGTGCCGGGGCCGACGAGATCCTCGACCTGATCGCCAAGGCGTTCCTGCCACCCGGTGGGTACGCCGTCATTCCGACCCCGTCCTACGCGATGTACCGCGTGGACACCGAGCAGCGCGGCGCCACCGTCCGCGCCGTGCCCAGAACCGGGCCCGAGACCGGCTTCGCCATCGACCTGCCCGCGATCCGGACGGCAGCTCGGGGCGCCCACGTGATCTGGCTGTGCAGTCCCAACAATCCGACCGGGTTGCCCGAACCGGAGGGGGCCATCGAGCGGTTGCTGGCCGAGCTCCGCGACGACGCGACCAGGGCCGGTGCCGAGCCCGCGATCGTCGTGCTCGATGAGGCATACGCGGAGTTTGTCGGACGTTCGCTCGTCCATCTGCGTCTGGAGTACCCGCGCCTCATCGTGATCCGGACGGCAAGCAAGGCGTATGCGCTGGCCGGCCTGCGGGTGGGTTTCGCGCTTGCCCGACCGGAGGTCATCGCGCGCCTCGCACCGTACCGACCGCCGGGGTCCGTGGCCGTTCCGTCGGTCCACATCGTGACCGAGGCGCTGCTCGACGACGACATCCTCGCCGGCAACCTCGAGCGCGTCGAGCGCGAGCGCTCGCGGATCAGCCTGCAGCTCGGCATGGCGGGATGGCACGTCCTGCCCTCGGTCACGAACTTCGTCCTGGTCGACTTCGCCACCGCGGCCAGGGCCGCGAAGGTGGCCGACGGGCTCCTGCAACGAGGCCTCGTGCCGCGCACCTTCGGGGCAGGCCATCCGCTTGCGCATTGCCTCCGGATCACGGTCCGAAGCGAAGCGGAGAACGATCGACTGATCAGCGCTGCATCCCGGATCCCCCTGGAGAACGCCCGATGACCACGCCCCTCGGCAACCTTGAAGCACTTGAATCCGGAGTCCGGCTGTCCTCGCTGCGTCGCCGTACGCGCGAGACCGAGGTGACCGCGCGCGTCGCGCTCGACGGGACGGGCGAGGCCGGGATTTCGACGGGTGTCGGCTTCTACGACCACCTCCTGAGCGCTCTCGCGCATCACTCGCTGATCGACATCCGGATCGAGGCGACCGGGGATCTCGAAGTCGACGATCACCACACCGTCGAGGACGTTGCGCTGGTGCTCGGGTCCGCATTGGCCGCAGCGCTGGGCGATCGGGCCGGGATTCGCCGGTTCGGCGACGCCTCGGTCCCGATGGATGAGTCCGTCGCGACTGCGGTCATCGACCTTGGCGGTCGGCCGTACGCCGTGATCGACCTCCCCTTCCGGGGCGATCGTATCGGTGCCCTCTCGACCCAGCTGATCGAACACGCCCTCGAGACGTTCGCTCGAACGGCCGGGCTCACCCTCCACCTGCGCGGCACCGGGCGGAATGACCACCATCTGGCCGAGGCCGCGTTCAAGGCACTCGCCCGTGCCCTGCGCGCCGCCTGTGAAGGCGATCCGCGCCGGTCGGGTGTCGCCTCCACGAAAGGCGCCCTCGGGTGAGGTCGACGGCCACGCGTGGCGGCCTGCGTGTCGCGGTGGTGGATTACGGTGCCGGGAACCTCGTCAGCATCGAGCAGGCGCTGACCTCGGTCGGAGCCCAGGTCCGCCTGGCCGGGACCCCCGACGATCTTGCCGATGCTGAAGCCGTCGTCGTCCCCGGGGTGGGCGCGGCGCGACCGGCCATGAACCGACTGGCGCAGGCGGGCCTGGTGGACCCGTTGTTGCGCTGGATCGCGCTCGGCCGTCCGTATCTCGGGATCTGCCTCGGACTCCAGCTGCTGTTCGAACGCAGCGACGAGGACGGCGCGGAGACGTTCGGTGTCATCCGCGGCCGGACGGTACTCCTCGGAGATGCGCCGACCCTCCCGCACATCGGCTGGAACCAGGTCGAGCGACGGCGTGACCATGCGCTGTTCGCGGGGATCCAGGATGGGACGGACATGTACTTCGTCCACTCTTACGCCGGGCTCCCCGAGGGACTCGCCGCCGAGGCCGGGATCCTTGCCGAGACCACGCACGGCTCGCGGTTCGTCTCGGCGGTCGATCGCGGCAACGTGCTGGGGGTCCAGTTCCATCCTGAACGGAGCGGGGCTGCCGGTCTTCGACTGCTCGGCAACTTCGCGCGCTGGGCCACTGCCCTCGCCGCCGGGGCCGGAGCGGAGCGCAGTCCAGTCGGCGCCGGCGGGACGGCGGGAGGCGACTGACGTGCTGCGCCGAAGGATCATTGCCTGCCTGGACGTCGCGAACGGTCGTGTGGTCAAGGGGACGCGCTTCGTCGATCTGGTCGACGAGGGCGATCCCCCGGAACTCGCAGCCCGGTATGCCGATGAGGGCGCCGACGAACTGGTCTTCCTGGATATCACGGCGGCAACCGAAGGCCGCGCGACGCTCCTCGACATCGTGGAACGTACCGCGCGTCACGCGTTCGTCCCGCTCACGGTCGGAGGCGGCGTCCGGACGGTCGAGGACATGCGTGCGGTGCTGCGCGCCGGGGCCGATCGGGTTTCCCTGAACACGGCTGCCGTCGCTGCGCCGGATCTCGTGACCGGTTGTGCCCGGGCCTTCGGGCGGCAGGCGGTGGTCGTGGCGATTGACGCTCGCCGAATCGCCGACCCGGGATCGGCCGTTGCCCGATGGGAAGTCCTCGTGCGTGGCGGCCGGGACGAGACCGGGCTGGATGCGGTCGACTGGGCGGTCCGGGCAGCGGAACTGGGAGCCGGCGAGCTGCTCATCACGTCGATCGACCGCGACGGCACGCAGTCTGGTTTCGACACCGACCTTCTCCGGGCGATCACCGATCGCGTCGGCATACCGGTGATCGCCTCCGGCGGTGCCGCCGGACCGGCCGACTTCATCTCGGCGGTCGTGGATGGCGGCGCCGATGCCGTCCTCGCGGCATCGATCTTCCATCGCCGGCTTCACTCCATCGCGGACATCAAGCGGACGATGCTGGCCGCCGGGATCCCGATCCGTGCCACCAGGGGCGTGGCCGCGTGACCGCCGGCGATGCCGCGATCGGGCCACAGTTCGGACCGGATGGCCTCATCCCGGTCGTCGTCCAGGATGTGTCCGATGGTCGTGTCCTGATGGTCGCCTACGCCGACGAGGAGGCGCTGGCAGCCACGCTCGCCACGGGCCAGGTCCATTTCCACTCCCGGTCACGCGGTCGCCTGTGGCGAAAGGGTGAGTCGAGCGGCCATGTCCTGCATCTCGAGCGCCTCCAGCTGGATTGTGACGGCGATGCCATCCTCGTCGAGGTCCGTCCTCACGGGCCAACCTGTCACCGCGGATCGCGAAGCTGCTTCGACGCGATCGCCGCTGCCCCGGGCGCGCCCACACCATCCGACCGGACTGCTCCCGAGCCCCAGGGCCTGGCGTGGCTCGAGACCCTCTGGGCGACGATCGACGAACGCCGCAGCACTCGGCCGTCGGGTTCGTACACGACCGCACTCCTCGATGGCGGCGTCGATGCCGTCGGCCGGAAGGTGACCGAAGAAGCCATCGAGGTCCTGATGGCGGCGAGGGACGACGCCGCGGCCGAGGTCGCCGGCGGCCCGGACCGCCGGGCGACGGCATCGGCGCTCGCCGGCGAGGCTGCCGACCTGATTTATCACACACTCGTGCTCCTGGCGGAGCGGGGGCTGACGGCCCGGGCCGTCGTCGAGGTGCTGCAGGGCCGCCACTCGCCGAGGCAACCACCCAGCTGATCCACCAAAAGCCAGGTCGGGTTGCCCTCCGGGGTCGACCGAGCCTAGTTGTCCATGGACCGGCCCTGGTTGCTCACGAGCCGCCCGATCTCGCGGCGTCGCTTGCCGATCCGGACTTCCCACCATGTGCCTTCGATCGGATCTGGCATGGCCGACGCTGGATCCCGGATCGGTTCCCCGTTGACCGTGAGGCCGCCGTTCTGGATCATCCGGCGCGCCTCGCCGTTCGAGCTGAAGACACCGGCCGCCGCCAGGATCGCCGCCGTGCCCGCCGCAGCCCCGCCTGGGACGACGGAGAAGCCGCCGACACTCGTCCAGAGGCGCTCGAGGAGAGCGGGGTCCCGGATCGGATCGGGTGCAAAGAGCGCGATCGAATCGGCAGCGACCTGACGCGCGACATCGGGCCCGTGCGTACGGCCGGTCACGTCCATCGCCAGGGCTCGCTGGGCGGCACGGGCACCGGGGTCGGCGGCCATGTCGGCCTCGAGCGCCACGATCTGGGCCGGGGTCATGGTCGTGAACCAGCGAAGGTACACCCCGACATCGCGATCGTCCGTGTTGAGCCAGTGCTGGTAGAAGGCAAACGGCGTGGTCCGGTTCGGATCCAGCCAGACGGAGTCACCCTCGGCCGACTTGCCGAACTTGGTTCCCGAAGGGGACAGCAGGAGTGGATAGGCGAGCCCGAAGGCCGCGTCGGTACGCCCTTCGGTCGATGGACCGGCCGCGTCCGCTCCCCCGCCGCCGGAGCGACGAATCAGCTCGAGGCCCGCGGTGATGTTGCCCCACTGGTCGGCCCCGCCCATCTGCAGCTCGACGCCCATCGTTCGATGCAGGTGCGCAAAGTCGGCGGACTGGAGGAGCATGTAGCTGAACTCGGTGTAGGACAGTCCCCGATCGAGGCGTACCTGGACCGAGTCCTTGGCGAGCATGTACGGGATCGTGAAGTGCTTCCCGACCTCCCGCAGGAACTCGATCATCGTCATCGACTCGAGCCAGTCCAGGTTGTTCACCAGGACGGCCCCGCGGGGTCCGGAGAAGTCGAGGAACTGTTCCAGCTGAGCGCGGATCCCGGCCACGTTGGTCGCGAGGGTGTCCCGATCCAGGAGATTGCGCTCCGCGGACCTTCCGGAGGGATCACCGATCATCCCGGTTCCGCCGCCGAGCAGGGCCACCGGCCGACCGCCATGACGCTGGAAATGGATCATGCCGAAGATCGGAACCAGGTGGCCGATGTGCAGGGACGGGCCCGACGGATCGAACCCGTTGTACCCGGAAATCGGCCGTCCCGTAGCGAGACGCGCCGCCAGACCATCCGACGCGGCATGGAACATGCCCCGCCACCGCAACTCGTCGAGGAGGCCGGCCGGACCGGCGTCAAACGACGTCACAGGACGGAATGACGGGGCGTCACGACACGCGCCGGATCGGGAGGAAGGTCTTCCACGGCCCCTATGGTATCTTCGCCGCCGATATGCAGACCAGCGTTTCCCGGCGTCAGCGCCATCGCCGCACAGGCGCCGCGCGACGTGGGCGGGGCGGCGGAGGCTCCGCTCGACGAGCCGCGCTTGCCATTCCGATCCTCCTGTTCGCAAGCTTCCTCGCTCTTGGCGGTGCCGCGTTCATCGGTGTCGTCAGCGCCTACGCCTACTACAGCCGGGACCTGCCCGACCCTGCGAAGGCGTTTGCCGACCTCGGGTTCGATCAGCCGTCGATCATCTACGACCGCACCGGCACGGTGGAGCTGGCCCGCCTGGGCGAGCGCAAGCGTGAGCTGGTCACCTTCGACCAGATTCCGGCGGAAATGCTCGACGCGACGACCGCGATCGAGGACAAGGACTTCTGGACCAACCCCGGGTTCGATCTCGGGGGCTTCCTGTCCGCCACCCTCGATACGCTCCAGGGCCGGCCCCGCGGCGGTTCCACGATCACCCAGCAGCTGGTCCGGGCACGCCTGCTTCCCGAGGCGGCGTTCGCCGGTACCACCTATGACCGAAAGATTCGCGAGATCATTCAGTCGATCAGGTTGACCCAGGCGTTCCCCGATCAGGCCGGCAAGGAACAGATCATCAGCGCCTACCTCAACCAGAACTTCTACGGCAACCAGAGTTACGGCGTGGCCGCCGCCGCCAAGGGATACTTCAACAAGTCCCTCCAGGACCTGACGTTGGCGGAGGTGGCGATCCTGGCGGCCATTCCCCAGTCCCCGACGCAATTCGATCTCGTCAAGAACGCCACGAGCGTCTGCGCCGTCGCCGTCCCCGACGGCGAGCCATGTCCCGCGGAAAGTGTGCAGCTGGTCGTTTCCAGGAATTCCGACGTGGTCATCCGTCGGAACAAGGTCCTCGATCTGATGAAGACCCGGAGCGTGCTGTCACGCCCGAACCACACCACCGAGGAGTACGAGGCCGCCAAGCTCGAACCGGTCGTGCTCTCGAAGCAGGGCTCGACGCCCTGGAAGGCGGCCCAGTTCGTCTGGCAGGTCCGGAGCGAGCTTGGTGCGATCCTGTGCGGCGATGCGAACGCCGACACCTGCGAACAGGTGGATACGGGCGGCTACAGGATCATCACGACGCTCGACTGGAACATGCAGCAGGTCGTGGACAAGTGGCTGTTCGCGACCGCGAGGGCGCCCAACTTCGTGAACACGAATCGGATCCTGGGCCGGCTCGGCATCCCCGAGGCGGACTGGAAATGGATCGACGCCCTGCGGGACCGCAACATCCACAATGCCGCGTCGGCGGTCGTCGACTACCGGACCGGTCAGGTCCTCGCCTACGCCGGTAGTGCCGGCTACTACGAGGCCGGCGATGTCACCTTCCAGCCCCAGTATGACGTGCTCGCGGACGGCTTCCGCCAGCCCGGGTCGGCGATCAAGCCGATCAACTACATCACCGGGATCGACGACAAGACCATGACGGCAGCCACCATGTTCATGGATGTGACCACGGACTTCGGCGGGGCCAAACCGTTCACGCCGACGCAGGCAGACAAGCTCGAACGCGGGCCCGTCCGCCTCCGGTCGGCTCTCCAGTTTTCGCTCAACATCCCGTCGATCAAGGCGGGCCTCATCAACGGCCTGGACCACCTCTTCCAGCGCATGAAGGACTTTGGGCTGCGCTTCCAGCCCGGGACCGTCCCGGTAACCTCGATGTCCATCGGGACACTCGAGGTTCATCCCATCGACATGATCTCGGCCTTCGGAGCCATTGCCGATGGTGGCATCCTCATGCCTCGCGAAATGATCCTGGAAGTCCGATCCTCGACCGGAGAGGCGATCTACCCGACGGAGAGCGGAACGCCGCTCGGCACTCGGGTGGCCAGCGCCCAGGCGGCCTACATCGTCACGGACATCCTCCAGGGCAATACCATCCCGAGCGTCAACCCGTACTGGGCAAAGTGGGACATCAAGGAGGCCGGCAAGCGCCGCCCCGCCGCCTACAAGACCGGTACGACCTCGGACAACAAGGACGTCCATGCCTACGGCTATCTTGCCCCGCCGGAGGATCCCACGGCACCGGCCCTCGTGGTGGGAGTCTGGATGGGCAACTCGGATGCGACGCCGAACTCCGGCAGCCTGTCCCTGGACTCGTCGGCACCCGTCTGGTCGCGCATTCTCACGGAAATCAGCCAGGGCACGCCGGTGGCGTCCTTCAAGCCCCCAGCCGGGATCGTGACGGCCGAGGTCGACGCCTTCAGCGGGCTCCTGCCCGGACCGGACACGGTCAAGACCGTCAAGGAGCTGTTCATCGAGGGGACGGTGCCCAGCCGGATCGATGACCTGCACGTCCCGCTCGATATCGACCAGGCCAGCGGCAATCTGTGGCAGGACGGCTGTGTCGGGCCGAAGGTCACGAAGGGGTTCCTCGACTTCAGCAAGGTGGAGCCGCGTTTCCCGGCGTGGCAGGAGTTCACGCAGGGCTGGGCCTCCCGCGCGGCACAGGGTACCGGCGTCTCCGGAGGTCCCGAGAGGACACGCACGAGCTACTTCTACCTCAATTCATTTGCGCCATTCGGCAAGACGTGGGGCGGCTCGTTCGCTCCCACCGCCGTCTGCGAACCGGCCCCGCCACCGATCTGCGAACCGGGGACCTCGTTCGATCCCCTCGCGACGTTCGACCCCCTCGGTTCGCCGCTACCCACGCCGTGCATCCAGCCGACGCCCGATCCTTCCAATCCGGGCGGGGGCGGTGGTGGCGGCGGTGGCGGTGGTGGCAAGCCGACGCCGACGCCGACGCCGGGATTACCGCTGCCCAGCCTGCCGCCACCGAGCTTGTGACCAATGCGTCCACGACGACTGATGCGACGCCGCCGCGTCGCGGGATCCGCTATCCCAGGCTGACGACCGTCGCGCCGTCGCCGCCCTCGCCGCGGCCCCCTGGTCGAACGGCGCTGACGAGCGGATGGGCCGCAGCGGCCGTGCGAACGGCATCACGGAGGGCCCCGGTGCCCATACCGTGGATCACGGTCACCTTGGGCAGGTTCGCCAGCGAGGCGTCCTCGACGTAGCGCTCCAGGGCCTCGAGGGCCTCGTCGACGCGCGCACCTCGAAGGTCCAGCGACGAAGGCACGGACCGCGCGTTCCCGTGCTGGTTCTCGTAAGACGCCCGCAACCCTCCGCGTCCACCGGACGATTCCGACGATGCCGCGAACGACGCCCGCTCCGGGAGCAGCGCATCGATGAGGTCGTCGAGGGGGACCCGAACCCGCATCGCGCCCGACTCGATGCTCGCGACGCGCCCGTCCCGTTCCAGGGCAGCGATACGGCCCTCCCAGCCACCGGAACGGCTTCGCGCCCGGTCCCCGACCGCCCAGGATCGCGGTTGCACTTCCGCCTGATTGGGAGCAACGGTGGCTTCATCCTCGAGCCCCGGCAACCGCCCGACGCCGGCCTCGACCCGGGCCAGCGCCTCATCAAGGGCGGGAGCGGTCAGGTGCCCCCGTTCAAGGGTCAGGCGCAGGGCATCGACCTCGGAGCGGACGGCGGCAAGCAGTCGCTCGGCTTCCTCCCGAGCGGCCCGAGCGGCCTCCTCCCGTTCAACGCGGGCCCGCCTTCGTTCCTCGTGCGCGCTACGCAGGGCGTCGGTCGCACGGGCGTCGGTCGATCGGGCGTGCGCCAGCGCGTCGGTGGCAGCACCCTCCGTTTCCCGAATCTGGGCGAGGGTCGCCTCGAGGGAGCGCTGCGTGTCCGTCAGGCGCGAGCGCGCATCGGCCACGATCGGGTCGGGCAGCCCGAGACGCTCGGCAATGGCAAAGGCCTGCGAGCCACCCGGCAGCCCGATCGTCAGCCGGTACGTGGGACTCAGGGTCTGCAGGTCGAACTCGACGGCCGCGTTCGACGCACCCTCGGTGGTGTGCGCGTAGGCCTTCAACTCGGCGTAGTGCGTCGTCGCCGCCACGAGGGCGCCGGTCCGAATGAAGTGATCGAGGAGCGCCTGGGCCAGCGCGGATCCCTCCGTGGGGTCGGTGCCGGCGCCCAGCTCGTCCAGCAGCACCAGCGTCCGCGGTCCCGCTGCTGCGACGATGCGGATGATCGAGCGCAGATGACCCGAGAACGTCGACAGCGACTGTGCGATCGACTGCTCGTCCCCGATATCGGCGAAGACATCGGTCAGGATCGGGAGCCGGCTTCCTGGCGCGGCCGGGACATGCAGTCCGGCTTGATGCATGAGAACGAGGAGACCGAGTGTCCGCAGCGTCACCGTCTTGCCGCCGGTATTGGGCCCCGTGACGACGAGCGCGGTGAAACCGTCTCCCAGGCGCACATCGATCGGAACGACCCGCCCGGCGAGTCCGGGATGGCGGGCGGACAGGAGGACGATCTCCGGCCGATCGGCGGTCTCGGCACGGATAGCCCCCATATCCGCGGCGAGCGCTGCCTTTGCGGCCCAGAAGTCGAACCTGGCGAGCGCCTCGAGCGAATCCCGGAGCGGATCGGCATGGACGGCGATCAAGGCCGACAGCTCGTCGAGAATGCGGCCGATTTCGTCCTGCTCCGCGACCAGCGCCTCACGCCACGCGTTGCCGAGCTCGACGACCACGAGCGGTTCCACGAACAACGTCTGACCCGAGCCGGAGGCATCGTGGACGATTCCCTTGACGCGACCACGGGCATCGGCCCGTACGGGAACCACGTACCGGCCGTTGCGGAGCGTGATGATCGGTTCCTGGAGGGCACTCCCGAGCTCCGACGAGACGAGGGAGTCGAGCCGTCGACGGAGCCGGTCGTAGGCAACCCGCACGGTGTTGCGCAGTGGGCCCAGCCTCGGCGAGGCGGTGTCGAGCAGCTCGCCCGCGGGATCGAACGATCGGGCCAGGGTTGCTCGTATGGCGGGCAGCGCGTGAAGCGATCTCGACAGGTCTCGGAGCAATGGTCGGCGATCCTCCGCGAGGATCGACCGGAGTCGCGTTGCCGCCTCGAGTGTGTCCGAGATCTCGATGAACTGGGTCGGATCCAGACGGCCTCCCCGACTCGCCCGCTCGATCCACGGCCCGATGTCGTGAGCGCCACCCACACCCACGCCCGGACGTTCCTCGAGCAATGCCCGTGCCTGGTCTGTCTCATCCAGGGCACGCCCGACGAGGACGGGCTCCACGCTCGGTTCGAGCGCTTCGGCCAGCCGTCTCCCCGGGGCAAAGGAGGCGTGTGCCGCCAGGCGCTCGCGGACGAGCGGAAACTCCAGCAGCAGCTGTGATCGTTCATCCATGTCAGTCGGGCCCCCTCCGGAGCGGCCGCGGGCCCGAGATCGATCGGCTGGCGGTGACGACGAGGCGCCAGGGTACGGAGGCCCACGGTTCGCCGGCGTAGCCGATGCCGATCCGCGGCGTCTGGATGACGGCTCGGGCATCCGGCCGGGAATCCTGCTCGACACGGAGGGCTGAAGCGGGCGAGCAGACATCGATCCCCGTGAACGAGCGATCGATCCCGAAGGCCGCACAGAGCCGGCCCGGCCCGGCGGCAATGCGCTCGTCCGGCACGCGGCCTGCAGGACCGTGTCCCGAGGTGCTCCGCACGGCGCGTCGTCGCGCGCGAGCTTCGGCAACGCCCGAACGCATGGCCTCGATCCCGGCGACCGGCTCGACGCTCCGGATGAGGATCGCCCCGGCCTCGCCCTCGACGCCGGTCACCACGTTGAGACAGTGGTACATGCCGTACACAAGGTACACGTAGGCCAGGCCGGGCGGCCCGAACATGGGCGCCGTTCGCCGGGTCCTGCCGGCCCGTGCATGCGAAGCCCGATCCTCCGGACCGCCGTACGCCTCGACCTCGACGATGCGAGCGACGCGATCAGGGACACCCTGACGCTCGTGAATGAGCAAGGTCCCGATCAGGGACATGGCGGCGTCGAGCCCGCCCTCGAGGAGACGGGCTCGCGGCAGGACGCCCGAAGAACCTGCGCGCGAGGTCAGGAGAAGACGGACGTCACGTCCGAGGGAAACATCCCGCCGAAGAACAGCAGGAAGAACGGTACGACGCGGTCCCGTACGATCTCGGCCGTCGCCGAACCCTGCAGGGTGTCGTAGATCTGCCGAATGAATGGAAACTCGTTGCTCTGCGCGATCTGCCCTGAGGTCGCAAAAAACGGATCCGTGATCAGGTAGAAGGCGGCGAGGATCAAGGCTCCCTGGACGAGGCCGAGGAGACCGCCCAGGACCTCGTCGAGGACAGGGTAGTTCGCGAACAGCGGCGTTGGCTTGAGGAACAGCTGGAGGGCAATGGTCGAGGCGACAACGCCGGCGACGAAGAGCGACCCGAACGCAAGCATGTGGTTGTACTGGGGGCTGTATTGCGTCCAGTTGGTGGTCAGGAACTCGCCGAGCGGCGCCCGCAGCTGGGCCGCCACGAGGAGCATGACCAGGATGGTGGCGATCCCGATCAGGCGTCGGATGACCCCCTGGATGAACCCGAGGACGAACAGGGCGAAGAGCACGAAGAAGACGAGCAGGTCAACGCCCTTGACGCTGGTGACCGCAGCGATGATGTCCACAGGACCGGCGTCTCCCCCATGAGGCTTTCGTCGCGCCGCTCAGATGAGCTTGACGAGGCCTCGTCAGGGTAGCAGCGCCCGAGCCGCCATCGCAAGAGGAAGGCGGCATGATGGCCGGCCCGCAGTCATCAGCTCCGGATCCGGCCTCCGGCGCCGATCACGGCGGTCGTGACCGCCGTGATCGCGGTGTCCACCTCGTCCTCGGCCAGCGTCCGCTCACCGGCGCCGAACGAGAGCCGGAACGCCAGGCTCCGCTCGTGTTCCGCAAGCGGTGGGCCCGCGTAGACGTCGAACAGCGTTACCGAATGGAGCAGTACGCCCGCGCTGCTGCGAATGACGGATTCCATGTCCGCCGCCGGCGTGCTCGCATCCGCGACGACGGACAGGTCCCGCTCCACGCCCGGGAAGCGACCGGGCGCGACGGCGCGCGGTACGGGCGGCGAGCCACCCGACAGGCCTCGAACGGAAATCTCCACGAGAATCGTGCCGGCGGTCCGCTCGTCCCACGCGATGGCCGTCGCTGGATGGATCTCCCCGAGCATGCCGGAGATGGCGAGCCCACCGTCGGGACCGTAGGCCCGGACGAGGGCCGCGCGGCCCGGATGCAGGGTCGGCTCCGATGGCAATGCCTCGTAGCGCGGCTGCGTGTAGCCGAACACCGCACAGAGCGTTTCGATGATGCCCTTCGTATCATCGAGATCGGCGGCACGCCGGGGCCGGTTCCAGGCCGGCACGTCGAAGGCGCCGACCAGGGCGATACCGAGGCGCCACCACTCGTGGGGCTCATCGGCCACGCGTCCATAGCCCTTGCCGATCTCGAACAGGGCGAGGTCGTCGAGGCCACGGCGACGGTTGAGGGCAATCGTCGATGCCAGACCGCCGACGAGCTCCTGACGGAGGATGGCGTGATCTCCCGAGAGGGGGTTCGTGACGCTGATGATCGATCCAGCCTGGGCATCCTCTCCAGCCGCCGGGTCGGCCGGGGACGTCCATGCCCACGTGGTCGCGTGCTGCCTGGAGACGAGGGCGTGGGTGACGATCTCTCGAAGTCCCAGGCCGGCGAGCGTGGACCGAACCGCATCGCGCAGTTCGAGCGGCGAACTCCGGTACCCGGGCATGGGCGTCGAGGGCAGGGTCGAAGGAATGCGGTCGTACCCATGGATGCGAGCAACTTCTTCGATGACATCTGCCTCGATGGCAATGTCGCGCCGCCAGGTCGGTACGATCGCGATGAGCACTTCGCCGGCCGGAACCACTGTCGACAGGGGCCGGGTCCCGGCGGCGATCGGCACGGCGGCCTCCGGATCCGACGGCAACGGGGTCTCCACGGTGATCCCGACACGGCCCAGCAGACCCACCTGGACAGCGGGATCCAGGCGCAGGCCGAGCAGCCTGGTCACCCGCGAAGGGCGGAACGCGACGCGTTCCTGCGCCGGTTCCACGGGCGACGTGTCCACGCGCCCCGGGGCGATCGATCCGCCGGCCCACCGGGCGAGCAACACGGCCGTCCGGTCCGCGCCGACGCGGGCGAGCCGGAACTCCTGGCCCTTCTCGAACCGAAGGCTCGCCTCGGACCGAAGGGCATGGTGGAACACCGTCCTGCGAATGCTGATCGGATCGAAGATCGCCGATTCGACGACGACATCGGTCGTTGCAGCCGACACCTCCGACGCGGCCCCGCCCATGACCCCTGCGATGGCGAGTGGTCCGCGGTCGTCCGCGATCACCAGGGTCTCGTGATCGAGCACGCGATCCACGTGATCGAGCGTCGTCAGGCGCTCGCCGGGACGGGCCCGTCGCACGGACATCCGGCCGTCGTGGACAGCCGATCCATCGAAGGTGTGAATGGGCTTGCCGAGCTCGAGCATCACGTAGTTGGAAGCGTCAACCACGTTGCTGATCGGCCGAATTCCGGCAGCGAGCAGCCGCATCTGGATGCGGTCCGGCGATGGACCCACGCGCACGCCACTGACCCAGCGACCGACAAACCGCGGGCACAGCGTCGGGTCCTCGACGGCCACGGAGAGCCGTTCCAGGACGGGTGCCCCGGCCTCGATGACGTCGATCTCGGGTTCCCGCAACGGGGCGCCCGTGAGAGCCGCGATTTCTCGCGCCAGGCCGACGATGGACAGGGCGTCACCGCGGTTCGGCTTGACGTCGACATCCAGCACGATATCGCCATACAGGTCGGCGATCCGGGCGCCGAGCGGGGTGCCCGGATCGAGGATGAGGATGCCGTCACCGTCGCCGGTGAGTCCCAGCTCGTCTCCCGAGCAGAGCATGCCGTTGCTGACAACGCCCATCTTCTCGGTCCGCTCGATCCGGCGATCGCCGGGAAGCACGGCACCGGGCAGGGCCACCGGGACACGCTGTCCCGGTGCGATGTTCGAGGCTCCGCACACGATGCTCAGCGGTTCGCCCGTTCCGATGGTGACGGTGGTGAGCGACAGGCGGTCCGCGTTGGGATGCCTCCCGACCGTCAGCAGTTCGCCGACCACCACGTTCCGCCAGTCACCGCCACGGTGCTCGATCCCGCGGACCTCCATGCCGAGCAGGGTGAGACGCTCCGCGAGCGCCTCGGGCGAAAGATCGATGTCGACGAATTCGCGCAACCAGGACAGGGGCGCCTTCATCGGAACGGCTCCAGGAACCGAACGTCGTTCTCCATGAACAACCGCAGGTCCGTGATGCCGTGCTTCAGCATGGAGATTCGCTCCGGACCCATCCCGAAGGCGAACCCCTGGTAGCGCTCCGGATCGAGCCCGCCGTACTGGAGCACGACCGGATGGACCATGCCCGCGCCGAGAATGGTCATCCAGCCGCTTCGGCCGCAGGCGGGGCAGCCCGGGCCGCCACAGACGAGGCACTCCACGTCGAAGGCCACCGAGGGTTCCGTGAAGGGGTAATACCCGGGCCGGAACCGTGTCCGCTTGCCGCTGCCGAACATTGCGTGCGCGAACTCGTCCAGGAGTCCCTTGAGGTCCGCCAGCGTCGTGCCCTCATCGATCATCAGGCCCTCGACCTGGAAGAACTCGAAGCCATGCGACGCATCCACGGATTCGTACCTGAAGCAGCGGCCCGGCAGGAGCGCCCGAATCGGTGGCTTCATCGATTGCATCACACGGATCTGGCCGGGTGACGTATGGGTGCGCAGCAGCCGACCCGGAACGTCCACGTAGAGCGTGTCCCACAGGTCGCGCGCGGGATGATCCGGCGGAATGTTCAGCATCTGGAAGTTGGTGACGTCGTCCTCGACCTCCGGGCTCTCATGGACGACGAACCCGAACTGCCCGAAGATGTCGGCGATCTGGGTCATCGCCTCGATACTCGGGTGGAGCGAGCCGCGCCGGAGCGGCCTGCCGGGAAGCGTGACGTCCACGGTCTCGCTCGCCAGCAGGGCAGTCAGCTCGATGGCACCAAGCGCTGCCCGCCGGTCGGCAAGGGCCGACTCGATCGTGCCCCGCACCAGGTTGGCCACGGCACCGACCCGGGGACGATCCTCCGCCGGAAGCGCTCCGATCCCGCGCAGGATGGCCGTGAGGGCACCGCGCTTCCCGAGCACGTCAACTTCGAGCGCGTCGAGCGCCGTGCTGTCCGCGACGTCGGCGATGGCCGCGAGCGTACGATCTCGAAGCGTGTTGAGGTCGCGATCCAGATCATCGAATTCCACGGTCGCTGTCGGCTCCGAGCTGGTGGGTCGGGTCGACTGCTGGACCCGGCGGCTTACAGGGTAGTTGGTCGGCGTCCGGGAATCACGAGCCCCCGATCGTCGTCGACGTCGAGGGCTCCGAAACGGACGCGGCGGGCTTCAGGCGCCCTTGGCAACCTCGACGATCCGGCCGAACGTCGCGGCGTCGCGAACGGCGATGTCGGCGAGCACCTTTCGGTCCAGCTTCACGTCGGCTGCCTTGAGCCCTGCGATGAACCGACCGTACGCCATCCCGTTGGCGCGCACGGCCGCGTTGATCCGGATGATCCACAACTCCCGGAAGTCGCGCTTACGCTGCTTGCGGTCGCGGGTGGCATAGGCCAGGGCGTGGAGCAGGGCCTCTCGGGCCGGCTTGATCAGGCGGGAACGCGTGCCCTTGCGACCCTCAGCCGCATCCAGGAGGCGCTTGTGCCGCTTGTGTGAGGTGACGCCTCGCTTTACTCGAGCCATGAGGTAGCAGTGCTCCTAGAGGTACGGGAGCAGGCGTCTGACCTGCTTCGCATGGACGTCCGTCATGACGGACTTGCCGGCATAGCGACGCGTTCGGCGGGACGACTTGATCTCCAGGTGGTGGCCACGCCACGCATTCACCCGGATCACCTTGCCGCTTCCGGTGACGCCGATGCGCTTCTGGGCGGCTTTGTGGCTCTTCATCTTCGGCACGGTGCCGTCACTCTCCCGTCGTTGCCGGCGCTGCCGCCGCGATGTTCGGTTCTTCAGCCGGCGTTGCCACCGGCGGTTCGTGCGAAGTCAGCGGTTCCTCCGGCGTCATCACCGGTGCGATCGTGACCGTCCCGGAGGCCGGGGCCTCGCCGTCGGCGATCCGGCCCTGCTTCACCGGAGCGTCCAGTACCTTCGGCTTGTGGGTCGATGCCATCGTGATGAACATCGACTTGCCTTCGAGGACCGGTGTTCGCTCCGCGACGCCGTGATCCTTGACCAGATCCGTGAACTTCGCCAGCAGATTTCGACCGAGTTCCGGGTGCGTGAGCTCACGTCCCCTGAACCGGACCGTCACCTTGATGCGATCGCCGTCCTCGAGGAATTCGATCGCTCGATGCACCTTTGTCTCGAAGTCGCCAATCCCGATCTTGGGAGACAGACGGACTTCCTTGAACGTGACCGAACGCTGCCGACGCTTGGCTTCCTTTTCCTTCTTGGTCAGATCGTACTTGTATTGACCGAAGTCAAGGAACTTGGTGACCGGCGGTGCCGCCATCGGTGCGACCTCGACGAGGTCGAGGCCGCGATCCTGCGCCATTTCGAGAGCCCTGGGAGTCGGCATGACGCCGAGTTGATTGCCCTCTTCGTCGATGACCCGCACCTGTGGGATTCGGATCATCTGGTTGACGCGTAGATCTCGGCTGATGGTGACTCCTCCGGAATTCGGTGTTTGATCACGACGGACACGGCAGCGCTCGGGCCTCCGGCCGCCGCGGGACTATACCACGGGCCTTCCGGGGCGGGCAACGGACGTTGGGCGAGCGGCGGATGTCAATCGGGTCGTCGGGCCGTGGACTCCTCGGCGAGACGGTCAGCCAGCTCCTGCCAGCCCAATGCGGGCATCTGCTCCCCTGCGCGGGTCCGCGGCGAGGCGGTCCGGTCTGCGATCTCGCGATCGCCGAGGACCACCATGTACGGGACCTTGTGCTCCTGGGCGATTCGAATCTTGTTCTGCATGCGACCGTCCGAGGCATCGACCTCCACGCGCAGGGCCCGGGCTCCCATCACGGTGGCGAGGTCGCGCGCGGCATCGAGATGGCGATCGGCGATCGGGATGATCACCGCCTGGACGGGTGCCATCCAGAGCGGGAACGCCCCGGCGAAGTGCTCGACGAGGATGCCGATGAACCGCTCGAGCGAGCCATAGATCGCCCGATGAATGGCAATCGGGCGCTGCGGCTGGCCCGCCTCATCGATGTACGACAGGTCGAACCGCTCCGGGAGCATGACCAGGTCCACCTGGATGGTGGCCATCTGCCACTCGCGTCCCAGCGCATCGTCGATGTAGATGTCGATCTTGGGTGCGTAGAACGTTCCGTCCTTCGGCTTGACGACGTAGTTGGCACCGGCACGGTCGAGGGCGCCCCTGATCAGCCCTTCGGCGCGCTCCCACAATGCGGGGTCGCCGAGCGCCTTGTCCGGCTTGGTGGCGAACGCAAACCTCGGCTCCAGGCCGAACCACGAATAGGCTTCCCGAACCTCGCCCAGCAACGCCTCGATCTCGGCGGCGAGCTGATCCGGTCGTACGTAGATGTGCGCGTCGTCCTGGATGAACTGACGGACGCGCGTCAGGCCCGACAGGGTTCCCGAGCGTTCGTTGCGATGGAGCCGGCCGTACTCGGTGTAGCGGATCGGCAGATCCCGGTAGGACCGCAGCTTCGACCGATAGACGATCGTGCTCTCGGGACAGTTCATGGGCTTGAGGCTGAATTCCTGGCCCTCGGTCTCGAGCCGGAACATGTTGTCGCCGTAGAGATCCCAGTGACCCGATTGCTGCCAGAGCTTCTTGTGGACGAGGATGGGCGTGGAGATCTCCTCGTAGCCGCGGCGGTCCTGGAGCTGGCGCATGGCCGACTCCAGGGTTCGCCAGATCCGCTGGCCCTTGGGGTGCCAGAACGCCGAGCCCGGGCTGACGTCGTGGAAGCTGAACAGGTCGAGTTGCACGCCCAGCCGGCGGTGGTCCCGCTTCTTCGCCTCGGCGCGCCGCCAGAGGTACTGATCCAGCTCCTCCTGCGTGGCCCAGACGGTCCCGTAGACGCGCTGGAGCATCGGGCGCTTCTCATCGCCCCGCCAGTACGCCCCGGCGACCGACAGGAGCTTGAATGGGCCGATCCGGCCCGTGCTCTCGACATGCGGCCCCTTGCACAGGTCACTGAACGGACCGTGCTCGAAGAAGGAGGTGACGGGCGGTGTCTCGCCGGCCGCCTCGGCTCTGGCAACGAGGTCGTCGAGAATCTCGACCTTGTAGGTCTGTCCCTGTCCCTGCGCGACCGCACGGGCATCGTCGAGCGGCAGCTCCTTCCGCACGAACCGATGGTCTGCCGCGATGCTCTCGCGCATCCGGGTCTCGATACCTTCCAGGTCGTCGGGAGTCAAGGGCCGCGGGAGATCGAAGTCGTAGTAGAACCCGTCGTTGATCGCGGGGCCGATCCCGAGCTTCGTGCCGGGAAAGAGGTCCAGTACCGCCTCTGCCAGCACGTGCGCGGTCGAATGGCGCATGGCGCCGATCTCGTCGTGGCCGCCCGCATCCAGCAGCTCGTCGGCAGAGCCGCGATCCGGCGCGTCGAGGGTGTCGTCGTCGTGCATTGGTGCGTCCGCCATGATGCTGCCTCCTGGAAACACAGAACCTCCCGTCCGACAGGACGAGAGGTTCGCTTCCTCCCGCGGTTCCACCCGCCTTTGCGGGCCCGCCACCAAGGTGCCGCGACCGCACGCTCGTACCGCGCTAACGGGCGGACCCGGACCGGTTCTCCGGCCGCTCACGGGTGGTGTGCTCGCGTTGCCCATCGCCGGGTTTTCAGCCCTGACCCGGCTCTCTGTGGATCGAACCACGCGAGTTCTGTCCCGATCGTCGCGTTGCTGTCTTTGTTCGCTGCGAGGCGACTGCTGGTGGGCGGTACTGGACTCGAACCAGTGGCCTCATGCATGTCAAGCATGTGCTCTAACCAACTGAGCTAACCGCCCGCGGCGCAGAGGTTAGCACAGGGTCGTGGGGTCATCCCGGGGGCCCGGACGGCCCCAGCCGGAGCGCCGCTCCGCGATATGCCTTTCCGGCCCCATCATGGCGGGATGCAGTTTGTGGCGGAATACCGGCTGCTCGATTGCGGACTCGGGCGTCGCCTTGAAGCGTTCGGAGACCTGGTGGTCGACCGGCCGGCGCCGACCGCCGACCAACCTCGTCGGGCGCCGGCGCGATGGTCGGGTGCCGTCGGCTATCGGGGCGGCCGAGGCTGGGCGACCGCCGACGCAGATCGGCCGGAGCGCGCGTCCGCGCAGGTCGGGATCGCCGGCGTGGCCATGACCGTCCGTCTCGGTCCGGGCGGCCAGGTCGGCGTCTTTCCCGAACACGCAGGGCATGCCCAATGGCTGCGCGACGCGGTCTCGGCCCGATCGGCGGAAGGACGTGACGACCGGTTGGAGATCCTCAATCTGTTCGCCCATACCGGATTGCTGTCGCTGGTCGCGGCTGCCGCCGGCGCGCGCGTCGCGCATGTCGACGCATCCCGACCGGCCGTTCAAACCGCCCGGCAGAATGCCGAGCACTCCGCTCTCGGCGACCGTCCCATTCGCTGGATCGTGGACGACGCCGTCGCGTTCGTGCGCCGTGAAGGCCGCCGCGGGCGGCGCTATGCCGGGTTCATCATCGATCCGCCCTCCTATGGACACGGCGCACGCGGCGGACAAGGCGGTGGATGGCACTTCGAGTCGGGCATCGACGGCCTGCTCGACGCCTGCCGGGTCGTGGCACGACCCGATGCATTCTGGATCCTCAGCACGCACACACCGGGATGGGACCCCGATCGACTGGCCGGCCTGCTTGAGCGACACAGCGCAGAGGGACACAGCGAGGTGGACTCCCGACCGCTCCAGATCCTCGCCGAGTCCGGCGCCGTACTCGGCCTCGGCGCTGTCGCCCTGGTCGATCCGCTTCGCACCCACCCGCGATGATGTTCCGATGACGGTCATCGACAGTCTGCACAACCCGAGGATCAGGGCCGCGGTCGCCCTGCGTGAGCGGGACGCCCGCCTGGCCCAGGGTCGGACGCTCGTGGACGGTGCCCGCGAGGCCCTGCGCGCACTCGAGTCCGGGCTCGTCATCGACGCTGCCTTCGTGTGTCCGGGTCTCGTCCGGTCGGCTGAAGCGATGGCGGCGACGCAGGCACTTGCGAAGGGGACCGCCGCCGAGGTGAGCCAGCGCGTCCACGATCGCCTCGCGTTCGGGAACCGCGGTGACGGCATCGTTCTGGTCGTGCGGACACCTGCCACCGACCTTGCGGCGCTCCAACCCGGCCCGGACGCACTGCTCCTCATCACCGAGGACGTGGAAAAGCCGGGGAACCTCGGTGCGATCCTCCGAACCGCCGATGGCGCCGGCTGCGGGGCGGTCATCGCCATCGGAGGCACCGACCTGTTCAATCCGAATGTCGTCCGGGCCAGCGTCGGCACGGTGTTTTCGGTCCCGGTGGCGACGACCACGGCGGCCGAGGCCATTGCCTGGCTCACGGATCGCAGGATCCGGCCGGTTGCCGCTCGGGTCGAGGCGACCAAACCGTATACGGAGGCGAATCTCACGGGACCGATCGCCCTCGTCCTCGGCAGCGAATCGGACGGCCTGTCGGCGGCGTGGCACGATCCCGCCATCGAAGGGATCACCATCCCGATGGCGGGCATCGCGGACAGCCTCAATGTCTCGGCGGCGGCGGCGATCCTGGCCTTCGAGGCGCGCCGGCAGCGGGGCACTCGACGATGACGACCGGTTGATGGGCTCAATGACGGATCGCACGGTCGACTTCGCGATCATCGGGGCGGGACCCGCCGGTGAAGCCGCGGCCTACATGGCCCTCGGTCGCGGAGCCAGCGTGGCCATCGTCGACCAGCGCTGGTTCGGCGGGAGTTGCCCGCACATCGGTTGCGTGCCTTCCAAGGCACTGCTCCATGCCGCAGCGGAGCACACGGCGAACGCGGCCCGGTACGACTGGGCCCGCGCCTCGGCCCGGCGCGACTACATGGTCAATCGCCCCGGAGGGTCTGCCGAGCCCGACGATTCATCGCACCTCCAGTCGCTCCAGGCAGCCGGTGCCACGACCTGGCGCGGCTCGGGGCGCATCGCGGATCGCGGCGTCGTCGAGGTCGCCCACGACGGCCGGACGCACCTCATCCGGGCCGTCAACGTCGTGGTCGCGACGGGATCGACCTCACGGCGACCGTCGATCCCGGGTATGGAGGAGGTCCCCACCTGGACGAACGAGGAGGCCACGCTGGCCCGCGAACTGCCTCGTTCCCTGGTGGTGCTCGGCGGCGGCCCAACGGGCTGTGAGCTCGCCCAGGTCTACGCGCGGTTCGGCGTCCCGACGACGATCGTCCAATCAGGGCCTCGCCTCGCACCAACCGACCACCCCCGCAACTCGGCGGTCATTCTCGAGGCGCTCCGTCGTGATGGTGCCGAGGTCCGCCTCAACGTGCGCGCCGCGGCCGCCCACGCCGGAGGCGGGTCAGGCGGTGCGCACCGCATCGATCTCTCCGACGGCACGATCGTCGAGGGGCATGCGATCCTCCTGGCGGTCGGGCGGATCGTCGGCCTCGAGGACATCGGCCTCGAGGCATACGGCGTCGATCCGAGCGGCCGGACGCCCTTCCCGCGCGACGGACGGCTGCGCCTGGCCGACGGCCTGTGGTTGATTGGTGATCCCGCCGGTCCGGAACTGCATACGCACCAGGCCCACTATCAGGGCGAGATGGCCGTGCGGATGGCTCTGGGCGATCCGGTTCGGCCCGACTACCGGGCCCTGCCGAGGGCCACCTACATGGATCCCGAGGCGGCCTCGGTCGGCCTCACCCTCGACGAGGCTCGGGAGCAGGGCATCGACGCCGTCGAATTCGTGGCCGACTTCGCGAAGACGGCAAGAGGCTATTCCGTCGAAGCCCAGCTCGGTCACGTCACGATCGTCGTGGACCGGACCGCTCGTACGGTGGTCGGCGCGGCGATGGCCTGCCCCGACGCTTCCGCAGCCATCCACGAATGTGTCCTGGCCATCCGTGCCCGAATCGATCTTGACGTGCTCGCCGATACGATCCACGCGTTCCCGTCGACGTCGCGGATCCTGAATGGCCTCTTCCATGAGGCCAGCGCCGCGGTCCCGCCACGCGCCTAGGCGTCGACCACGATGTCCCCGTCCATCAGCACGAGCCGGGGCCGGACCGTGGCAAAGGCTGCTTCGGCAGCGTCCGGCTCCCGAGGGGCCGCCGGGAGGACGATGAGGTCGGCGCGGGACCCGGGGATCAACCGCCCGCGGTCCATCTCGCGCGTCGTCAGGGCCGGGCCAAGGGTCGCCGCACGCAGGGCCGTTTCCAGGTCGAGCGCCTCGTGCGGTCCGAATGCTGCGGCACCGCTTCCCCACGACGGATCGCGTCGAAGCACCGACAGGGCGATCCCGGGCCACGGGTCCACCGGTTCGACCGGGGCGTCCGTGCCGAAGGCGATCACGGCGCCCGTATCGTTGAGGGTGGCCCAGGCGTAGCCACAGGCCTCCGCACGTTCGCCCCAGTCGCGGCGCGCCGAATCCGCGTCCTCGCGCAGATGGACCGGCTGCACCGACGCGGCGACACCATGCCGCGCAAACCGGACCCGATCGGACGGGTGCACCAGCTGGACGTGCTCGAGACGCGGCATCAGGGCCGTCGAACCTGCCGACGGTGCGAGGGCGTCGAGCGCGGCCCGGACTGCGCCATCGCCGATGGCATGGATCTGGCTGGCGATGCCCGCCTCCGCCGCTCGTGCGACGAACGCCGCGAGCTCTTCCGGGCCCTGCCGGAACACACCGAGATCCGTCGAGCCCTCGCGCGGTTCGAGGAGCGCCGCCGTCTGCGATCCGAGGGTCCCGTCGGCGAACAACTTGAGCCACCCGATACGGGCTCGGCCGTCCGGATTCTCACCGAGCAGTGCGCCGCTCCGGAGGCCTCGATCGATCGCTCGATCCAGGCTCTCGGGCCGCAGGCTCGCGTGAACCCGCAGGGGCAGATCGCCTGCATCCGCCATGCGTCCGTAGGCGTCGAACGCAAGGAGGTCGACGTCGGGAGACACATTGCCCGGATCGTGGACTCCCACCACCCCCAGCTCCAGGAGCTGTCGACCCAGGCGCCGCAGGGTTCGATTGATCGTCATTTCGTCCGGGGGCGGCACCCGTCCCATGAGCAGGACACAGGCGTTCTCGAGGACGACGCCTTCAGGCGTCCCGTCGGCGGTTCGCCGCACGAATCCGCCGGCGGGGTCGGCACTCCGGGAGTCGAGGCCGGCAAGGGCGAACGACGCTCCGTTCCCCCACACCGCGTGGTGATCGAACGACCAGATGGCCGCCGGCCGCCCCGGCATGACCTGGTCAAGGTCCGCGGCCGTCGGCCAGCGACCCCACCGCCGCTGGTCCCATCCTCCGCCCTGCAGCCAGGCGCCGACCGGGAGTGCCCGGTCCGCGGCCACGATCAGGGCGAGCCCCTCCTCGAGCGTCCGTGCGCCGCTCAGGTCCACGTGTTCCGTCGCGAGGGCCGCATCCAGGAGATGAATGTGGGCGTCAGTCAAGCCCGGAATCGCGATCTCGCCCGGCTCGAGCTCGATACGGAGCGTGTGCGGATCGGCGCGGGTTTCCAGCTCGATGGCGCTGCCGGCGAAGGCGATCCGGCCCTGGCGAATGCCGACCGCCTCCACCCAGCCAAAGCCAACGCGGCCCGAGAACGTGGCGATGCGACCGGTGACCAGCATGTCGAGCGGCACGTCAGGCACCGTCCCCGGGTCCGGCAAGGAGCGTCGTCAGTGCCGGCCGGTCCAATGCTGCTCCCAGGCCGAGGGCGAGGGCAATTCGCGCCTTCGGCCCGGTCAGGTATCCCGGCAGCAGCGCGCCGGCCCGAACCCAGGTCGCTCCCCCGCCGGGAAAGGCGTACCCGGTGCCTGCGGCTCCAGCCGCACAGCGTGTCGCCAGAACCACCGGTATTCCCGCGTCCATGAGCGGCCGCGCCGCGTCGAGCAGGGCACCCGAGGTGTTGCCGGCCCCCGTCGCCGCGACGACGAGCCCCGACACCCCGATCGCACCGAGCGCCTCGATCATCGAGCCGTCCATGGCGACATGCGCGGTCACCAGCCGAACATGGTCCGCAGCACGGTCGCTCCGGACGCTGCGTCGTGCCCCGCGTGCACGCAGGATGGTGATCCCGTCCGCGCCGACGGTCGCCAGAGGACCCTGGTTGAGGCTCTGGAAGGTGTCCAGCGCCGAGGCATGCGTCTTGGTCACGTCGTCGGCCGCGTGGATGGAGCCGGCCATGCAGACGACCACCCCGGCCCCGTGGAAGTCCGGTGACGCGGCAGCCCGCACCGCCCTCCGCAGGTTCTGCGGTCCTTCATAGGCCGGATCCGAGGCAGATCGCATGGCGCCCGTCACGATCACCGGCGTGGAGTCCTCCAGGATCAGATCCCAGAAGAATGCCGTCTCCTCGAGGACGTCGGTGCCCTGCACCACCACGACACCGTCGATCTCCGGGTCCTGTTGGGCGCGTCTGATTGCGGCGGCCACCTCGAACAGCTGCTCGAATGAGAAGTGGCTCGCCGGAGTACGGCCCAGGTCGACGGGCCGGACCTCGGCGATGGACGTCAGACCCGCCGTCTGCTCCAGGATCGCGCCGCCGTCGAGAACGGGCACGTTCCCACCCAGGCCGGGGTCCTGCCGCATGCTGATGGTCCCGCCGGTGAAGATCGCGGCCACCCGCTTCATTGTCCGACCGTCCCGTCATGAGTGATCGTCGCGGGCCCCGCCGACGGTCCTGCAGATCCGCGCGCGGTCTTGTCGAACCGAACCGAGCCGCGTCGGGTTGCCAGACGCCAGAGGGCACCGTTGACGGCCGCCAACCAGATGGTGCTGAACAGCGCAACCCTGGTCGATCTCGCCAGGCGTTCCGGGATCCGGAGGGGACGGCCCTGCCCGTCGGGCTGCCAGCGAAGGGCGGAGAAGGCAAGGATGCCACCGGCCGCCAGATAGCTGGCGATGAGGCCGACGGCAAGCATCGGGCTTCGAAACGCCAACGCTCCAGCCACCGCACCCAGGATCAAGGGCGGTGCCACCAGTTGCGCGCCGTAGGCCGCAAAATCCCACCTGCCCCGCAGGGGAAGCCGGGAGCTCCGAAGGACGCCGGGCCCGAGCTGGAACTGCCGCCGGATGGCCCCTTCGCTCCAGCGCAGGCGCTGGCGCCAGAGACCACGCCACGATGGGACGGCCTCCTCCCACGCCTCGAGGTCCAGGGCCCACGCCACCGTCACACCCCGCTCGGCCGCCAGGCGAGTCGAGAGATCAAGGTCCTCGGTGAGGCTCGCGGCGGGGATCCCGCCGACCGCAGCGAGGAGATCTCGCCTGATCACGATGCCGTTCCCGCGGAACTCGGAGCAGCCGCCGGACGCCCACCGCCCCCGCTGCAGCTCACCGTCCTGGGTCTGCTCGTCCGCCTGGATCGTCGCGAGGGTGGATCGCCCGGCCTGCAGGGTCCGGCGACGGGCCGTGAGGGCCGGTACGCCGGCGGCCACGTACTGTGCGGCCCGACGAAGGTAGCCTGCTCCGATTCTCGCGTCGGCGTCGAGGATCGCGATCACCTCGGCATCGGCCGCCTCGGGTCGGGCACTGGCCAGCGCCGCGCCCTTGCCGTCAGCCAGGGCGGGCCCTTCGCGTCTCACCACCCGGACCACCGAGGCGATCCCATGGGCGGCCGCGGCCGTTCGGACGGCATCCCCGGTGCCGTCGCCGGATCGATCATCGACCACCGTGACGGCGAAGCGCGGTTTCCCATCGGGTTCCCGGTAATCCTGGGCGCCGAGATCCGCGATCAGGTTCGGCAGGACACCGGCCTCATCGCGACCCGCAACCAGGACCAGGATCGTGGGCAGGATTTCGGATTCGGTCCGCGCCAACGCTCCCGGTGTGATCGGGGGGCGCCGGCTGCCGATCAGGATCGGAACCAGGCCGACGACGAGGACGGACGCGAACAGGATCACGATCCACCGGGCGGCACTCCCGCCGGCGGCCTCGAACCCCACGACGAGGCCACCGGCGAGGACGGCGACAGCAGCCACACGCCAGGCCAGGGGCGTCGGAATCCGGGCTCCGGCCTGCTCGGAGGCAGAACCGACGTCTGAACGGTCCATCACGGTGACCGGGCGATGCGGCAGCTCAGCCACGCGCATCGGGACCCGGTTCGTGCGCTCCATCGGCGGCCTCGGTCCGACGAGCGACACCGATGGGATCGACGGCCGTGCCGGGGATCATCATGCCGGCCGTCGCGAGTTCCTCGGCCGGCATCAGGTGCCCGCGGCGCAGGATGGACACGACGCCCGACAGGAGGATGAGGCCCGCGACGAGAAGGAGCACCGTGGTGGTGCCGATCAGGTCGGAGATCGGACCCACGATGATGATCGGGAGGAAGCTGCCGACCGAAACGAGCATGTTGAGGACGCCGAACACCCGTCCGCGAACTTCCTCCGGAAGGTCCTCCTGCAGTTGCGTCTGGCTCGATATCGCAACGATGCCGTACGCGATCCCGGCCAGAAACGCCATGACGATCACGACCGCCACGAGCGTCGTCACGGTCCCAAGGTCATTGAGCGCCGAATCGGCACCGGACAGGGTCCGGCTGACCGGACCGGCCACCGTGAGCGCGGCCAAAAGCAGGCCGAGCGCGATGAGGCCGCCTTCGATGGCGCGCCGACGCGGAACGTAGCGCCCGTAGGAGTTGAGCAGCAGCACGCCCATCACGATGCCGGTTCCGAGCGGCAGGACCACGAGGATGAGGTCCTGCGTGCCGAGACCCAGCGTCGCCTGGGCAAACTTGGGACCGAGAACACCAATGACCCCCACCAGCGACGCGGCGATGCCGAGGTAGACGAGCGACCACGAGATCGCGCGGTTCGAGCGAATGTACGCGGCACCCTCGCCCAGCTGCGAGAACGTGCCTTGAACAGCTTCGCCGGCATCGTGCACCGGGTCGCTCCGACCCTCCGCCGTTGCCGTCGGTGGATTGGACGGGAGCGTCGCGCAGAAGATGGCCGAGATGCCGTAGAGGACGGCCACCACCAGCAGCACGGGCGCAGGCCCACCTGCGACCTTCACGATGAGCGGCCCCAGGAGGGCGTAACCGAGGGCGAAGGCGCCGTTGAGCGTGAGCGTGAAGAGGCCGTTCGCGCTGACGAGCTGGTGTCGTGGCACCAGGTGGGGAATCATTGCCGCCTCGGCGGGGGCGAAGAACACGGTCAATGAGGAGACGATGACGTTGAGCAGGAGGATCAGGGTGACGTCGCGTCCGACCGCCCAGATCGCGATCAGGACGATCGCCCGGAGAACGTTGGTGGAGACGAGGACCAGGCGGCGGTCAAGTCGGTCCACGTAGACGCCGGCCACGGCCGAGAACAGGACGGCCGGGACGAGGAAGGTCAGGAACAGCAGCGACACCACCGAGGAGAGGTTCGTGGAATCGAGGACCACGACCGTCAGGCCATACAGGACCATGTTCGATCCAACCTGTGTCGCCAGTTGCGACAGCCACAGGAGCAGGAACGGCCGATTGCGAAGGACTGCGGCGGTTCCGGTCCCGCCGTTCGCGGCAGGCGGATCAGCGATCACGCGGGCCGCACCGAATGACGGTGTGCGGCGGCGGTGATCTCTCGGTCGCCGCGTTCGACGAAATCGGTCAGGCGCGATTCAAGCGATCGGCGATCGAGCATCACATGGCGCCCACAGGAGCGACAGCGGAGGCCGATATCCGCACCCACGCGGTCCACCAACCACTCGCTGGCGCCGCAGGCATGCGGGCGGCGGAGGCGGAGGATGTCGCCGAGAAGCAGCTCGAGGACCGGACGCGCTGGCATCGCCGGGAGGGTATCAGAGGCTCGGCTGACCGTGGATCGGCTCGAGGTTCCGCAGGGTCGCCGGAAGCGAAATGGCGTCAAGGGGCGTCACCGAGATCGTGACATCGGGAAACGCCACGCTCAGTTGGGCGATGATGCCGCCCGCCCGCGTCAGCGATCCGGTGAGGATCTGGGGACTGCCGATCGCCCGGATCTCGAACGAGGTGCCAAGGGCCGAGTTCTCGACGGACAGCGCCCCGACCGGGCCCGCGACCACGGAGCCGGGCACCATGCGCACGCCCTCGACGGCGATGGCCTCGGCGCCGGCGTTGTGCAGCTCGTTGAGAAAGTCCTCGACGCCCTGCCCGTCAATCGCGCCGTTGACCCGGACCGAAACGCCCGACCCGGCGACGGCGCGCAAACCAGCCCAGGCCTGGATCCGGTCGAGATCTTCCCGCAGCTGGCCGGCCGCGCTCTGGCCCCGCGCACGCGAATCGGCAAGCGTGGCGAGCTGGCGATCCAGGGCGGCGACCTCGCCGCGAAGTTCCTCGTTCTGGGTGTTGAGGTTGGCCACCAGCAGCGTGAGGTCCTGTGCCGTCTGATTTGCGAGCCCCGTGCTGGCACCCTGGCTGCGGATCTGCGCGACGACGAGCACGCCGAGGATCAGGGCAACCGTGGCGATGGAAAGCCGATTCCGGGATCGGTTCATCGCTCAGGATCCCGCCGCTACGATGCGCATGTAGCGCACGGTCACGTTGCCCGCGTAGGCCGGGATCGTGACGGCCTGGAGCTCGGCAAAGGAGAGGCGCAAACCAGCCGGACTCACCCGGTCCTGGACGAACTCAACGAACGAGGCCGCGGTCGTGAGGCGCGCATACAGATCCGCCGGCCCGATCGCCCGGATCTCATAGGGCGGAGCAAGGTAGGCGCTGTTCACCAGGATCGAGTTGCCGATATCAAGAACCGCCGTCGTGACCACCACCCGCTCCCCGTTCACCGAGATCGCTTCTGCGCCGGCGAGCCAGAGTTCCTGTACCACGATTCGCACGTCACGCGCCGTCACGAGCCCATCGGCGGAGAGCGGCGCGCCGACCGTATCCGCATCCTCAAGCCGAAAGACCACGCCGGTGCCGGTCAGTTGCGCGAGCCCGGACTGGATACGCGCTCGCTCGAGCTCCGCGTTGAGCGCCTTGTCCTGGGCCGCCGATCCGGGGAGCTGCGCCTCCGTGGTGCTGATCTCCGCTCGGAGCTCCAGGATCCGTGCCTTGAGCGAGTCCTGGCTGGTCTGCAATCCGAGCACGGTCTCGATGAGGGGGGCGCGCTCCTGACTCGTGTAGCGAATGCGGGGACCTTCGGCACTGAGCTGGGCCGCGATCAGGAAGCCGAGAACGAGCAATGCCAGCGAGAGCGTGACCTGCCAGCTCGGCACCGCGCGGATCCGTCGGCCGACGATGTTCACCGGCTACCCTCACCGTGCCCCGCAGCCCCGTCATCCGGCACGCCCCCAGTCACGCCCGGGTCCGCCGCCGCTTCGGGTTGCGGCGGGGATGCCGGAACGACCGTCGCGCTCGCAGGCGCGACCCTCCGGATCGACTTCCGGCGCACCCACAGTGCGACCACGACGACGACGCCGAGCGCCATGGCGATCAGCGGCAGGATCCCTGATCCCAGGTCTCCGGTTGATCCGCCGGGGTTCGAGCCGGGCGGCAACGAGGCCACGGGCGAGGCCGAAGGCGATTCCCCGGCCACGGTGCCCGGCGTCGGGGCGGCTCCGGCCCACCCGGCAGGCACCGGCCCCGGGGGCGCCGGCTGGGGTCCGAGGGGACTCGGGGTCGGTGCGCCGATCGAATCGAGCCAGGCCGCCTCGAAGCCGGCGACATCGGTGCCCAGCGCGGTCCTGAACGCCTCATCGTCCGAAAGACCACCCCCGTACGACCGGACGAGCGTTACCATCGCATCTCGTCCGTATCGGTCGACGAGGAACGAGACGGCTGCGACGCTTTCCGAGTACGCCAGGAAGAACCGGTCCTGGGTGGTCGGAAATTGTGCCCCGATCGCGCGGAGCGGCATCAGGGTGCCCGCCTTCAGCGCGTCGCGAACCGCGCTTCGATCGCCCTTCCCATAGCCCTCGGAGAGGTACACCGCGATCCCCTCGTTGAGCCATCGCAATGGATAGTGGTAGGCGTTGCGAACGGCGGTGTCAAAGACCAGGTGCGTCAGCTCGTGCGGGATGACGATCCCGACCCACGGGTCGTCGACAGCATCGGGGCTGATGTTCGCAAACAGCGTCCGAATGTCAGGGTGGGCTTCGCCGCCGACGTTCTCCCGGGCGCCCGGGCCGATCACGTCGTAGAACGCGGTTCGATCGCCGTAGATGTAGAAGTCGATGGGATCCCGCTCGGTGACACCGAGCAGCGTCGCGACGGCGCGGACGGCCTCGTCGGCGATCTGCATTGCCCTCAAGCCAAAGGTCTGACCGCCGTCGACCCAGTGGACCGTGACGAAGTCGCCGGTCACCGTCTTCCACGCAAACCGGGTGTCGTCGTAGCGAACCGTCGTCGACGGTCCCACGACGTTCGAGCCGTCCCGAAGCGTGAGCCGAAACCGTCCCGTGACATCCGTGTTCGGGAGCAGGAAGCCGCCCGGCGTCTCCAGGGTCCAGGTCAGCGTCGCCGGACCACTCGTGACGGTCGTCGGCACGTCGGCCACGATCGATCTCGTGGACCCCTCGAGATCGACGACCAGCTCCACCCGGGTGACGTCCGCCGCAAGGATGGCCGTGCCGGTGAACGTGATGCCCTCGAGAAACCGCACCGTCGCAGTCGGGGCACCCACCTCGGGCGAAGCTCCCTGGGCGACCTGAGGCGTCATGGCGACGGCTCCCAGCCCGAGGGCGACCGACAACACCAGGCGCGCCCAGCGCCGACCGATCATGGTCATCGCCATGCGAGGCCCGCCAGTCGCAGAATGCCGAGCCCGTTCTGATCGGCCCCGAGCAACCCGTCGCGTGACAGCGCCCAGCCATCGCTGTAGGCCAGGGGCACCACCGGCGCCTCAGCCTGGACCACGGCGAGCGCCCGCTCATAGGCGGCCAGCGCCTCCACCGGATCGCGCGTCCCCAGGGCGTCCGAGATCGCCTGATCGAAGGTCGGCGACGACCAGCGACCGTAGTTGTTCGAGCTGCCGGTCTCCAGGAGGACGCCGAGGAAATCGTTCGCACCCGGGTAGTCGGCGACCCATCCGAGGGACCACATGGCCGGAGGATCATCGTGGAGTCGACCGAAGTGGTCGCCCAGTTCCTCGAGGAGAACCGACACGCCAAGTTCGCGCCGAAGATCCTCCACGATGCCTTCCGCGGTGCCGATTCCTCCGGCGGCGAAGGTGACGGCCGGGAACCCGACTCCGCCCGGATAGCCCGCCTCCGCCAGCAGCCGCCGCGCCGAGGCCGGATCGTATGCCGGAAGCCAGTTCCGATCGCCCCCGCCCGGGATCCCCGGCGGGACCATGCTGTCGGCCGCCGTCGCGTCGCCCGACGAGGCGAGTTCCGTGATCCGCTTCCAGTCCACGGCCGCGGCGAACGCGCGTCGCACCCGAACATCGTCGAACGGTGGCCGAGTCGTGGTGAAGCCGATGAACGTGAGGGACAGCGAGGGAACCAGGCGGAGTTGCGGTCCGAGGGTCTGGTCATACCGAATCCAGGCTGCGTCCGCGGAGCCGATCGTCGCGTAGTCGACATCGCCTGCTTCAAAGGCCGAGACGGGACTGCGACCTCCGAGCGAGGTCACGAGGTGGACTGTGGAGATCGGCGCCGGCCCGGCCCAGTACCGGGGATTCGCCTTGAGCGTGAACTCGGTGTCCAACGTCGCGTCGATCACGTACGCGCCGCTGCTCGGAACGCCCGGGCGATCCACCGAGGACCCATCGCGCCATACCTGCGCCGGAACCACCCCGAAGGTCGGACTCGAAACGATCGACGGAAAGTCGGCCCCGGGTCGCTCCAGATCCACGATCACGTCGAGGCCATCGGCGCGAAGACCGACGGCCGCCGGATCCGTTGCGCGACCCGCCAGATGCTCGGCCGCACCCCGGACGTCCAGCAGCAACGATGCCAGTTGCGAGGGGCGCTTCGGGTCGATGATCCGAAGCCAGCTCGCCACGACGTCCTCGGCCGTCAGGGAAGCTCCATCCGAGAACACGAGTCCGGGGCGCAGGTGAAAGACGATCCGCCGCCCATCGTCCGAAACATCCCAGGACTCGGCCAGCGCCGGACGAAGGGTGAGTCCGAGATCGAACGCGGTCAACGATTCGTACAACTGCGCCGAGTACGCGGCCGATCCGATGTCGCTCTGGAGGGCCGGATCGAGCGTGGTGGGGTCGCCGGCCGGAATCGTGACCTCGGTCTGCGCGGCCCCTCGTGCGACCGGGCTCAACGGACCGCCGCCGACGGCACCGATGATGATTGCCATCGCGGCCACGATGATCAGCGGCCCTCGAGTCCGCCCCAGCCATGCGGTATTCAGGGTAGCCACCAGCCGGGCCCGCGAACGGTACCGTCCACCTCGACCAGACGAACGGGCTGAACCACCGGCACGGCGATCCGTGATCGCGTGCCCCATACGTAGCGGTCACCGGAGAACCCGAACAGCAGGGCCGCGACACAGACAAATCGACGCATGGCCGGAGTATAGGGTCGCCCCCGCCGAGTCCGGGTCGATCCGGTTCCGTCTGGCGAGCGCCGGGAATCAGGGAGACCCCGCGTCGCGCACCGCCGGGGGAACGGCGCAACGACACGGGGCCTCTTGGGTACAGCAACGAACCGGATCTGGATTCGTTAGGGTCGGAGCACCAGGACGCGCCCGATTCACCAGGCCGCGCCCGATTCAGCTGCGCTGCTCCACGGCGAGGAGATCCTGTCGATCCCGAAACCGCTCGAGGAGCCGGTAGAAGTTCCGTTTCGCCTGCCGAACCGATACGGGATCAGCCGGATCGGGCAGCGAAGCAGCTTCTCCGAACCGGACCGGGGCGCCCGCAACGACGACGGCACGACGCGGCGGCAGGACTCCCTGCGCGGGGCTTCCTGCTCGCAGCGTCAGGCTCCACCAGGTATCGAGATGTCTCGGGTGTGAGAAGGCCTCATCGATCGGGGCAGCGGCGAGACCATCCTCCCGGCGAAACGCCAGCGCGCCGGCTGCGATCACCGTCGCGTCGGCACCGGTTGCCACATCCTGGTACGTCCGCAGGTCGACCGTCGTGCGACCTCGCACCCCGGCGACCGCGACGGTGCGATCGGCGAGGGCCGAAGCGAGGCTCGGGACAATGTCGCCGGTCGGCTCGACCCCCGGGTCAACGAGGATGATGATCGTGCCGGTTGCCCGTCGCAAAGCAATGTTGAGGCTCGCGCCGGCGCCAAGCGTAACGGCAGTCCGGACCACCTCGATGTCCATCGGAAGGGCACGGAGCTGGGCCTCGAGAGACGGTGACGGGCCGTCCACGATCACGAGAACCTGGTCGTCCTCGCCTCGGTGCGCTCTCAGGCCGGCGATCGTCGGGTCGAGTGTCTCGCAGGCGTCCGACGCCACGACCACCAGGGTCGCCCGCGCCGTTGCAGGTTCCGCCATCCGACTCGGCACCGCCGCTGACCGCCCGTAGCGGATCACGGCGCCATCGATTGCATCCGGCGGAGCAGCGATCTCCAGACGGAAACTCGTGCCTCGGTCGATCACGCGCCATCCGGCAGCCTCGATCTGCGCGCGAAGACGATCGGCCTCGTCCCAGCGATGGTCTGCCCGCGCGGCCGACCGGGCGTGGGCAGCGTCGAGGATCGGCTGCGGGACGTAGGGCCGGTTCACCCGGAACCAGGTCCGCGGTAGGGCGCCTGGAGATCGACGTCACCGACGAATTCCGGGCGGTCCGGGTGATCCAGCAGTTGCCGGATGGCCAGGACTTCACCCGTGTGGAACCAGTAGTGGTAGATGACGCGAAGCAGCGCGCTGCCGATGAGACGGGGCGGCGTTCCGAGCAGAGAGCGCTGCATTGCGCCCTCGTCCAGCCCGTCCAGCACCGGGTCGGCCGCAGTCGTGACCGTATCCCAGGCCTCCAGCATCGCGCGCAGCGATGGCGTCGCCGCCGGACCGCCGTTGGCGGCGATGGTGTTGAGGGCCGGTACGGGGGTCATGTCCGCCAGCCGCGTGAGCCAGTAGCGCTGTTCATGCCAGGCCATGTGCGCCACGATCCAGCCGATGGAGTTCATCGGCTCGAAGCGGCGTGCTCCATCGCTCTCCGGGACACCTCGCAGGCCGCGACGCCACTCCGACCGGGTGAATCGCAGCTGTTCAACCAGGGGATGGCTCACGACGCGCCCCCGAGGTCGGCGAGGACCCGGACGAGTGCCGCGTAGACCGCGGGTCCGGACGCCATGGGCAGGTCAAGGCGCAGTGTTGCGGACTCGGTCAGCATCGGGTTGTAGGGCGCACCCATGGCTCCCGGCGCGGACCGGAAATCGGTCCGAATGAGCACCACCGGTTTCTTCCCGTACGCGTACCCGCACTCCCAGGCCGTCCCGGAATCGGGATCCGGACCGTCCATCACGGCCACCACGCACTCGGCCCAATCGAGCCCTGCCACATCGGTCGCGAAGATATCGGCCGCGCTCTTGCCATGCTCCTGGTCCTGTGGCACGAAGACCTCGTGACCCGCGCCGCGCAGGGCGAGGACCAACTCCTGGTTCCAGGTACGCTCGGCCGAGGTGAAGAGCGGCCCGGCGAAGTAGACCTTCATGACGGAAGTATCGTCGCCCGCCGACGGATCGTCGCGGGGCACCCGGATGGCGGCGTGGCGGGCGCGCCGGAACTGGCGCCCCCGGACGGATTCGAACCGCCGACGCCAGCCTTAGGACGGCTGCGCTCTATCCACTGAGCTACGGGGGCGTGCGGCCATCGTAACCGACAGCGTGGTCGTTCCTCGGGAGCCCCCCAACCCTTCCCGTTGTACGATCGGCCCGTGACGGCTCCCCTCCCCGATCTCGTGCTGTACACCCGTCCTGGATGCGGACTGTGTGACGAAGCGCGACGCGCCATCGCCGTGCTGGTCGCCGACCGTGCCGCGCGGGGGCTGGCGACGCCCGCCGTCCTTGAACGCGATATCGACGAGGACCCCGACCTGCACCGGGCGCTGTTCGACCGCATCCCCGTCATCGAACTCGGATCGGGTCGGCTGGAGCTCGCCACGAGCGTCGCTCGCCTGCGACGCCTCTTCGCGGACATCCTGGACACCGCTGCGATCGATCCGGGCAAGGCCGGTCCCGTCTCCGCGGCGCAGAACGGTCGCTGACCATGGGCGCGGAATTGTCCATCGCCGTCGCCATCGGAGCGGGCCTCCTCAGCTTTGCGTCGCCGTGCGTCCTCCCCCTCGTGCCCGCGTACGTCGGGCAGCTCAGCGCGGTCGCGGTCGTGGGCAGGAGCGATGCCACGGTGACGCGCTGGCTGGCCGTCCGACATGCGCTCGCCTATGTCTCGGGGTTTGGAGCGGTGTTCACCCTGCTGGGCATCACGGCGACCTATCTCGCCGGTCCGCTCGTTGACTTCCTGCCGCTCCTCCGTCAGATCGGGGGCGTGGTGCTGATCCTCCTGGGCCTCAATCTGGCGGGACTCCTCAGAATCCCCGCCCTGGACCGGAGCTGGCGCCCGCTCGATGCCGGTGCGGCCGGCTCGCTGGCCACCGCCACCGGCACGATGTCGCTGGCGAGCCCGGGGGTCGCGTTCGACGCCCGGCGCTTCGGCGATCGGCTCGGTGGTCGGATCGTGAGCGCGCGGGGCGGCTGGCTGGCGTCCTTCGGGCTCGGCGCGATCTTCGCGATCGGCTGGACCCCCTGCATCGGCATCATCCTCGGCGGGATCCTGACCATGGCCGCCACCAGCGGCAGCGTCGGCCAGGGCCTGATCCTGCTCGTGGCGTACACGCTCGGACTCGGCCTCCCGTTCATCCTGATTGCCGCCGCCTACGACCGATCGCCGATCCTGATCCGGCCCCTCCTGCGCCACGGTCGTGCCGTCGCCGTCGTGGGTGGGCTGCTTGTGGCCCTGATCGGCGTCGCGATGCTGATGAACTGGCTGGCCCTGCTCGCCCGGTTCGTTCCGTTCAACACGTCGATCTGACCGGCCTTGAGCGACGATCCAGGCGGCGATGAGGCCATCCGCGTCCCCGCACCGACCCGGCCCCGGCGCGGCGTTGGACCGTTCAGCCTTCGCCAGGTTGCCGGCGCGCTCGGCGCGGTCGTGGTCAGTGCCGTCGTCCTGACCCTCGCCACCGCTCCACTCGGTACGACCGGGCCCGGGTTGCCGAACCCCGTCGCCTCGGCGTACCTGTTGCGGTCTGCGATCCCCGGCCTGCAGGTCGGCCAGCTGGCCCCTGAGTTGACGGGGACCACCGACGATGGATCAGCCTTCGCCCTCAAGGATCTCGACGGGCGGCCGGTGCGGCTTGCGGATTTCAAGGGCCGTCTGGTCTGGCTCAACTTCTGGGCCAGCTGGTGCCCTCCGTGTCAGGCGGAGACACCCACCCTTCGCGCCATGGACCGGCAGTACCGCGATCGGGGGCTGTCGCTGATCGCCGTCCAGGTGCAGCAAACGGTCGAGGATGGCCGCACCTATGCGTCGAAGTACGACCTCGAGTTCATCATCGGTGCGGACGTGAGCGCTGCGATCTTCCGCACCTATCGCGTCTTTGCGCTGCCGACGCAGTTCTTCATCGATCCGGACGGCATCATCCGGACCGTGATCAACGGCCCCGTTGAAGCGGGTCCCGCCCAGCGGTTGATCGAGAGCCTCCTGCCGCCGCCGGCGCCGTAGCGCGTCCCGCGTGCCCCGGCCCGCTCCTCAGCCGGCCTCGAACCGATAGCGATCCCGATCCGCCACCAGGCGTCCGATTGGCCGTACCGGCTCGTGCGACAGGGCGACGATCCAGTCGTCCGCGCTCGCCCGTGCGAAGAGGTCCCCCTTGATCGCGACCGAATCGAGGGGAAAGTCGTCGAATGCCGTGATCCAGCGCGGGTTGGCGCTCCACGGTCGCATGCACAGATCGCCGAAGAAGGCCAGCGTCCGACTCGCGGGGCCGGTGCCATGAACCACGATCGCCTGATGGCCCCTGGAATGGCCGCCCGTCGGGACGGCGGAGACGCCCGGCAGGATCTCCTCCTCGCCATCGGCCCAATCGCGCTCGCCCCAAGCCCGGACCAGCCGGAGCTCCGGCTGGTCGTAGGACGCGACGATCCGGCTGTTGTCGCCAAGCGCGATCTCCCATTCCGCACGCTGCGCGACGATGCGCGCCCGCGGAAACGCCCTCGCTCCGTCCTCCAGCAGCAGACCGCCCGCATGGTCGAAGTGGAGGTGGCTCATCGCAACGACATCGATCGTCCGCGGATCAAATCCAGCCCGCTTCAACGCCGGGACGATCGGCGTCCCGTCGTAGCCCCGCATCGCACGCACCTTGTCCGGGACTCGCTCGCCGATGCCCGTTTCGATCAGCACCCGGCCGGCCGGGGTTTCAACGAGCAGGCAGTTGAGGGCCTGGAGCAGACGGTGTTCGTGATCGATCTCGTCGGTCACCCAGTGATCCCAGAGGAGCCGCGGCACCGGCCCCAACAGCGCGCCCGCATCGGACCGGAACGTCCCCGCCTGGACCAGGGCGACGGTCGTCCCCCCGCCGAGGTCGGCCGACCAGTGAACGGCGTCGTTGGTGGCCACCGTGGTCAGCGCTTGCGTTCGGCGCCGAAGTCGCGGTGGAAGGCCGAGGCGGTCGGTTCCGACTGGCCCTGGTACTTGGAGCCGAGCTCAGGGCTGCCGTACAGGCGCTCCACCGGGCTCGACATCCGAAAGAAGCTGATCTGGCCGATCTTCATGCCGTGATACAGGGCGATCGGCAGATTGGCGACGTTGGACAGCTCGAGCGTCAAGTTGCCCTTCCAGCCGGGGTCCACGTACCCCGCGGTCGAGTGAATCAACAGCCCGAGCCTGCCGAGGGAGGACTTGCCCTCCAGGCGGGCCACCAGATCGCCGGGCAGCTCGACCCATTCGAGGGTCTGCCCGAGGACGAACTCGCCGGGATGGAGGATGAACGGTTCGTCATCCTCGATGTGGAGCAGTTCGGTCAGATCCGGCTGCGGCTGCCGGACATCGATGTAGGCATACCGGTTGTTGCGGAAGACGCGGAAGCTGCGATCGAGGTGGAGATCGACGGACGATGGCTGGACGTCGCCCGGGTCGAATGGACGGATGGCAATGGATCCCGAGTCGAGAGCGGCCCGGATGTCTCGATCCGAGAGGACGCTCATCGGACGCCGGCCTTTGGACGCCACTGGGCATACAGGGTATCCACTTCGCGCTTGAGGTCCTCCAGGTCGTCGAAGCTCTGGTACACGCTGGCAAAACGAATGTAGGCGATCTGATCCATTTCGCGGAGTCTCGCCATGGCCAGCTGCCCGACACGGGATGATGGCACCTCCGTCATCCCCTCGGCGCGAAGCGATGCCTCGATGGCGTCGGCCGCCTGTTCAGCAGCGGACGCGGGGACCGGCCGACGCGTCAGCGCCTTTCGAAGTCCCGACGCGAGCTTGTCGCGGTCGAATTCCTGACGAATGCCGTCACGCTTGACGATGACGAGCCGCGGCGCTTCGATGCGCTCATAGGTCGTGAACCGAAGGCTGCAGGACCCGCACTCGCGACGGCGGCGGATGGTGGCCGCATCGTCCAGATCACGCGAGTCGACGACCCGCGTCTCACGCTCTCCACACTGGGGGCAGCGCATCCGACCTCCTCGACACCACTAGGGGTTGTGGTGCCAGGCGAGCATACCACTACATGGTGTACCCAAGCCTGATGGCCCGTCAATTCGGCGACCTGCCGATACGACGGGCGGGCGAGGCGCCCTCGGCCGCCAGGACGGCCGCGTTCGCATGCTCCGCAAACGCTTCGCGGGCGTGCAGGAGGTTGAGGTACCCCCGCTTGATGGATGTGTCCGCCTCGGCGGCACGCTCGAAACGGTTGCCTTCCAGGACCAGGGCACAGCCATGGTCCACCAGCGCCAATGCCCGTTCGACGCGCTCGAGCTCCTCGACCATGCGGGCCTGGTCGGCCGCCGTCGTTGCCGGCCCGACGAGCGCACGGGCCTCGGCCGTGTAGCGGGCTGCATCCTCCTGGGCTGCAACCAGGTTGAACCGAAGTAATGCGACGTCTCCTTCCCGTCGCCGCACGACGTCGATCGCGGCGGCGATCTCGCCGAGGCTCTGGTTCACCCTGCGAGCGAGATCGCCGGCCGCGCCGCGAAACCCCTCCGCGATGCGCGTTCGATACAGGGCGCTGCCCGCCCGCCGGGCAACCACGGCGACCAGCAGGGCCAGCAGGATGAAGCCGATGAGGGCAACGCCCTGTGCGGTCTCCATGTCGACTCCCCCCTTCCATCGCCTGGTGCCCCGGACAGGCTATCCCGTCCGTGAGCCCAATGCCACCAGGAGCGCGGGTACGACTTCGAACAGATCGCCGACCACGAGGAGGTCGGCGAACTCTGCAATGGGCGCGTCCGGGTCCCGATTGATCGCAACGATCGTCCCCGCGGTCTGCATGCCGACCTTGTGCTGGATCGCCCCGGAGATGCCGAGCGCCAGATAGAGCTCCGGTTTGACGATCTTGCCGGTCTGGCCGATCTGCTGGGCATAGGGGATCCAGCCGGCGTCGACGGCCGCGCGCGTGGCCCCGACGGCCCCGCCAAGCGCTGCCGCAACCGACGCGACAAGGTCGAAGCCCTGGGTACTCCCGACGCCACGACCACCCGACACGATGATCCGGGCCTCCTCGATCGGGGCGGCCGCACCCGCCTCCTCCACGCGTTCCAGCACGGCCACGCGTGGCAGGGTCAAGGCTGATGCCGGACTTGCCCGTTCGATCGCACCCGGACCGGCAGCGGGCTCGGCGGCAACCGTATTCGGGCGGATCGTCACGATGCCGCCTCGTGCGCTGAAGGTCGACGTCGTGATCAGCTTGCCGCCGAACACGCTCATCTCCACGCTCGGGCCCGCATCGGTCCAGGCGACCCCAGTGGCGTTCACGAGGATGCCAAGATCAGTCAGCGCGGACAGGGCGCCGGCGATGTCGCGGCCATCGGGTCCGGAGCCGACGATGACGACCGCTGCGGGGTCCCGTCCGATGACGCTCGAGGCCCGTTCGGCTGCCACCGACGCCCACGCATTGCCGGCTGCCTCCGGTTCCGAAACGGTGACGACCCGGGGCAGGTAGGCGGCCAGTTCCGCGGCCGCCGGAGCAGGATCCGCCGCGACGACGATCCCTGACGCGTCAAAGCCGCTGCTTGCCGCCAACGATCGGGCCAGCGTGGCCGCTTCCATGGAGATCCGCGCGAGCGAGCCGTCGCCGTTGAGCTCGGCAATCACCCAGATCGCGCCCATCAGATGATCCTCCGCTCAGCGAGGAACGCGACGATGGCGTCGGCGCCTTCCGCGGCCGTCCCGCGGACCATCGTCGTGGCGCCGCGAGCCGGTGGCTTGCGTGTTTCGACGACGCGCGTCGACGCGACCGCGCCACCCACGGCCGCGGCATCGACACCGATGTCGCCCAGCGTCCGGGTGGCGATCTCCTTGGACCGCGCCGCCATGATCCCCTTGAGCGACGGGTACCGCGGCTCACCCAGGGCCTGGGTGCACACGATCAGCGCGGGCATCGGCGCCTCGAGGAGGTCAAATCCGATCGGCGTGAAACTGCGAACCCGGACGCGTCCCGCGGCCGGGTCGGGCTCGATCTTCGCCGCGTTGCCCAGGTACGGGAGACGCAGCAGGGTCGCCACTGCCGCGGGAACGACGCCGCCGCCGCCGTCGGACGTATCTGCTCCTGCGAGCACGAGGTCGTAGGCGAGGTCGCCGAGCGTGGCTGCGAGAACCACGCTGGTCGAGCGCGTGTCGGACCCGGCAAGTGCCGGGTCCGCGACCAGGATCCCTCGAGTGGCGCCCATCGCCAGCGCCTTGCGCATGGTGTCCGATCCGCCCGCCGGAGCCATCGTGAGCAGCGTGATCTCCCCGCCGAACGCCTCGGTCAGCTTCAGGGCCGCCTCGAGGGCGTATTCGTCGTTGGCATTCACCACGGCCGGCGATGCCGCCCGGTCCAGGCGAAGGTCCGGCCCGAGCCGTTCAGCCGCCGCCGCCGGATCCGGAACCGGCTTGGTCAGAACGACGATGTGCACGAGATTCTCAACCCTCCGTTCACGCGTTGGCGCATCGGTCTCAGGCTTCCGGACGTCCGAGAAGCGCGCGGGCGATCACGAGCCGCTGGACCTGCTGGGTTCCCTCATAGATCTGGGTGATCTTCGCGTCGCGCATCATTCGCTCGACGGGGAACTCGTCGATGTACCCGTAGCCGCCCAGGACCTGGACCGCATCGGTCGTGACGCGCATCGCCGTGTCGCCGGCGATGAGTTTACACATCGCCGACCAACGGGCGACATCGGGTCCACCGCTCTCGATCTCCACACAGGCCGTGTACAGGAGCTGCCGCGCTGCCTCGATCCCGGCGTCCATGTCGGCCAGCATCGACGCGACCATCTGGAAGTCACCGATCCGCTGTCCGAACTGCCGGCGGTCTCGGGCGTAGGCCACCGCGGTGTCGAGCGCTCCCTGGGCGATGCCGATGGCCTGCGCCGCCACCCCGGGGCGGGAGCGATCCAGGGTGGCCATGGCGATGGAGAATCCGTCGCCTTCGGCGCCGATTCGATTGGCGACCGGAACGCGGACGCCTGCAAAGCTCAGCTCGGCCGTGGGGCTGCCCCGGATGCCGAGCTTGTGTTCGAGCCGCTCCACCCGAAACCCCTCGGTCGGGACCTCGACCACGAAACAGGACAGCCTTCGGTGCCTGGGGGCATCGGGATCGGTGACCGCGAAGACGGTGATGATCCCGGCCACGCTGCCGTTCGTGATGAACCGCTTCGTGCCGTCCAGGACATAGTCATCCCCGTCCCGAACTGCTCTCGTGCGGACCGAGGCGGCGTCGGAACCTGCCTCGGGCTCGGTGAGGCCGAACGCGGCGAGGATCCTGCCCGACGCGAGGTCGGGAAAGAACCTGGCCTGTTGCTCCGCACTCCCGGCGATCAGGAGTGGCAGCGATCCCAGCTCCTGGACGATGAGGATGAGGCTGCTCGTCGCACACGCCCGGGCGATCTCCTCGATCGCGATGCACACGGTGAGGAGGTCGCCACCGACGCCGCCGTGCTCCACGGGAAAGGGCAGGCCGAGCACATCCTGAGACGCGAGGAGCTGGCGAATGTCCTCCGGAAAGGTCGATGTGCGATCGATTTCCGCGGCCCGCGGGGCGATGCGATCCCTCGCCAGCTCGCGCACCGCGTCGCGCAGGAGAACCTGCTCCTCGGTCAGCCGTTCAGCCGGATTGCGGGTCGTCACCGAGCCCATCGTACAGCCGATCGGCCTGCCGGAAGTGGGCGGTGCGAGGGCATGCGACGACCGGCACGGCACGCGGCGACCGGCACGGCCGCGCGGAAGGGGCTTCCTACTGCAGGACCGGCAGCTGCCGCCCGGCAAGGTCGCGGGGGGCGAGTGACTCGGCGAGCAACTCGGCGATATCGACGGCGCGCACCTCACCACCGCTGTTGCTGTCGGCCGCCTCGAGGCCGTCCTTCATCATCGTCATGCAGAACGGGCACTCCGTCGCGACGGTGGTCGCTCCGGTCGACAGCGCCTGATCGGTCCGTGCGGCGTTGATCCGCGTCCCGCGCGTTTCCTCCATCCACATGCGGCCGCCGCCCGCGCCGCAGCAGAAGGTGTTCTTGCCGTTCTTGTCCATCTCGACGAGATCGAGTCCCGGGACGGCCCCCAGCACGTCGCGTGGCTCCGCGACGACGTTGTTGTAGCGGGCCATGTAGCAGGAGTCGTGGAGCGTCACCGATCGCCGCGGCGTCGCTTCGTCGTCGACCACGCGAAGTCGCCCGTCAGCAAGCAGTTCCTTCAGGAACGCAGAATGGTGGACGACCCGGAAGTTCCCACCGAGTTGCCCGTACTCGTTGCCGATCGAGTTGAAGCAGTGCGGACAGGCGGTCACGATGGTCTTCTCGCCCATCCGGTATCGGTTGAGCGTTTCGATGTTGCCGCTGGCGAGCATCTGGTAGACGTAGTCGTTGCCCATCCGACGCGCCGGATCACCCGTGCACGACTCCTCCTGGCCGAGCACCGCGAAGTTGAGGCCGGCCGCGTCCAGACACGTGGCGAAGGCCCGGGCCACCTTTCGGTTCCGTTCGTCGAATGCCGCTGCACAGCCGACCCAGTACAGGACGTCGAGCTCGCCGAGTCGGCCGGCGGCCGCCACATCGGCCACGATCGGGACCTCGAACGGCAGGTCCCTGGTCCAGTCGAGGCGGGAGGCCGGCGGCTGGCCCCACGGATTGCCGACCCCTTCCATGTTCCGGAACGCACCGTTCAACTCAGCCGGGAAACGCGAGTCCTCGAGGACCAGGTTCCGGCGCAGGCCGATGATCTTGTCCACGTGTTCGATGAGCACCGGGCAGGCCTCCACGCAGGCGCCACAGGTCACGCAATCCCAGACGGCGTCGAACGGGATCGCGTCATCCACGATTGGCTTGGCAACCGCCGCTGCCTGGACCGTGTCGTCGAGCCCATAGGTCTCGCGGACGATCGCCGAGTTCGGGATCAACGGGAGGCCGTGTTCAGCCTCAACCGACATCTCCCGGATGCCCATGATGAAGTGCTTCGGGTTGAGCGGCTTGCCCGTATTCCAGGCCGGACACGCCTGCTGGCACCGGCCGCATTCGGTACAGGTGAACCCGTCCAGCAGGTCCTTCCAGCCCAGGTCGGCCAGCGTCCGGATGCCGAAGGTCGCGTCCTCGGCCTCGAGGTCCATCGCCGGCAGCTCGCCCCGCGGTGCGAGCTTGCGAAAGTAGATGTTGGGAAACGCCGTCGCGACGTGGAGGTGCTTGCTGAACGGAAGGAAGCACAGGAACGCGGCGACGATCGCGATGTGCGCCCACCAGAGGAGCGCGAAGAGAGCCTGGAGGACTCCGGCGTCGAGACTGCGCAGCGGGATTGCGAGCGCCATGGCGATGAACGCGCCGGGCTTGTCTCCGTAGGCGGCGAACTCGAAAGCCTGGGCCAGAAGTTCGGTCCCGACGACCCCGCCGATCATCAGCAGGATCGTGAGGGCATCCCGGTTGTAGGTGAGCCGGACCGGCTTCGAGATCAGTCGTCGCTCGAACGCCCATCCGATGAACACGAGCGTGATCACGGCCACGACATTCTGCATCGCGGAGATTGCGGCCCAGACCAGGCCGTCGAACGGCAGCCTGAGGACCGTCTGGATGATGCCTCCGGTCACGATGTCCGCCGTTCCGATGGTGAGGAGGATGAAGCCCCAGAAGATTCCGAAGTGCATGATCCCGGCGCGCACATCCTTGAACATCTTCACCTGGAGGAAGGCGTACCGGATGAGGCCGAGGGTGCGGGTCGGGATGTCCGCGAGCGCGTTCGGGCCCGGGGCCTGGGCCGCGGCAAAGACGCGAAGGTGACGAGCCATGACGAGGCCGAAGAACGCGGCCGCTCCCCAGAAGACGACAAAGACCAGCGGGTAGGCGGGAACCACGGCGAAGACCGGGAACATCAGGGGGCATCCTCCTTCGCCCGATCGTACGACACGGAAGACGCCCGCCGCGCGGCGTCGTGATCATGCGGCCCCGCAAGGGTCTCGACCGCGTGGGCAAGCACGGCTTCCACGGACGCCAGGGACTCGAGGGCGCCCTTGGGGCTGCCGGGCAGGTTGATCACGAGCGATCGCCCCACGACCCCGGCGACCGCGCGGGACAAGTCGGCCAGCGGAGTCGACCGACGGCCGGCCGCACGCATCGCCTCGGCGATCCCGGGAATCTCCTGATCGAGAACGGCGCGGGTTGCCTGCGGGGTCACGTCGCGGGACGTGAGACCGGTCCCCCCGGTGGTCAGGACGATCTGGTGGGTCGCGGCTGCCGCGACAACCGCCGCGCCGATCTCCATCGCCTCGTCGGGCACGACACCGCGGTCGACCCGGCCACCCAGCATCGCGATCCGGGTGGCCAGGACCAACCCCGACCGATCGTCCCGGGTGCCGCTCGCAACCCCATCGCTCACGGTGAGGATGTAGACACGCGTGCCTTCCGCCAGGCGGACGTCACCACCGTCGTCGGCCACCATCAGCCTTTCCGAATCCGACCCGCCGATCGTTCCCCCGGCCGCTTGCCTGGCCGGCGCCCGGGACCGCCCTGGGCGCCGGGAACGCCGGCAACGCCACCCGGTCCGGGCAATCCCGGGCCGGAGCCTTCACGATGCCACTCGCCGCTGTTGCCTCCGGCCTTGGATACCAGGCGGAGCCACCGGATTTCGACCCCTCGTTCCACGCCCTTGACCATGTCATAGACGGTCAGTGCCGCCACCGAGGCGGCGGTGAGCGCTTCCATCTCGACACCGGTCTGTCCCGTCGTCGCCGCCTCGGCGCGGATTCGCAGACCGCCGGCCCCCCGATCCGGGGAGATGGCCACCACGAGATCGGTCAAAGCCAGCGGGTGACACAGCGGGATGAGGTCGGAGGCGCGCTTGCCGCCCATCACTCCGGCGAGTTCGGCAACGCCGAGAACGTCGCCCTTGGATGAACCTCCATCGATCACCATGGAAAGGGTCTCGGGAGCGAGCGCTACGAACGCTTCGGCGACGGCGCGACGGGCCGTGGACGGCTTGCCGCTGACATCCACCATTCGCGGCCGGCCGGTCCGGTCGACGTGGGTGAGGCGACGGCGCTCGGCTCGGGGAGCTGGTCCTCGGTCCATGGTTCCTCCTGTGGGCGTTGATGATGCCCGACCCGAGGGCGTCGAGGGTTCCTCAGGATCCATCCAGCCACCACAGGTCGACCGCGTCTCCGGCCGAATGTCTGGCGCTTTCCTCGGGAATGATCGCGAGCGCGTCGGCCTCGGCAAGAGCCGACAGGACGTGACTCCCCTGCCCTCCCACGCCGCCGGCCAGGCGGACGACGACGCGGCCTTGCGCATCCCGAACCGGGGTGTCGTGCGCATCCCGTTCGGCACGGACTCGGATGAAGGCGCGGCGACCAGCGCTCTTGGGCGTCGAATCCATCAGGACCGCCCGATCAACCCGACGGCCGACCGCCCGACGACCGCCCAACCGTCGGAGGGCCGGCCGGACGAACAACTCGAACGTCACGAACGTCGAGACCGGGTTGCCCGGCAGACCGAACAGCAGGATGGGCGTTCCCCCGCCGGGGCGGGGTGCCGTCCCGAATGCGAATGGCTTGCCCGGCTGCACGGCGACGCGCCAGAGCGCAATGTCACCGAGTTCGGCGAACGCGGATCGAACGTGATCGTACGGGCCCACGGACACGCCGCCGGACACGATGATCGCGTCCGGCCGCTCCGCCAGGCCGGCCGCCAGGCGCACACGGACATCGTCGAGCCGGTCGCTGGCAATCCCCAGGCTGCGAGCGATCCCACCTGCGTCCTCCACGCAGGCACGCAGCGCCGGCCCGTTCGCATCCGGGATACCGGACGCACCGAGGTCGGTGCCCGGCGCCCGAAGTTCGTCACCGGTGGCCAGGATCCCGACGATCGGGCGGCGGTGGACGCTGAGACCCGCATGACCCGCGCCGGCAACGATCGCCACCTGCGGCGGTCCGATCACGCTGCCCGCACTGAGCACGTTCGCCCCGGCGCGCAGATCGCTGGCGCGCTCGCGGATCGAGCCGCGAGCCGGGACCGCCTGGTGGACCAGGATTGCCGCCGGCAGCGGGCCCGCGGCATCGCGGCCACGGGGACCAGCCGGCGTCCCGTCAGTGTCCGCCGGCGAGGTCAGCTCCACGGGAACGACGCTGTCGGCTCCGCCGGGAATCCGGGCACCGGTTGCGATCCGGATCGCCGTCCCGTGCCGAAGGACAACCTGGGGTGACGCACCGGCAGCGACGTCTCCGATGACGGCCAGGCGGACCGGCAGGAGGTCGGTGGCAGCGGCAACATCGGCATGACGCACCGCGTACCCATCCATGGCGCTGTTGTCCCATGGAGGCAGATCGATGGCCGAGGTGACATCCCCGGCCGTCACCCGACCCAGCGCGTCGGCCAGATTCACCCATTCCGGTTCCGTCGGGCCCGGCACCGCGGCCAGCACCATCGACAGTGCTTCCTCGGTTCCCATGAGGGTGTCCCGCTCGCGTCCGTCGGTCATCCTGAACTGCGGGGCCCCGGTGCCCGTGATGCAGATCGGTCGCGGACGATCTCGCCGACGGCCTTGCGCGTCAGGACACCCTTGAGTTGTCCGCCGTCCACCACCGGCAACCCGTCGAGGCCCGAGCGATGGAGTCGCTCCACGGCGTCGAGCAGACGCACCTGTGGACCGAGCGTGACCATCCGGGGTGGTTTCGCCATGGCGTCACCCACCCGGGTGATCCCCCAGACCGCACGTCGCAGCCGGCGAACCTCCCGAACGCCCAGCATCCCCACCACGTCGCTGCCCTCCATGACCGGGATGGCCGTCGTCGGCGTCTCGCTGTCGAGCAACTGGCCGGCGAGCGTGTCCACGGTGAGGGCCGGCTGGACGGTTGTCGGGTTGCGTTCCATGGCATCGGCAACGAAGAGATCCCCGATCAGTCCATCCACCTTCAGGCGCTCGCGAACGGCTCGACTGGACAGGATGAGAAACCAGCCGCTCAGGGCCACCATCCCGCCGTTCGTGAGCTCACCAACGAGGAAGAGACCGCCGCCGATCGAGAGGATGACGAGACCCGCCATACGGCCCGTGGTCGCGGCAGTCTGCCACCCCTGCGTCATGGAACCGGAGCGCCGCCAGGCGAGCGCGCGGACGATGCGCCCGCCGTCCAGCGGGTAGGCCGGGATCAGGTTGACCAGTCCGATGAGGACATTGAGCACAGCCAACACGGCCACGATCTGACCGAGTGCCACTGCCAGCTCCGTCTCGATCGATCCGAATGCGAAGGCCACCACACCCAGCAGCAACCCGAGCATGGTGCTCAGGAGCGGGCCGCTGGCAGCGATCGCGAGGTCGTCCGAGGCAACCGACGAGCTGGGATCCCCGGGGGCCGTCCCGCCGAAGAACGAGACGAGGATGGAATCCACCGCCACACCGCGGCGACGGGCGGTCAGGGCATGGGCAAGGTCGTGGAACATGGCGCTCACGAAGAAGGCGATCCCCACGGCACCACCGAGCAGCCACTGAACCGGCGTTGCCAGCGTGGGTACCGCACCACCGACCTGGATGACTGCCAGGGCCGCCACGAGCGCGACGACGAAGATCCAGCCGAACTGGACGCGGATCTCGATGCCGCTGATCCGGGCGATCGGGATTCCGATCATCCCGCCACCTCGATCGCGCCGGGCAGGGACAGGTACCGGGCTGCCCTCGACAGGACCACGGCGGGCAGGATCACGAGCGCCGTGGCCGCAGCTGCGGACGGGAAGACGAGACCGGGGAGGTGACGCATTCGTGCATGGTACCGCCGGTCCCCGCCGGCACCGGCCGACTACTCGTCCTCGAGCGTGCGCGCCTGCTCCCACCAGCTCTCAAGGGTCAATTCGCCCGGCGCTTCCAACTTGAGTTCCTGTGCCCCGCGCCCGATCCGGCGCCGAAACGCGTCGAGGTCCACGGCCAGGATGTCCCGCAGGCCCTCGAAACCGGCCTGGCTCAACAGGAGGTGCTCCGTTGGCCCGAAACCGGCGAGGTTGAGCATCAGCGCCTCGTCCCGCCAGGTCAGGACGTCGTTGGTGGATGCGTCCACCTGATCTGCAAGGGTCTGGCGGCGCGTACTCGTCTCGCTGACCTCGAGCAGGAGGCCCGTCGTGAAGATGCCCTGCCGATCGAGACGATCCAGGTGCACCGGTTCGATGCGGGTCAGTTCGGTGATCGGCGGCACGTGCTGAACTCCTCGTCTTCCATGGCGATGTGCCGATGATGCCATGTCCACCATCACGCGGACGGATCGGGCACTCCGACGGCAGTGTTGCGCTTCCCGACCACGAAATCGAACACCCGCGCCGATGGCGTACCGCCGGCCTCGCGGATCAGCCTTCGAGCGAACGGCTCTTCGCCACCAGCGAGCATCGCGGCGAGATCCTCGCGCCGGGGCCACACGCTCAGGATGCCGATCTCGTCGCCATCCCGGATCAGCATCGTCTGGCTGATGTCCGGGGGGAGCCCCTGCCCGAGCGCCTCGCGATAGTGCTCGATGAGGGCCATCTGGGCATCGGGCGAAACACGACCCATGACCAACGTGACGACCGCGTCCATACCAGCCTCCATTGCCTCTGGGTTCAGCCCAGCCTGTCTGCCTCCCGCCGCAGCAGCTCCCAGGCGCGAGCCACGTGGCGGTCCTCCGTCCGGATCTGACCGAGGGCCACACGGATGGCGAACCGCCCGTGCAGGCGCGTGTGGGACAGGAAGATCTCGCCGGTCCGGTTCACGGCATCGAGGAGCGCCTGGTTGAGCCCGTCGAGCCGCGCGTCGCGGGCCTGTTCCGTCTCCCCGGCGAGCGCGGGTGGTGCGAAGCGCAGGCAGACCGTCGAGAACGGAACCGGCGCCAGCCGCTGGAAGCGAGGATCGGCGTCGACCCAGGATGCGAACTCGGCCGCCTGTTCGATGTGATGCCGGATGCGGCGTCGAAGGCCCTCGAGGCCGAACCACCGGAGCAGCACCCAGAGCTTCAAGGCGCGGAATCGACGGCCCAGCTGCGGCGTGTACTCGTTGACGTCGCGGACCGGTGAGGCCCGGTCCAGCGTTCGGAGGTACTCGGGTACGAGGCTGAAGGCATCGCGCAGCCGGTCCATCCGGCGCGTCAGAAGCAGGGACGCGTCGATCGGCGTGAAGAGCCATTTGTGCGGGTTGATCACGATGGAATCGGCCCGCTCCCAGCCCGAAAACGCAGCCCGCCGTTCCGGCAGCATCGCCACGAAGCCCGCGTACGCCGCATCGACGTGCAACCACAGCCCGTGTCGGGCGGCGATGTCCGCAAGGGCGCCAATCGGGTCCACGGAGGTCGACGAGGTCGTCCCCAGCGTGGCCACGATGGCGATCGGTCGATGACCGGCGGCAAGATCCGCGGCAATGGCCGTCGCGAGCGCCTCCGGTCGCATCCGGAAGTCCTCGTCGGTTGCGATCCGGACCACGTTGCGGCGGCCGATCCCGAGCGTCATCGCCGCCTTCTCGATGGACGAGTGCGCCTCCTCGGATGCGTAGATCCGCGGAGCACCGAGCTCGGGACGCCCCGCCAGTCCCAACGCCGACGCATCCAGACCCGCCAGCTCGCGGGCGGCGCCGAGGGCGATCAGGGACGACGTCGAGGCCGTGTCCGTGATGAACCCATCGAAGGCATCCGGCAGACCGACCGCCTGCCGGAGCCAGCCGACAACGACCTGTTCGAGTTCCGTTCCGATCGGTGACGTTCGCCAGAGCATCGGGTTCTGGGCCAGCGAGGCCATCAACAGCTCGCCGACGATGCCGGCCGCGGATGACGACGTCGGGAAGTACGCCATGAACCCCGGGTGTTGCCACTGGGTCGCGTTCGGTTCAATGAGCGCTCGATGGTCCGCCAGGATCGCCTCAAGGGATTCGGGGGCTTCGGGCGCACGATCGGGAAACAAGCCAGTCAATGAACCCGGCTCGACGGACGGGAAGACCGGGCGCCTCGACACCTCTGCGAGGTGGGCCACCACCACCTCAACCGCGGCGTGCAATGCCTGCCGGAGTGCGCCGGGGTCGAGGTCCGTCAGGCCGTTGACCTGTTCGAGCTCCAGAGCTCCGTTCGAGCCGTGTGTGCGTGGGCTTTCATCCATCGGGGCACTCATCGATCGGCACCACGCGAGCGTGTGTTGTGGATCATACGGAACGAACGGGGGAATTGGTCGGGGCGGCCGGATTTGAACCGACGACCACCAGTCCCCCAGACTGGTGCGCTACCAGACTGCGCCACGCCCCGACAGACCACGCAGTCTAGCAGCCGGGCCGCGTGATGCCTGATGACCCATCGCAGGTGACGCTTGGCCGAGCCGGTCCACCCAGGCCTGGAAGTCGGCGAGCTCGTCCTTCGATTCGCGGGCGAGGAGATCCACCAGGCAGCGCTGCACGCTCTTGCCCTCGAAGAGCGCGTTGTGGACCTCACGGGCGATCGGCATCTCGATGCCGAGCCTCGTGGCGAGGGCGATCGCGGCATCGACGGTGTAGGCGCCCTCGGCGACCCCGGGCAGCGAGGCCTCGATGTCGGACCATGTCCGGCCCCTCGCGAGCTCCTCGCCGAGGCGATGGTTTCGGGAAAGCTTCGACCCGCAGGTCGCGATGACGTCACCGATGCCGGCGAGACCGGCGAAGGTCAGCGGATTCGCGCCGGCCGCGATCCCCAATCGCATCATCTCGGCGAGGCCCCGGGTCATGAGCCCGGCCTTGCCGTTGTCGCCGAAGCCGAGCCCGTCGGCTGCACCCGCGGCGATCGCGATCACGTTCTTCAGCGCCCCGCAGAGTTCCACGCCGAGCACGTCCGTGTTGCGGTAGAGCCGGAACTCGCGCCGCGAGAGCCGCCTCACGACGCGATCGGCAAGGTTCTCGTCCGCAGCGGCCACGACGGCCGAAGCCGGCAGGCCCTGGGCGATCTCGAGGGCGAGGTTCGGGCCGGAAAGCGCGGCGACGCGAGCCGGCGCCACATCCCCGGCATCGGCGATGACCTCGGTCATGCGGAGGAGCGTCCCCGGTTCGAGGCCCTTGACCACCGACAGGATGTCCGCCGCGGCGGGGAGCATGGAGCCGAGGCCCGACATGATCTCGCGCAGATGGGTCGATGGAACCGCGACAATCACCAACTCGGCGTCGGCAATCGCCTCGGCATCGGCGGTCGGGTGGACGCCGGGCCGGAGTTCGATTCCCGGGAGCCGCCGTTCGTTCCTCCGCGTCGTCGCGATCCGGGCCGCTGTCTCCGGCGCATGGCAGAAGAGCGTGACGGGCTCCTCCCGCGCGACGATCTGGGCGAGGGTCGTCCCCCACGCGCCGCTCCCGATCACCGCGACCAGCGGCTTCGCTTCGATGGGCTGGATCACGCCGACTCCCCTGCCGCTCGTTCCGGTTCGCTCAGCGACCGGGCGAGTCCGCGGGCGGTCGACGGGCTCGAGGTCCCGGCGGGTTGCCGGCCGCGGGTTTTCCCGCCCCGGGTTTCCCGGCCCTGCCGGCCTTGGCGCCGGCGCCGGGCTTCGGACCGTCGGCCCTGGCGGTGCTCGCTGCCTTCGTACCGCGTCGCGACGCCTTGCGCTCGATCCGGATCCCGGCACGTTCACGGAAGACGAGTCGCAACGGCGTCCCGAGAAACCCGAAGGTCTCGCGGATGCGATTCTCGAGATAGCGCTGGTAGCTGAAGTGGACCGATGCCGCCTCGCGGGCGAAGAAGACGAACGTGGGCGGCGCCATCCCGGCCTGGGTCGCGTAAAAGATCTTCGGCCGCTTGCCCTTGACCATCGGCGGCTGCTGGCGCTCGCCGGCGGCCGTGACGATGCGATTCAGCTCGCCCGTGCCCACGCGTTTGCGGCGTTCGGCCCACACGTCGACGGCGAGCTCGAGCACGCGACCCACGCGCTGGCCGGTCCGCGCGGAAATGCTGACCACAGGAGCAAAATCGAGGAAGGGCGCCTCGTGGCGGATCCATTCAACGTACGTCTCGAACGTCTTTCCGGTCTTCTCCTCGACGGCGTCCCACTTGTTGATGGCGATCACGAGACCCTTGCCCTCGTCGACCACGTAGCCGGCGACGTGGGCATCCTGGGCGGTCAGGCCGTCCACCGCATCGACCAGGAGGACGGCAACGTCACACCTTGAAATGGCCTTGAGGCTGCGCAGCGTCGAATACCGCTCCGCGGCCGCCCCGGAGGCAACCTTGCCGCGTCGGCGGATGCCGGCCGTGTCGATCAGGACGACCTCGGTCCGGCCCCAGGCAATGCGTGAGTCGATGGCGTCCCGGGTCGTTCCGGGGATGTCGCTGACGATGGTCCGCTCCTCGCCGAGCAGCGCATTGAGCAGGCTCGACTTGCCGACGTTGGGACGCCCCACGAAGGCGATGGCCGGGGGCGCGTCGTCGCTCGCGGCTGCGAGCATCGCGTCCCAGCGCGCCGCCTCCCCCTCCGGGCCGGACAGTTCGCCTGGATCTTCCTCGGCCTCCGAATCCGCGTCGGCCCCCTCCTCCCCAACGATGTAGGGACGCAGGCTTCCGCTCGCGACCTCGCTGGCAAACGTGTCGGCTTCCTCGGCGCGTGCCTTGCGAGCGACTTCGGCGTCCGATTCGGGCGGCAACGCCCGAACCAGCTCGTCCAGGAGGTCGGCGACGCCCCGACCGTGGTTGGCGGCAATCGGGTGGGTCTGCTCCCAGCCGAGGGACCAGAACTCGGCCGCGTCGAGTTCGCGTTTGGGGTTGTCGGCCTTGTTGGCGGCCACGAAGATCGGCACCCTGGCCATCCGCAGGAGCTCGGATGCCTCCTGGTCGGCCGGCGTCAGTCCCGCGATCGAATCCACGACGAACACGATGACATCCGCCTCGGCAATGGCGAGGCGCGCCTGCACCTGCACCTTGGCTTCGATCGGATCGTCCGGATCGATCTCGAGGCCACCCGTGTCGACCACGATGAAGCGTCGACCATTCCACTCCGCGTCCCCGTACATGCGATCGCGGGTGGTCCGGGCGCGATCCTCGACGATCGCCACGCGATCTCCGATGATCCGGTTGAACAGGGTGCTCTTGCCGACATTCGGCCGCCCGACGATCGCGACGACGGGCAACGTGCCTCCGTGGCTCACGGCGTCAGCCCGCGTTCGATGGGGCGGGCAGCGAGGTGGTCCGGCCGGCCGGGTGGGCCGCGACGGCGAAGGCCGCATCCGCGAGTTCGGCGGCATGGGCCCGGCTGGCGGCCGTCCCGCCGATCTCGAGGATTCGCTGCGCAACCGAGTGCAGATCCTCGATCGGGGTCGATGTTCCACCCGTGACCCCGACCACGCGGCTGCCGGCGAACGGTGCCGGATCGTCCAGGTCACGGACCGATTCGATCTGGATGGCGGGCGTCCCGGCGATCGCACACAGACGGGTCAGTTCCTTGGTGTTGGCGGAGGAGCGGCCCCCGACCACCACCATGAGGTCGACCTCGCGCGCCGCCTCGAGCGTGTCCTGCTGCCGGCGGATGGTGACCGGGCAGACCGTGTTCACGATCTTGAGTTCGTGGCTCCGGCCGACCATGAAGGCTGCCAGCTTCTCGAACTTCCACGGCGGCTGGGTACTCTGCGAGATCAGCGCCATACGCTTCCTGGCCGGGATGGCGCCCCAGTCCTCCTCCTCGTCGACCACGATGGCATCCGGCGCGAACCCGAGCAGCCCCACGACCTCCGGATGCCTGGGTGTTCCGAGCAGGACGATCGTGTACCCCTCCTCGACCAGGCGGCGCAGTTCGCGCTGTTCCTGGATGACCCAGGTGCAGGTCCCGTCGATGACCTCGAGGCCTCGCTTCGCGGCGCGATCCATCACCTCGGGGCGAACGCCGTGGGCTCGGATGACCACGGCAGCGCCGTGATCGACGTCGTCGAGCGAGTCGACGGTCTGGATCCCGAGTGCCTGGAGGTCCTGGACCACGCCCTCGTTGTGCACGACCTGACCAAGGGTGTGGGTCGACTTGCCGGCCGCGCTGGCTTCCTTGGCCTTGTCGATGGCCTCCCGGACGCCGTAGCAGAAGCCGGTGCGCTTCGCGATTCGAATCTCAATCACGGTTCCCATCCGTCACGAGTATCGCATGGGCGCCGATCGATACCCCTCAGTCGGGAATCGGTTCGCCGTACCCGCCACGCTGACGAGCCGGCAGGAGAGCCGCGATGCGTCGCATGATCAAATCCGTCCCTGCCGCATTCGTGCGTCGGCGTGAGGCCACCGATGCCGCCTCGGCCCGATCGGCCGGATCCTCCCTGCCATCCCCTGCGTCGGTCCCCGACCGCTCCTCTGCGGCGAGGGCATCGGCGAGATGGAAGGGCTCGCCGATGCGAACGATCACCTCCGGCGTTCGCAGGGGCAGGCGTCGACCTCGGGGCCACAGGCGGTCGCTGTTACCGATCCCGATGGGCACGATGAGCGCATTCGATCGCGTTGCGAGGACGGCGACGCCATCCTTCGCGGGCTGGAGCCGCCCATCGGGGCTCCGGGTACCCTCCGGGAAGACGGCCAGCATGTGCCCGCCACCCAGGATCCGCATGGCCGTCCGGAACGCCTCCACGTCGGCCGCTCCCCGGTCCACGGGGTGGACACCGCCGTGACGGGCGAGCCACGAGATCAGCGGCCACTCGAAGACCTCGCGCTTGCCCATCCAGTTGATGGGGCGCCCGAGCCGGGTGTCCAGAAACCCGCCGATGAGGACGGGGTCGGCGTTCGATGCGTGGTTCGCCGCGATGAGCACGGCGCCCGCCCGCGGAATGACGGCGATATCGCCCTCGATCACCACCCGCGTGAAGAAGCGCGTCACCACTCGCATCACGAACGAGGCAATCCGGATGATCCAGGTGATGCGCGTGGCGATGGGCGTCGGGGCGGTCGGCTTCCGTCGCTTGATCGCGACCCGCTCGGTCTGCATCGCCGACGACGCCGGCACCACGTCGTGGGCCACGCCCGGCTTCTCGCGCCGGGCCGCCTCGATGGCCTCCACCACCCGGTCCACCGTTTCGGCGAACGAGATGGTGTCGGTCCGGATGACCAGCGCGTCTTCCGCACGTCGCAGCGGAGCGGTCGGTCGCGACGCGTCGCGCGCATCCCGCGACCGTAACTGGTCGAGGATCTCGGCCGCTTCCGGGTCGTCGGAGGCCACGCCGCGCTCATCGGCCCGGCGACGGGCCCGCTCCTCCACCGACGCGTCGAGGTAGATCTTGATGTCCGCGTCCGGGAGGACGACCGTGCCAATGTCGCGCCCCGCCATCACCACGCCACCCTGAGCCGCGATATCGCGTTGCCGGCCGAGGAGCGCCGTTCGCAGCTCGGGCACCCGGGCGTAGTCGGACACGGCTGCGTCAACGTCGGGGGTATGGACACCGGCGGTCACGTCTTCGCCGTCGAGGGTGACGACGGCGTAGCGACCGGTCCCGTCCGCCTCCAGCCGAATGCCGCCGACGAGCGCGACGAGTCCGTCGGCATCGGCTGCCGGGATGCCCTGACGGCGGGCCGCAAAGGTGACGGCGCGATAGAACAGGCCCGTATCGCAGAATCGGAGGCGGAGCCGCGCCGCCGCAGCCGCCCCGACACTCGTCTTTCCGGACGAGCCGGGGCCGTCAACGGCAACGACCGGCTCACGGGAAGGCGCGTTGTCCGTGGATCCGACCATCGCCGGAGCATACCGGCGGAGGACCCCGTTGGTGTATCAGGCGACCTCGCGCTTGATCGTGGCACCGGCGAGGACGACGAAGAGCGCCGCGATTCCGGCCAGAACGAAGATGTCGAGCCGGACCGTGGCGTCCGCGAGATCGGCACCGCGGAGCATCACCGCCTTGAGCGCATCCACGGCGTAGGTCATCGGCAAGGCATGGGCCACCACCTGGAGGACATCGGGCAGTCGATCCACCGGCCAGAAGATCCCCCCGAGCAGGCCCTGCGGGACGATCACGAGCGGAATGAACTGGATGATCTGGAGCTCGGTCCGGGCAAATGTCGAGAGGAAGATGCCGAGGTTCACGGATCCCAGGGAGAGCAGGACGGCGATCAGGAACGCGATGAGTGGGCTGCCGGCACTCTGGACGTCGAGCCCGATCGTGAAGGCGGGCAGCGGCCCGATGGACGGGACATCCAGCCCCGCCAGGATGAAGAGCGTCAGGACGATGACCTGGATCGTGGCGAAGAACCCGAACCCGAGGCTGTAGCCCAGGACGATCTCCGCTCGCGAGACCGGCGTGGCAAGGAGCCGCTCCAGCGTGCCGCCGACCCGTTCGCGGAGGAAGCTGATGCCCGTCAGCATGAAGACGAAGAAGTAGCCGAAATAGGCGAGGAACACCGGCGCGAGGACGTCGAGGGTGTCCGCATCCGCGGACAGGAAGACCGTCTCCCGGTCGATCACGGGGATGACTGCGACGCCGCCGCTCGCTGCACCGAGCTGGCCGGCCACCGTGACCATCAGTCCCTGCAACGCCCCCAGCGCGGCGCCATCCTGCGCAGGATCGGTGCCCGGCGTGATCACCAGGAGGTGTGGGCGCCGGCCGGCCAGCGTGTCATCGATGAGCGAGGACGGCAGGATCACCGCGATGTCGCCGTTGCTGTCCCGTAATGCCGCCCTGGCAGCATCCGCCGTCTCGGCCGTGGCGATCACCTCGATCCCGTCGGGAGCACCGACCGTCGCTGCCGTCAGGGCATCGACGATCCGTTGCCCCGGCGCGCCGGCTTCGTTGACCATGACCACCTGGACCATCAAGTCCTTCTGATCGCGAATGACCCAACCGAGCAGCGCGGTCACGACGATCGGCACCACGAAGATCAGCCCGAGCGTCCGTTCATCCCGCCGGAACCCCTGCGCAATCCGTCGTGCGACGGCCAGAACCCGGATCGCACTCATCGGAGCGGACCCGCCAGCGGCCGTCCCTCGGCGTCGAGGCCGGCATGATGGAGGAAGGCAGCTTCGAGATCCGCAGTGCCCGCACGCTGCCTGATCTCCGTGGCCGTTCCCCGGGCGAGGACCCGACCCGAGCGCACGAATACGAGCTCATCGCAGCGATCCGCCTCATCCATCACGTGGCTCGCCACGAGGATCGTCGTCCCGCCGGCCGCGAGCCGGCGGAAATGCGCCCAGAACTGGGCCCGCAGGGCCGGGTCCACGCCGACGGTCGGCTCGTCGAGCAGCAGAACCGCAGGTTCGTGAATGAGCGCGCATGCCAGCGAGAGGCGCCTCCGCATCCCGCCCGAGAGATGCATCGCGGGCGTCTCGCGTCGGTCGGCGAGGTCCACCAGGTCCAGCACCAGGTCGACCGCCGCCCGATCGGTGCGACCCTCGAGCCGGGCAAAGAAGGCGAGGTTCTCCTGTACCGACAGCTCCGGATACACGGCTTCCGCCTGGGGCATGTAGCCGATCCGGGCGAGGAGCGACCGATTCGGCACCAGCGTTCCCAGGACACGGGCCGTACCGGCCGTGGGTCGCGCGAGCCCGGCGAGCATCCGGATGAACGTCGTCTTGCCCGACCCGTTCGGGCCGAGCAGCCCGTAGATCCGTCCGGCGGCCAGCGTCAGGTCGATTCCATCGACCGCCTGGACCGATCCGAATGTCTTGTGCAGACCGACAGCCTGGACCGCCGGTGCGGGAGCAGTCATCGCTCCGGAGGATAGTCCTCCCGTCCACGCCTGGTGCGGCCTTCCGGGCGCCCTTCCCGAGCCTTGGACGGCGGCCGGGAAGGCTGGTTGAGGCCCGGTTTGCCCGGGCGCGATCGGTGCCGTTGACCCTGCTTCTCATCCGCACGAGGCTCGGACCGGACGGTGCCGCCGGCCTTTGGCTTCGGGGCAGGGCGCCGGGGCCCGCTCGACCCCGGCGCGCCCTTCTGTCTGACAGGCCTTGGCCCGGAGGTCGGGGCAGGGCCACTCGCTCCGGGCGGCGTGGCCCGCCGTCCCGGCCCCGACGTCGCTGCGGTCATCGGCCCCGAACGCCGCTGCGCCACGGCACCGGGCACGGTACCCAGCTGACGGATCTCCGGCGCTCGAAGCAGCCGGGCTCGGCCGGTGGACAGCCGATCGAGCCGTACCGTCCCGATCCGGACGCGGACGAGGCGCAGGATCGGGGTTCCGGCCGCCGCGAACATGCGTCGAAGCTGCCGCTTCCATCCCTGGGCGATGACGGCCCGATACCAGACGAGCTCGGGGTGCGGCGCCGGGTGGAGGAGCTCGGACAGCGTTCGCGTCTCGATCGCGGTGGCCGGGCGAAGCGGGGCGGCCAGCGTCGCGAGTCCTTCCTCGAGCTGGATCCCGGCCCGGAGCAGCGCCGCCTGGTCGTGATCCAGCGGTCGTTCCAGGGCCACGGCGTACTCCCGCTGGACGCCGAACCGCGGATGGAGGACGTGATCGGCCCAGGTTCCGTCGTTCGTCAGCAGGAGCAGCCCTTCCGAGTCGCGGTCGAGACGCCCAACCGGGTAAAGCCGGGTTCCGTCCGGGGTCAAGGCCGTCGGGACGAGATCAAGGACGGTGGTGTCGGCGTGTCGATCATGGGTGGTGGAGGTGACCCCCGCCGGTTTGTGCAACGCCACGTAGATCCGGGCGGCACCGACGCCGACGAGGATGCCGTCCACCTCGATCTGGGCCGTCGCGGCATCGGCCTGATCGCCGATCGAGGCGATCCGACCATTGACGCGGACCCGGCCGCTGGCGATGAGGGACTCGCTGGCCCGCCGCGAGGCGACTCCGGCGGCTGCGAGGATCTTCTGCAGACGCTCCTCAGGCATCGTTGGTCTCGGCCACGGCAGGGTCGTCCGTCGGTTCCGCAGCCGGGTCAACGAGCCGGGCCGCCACTTCGGCATCGAGCGGCGGCAGATCCTCCAGCGAGGTCAGCCCGAAGCGCTCGAGGAAGTCGAACGACGTTCCATACAGGATCGGCCTGCCCGGCGCTTCAGAACGACCGAGCTCCACCACCAGCCGACGATGGAGCAGGCTGCGAACCGTGTAGTCCGAGTCGACGCCGCGAATACGCTCGATGGCGGCCTTCGTGATCGGCTGGCGGTAGGCGACGATTGCCACGGTCTCGAGCGACGCGGGTGACAGCCGGACCGCGTCGGCACCGACGTAGCGGGCAACCAGTTCGCCGGCCTCGGGAGCCGTGGCAAGCTCAACCCGGTCACCGGACACCAGCAGCCGAATCCCGCGGGCACGCAGGGTGACCTCAAGGTCACCGAGGCGCGCATCCACGGTCTGCCGGTCCACGCCGACCAGCGAGCCGATCTCGCGCCGGGAGAGCGGGCGCTCGGCGACGAACAGGAGCGCTTCCAGGCCGGCCTCCGTCAGCTCGCGCGGGTCGGTCGAGTCCCCGTCGTCGGCGGCCGGCACGGATGCCGTTTCATCACGTTCGTCGACCACGCCGGGCAGGAGTTCGTCGCTCATCGAAACCCGGCCATCGATTCATCGAGCGGCGCGTCGGCATCCGCCTCGCTCAATCCCGATGCCGCTCGTTCAGCCGCGCTTGCCCGGCGCGCCGTGATCGGTCCGAACGGGGTCGACTGCTCCACCACGATCTCGCGCCGCTTCATCAATTCGAGCATGGCAAGAAAGGTCACGGCAACGACCACCCGATCTCGAACGCCACGCAGGAGGTCCTGGAGCACGACGGACGGGGCCGCCCGAAGCGCTGCCCGGAGGATCGTCGCGCGCTGACTCAGCGTGATCGAGCGCCGGATCATCTCCGGCGGCGTTTCCGGTGGGGTCACGACCGTGGCGAGCCGGGCGAGCGCGCCACGAAGGAACTCCGGGTCCAGTGGCGGAGCGTCGGGGGTCCGTGCGCCGGCCACGGCCGCGGCGAGCGCGGTGGCCGGCTCGCGTCGAAAGAGCCCCATGCGGCAGGAAGCGACCGCCTGCAGGGCCGTCCCGGCGTCTCGATAGGCTCGATACAGGATCAACCGCTCCCGCAGCTCCGCCTCGGGGTCCGGGCCTTCATCGGGCATTGCCCCGGGCTCGCCCGAGTCGGAGTGACGCGGAAGCATGGCCCGGCTCTTGATCAGGATGAGCTGACTGGCGACCGCCACGAACGAGCTGACATTCGTGATCCGGTCGCCCTCCAGCGTCGCGAGAGCCTCGAGATAGGCGCCCGCCAGGGCACCCAGCGGGACGGTCAGCACGTCGAGGCGACGCGCCTCGATCAGGGTCAGCAACAGGCCGAGCGGACCGGCCCACTCCGCCAGCACGACCTCGGTGGCATCCTCGGGACGTCGGCCGGGCCCGAAGCGGACGGCCGGGTTGATTGGGCGGCCGACGGCGAGGGACGCGTACAGGGCGTCCCTGGATTCAACTTCTGCCCCGATCCGGGTCCCTTCCACGTCAGTTCGCCTCGTCGGCAAGCCGCAGACGTTCGCCGTACTCGGGATCGTGTGGCGTTTCCTGCCAGCGAATGAGCTCCACGGTTCGCCGGCTGCAGCCGGCCTCCTCGGCCATCCGGGCCGAGCGTTCCGGATGCGCCTCCAGTCGCCGCAGGGCTTCCGTCATGCCGGGTAGACGCCCGACCTGGCGGGGGATCCACGGGCCATAGGCCTGGCCGAGGCTGTGGACGATCCGGGGCAGCACCCCGGTCGCGCCCTTGCCGGCATCGTGCAGCAGGCCTGCGACCAGGACATCGCGGTCGTTGATGCCCTGCCGACGGAGCGCAGCGACGACATCCAGGCCGTGGCGGCGGTCGGCCACTGTCATGCCGTCGTACACGGCGACCTGCGTGGGCGTCAGCCAGCCCAGCAGGTTGTTCCGCTCGGACTCGGTCACCCGAGCCAACAGGTGGCATCGGAACTGCCGTACCTTCCCGACCCACCAGGCCGGACCTCCGGAGCTCACAGGCCCGTCAGCAGACTGATCATCGGACGGGCAATGACTTCGAAGACGATCCCCAGGGGCGAGGGCAGGTTCGTCAGGGACGGGATCAGGATCAATCCCAGCAGGATCAGGGAGCCGTACTGGGTCAGGAACGCCCGGAGGCGCCAGCTGGTCCGGGGATCCACGACCGCCAGGAGGACATGGGAACCGTCAAGCGGTGGCAGCGGAATCAGGTTGAAGATCATCAGCGACACGTTGATCTGGATGAAGAGATACAGGATTCCGAGGACGAGTGGAGCATCCACCCCGGTCGCAAACATCACCCGGAACGGGATCGCAGCGGCCGTGGCGAGCACCAGGTTGGACACCGGGCCGGCGAAGGCCACGAGGGCGTCACTCCGGCGGCCCCCGAGCAGATTCGCCGGGTTGACCGGCGTGGGCTTCGCCCAACCGACGACGAACCCGCTCCCGGACAACAGCGTGAGGATGAGCAGCGTGCCCCCGACCGGGTCGAAATGAACGAGCGGATTGAGCGTCAGGCGACCGAGCAACCTGGCCGTCCCATCCCCCATCCGGTAGGCCGTCAGGGCGTGGGCAAACTCGTGGATCGGCAAGGCGACCAGCAGGATGATTGCGATCAGGGACAGCTTGATGATGAGTTCCGTGTCGAGCACTGGATCGATTGCCTCATGAGCCGGACCGTCGGACGACGGCACCGCCGAATGCTAGCCCCTCGCGGGATCGCGGGGGATGGACATCAACCAGAACCCGGCCAAGCCGGGTCGACGGCTCGATTGCCCGCTGCTCAGAGCCGGCCGAGGAGCTCCTGCTTCTTGGTCTCGAAATCCTGTTCGGTGATGGCGCCCCGATCACGAAGTTCGGCAAGGTTCGTCAGGGCCCGGGTCACTTCGTCGGCGGCCATGAACCGCGGCGCCGGGGTGGTCGCACGGGCCGGCGGCCCCGGGATCCGGACCAGGTCCATCTCCAGCCGATGCTTCTCGTCCAGCATCACCTTCTTGAATCGGGGGGCCTGGTCCAGCATCCGATAGCGGTCGACCGAGTCCTCCGACGCCGTCATGATGTCGAGGTCGCCGTATCCGAACAGCCGTCCGAACAGGTTCTGCTCGAGCACCGCGTCGTTGATCTTCTCGAGCGAACTGTCCGCGGATCGCTTGTTGAGGATGCCCTCGACCTTCAGGACGCGACGGTTCGTCACGATGTAGTCCTGCGCGTACCAGCTCCAGTAGAGGTGGATCAGCAGGACCAGTGACACCACCAGCAGCACCAGGATGCCGATCCCAAGCGCCTGCTCCAGGACACCATCGCCGGTGAACTGGAGCCGAAGCACGGTGAGGGCCAGCGCAGAGATGAAGAGCGCCCAGGCGAGGCGGCCGTCCACCAAGGTCGCAAGCCAGTGCTGGCGAGAACGAAGGGCGATGCGTTCCCCATCGGCAAGCAACGTATCGGCATATCGAGGCACGGGCGGGGGTCCTCCTCGCGTCAGGCCCTGGGGTGAGCGCGGGCATAGACCTCGCGGATACGCTCACCGGTCAGGTGCGTATAGAGCTGCGTCGTGCTGATACTCGCATGGCCCAGCAACTCCTGGACGATCCGGAGATCCGCGCCGCCCTCCAGCAGGTGCGTGGCAAAGGAATGGCGAAGGGTGTGGGGACTGACGCGATCCGGCAGACCGGCAATCGCGGCGGCGCGCTTGACCGCACCCCATGCCTGTTGACGCGCCCATCGGCGACCGCGATCTCCGACGAACAGCGGTCCGCCCCGGACCGGTTCCACGTGCGCCAGCCCGATGAGGCCGGCCCTCGGTCCGGCAATCCAGTCGGTCAGTACCGCGAGCGCGATGTCACCGACGGGGACCAGTCGCTCCTTGTCTCCCTTGCCGATCACGCGGACGAAGCCACCATCAAGGGACAGGTCTTCGAGGTCCAGGCCGAGCGCTTCTGAAATGCGCAGGCCGGCGGCATACAGCAGCTCGATGAGCGCGCGATCGCGGAGGGCGCCCGGGGACGAAGAGCCAGCTGCGCCCCCGGCGGATCGATTCGGGCCGGCAGCCTCGATCAGGCGTTCCACCTCCACCACGGAGAGCGTTTCGGGCAGCAGACGGGACATGCGGGGCAGGTCCAGGTGTGCTGCCACATCCACCCCGATGATCCCCTCCCCAAAGGCAAAACGGTAGAACCCCCGGATGGCCGCCGCGCGACGCCGCAGGCTGGTCGGCGCGAGGCCGGGATCGTTCGGGCGGCCGCGCCGCGTTCGGGCCGCCAGATAGCGCGTGGCCGCGTCCGGACCGACGGCCCAATCGCGCCCGGTCCCGCGTGCCGCGGCAAAATCGTCGAGATCGCCTCGATAGGCAAGGATCGTGGCCGGTGAGACGCCGCGCTCCACGCGCAGGTAGGTCAGGTAATCGTCGATCGCGCGATCCACGGACGGCTTACCGGCCACGGCACCCGTTCACCCGTCAGCCTTCGCCGAGATCAGCGGCGTCCCGGGCCGATGCCGCGCGGACGAGCTCACGAGCCTGTGCGAGCGCGGCCGCGCCCGGACCGTCATCTCCGGATCCGCCCAGCATGGCTGCCAGTTCGGCGATCCGAGCCTCGCCACGGAGTCGCTGGACCTCGGTCACCGTGCGCCCGCCGCGCTCCAGCTTCGCGATGCGGAGGTGCGCGTCCGCATGGGCCGCGATCTGGGGCAGGTGCGTCACGACCAGCACCTGGTGGCGCCGGGCCAGCTCCCGGAGGCTCCGTCCGATCGGGCCGGCGCTGCGCCCGCCGATTCCCGCGTCCACCTCGTCGAACACCAGGGTCGGCGTGTCGTCGGCCTCGGCCAGGACCTGCTTGATGGCCAGCGCGACCCGAGACAGCTCCCCGCCCGAGGCGATCCTGGCGAGCGCTCGTGCGGGTTCACCGGGATTCGGTGCGAGCCGGAACACGACGTCGTCGGCGCCCGTTGAATCGAACGCCACGGCATCGCCGTCGAGTTCGATGGCCGTTTCATCCTGACCCGCCGGCCTTCGCCCCACGGCAACCTCGAATGCGCCCGGCGGGAACCCCAGTCGCCGAAGCACGGCATCCGTTTCGGCGCTCAGCCGGGCGGCCGCGATCGAGCGCCGCAGTCCCAGCGTCGCTGCTGCGGCCGCCACCCCCGCGAGGAGGCGGGCATCCTCGGCCGCGCGTCGGTCCCGCTCACCCTCGAGCCCCCGGATCTGGGCCGCTTCCTCCGCGGCTCGCTGGCCGTAGGCGATCACCGCGGCCTCGTCTTCCCCGTAACGCCGCTCCAGCCCATAGATCACCGACAGGCGCTCCTCGAGGCCGGCGAGCGAACGCGCGTCGTGATCGACCTCCCCGAGCAGACCACGAACATCCGCGGCTACATCTTCGAGTTCGGCGTCCGCTCCCGCCAGTCGGGCGGCGATGGATTCGAAGCGCGGATCGATCCGTGCCAGCGAACGCGCCTCGCGATGCGCCGCCGCCAGCACGGTGCGGATCGAACCGTCGTCCCCGGCCAGCGCCTCGTGGATGCGCTCGCCGGAAGCCGCGATCGTGGCGCCCTGTCGCGCGGCCGCGAGCCGAGCTCGCAGGTCATCCGCTTCGCCGGGTCGAAGGTCCGCCGCTTCGATCTCGGCCGCCTCATGGACCAGGACGTCGAGGCGACGAGCCAGTTCGCGCGGATCGATCGACAGAGCCGCTAGTCGCACCCGGTTCTCCCGCCAAACCGCGACCGCGGCGGCCATCGCGGCCCGGTCGTCCGTGTGGCCACCGAACGCGTCAAGCAGGTCTCGCTGCCACCGTTCATCGAGCAGCCGCCCCTGATCATGCTGGCCGTGCAGCTCCACGAGGCGACCGGCGACGTCCGCGAGACGCGCCGCGGTGACGGCTTCATCATCCAGTCGGGCCGTGGACCGGCCCGCCGCGGTGACCTCCCGGATGACGATGAGCGGTTCGGGCAGGCGATCGAACAACGCCTCGACGCGCGCGGAGCGGGCGCCATGTCGGACCAGCGACACGTCCGCGCGGGCCCCGAGCGCGAGACCGAGGGCGTCGATCAGGAGGCTCTTTCCGGCGCCCGTTTCCCCGGTCAGGACGTTGAGGCCCGCGTCCAGCTCAAGGCGCAGGTGGTCGATCAGGCCCAGGTCCGTGACCGAGAGTTCCAGCAGCGGCCCGATCCGCCGTTCGTCGGCCGTGCCAGGCCCCAGGTCCGGCAGCGTGTCGGCGCGCCGCTCGGCGGCGGCCTCCGATGTGGTCGTCATCGTGAGCTCACGAAGGCAGCAGCTCGACCTTCTTGCGCAAAAGATCCCAGAACGGGAGGGCCCCGTCCGGCTGGACGAGGCGGACCGGCCGATCGAGGGCGCGAACCTCGACCATGTCACCGACGGCAATCGACACGTCCTCACGCCCATCGATCGACACGAGCGCTTCATGGGCGTCGGTCACGCGGCAGCGCACGACGACCGTCGAGCCGACGACGACCGAGCGGATCGTGGTGAGGTAGGCCGCGATCGGCGTGACGATCAGGTTGCGCGCCGTGGGATCGAGGATCGGACCACCGGCCGAGAACGAGTACCCCGTCGATCCGGTGGGGCTCGCCACCACCAGCCCATCGGCGATGTAGGTCGCGAGGTGGCTGTCATCGATGGACACATCGAGACGAACCACGCGGGCAAGCGAACCCCGAGCCACCACGACGTCGTTGAGGGCGATGTGACGCTCCGTCACATCGCCGGCTCCGGCGCGCAGGATCCGACCTTCGAGCGCCATGCGCAGCTCCAGCGTGAAACGGCCTGCTCTCAGCCCGTCGAGTACCCGGATGAGGTCGCCGGCTTCCACCTTGGACAGGAATCCCACCTTGCCGACGTTGATGCCGAGAAGCGGCACGTCGATCTCGGCCACCGCGCGTGCGGCGCGCAGGAAGGTGCCGTCCCCACCGAGGACCACGAGCACGTCCGTACCGGGCAATTCGCCATGCCTGGCGTCGAGATCTGCCGCGGTGGCGGCCCAGTGATCCAGGCCGAGCTTCGAAGCCCAGCCCGTCGCGCGGTCGCGGAGCTCGATCGCCGCATCGCTCGTCGGGTTGTAGGCGAATCCGATGCGCGAGATCGCGTGTGCGTTCAAGGAACTGCTCCCTCGGTGATCGCAGCAATCCGCTGCAGGACGGTCGGATCGACGCGCCGCCCGGGGCCGTCGGCCAGGCCATCCGCGCCCGGGACCACGAGGTGCACGAGGAACTCGCGATTGCCCTCCGGGCCGAGAATCGGCGAGGCGATGCAATCGAGCGCCACGAGGCCGAGCTCGGCAGCGGCGGCCACGACCCGCTCGACGGTCGCCCGATGGACTGCCGGATCGCGGACGACGCCACCGGAAACCTGGCCGCGGCCTGCTTCGAATTGCGGCTTCACGAGCGCCACGATCGCACCGCCGGCGGGCCCAAAGGCGGACGCGATCGGTCCGAGCACGAGTCGGAGGGAAATGAAGGACACGTCGATCGTCGCGATCGTGATCGGCTCCGGCAGCGTCGAGGCGGTGATGCCGCGGGCGTTGGTCCGCTCCATTGAGTCGACCCGGGGATCGCGCCGCAACGTCTCGGCGAGCTGGCCCCGCCCAACGTCGAGCGCGTAGACACGGCCGGCCCCACGCTGCAGCAGCACGTCGGTGAATCCCCCCGTCGACGCGCCGACATCGAGGCAGACCGCATCTCGAGGGTCGATGCCGAATGCGTCGAGCGCGGCCTCGAGCTTGTGGCCACCCCGACTCACATACGGAGACGGCTCGAGGAGAACCACCTCGAGGCGGGCATCCACGAGGTCGCCGGCCTTCCGGTCCAGGCGCCCCGCATCGCCGACGCCGGTCCGGATCTTGCCGGCCAGGATGAGCGCCTGGGCGCGGGTCCGGGATGGCGCCAGCCCACGGTCGAGCACGAGCTGATCCAGCCGCACTCGAGCGGATCGGGTCCCCGGCGTGCGCTCGCGGTTGGAGGCGGCGGCATGCATGCCGCTATCGTGGCACAGCGGGCTCACCGCGGACTCACGACCTGCGCCTCAGGCCGGTTCCGGCGTCGCCTCGGATCGACCCGGGACGGCACCGATCGATCGAAGCGTGTCCCGGACCTGTCCCTCGAGTCCCGTGACGTCGAGCCTGAGCACGCGGCGCAGGTCGGCGACCGCACCGTGATCGACGAAGCGGTCACCCGGGATTCCAATGATCCGGACCGGGATGCCTCGGTAGGCGGCGTCGGTCAGGCGCGCCTCCTCGATGGCCGCGAGAACGGCGCTGCCGAACCCGCCGGTCACGACGCTCTCCTCGAAGGTCACGACGAGCCGTTTGCCGCGAGCCTGATCAAGGATCAATGGTCGATCGAGCGGCTTGGCGAAGCGGGCATTGACGGCTCCGATCGACCAACCATCACGTTCGAGCGCCCTGGCGGCAGCGAGCATGCGCGTGACGATGGGACCGAAGCCGACCAGGAGGACGTCATGCCCCTCCTGGAGGACCTCGGCCTGGCCGACCGGGATCACCGGTGGCTCCGTATTGGGCAGCCCGGATCCGGCATCCCGAGGGTAGTGCAGCGCGAACGGGTGATCCTGCGCCATCGCGGTCCGGAGCAGGGCGCGAAGTTCCTGTTCGTCCCTGGGACTCGCCACCACCAGATACGGCAGCTGGAGCTGGGCCGGAATCGTGAACATGCCCTGATGTGACGTACCGTCTTCCCCGACGAGGCCGGCGCGATCCACGGCCAGCAGCACCGGCAGGTCGTTCTGGCAGACGTCATGGACCGTCTGGTCGAACGCCCGCTGCAAGAACGTCGAGTACAGGGCGACCACGGGCCGCATGCCGCCGAGAGCCAGCCCGGCCGCGAGGGTCACCGCGTGCTGCTCGGCGATGCCGACGTCGATCGAGCGCTCCGGGTGGGCAGCCCGGAACCGTGCCATTCCCGTACCGGTCGGCATTCCGGCCGTGATGCCGACGATCCGACGGTCATCGTTGGCGAGCGACACCAGCTCCTCGGCAAAGACCGCGGTGTAGTTGGGATGCTTCTTCGGGCCGCCGGAGGCTGCGGCCGGAGGCACCGCGTCGCCGTTCGAACCCGAGCCGTGCGGTGCCGTGGATCGCAGCGGTGCCGACGGCCGAACCGGGTCATGGAAATCGCCATTCGGGGCGACGTCCATGGGGGGCAGGGCGGCTCCGTGGAAGGAGACCTGGTCCGCCTCGGCTGGGCGATAGCCACGGCCCTTCTGTGTCCGCACATGCACCAGGACGGGGCCCTTGAGTTCGAGGACGCGCCCGAAGGTCTCGAGCAGCGCATGGAGGTCGTGGCCCGGCACCACGCCGATATACGTGATCCCCAGGTCTTCGAAAAGCTGCCCCGGCGAAGCCAGGTTCACCACCGACCGTCGAAGACGCTGGCTCCATTCGAGGGCGCTGCCGCCGATCAGGGGAATCTTCTCGACAAGGCCGTCGTAGGCCGTCTTGCTCTGCTGCCATGCGACGCTGAGCTTGATCCTGGAGAGATAGGTCGAGACCGCCCCTACCGTGGGGCTGATCGACATCTCGTTGTCGTTGAGGACGATGAGGATCTGCGTTCCCTTGTGCCCGATGTCGTTGAGCGCCTCGAGGGAAAGCCCGGTCATCAGGGCGGCGTCGCCGACGACGACGGCGATCCGCTCCAGGCCATGGCGGAGATCGCGGGCCGTCGCCAGTCCCTGTGCGATGGACAGGCCCGTACCGGCGTGCCCGCCGTCGAAGACGTCGTGCTCGCTCTCCGCGCGGCGCGGGAACCCGCCCAGCCCGTCCAGCTGACGGAGGGTACTGAACTGACCGAGCCGCCCGGTGAGCAGCTTGTGTGCGTAGGCCTGGTGCCCGGTATCCCAGACGATCTTGTCGTGGGGCGATTCGAGCAAGCGATGGAGGGCGAGGGTCAGCTCCACCACGCCGAGCGATGAGCCGAGGTGGCCGCCCGTGGTGGCGACCGTTGCGACGATCGTTTCACGGAGCTCAGCGGCAAGTCCGGCCAGCTGCCCCTCGTCCAGGCCCCGAAGGTCACCGGGTCCTCGAAGGTCCTTGAGCGTTGTCATCACGGTTGTCCTTGTGTCTCCTGAAAAGTGGCAATGGGGCACGGGCGGCGGCAGCCGGGCGGGGACAATTATGTGATACCACGAACACGCATGTTTCACATCGGGACGTCGGCGACCCTGAGACCCGACGGTACACTGGGAGCGTGATCGTCGCCGGAATCCGGAGCCTGCGCACGCGTCTTCTGGTCGCCGTGGACCGCGGCATCGACTCGCAGGACCGTGCCGGTCGCGCCACGCTCGTCGTCGCCAGCACATCCATTGCCACCCTCTCGATCCTGTGGGTTGCGACCTATCTCGCCCTGGGCCAGCCGAAGGCGGCGGCCGTTCCGTTCACGTACCAGGTGGCGACCGCGGTGGGCCTGGCCGCCGTGGCGCGCGGCGCCAGTTTTCGAGCCTTCCGGACCAGCCAGATCGGCATGATGACGGTCCTGCCATTCGTCCTCCAGTGGACGATCGGCGGCTACACGGCCTCCTCCGCCGTAAGCCTCTGGGCGCTCGTCGCCGCACTCGGCGCGGTGTTCTTCCTCGGAGCGCCGGGCGCCGTCAAGTGGTTCATCGCCTTCTGCGCCCTGACCGTCGTCTCGGCGATCATCGACCCGGCAATATCCGCCGCCGTGACCCCGCCGTCGTCATCCATTCGCACCGCATTCTTCGGACTGAATGTGCTCGGCGTCGCCCTCACCGCCTATCTCGTGGTCCAGTATTTCGTCCGACAACGCGAGGCCGCCCTCGTGGCGCTCGACGCCGAGCACGTCCGTTCGGAGGAACTGCTCCACAACATCCTGCCCCGCTCCATCGCGGATCGCCTCAAGGCGGGAGCGACGGTGCTCGCCGACGCCCATCCGGCGGTGACGGTGCTGTTCGCGGATGTCGTCGATTTCACGCCGTACGCCGAACGGACCGCGCCGGCCGAGGTCGTCCGGATCCTCGACCGAATCTTCAGTGCGTTCGACGAGATTGCCGACCGACATGGCCTCGAGAAGATCAAGACGATCGGCGACGCGTATCTCCTGGTCGGCGGACTGCCCGATGCCCGACCCGATCACGTCGAGGCCGTGGCACGGGCCTCGCTGGATCTCGTGCGCGTCAGCGACTGGCTCGCGACCGAGACCGGAATCTCGCTCCGGATCCGGGTCGGAATCGACACCGGCCCCGTCGTCGCCGGTGTCATCGGACGCCGCAAGTTCAGTTACGACCTGTGGGGCGATACCGTCAACACCGCCGCGCGCATGGAATCCAACGGGGCCCCGGGCCGGGTGAACGTCACGGGGCGCGTCGAGGCCGCGTTGCGAGACAGCTTCGCATTCGAGCCGCGCGGCCAGATCAGGGTGAAGGGCAAAGGCGCCGTGGAAGCCTTCTTCCTGCTCGGGCCTCGGCCCGGCTGATCGGCGTCCCGGGAAGCAGCGTTCGGACGAACACTGCGGAGATCCGTCGGACCGGCCATCGAAACCGGGTCACCCCTGCTCCGCTTCCTGGGCGTCCTCCGGGCGCACGTCGATGGCGGACAGCGCCCCGCCAGCTCGAGTCACCAGTTGCTGGACCTTCAATTCTGCCTCCGCCAGGAGACCGGCGCACCGTTCGTGGAGGGCGACGCCGCGCTCGTACAGCGCGATCGAGCGCTCAAGGGGCAGGCCGCCCGTTTCCAGCTCGGCCACGGAGCGTTGCAGTTCGGCGAGGGCATCATCGAAACTGAGGCCCTCAATCGGAGTTTCAGGCGTCTCGGTCACTGGGCTCCTCATCCGTGTGGTCAGTCAACTGCGATAGACGCGGCGCCAGCAGGATGGCACCCAGGCCGGCGCCGACAAGGCCGACGAGCAGGGCAAGCCCCAGGAAGACGAACAGGGCGGACACCGCGATCGTCACGTCGCGCTCCCGGTTGGCGCCGTGCCTGCTGCGCGCGCCGGGTGCCCGGCCACGGCGGGAAACTCACCCCCCGCGACCCGGACGGCGAGGGCGGTTCCGGGGCGGGCCGAAATCGGATCCCGGACGACCGTTCCATCCTTGCTGCGTCGGACGATGGCGTAGCCGCGTTCGAGGGTGGCCTCGGGCCCGAGAGACCGGAGCGCGGCGGCAGCCGTCGATAGCTGGCCTGAACGCATCGTGAGCCGCTGCGAGAGCAGCGCCGGAAGGCGCTCCGCGAGCCGCTCGTCGTGACGGCGACCCTCGACGATGCGGGAGCGGGCCGCCCGCGTGGCGCGATCGAGCAGATCGCCCGCGCGTTCCCGCGATGCGGCCAGGCGAGCAGCCGGGTGCAGTCGATCCAGCAGCCGACGCTCCGCAGCCACATCGCGCGTCGCCCCGGCGACCACGCGTGCGGCAGCGGCATGCATCCGATCGGCCCCGCGACCCAGCGACGCGGCAAAGTCGGCCCGGTTCGGCACGACGAGTTCGGCCGCCGCTGATGGCGTGGGCGCGCGGACGTCGGCAGCGAAATCGGCCAGCGTGACGTCGACCTCGTGGCCGATCCCGGACACGACCGGAAGCGGATGCCCCGCGATCGCACGGACCACCCGCTCGTCGTTGAAGGACCACAGATCCTCCATCGAGCCGCCGCCGCGCGCCAGGATCGTGACCGTCGGTGATTCGACTGCCCGGCCGGCGTGTCGGAGATCCTCGACGTGCCGCTCGAGCCGGCGGAAGGCATCGACGATGCTGGTGGCGCTTCCCTCCCCCTGAACCGCGCAGGAGACCAGGAGAACGCCCGCCAGTGGCCAGCGCCGGGCGAGGACCTGGCAGATGTCCTTCCAGACGGCGCCGGTCGGCGAGGTGATGACGGCAACCACCGAGGGCCGCGACGGCAACGGACGTTTTCGAGCCGCCTCGAACAGCCCCTCGGCCGTGAGCCGTGCCTTCCGCTGCTCGAACTGGATCGCAAGGTCCCCGACTCCGGATGGCTGGATGGAATCGACATAGAACTGGAGCGCGCCCTGCGGCTCGTAGATGTCGACGCGACCGTGCGCCACGACACGGAGTCCCGTCTGCGGTTGGAATGGGCTGCGCACGCGATCGTCCCGGAACCACATGCACTGGAGCTGCGACTTGTCGTCCTTGAGCGCGAAGTACGCGTGACCGGCCGTCGAGATGGTGACCCGGCCGACCTCACCTTCCACCCACAGGTCGCGCAGCCGCTCGTCGGCGTGAACGAGCGCGGCAACGACCCTGGCAGCCTCGGTGACGGCAAGGATCCGCGGGCCGGGCACGGAGGGTTGGGCTCCGGGCATCGCGGTCAGAGCCGCGTCTGGTACTCGCCGGTCCGGGTGTCGATGCGGACCGTGTCCCCCTCGTTCACGAACAGGGGCACCGACACCACGAGCCCGGTCTCGAGCGTCGCCGACTTGCGGGCGCCCTGAGCGGTATCGCCGGCAAACCCCGGCTCGGACTGCGCGACGACGAGGTCAACGGTGACCGGCAGCTCCACACCGATGGTCTCACCCTGATAGGTGGTCCGATCCAGGATCATTCCGTCCTTCAGGTAGAGCGCTGTTTCCGCGAGCTGATCGGTTCGCAGGACGAACTGGTCATAGGTGTCCGTGTCCATGAAGTGAAAGTCGTCGTCGTCGCGGTAGAGGAACTGGACCGGTCGCTTCTCCATGGTGGCGCGCGGCCACTTGGTGCCGGCCTGGAAGGACCGCTCGATCGTTCCGCCACGGCGTATGTTCCGGAGGGAGATCTTCACCTGGGCGGATCCGCGCCCCATCTTGATGTGGTGGTAATCGAGGATCTGCCAGAGCTCGCCGTCGAGCTCGATGGCCACGCCCTTGCGGAGCTCGCCGGTGCTGATCATTGGATGGTCTGGCTCCTGGTCTGGCAGATCGCCGCGCGTCGCCGCACGCCCTCGCCGGGTTCCGGCGCGATGTGCTGGCCGCTGATTGTAGTCGAGGCGTTCCGAGGCGTGGCCCCGCCCTCCCGTCGCGACCGGACCGGCCGGCCACAAGAGGACCGGTGATGACCTCCAACCCATCGATGCACGGCTGGCGGCGACGGTACGAAGTCACTCGGGTTCGGACGAGCCGTCAGATCAGGTTCCGACGACGATCGCGTCTCGCGGGAACAGGGTCAGGTAATCGAGACGACCAGCCTGCGCGTCCAGGACGATGAGATCCTCGATCCGGACACCGGTCTCGCCCTCGAGGTAGATGCCGGGCTCCACCGAAAACACGGTCGGCGAAGGCAGCGGCGTGGGGGCCGCGTTCCGACCGAGCGACGGCAGCTCATGGGTGGCCAGGCCGATGCCATGACCAAGACCGTGCTGGAAACCCTGCCACCGCCCGTCGGCCTCGATCATCGCCCGCGCAACGCCGTCGATGAACCGTCCGTCCGGGAGCGGCACCCCATGGCGCGAGGCCGACAGACCGGCCCGGAGCGCCTCGATGGCGGCCATCTGCGCCGCGACCACCGTTTCGTACACCGCGAGGTCGCGGGCCGTCGGCTCGCCGACGAACAGCGTCCGGGTCATGTCGCTGCGATAGCCGCCGACCTGGGCACCGAAATCGAACAGGAGGACTGCCCCGGTCCGGACCGGCCGTTCGCCCGGCGATCCATGGGGCAGCGCCGCCTCCGGGCCGGCCAGGCAGGTGACGTCAAACGCCAGCGCTTCGGCACCGCCGGTGCGCATCCGCCACTCGAGATCCAGCGCCAGCTCCATTTCCGTGACGCCCGGGCGGATCGACGGCAGCAGCGAGGCGAGAGCGCGGTCAGCGACAGCGCAGGCCGCCGCGATGCGCTCGATCTCTGCGGGTTCCTTCACCTGTCGGTCCGCCTCCACCCACCCTTCGACGGCCACGAGCTCCACCTGGGGTGCAGCTGCCGTGAGGCGCTGCCAGAGCGCGTGGGACACCAGACCGGCTTCCACGGCAACTCGGCGCACACCGGCTTCTGCGAGGAGGGCCGGCCATCGGTCGGCCAACCCGTGGTAGCACTCGAACCTGCGGGCGTCTGCCGCCTCGCGCCCTGCCTGGATGGCGTAGCGGCTGTCGACGAGCACCCGCACCTCGTCGCCGGTTACGAGAAACTTGCCCGAATCGCCGGCCGACGAGGTCTCCGTCTCGGCGAGCGTGAAGCCGGTCAGGTAGCGGATGTGCTCGCGCCGTACGCCGAAGTAGCCATCCACGCCGGCGGAATCCATCCGGGCGCGAAGTCGGGCCAGGCGGCGCGGGCGGGACGCGCGATCGGCCTCCGCCCACGATTCGAGGTCGGCGCTGGTAGGAGGAGCGGCAAAATCGGTCGGCTGCGGCCAGGCGCCATGCTTGACCGATCCCGAGATCACTGGTAGCCGTATTTCTGGCGGTTGGCGTTGTGCTCGGCCAGGGTCTTCGCGAAGGCGTGCAGACCCGAGTCCCCCGGAATCGCCAGGAAATAGATGTAGCCCGTGGCGGTGTCCGGCTCAAGGGCGGCGTCGATGGACAGGACCGTGGGGCTGCTGATCGGGCCGGGCATCAGGCCGCGATTCTGGTAGGTCTGATAGCCGCGGAGGTCGTCCGGTACCTGGAAGTTCCCGAGACCCCCTTCGGGGATGCCCCAGAAGAAGTAGTTCACCCAGTCCGCGAAGGGGAGCTTCCGAAGGGCGATGGTGTCGGCGGCGTACAGCACCGTGGGGTCGGCGTTCAGGATCATCTTGGTTCCGCCGACGCCGTCAAGGCGGTTCTGATAGACGCCGGCTATCAGCGGTCGTTCCTCATCCACGACGGCCTCCCGTTCCACGATCGAGGCCAGCGAGAGCACCTGATAGAAGCTCAGGCCCCGGCTCTCGGCCACATTGAGACGAATGTCCCCGACGGCGTCGTGGAATTTGGTCAGCATCATCCGGACGAGGCCGTCGGCGGTCGTCACCTCGAAGGGACCGCCGTTGGCGGCCGTCACGAGCGTGTACGTTGCCGGATACAGGAAGCCCTCGAGGCTGGCGCCTTCGGGAAGGATCAGCCAGGGGTAGTCCGCGAGCAGCGCCGTCGGGGGTTTCGACACCAGGTCGTAGAACTCGCGCGGGTCGACGCCGGAACTGATGGTCTGCAGCTTCGCGGCCATCTGTTCGAGGCGCAGTCCCTCGCGGAAGGTCACGTCGACCGTCTCGACCGAGATCCGGGCATCGACCAGGGCGGTGGCCAGCTCCGAGGGTGTCATGTCACGACGAAGCAGAACCAGTCCGGCCTTCAACTTGCCGGCAAGATCCGATTCGATCGACGCGAAGAGGAACGCCCGTTGCGAGACCACGAACCTTGCCTCCTGGAGTCGCGCGGCGAGGGCTGGAACGGTTTCGCCCGATTGAACCTCGAACACGACCTCTTCGGCCGTTCCCGGGGCGGGATCCGTGAGGGTCTTGCCGAGGTCCTCACGGATGAAGTCGGCGACGAACGGCAGGCGCATCGATCCGGGGTTGTCCCAGGCCCAGCCCACGACCGCCGCGCGGGCGAGCGGGCGGAGCGCGGTCAGGAGTGCAATGACGACGACGACCGCCAGCAGGCCCGCGAACAGCAGAAACCGCAGGAGGCCGGGGAGGCCGGTGGTGTGGCTCCCCCGCCGGACGGGCGGCTTGCCGACCGGCGGGGCACCTCGTCCGTCGGAGGCGCGCCACGAGGGCATGTCCGCACCCTCGTAGGTTCCGGGGTCCATCCGCCGAGCCTGATCCCGCGGATTGCGGCCGCGCCGAATGCTCATGACCGGGCCTCGAGCTGGTCGCGCGCGATGAGGTCTGCCTCGACTTCGTCCTCGAGGATGATGGCGGCGGCTTCACGGTCCACCCGCGCACGATACCGGTCTCTCTGGGTCGACGACGGCGGACCGCCGGAACGGCCGCGTGGCATCGGGCCGATTCGGGACTCCGCCCGGTGGCTGCTCAATCGTTCATCGCGCAGCCGAATGGGGATTCCGAGCGCAGCACCGATCGCGCTCGCCCACGCCCGGGCAGCCTGGGCCATGGGACCCTCATCGCCGTTGGCGTTCAGGGGAAGGCCCACCACGACGATGTCGATCCGCTGTTCGCGAATGACGGCTTCCAGGCGGGCCGCATCGGCAGCATCGCTGCCGGATCGCGGAATGGTTGCCAGCGCCCGCGCCGGCTCGCGCCCCGGTTCGGCCGTGGCAAGACCGATCCGTCGCTCGCCGAGGTCGATCCCCAGCAACCGGCTCACGGGATCGCCCCTGGTGCCGAGGAAGCCGGGGGCCCCGAGGATGCGGGCGGGCTGGCGGATGGCGCCCCGATCGTCAGCGTGACACGCGAATCGCTCCAGGGGATGGTCGTGACCCAGTCGGGCCACACCGTGATCGTGACGGCACCGAATGCACCGAGGACCGTTCGTGCCTGCGGCAGGCCCAATCCCCGAATGCGGGCGCGAAGGGCCGCGGCATCCACCTCCCGGGTCTCCGTGGCGCGGACCGTGACGGGAAACGTGATCGTGGTGCCGGCAACGATCGGCGTCCCGATCACCTCCGATATCGACCCCTCGTCGAGACGGAAGCCGGCATCGACCGAGGAGCGAAGTTTCGCGCCGGCAAGCGTGGATACGTGGCCGGGGTCCACCCCGAGGACCGTCCCCGTGGCGGCAACGCCAAGCTCGAACGTGGCTTGCCCGAGTCCGACGAGGGTCGTCGGATCAACCGTCGGCGTCGAGGCTCCGAGGGCGCGCGTCTCCGGGAACAGCTTCGTGCCCGGAGGAACGTTGGTGGCCCCGGGAATCGCTTCAGCGAACTGTGCGGCAAGCGTGTCCTCGAGGGCTCGCAGTGCCGTCTCGATATCGGCCTGCTGCACGACCGGGCTTTCGGTGTGCGTGCCGCCGCTCGTCTCGGCATCGTTGTTGACGAGCGTTCGCTTGGGGTTCTCGCCCTCCGGAACGACGACGATCGATCCCGCCGGAACATTCCCGACGACCCCGGTCGCGACGGCCTGGACACCCACTTTCCGGGTCGAGGGGATGACGACGAAGTCCTTGCCGACGATGCCGATCTGGGCCGGCGGAAGGGTGACCTCCGCCGTCGTCCGGAACTCGATCCCGGACTGTGTCTTGACAATCGAGCCGGCGGCAATGGAATTCGATGCGCCGGTGTTCAGGCTCGAGAACGTCACCTCGCCCGCCGCCGCGGTTTCCGAAACGGCAATACCCGTCGCTGGAAAGGTGTTCACGGCCTCGACATCGAAGGAGAAACTGGTTGCGGGAACGACGAGGCCTGCTGGATCGGGCTGGGTGATCCCCGGCTGTGCCGTCACGTTGATCGAAATCGGACCCACCGTGTCCACCGTCGGGACGAGCGTGATGGTCGCGCTCGGGAGCAGTTGAAAGCCGGCTACGCCTCCCGCGGCAAACACCGCCACGAGTCCAAGGATGATGGCCAGCCGACGGCCCTTGACCGGGCTTGACGGTCGCTTTCCAACCTGGGGAACCGGCGTGGCGGGGCGCGGCTTCGCGATGGCCGACCCGGCAGGCACGGCGATGGTGGGGCTGTCGTCGGGCGCCTCGATGGGCGACCCCGTGTCGGCGCCGGGAGACGGGGCGCTGGTGGCCGCGGTCGGGCCGGCCTCGACCGCGGCCACCGAGACATGCGTCGGCAGACCTGCCGACGCGGCGAGCGCCCGCGCCGATGCATCAGCGGTCACGATCTCCAGCGCCTTGTGCCGGGTGGCTGCCTCACGCGCGAGGAGGCGGAAGTTGATCCGCGACGTGGCCAGACGTGAGCCGTGCGGCAGCACGAGCGCGATTCGTGCCTCCTTCAGCGAGCGCAACCGCGCAGCCGCCGATGTGATTTCATCGTCGATGTCGAGATAGACGATGGCCGTCATCGTCAGATCCGGAGCTGCCGGACGACCCGACGAAGCGCGCCGTCAAGGGGGCCGGCGGCCTGACCGAGTTCGATCGCCTGGTACGCCAGGCCCATGGGCGTCACGTCCTGCTGGTCGACCAGGAGCTTGGTCTCGTCCCGGATCGTCTCGACCTGGTCGGGCGCCATGATCGTGATCTCGGGCGGTCGTGAAAACGGCAGGGCCTTCGAAAACGCCGGAGCGGCGAGCGCAGCTCGAATCTCCGGGAGGCGGGTGCCGCCACCACACAGGTAGATCCGGCCCGGCAGCAGGTCCCCGGCGGCAAGTTCCTCCATGACGAGCTCCACGCCGGCGGCCCAGACCGCCACGTCCTCGGCGACGATGGCCCGGACGTCGTCTGTCGGCTCGCCGGCGATCCCGCGTGCATAGTCCACCTTGAGGGCCTCGGCCCGCGGGAACGGCAGCTCGAGCCGGTCCGCGATCGACTTGGTGAAGGCGCGCCCACCGAGCGCGAACATCCGGGTCCCTTCGATCCCGCCCTGGCGCACGAGCGCGACGTCGGTGGTGCCACCCCCGACATCCACGAACAGCGCGCCGCCTTGTCTCACCTGCTCGTTGTTGAGCGCTCGAGCCACCGCGTAGGGCTCGGCGACGACCTCGATCAGCTCGAGCTCGAGCCGCTGGGCGACGCTCTGGAGCGCTCCGAGATGGACCAGGGGGGCGAATGCATTGAAGATCGAGATCCTGACGTGCCGACCCTTGAACCCGATCGGGTTCGACACGGCGTAGCCATCGATCCACGCACCTACCACGGCGGCGTGGACGAGGCGAACGTCAACGTTCGCCAGGCCGGTTTCCCACGTCACGGAACGCTCCGCTTCACGCAGCGCCTCCCGTTGGACCCCCTCGATGAGTTTCTGGAGTTCAGTTTCCGTGATCGCGACCTCGGGGCGCGTCCGCTCCTGGGAATGTGTCGTCGTAAAGCCCTTGACCAGCTCGCCGGCGATCCCGATGACGACCTGGGAGGGCCGGAAGCCGGCCATCTCCTCGGCCTCCTGCAGCGCCACGGAGCAGTTGTCCACGACGGCCGAGATGTCGGCGACGGTGCCCGATTGCATGTGGGACAGGCCCTGACGCTTGCGGCCGACGCCGCGTACGACGCCGCGCCCGTCATCACCAATGTCGAACACGAGGGCCTTGGCGAACTCGGTGCCGATATCCAGCGCCGTACAGGCATCCAGGGTGGCCTCGCCGTCATCGCGCTGCCAGAGCCGGCGCAGGAAGGCCATCGCGGTCAGGCCGTCCACTTCGGGATGACCAGATCACCCGAGAGGAGCTGCAGGCCGAGCACGGTCAGGAAGACGGTGGATGCAACGAACAGCAGCGCGCCCCCGACGTTCGATGCGACGTGGTACTCGTTCCCGGCGGCGAACCCGTAGCCAACGGCCATGAACCCGATGCCGGCGGCCACGGCGAGCTGCGGTAGCGGTGCCCCAAGTCCACGCGGGAGGGACAGGACGCCGATCCCGACATACCACAGGCCGACGATGGCCCCGCTGCCGAGTGTTCGGCCGAGGAGCTGCTCATAGGTTCGAATTCGCAGGACGAGGGCCGTCTGGAACGCCGCGGCGAGCACCATCCCGAGGATGCCGATCGCGGCGACGAGGTAGGCATGAATTGGGAACTGCTCGGCCTCGATGGCCGCCACGAGGAGCGCGACGGGGATCGTGGCCAGCATGAGGACCACGCTCGCGATGTCGTTCCACGTCCCCCACGGATTGCCGCGTGCGAAGAACACCATCAGGGTGACCATCCCGACCACGGTCGCAACCGCCGCCAGCAATGACGACCAGCCGACGAATTGCTCGAACGTGATCATTCGCTCCGGCCGGTTCCGAGACGCAGCGCCGCGTCGATCGCGGCGACCGCGGCGGCCAGTCCGTCACGCCTTGCCCCACGACCCTGGGCCATCTCCGCCTTGCCGCCGCCCTTGCCATCGATGTGCGGCATGGCCGCCTTGACGAGGTCGCCGGCTCCGATGCCCCGGCCCACGAGGTCCGCCGATACGCTGACGAAGAGCTGGGGTTCATCGGCGTCCAGGGCCAGGGCAATCACGCCGCTCGCCATGATCCCCCGGAGGTCCCTGGCGACCGCCTTCGTGGCATCCATTGATTCCCACGCTCCAGAGGCGATCACCGCTCGGATGCCGGCGCCGACGTCCAGGGCGGCCGCGGCCAGGTCTGCCGCGCTCGGAGCTCCTCCGCCCCCGACGCCGCCGGCCTTGAGCCGCCGTCTGGTCTCCTTGAGTTCTTCCTGGAGCGCCGCGATCCGCGCGGCCACGGTCTCGGCCGTCTGGGCCCCGACCGTGGCCATCGCCTCGTCCAGCGCCTCGGAGCGAGCGCGCAGGTACGCATCCGCACCGGCGCCGGTCAGCGCCTCGATCCGCCGCATCCCCGAGCCGATGCTCCGGTCCGAGGTGATGACGAAGCCGCCGATCTGGCCCGAGGCGCGGCAGTGCGTGCCGCCGCAGAGTTCGAAGCTGTAATCCTGGACGCGAATGGTTCGGACCGTTTCGCCGTACTTCTCGTCGAAGAAGGCATCGGCGCCCGCAGCGATGGCCTCCTCCATGCCCATGAACGCGATGGCGACGGGCCGGTCCTCACGGATGATGGAGCGGACCTCGTCCTCGATCGCCCGGCGCTCGTCGTCCGTGAGGGCCCGATCGGCCGGGTAGTCAAACCGGAGGTAGTCCGGCGTGACGAGCGAACCCGCCTGGCGCGCCCGATCCCCCACCACGTTGCGCAGGGCTCGATGGACGAGGTGCGTCCCGGTGTGATTCCGCATGGTATGGGCGCGCCGGTCGGCGTCCACCTCGGCGATCACGAGGTCACCCACCGCCAGACGTCCACGCAGGTCACCCCGATGCACGACCAGTCCGCCAACGGGTTTCTGGGTGTCCTCGACCTCGAACAGGACGGTCCCGTCGGCGTCTCTGAGCACGCCGCGATCGCCCACCTGTCCACCGCCCTCGGCGTAGAACGGCGTCTGGTCGAGGACGACCTCGGCCGCCGCCGAGGCCTCGGTGCGCAGCTCCTCGTCGCCCTTCGCCTGGAGGGTCTCGTACTCGATGCCGTCACGCAGGATCGCCACCACGTGCGCCGTGTCATGACGGGTCGTCTCGTAGCCGAGGAACGTCGTGTCAGCGGTGCGCGACTGGATCGACTGGTAGAGCAAGCTCAGCTCCGCATGACGAGCCAGCTCGGCCTTCCTGCCGGAGCGGGACCGATCACGCTGCTCGGCCAGGGCGGCGTCGAAGCCCGATCGATCGACACCAACGCCGTATTCCGCCGCCACCTCGATCGTGAGGTCGATCGGGAACCCGAAGGTGTCGTGAAGCTTGAAGGCGACGTCGCCCGGAACCTTCGGAGCATCGTCGGCCAGATCCCCGGTCCGCAGCCCGACGGTCCGGTCGTTCGAGGTCAGCGGGATCAGTGCCTCTTCGAGGATCCTCATGCCGGCCTCGAGGGTGCGGATGAACTGGCCCTCCTCGCGAATGATCGAGCCGAGGATTTCGTCGCGACGCTCTTCGAGGTGGGGGTACGCCTCGGCCATCGTCTCGATGACCACGCGAGCGGTCTCGGCCATGAATGGATCCCTGCGTCCGAGGAGGCGGCCGTGCCGAATCGCGCGGCGCAGGATGCGACGCAGCACGTACCCGCGACCCTCGTTGGCGGGCAGGACCCCGTCACCAATGAGGAACGTGGCCGCTCGTGAGTGATCGGCGATGACCTGGTAGCTGAACCGCTCCGCCTCGAACGAGTCGGGGTCGTGGCCGAGCAGCTCACGCATGCGTGCATGGATCGGCGCGAACAGGTCCGTGTCGTAGTTGGAGGACACCTGCTGGACCACGCTTGTCAGCCGCTCGAGGCCCATGCCCGTGTCCACGCCGGGTGCCGGGAGGGGCGTCAGGCTCCGATCCGGATGCAACTCGAACTGCATGAAGACGAGGTTCCAGATCTCGAGCCAGCGTGGGCAGTGCTCCGAGTGGTCCGGGGTGCAGAAATCACCTTCGCTGAATTCGATCCCGCGGTCGTAGTGGATCTCCGAACAGGGGCCGCTCGGGCCGATGTCGGCCATTCGCCACCAGTTCTTCTCGTCGCCGTTGGGGAAGTCGCCCCAGCGCGCGATTCGCTCCGGCGGCAGGCCGATCTCCTCGTGCCAGATCCGGTAGGCGTCGTCGTCGGTTGAATAGACCGTCGCGGCCAGGCGATCGGCGGGAATGCCGAGGTCGCGGGTGAGGAACTCCCACGCCCAGCGAATGGCCTCGGGCTTGAAGTAATCCCCAAAGCTGAAGTTGCCGAGCATCTCGAACAGCGTGTGGTGACGGGGCGTCCGGCCGACCTCCTCGAAGTCGTTGTGCTTGCCGGCCACCCGGAGGCAGCGCTGGTAGTCCACCGCCCGGTTGTAGGACCGCTTCTCGGCGCCGGTCAGGGCGTCCTTGAACTGGACCATGCCGGAGTTCGTGAACAGGAGCGTCTGATCGCCCCCCGGCACGAGGCTGGCGCCGGGCACGGCCGTGTGGCCGCGTTCGGCGAAGAACTCGACGAACCGGCGGCGGATCTCGGCGGCGGGCAGCGGCGTGATCCGCGGATCACGTTTCGGCGCGGAGGTGTCCATCGGCCGCAATGGTAGCGGAGCGGAACCGTCCGGCGGCCTTCGGCGGCCGCCCTGCTGGATGCCTGCCCGGAACCACGCCGCCTGTGCTCTCAGCCGGGACCGTTCCCTCCATCCGGCGGCTGAACGTCCCGAGGGCCGTCGCCCCGGCGCCACCGGTCCCAGATCGCGGAACCGGCGATCGCGGCTCCCACGAAAGCGCCGAGGGACAGGCCGCCCAGGAACCGCGACATCAGGGAGGGGCCGGCGGCAGCACCCGGAGCTTCCGCCGGGCGGGTCGGCCCGTTGTTCGCATCCTGCCGTCGAGTCATGTGCCCCCCGTCGTGTCATCGTCCGGTTCGGCCGTCGACGGGTCGACAGCACCGGGCGCGATCGGAGCACCACCCGTCGAGATCCTTCCGGCCCGCGATCGGGTGAGGGGCATGGTTCCAGCTGCCGGGGAGCCCGGCGCCGGTTCTGCCCTCGGCTGTGGACCGAGGATCGCCACCACCGCCACGCCGATGATCCCGACCCACGCCAGCACCGACGCGACGATCAGGTGGAAATCGCCCACCATCAGCAACTCGATGCCGAGGCGGGCACCGAGCGCGTCCCCAGCCCAGGCCCCGAGGAATGCGGCGAGTACGAGCCAGGGCAGCCGCCGGCCCGCCGAACCGCGGATCAGCACGTAGACGGAGACGTGGAGGATGCCGACGAGCAGCGCCAGCACCGGCGCCGGGCCGAGGCTCATGACGCGACGGTCGTGACCAGTCCGGGTGCCGAAGCCGCCATCGACTGGCTGGTACCGGTGGCCGGGCGAGCGATCCGTCCGCCTCCGAGGCAGACGTCGCCGTCGTAGAGAACGGCGGCCTGCCGCGGCGCGATCGCCCAGACTGGTGTGTCCGTCCGGACGGTCCACCGTCCGACGCGCTCGGGCTCGGTGGCATCGACCGGTTCGACCCATGCCGGGATCGGTTCGGCCCGATGGCGAATCCGGACCCCGGCCCGGAACGACCGATCGTGCCCGTGTTCGGCAACGAACCGGACGTCCTCGATCTCGAAGGCCGTGGTCTCGAGGTCCTCGCGGCGGCCGAGCGTGATCGTGTTGGTGACCGGATCCACGCGCGAGACGTAGCGCGGGCTGCCCAGCGAGATCCCGAGACCCTGTCGCTGGCCCGGCGTGTACCCGGCCGCCCCGGCATGCTCGCCCACCCGCGTGCCGTTCGCATCGAGGACCGGGCCCGTTTCGGGCTCCCAGCCGGCGCGGGACTTCAGGGCACCGCGGACGTCCCCGTCCGGGATGAAGCAGATGCCCTGGCTCTCGGGCTTGTCCGCGGTCGCGAGTCCCAGGCGTCGCGCCACCGCCCTGACCTCTGGTTTGGTGAGCTCGCCGAGCGGGAAGCGTGCGTCGTGAAGCTGGTCCTGTCGGAGTCCATACAGGAAGTAGGTCTGATCCTTGTCCCCGTCGCGGGCGCGGAGCATTCGAACCTGCCCATCTTCGCCGACCACACGACGCGCGTAGTGGCCGGTCGCAACGGCATCGCAGTCGTAGAGGTGACGCGCCTGCCCGAGGAGCGCCCCGAACTTGACGGTCGTGTTGCAGTCGACGCATGGGCTCGGCGTTGTCCCGTCGAGGTAGGCGCCGAGGAACGGAGCCAGGACGCCCTCGTCGAACTCGCGCTCGAGATTGAGCACGTAGAACGGAATGTCCAGTTGCCCGGCCACGCGCCGCGCATCTTCGGCGGCATCGAGTGAACAGCAGCTCTTCTTGAACTCGGAGATCGAATCCGCGACATCGTGGAGGCGCATCCAGACGCCCACGACCTCGTGGCCTTCGTCCTTCAGGAGCGCCGCGGCAACGGACGAGTCGACACCTCCTGACATCGCGACCAGGATCCGGCTCATCCGGGCGCCCCCGTCTCCACCGGAGCTCGACCGGCGGCCACACGCCGCGCGCCCTCACGGGCGGCCAGGACCGCCCTGGGTACGATATCGAGCGCGGCATCGACGTCCGCCTCGGAGGTTGTTCGCCCGAGCGAGAGGCGGAGCGACCCGCGGGCCTCCTCGTCCGGATACCCCATCGCGCGCAGGACGTGGGACGGCTCCGCCGAGCCGGTGGTGCAGGCAGAGCCAACGGACGCGGCGACGCCCTCGAGATCCAGCTTCAGGACGACCGACGCGCCATCGACGCCCCGGGCAACGATCGAAACGAGTCCCGGCAGGCGATCCGTCGGGTGGCCTGTGAGTTCGACACCATCGATCGAGGTCAATGCCCCGATGAGTCGGTCGCGGGCAGTTCCGAGGCGGCCCGCGACCTCGTCGCGCTCCTCGACCGCCAGACTCAGCGCAACGCCCATGCCCACCGTCGCCGCGACGTCTTCCGTCCCGGCCCGGCGGAACCGCTCCTGGGAGCCACCCTGCTGCTGACTGAGGATGTGCGTCCCGGCTCGGAGAAACAGGGCGCCCGCCCCCTTCGGCCCGTCGAACTTGTGGGCGGCGATCGCCAGGAGATCGCAATCGAGAGCGGCGACGTCGATCGGGAGATACGGCGCGGACGCCACGGCGTCAACCGCCACGAGGCACCCGCGCGGCCCGTCGGCACGCACGCGGGCGATCAGGTCGACGAGCGGCTGGATGGTGCCGACCTCGTTGTTCGCGTGCCCGATCGCGACGAGGATCGTCCGGTCGCTGAGCGCCGCGCCGAGCGTATCCGGATCGACGCGCCCGTACCGGTCGACCGGGAGCTCGAGGACCTCGAAGCCGAACTTCCCCAACTGCTGCAGCGGATGCAGAACGGCGTGGTGCTCGACCGCGGTGGTGAGGATCTGATTGCCGCGTGCCTTGCCGGCCCATGCCGCACCCTTGAGGGCCAGGTTGAGCGCCTCGGTGCCGCCGCTGGTGATGACGATCTCGCGCGGCCCGGCTCCGATGGCGGCCGCGATCCGTTCGTGGGCGTCATCCAGCGCCGCCCGCGCCCGGCGTCCCCAGGCATGGGGCGAACTCGGATTGCCGAACTGCTCGCCGAGGAACGGCAGCATGGCTTCGAGCGCTTCGGGTCGGAGCGGCGTGGTGGCGGCGTGATCCAGGTAGATGGGCATCTTCGGGATTGTAGGCCGGACGCGCTCAGGCGCCGGCGAGGGCGACCCGCCGCCCGAGGTTGACGCGCGTCGCCACGACCCCCGTCAGGGCAACGACGGTGGCCATGGCGAAGACCGTCGGCACGAACTTCAGATCCTGGAACCCGACCAGCCCGATCCCCCACCCCACGATGATCCAGTGGGTCACGTACATCGCCGTTACGCGCCGGCCGGCTCGCTCGAGCAGCCGCAAGGCGCCTCATTGGGCGTGAACGGGGCCATCTGGTCCGGTGTGACGACGCCGGCAGCGCACCCGCGGGCGAGATCGAAGGCCGCGACTCGCCCGGTGTCCCCAGGACCGGTCACGGTGCGCCACGCGGCCCGGCTGGAAGGTGCACCGGTCGTTGTAGGCAGCCCAAAACAGGCCACGCACGACGCAGGTCGCGTCGAGCACCGGGAGCGCCGCCGCCGGGAGCCTTGTCCCGCGAGCGGAGGGCCGTCCTGACTCCAGTCCGTCGCAACCTGAGACATGGCTGCACGCTCACGATCTGGGGCATGGCATCACTCCGGGCGCGTGGCGGATGGTTCGCCTTGGTGGCTCCGACCCGTGAGTCGTTTAGGGGTGTCTTTTCGACACGACCGAGCTGGCCACGCAGCACGGATCGACGTTCTGGGCGACGTGACGAGCGTGCTCGAGCAGGGATTGCTGCGGCAGACGCATCAAAGGTGCCCGGCGGACTCGGAGTACGGACACCCCAGGGCGTCCACGCTGGCGCGATGGCACTCGTTGTGTCGTTCGGGCCTGCCGCGCTGCTTCTACGGCCTGGGCACGCAGCGGAAGTCGACGGCGTGCGCCGTGGGCGGGCTCGGTCGTCCTGGCACTGCGTCGCTGGCCGCGCCGTGGTCGGGTGGCGGCGATCAGCCCTCGACCAGGCTCCGGTCGTATTCGCGGCCGCGTTCGCGCTCCCGCTGGTGCGTGGCAAGAAGCCGCTTGCGCAGGCGGATCGACCGCGGTGTGACCTCGACCAGCTCGTCCGCGGCGATGAACTCGAGCGCGGATTCGAGGGTCAGCGGACGCGGCGGCGTCAGGCGCAGTGACTCATCGTGGGAGTGCGTCCGGATGTTGGTCAGCTTCTTTTCCTTCGTCGCGTTCACGTCGAGGTCGCCGGACCGAGCGTTCTCGCCGACGATCATGCCCTCGTAGACCTCGACCCCGGATCCGATCAGCAGCGCGGATCGCTCCTGGAGGTTGAACAGTCCGTAAGCATTCGAGGTCCCGCTTCGGTCGCTGACAAGGACCCCGGCCGTCCGATGCGTCACCTCGCCGGCCCACGGCCCGTAGCCCTCGCCGAGCTGGTGGAGCAGGGCTGTCCCGCGGGTGTCCGTGAGGAGTTGCCCGCGATAGCCGATCAGCCCGCGCGTCGGCAGCACGTACTCGAGGCGGACGCGATTGTCGGCATCGGTGGTCATCTGTTCCAGGCGTCCCTTGCGGGCAGCCAGGGCGGTCTGGACTTCGCCGATGTACTCGGGCGGAATGTCGATCGTGACCCGTTCGTAGGGCTCCTGGATCTGCCCGTCGATCTCGCGCAGGATGACCTCCGGGCGCGATGCCGTCAGTTCGTAGCCCTCGCGGCGCATCTGCTCGATGAGCACGGCCAGCTGGAGCTCGCCGCGACCGCGGACCTCGAACGTATCGCCCGATTCAGTGGCATAGACCTCAATGGACACATTGCCCAGGACTTCCCTGTCGAGGCGTGCCTTGATCTGCCGCGAAGTCACGAACTTTCCCTCGCGGCCGGCGAGCGGCGAGGTGTTCACGCCGAACGTCATGCGCAGGGTCGGTGCGTCCACGTCGAGACGCGGAAGCGGCCGCGGGTCGCCGGGCTCGGTGATCGTGTCCCCGATCGTCACGTCCGGGAGGCCCGCCACCGACACGATCTCGCCGGGCCCTGCCTCGGGGATGTCGACCCGATCGATCCCGTGAGCGGTCTGCAGGCTTGTCACGGTTCCCGACATGGTCACGGTGCGTCCCGGTTCGACGGTGCCGGAGACGTCCTCCGCCTCCTCGCGAACGACGGTGATCCGCTGCCCGACCTTGATCGTGCCGTTGCGGATCCGACCGACGGCCATGCGCCCAACGTATTCGTTGGCGCTCAGGTTGGTCACGAGGAGCTGGAGCGGGTGCCCCGGAACGTGGCGCGGTGGTGGGGTCACGCGGACCAGCAGGTCCAGCAGCGGGCGGAGATCAGTGCCGGGGACCGCGAGGTCGAGCGTCGCCGTACCCAGCTTCGCGTTCGTATAGACGACCTTGAAATCGATCTGGTCGTCGTCGGCCCCGAGGTCGATGAACAGCTCATAGACGGCATCGAGGACGTCGGCCGGGCGTGCATCGCCTCGGTCGATCTTGTTGATGGCGACGACCACGGGGAGGCGCCGCGCCATCGCCTTCTGGAGGACGTAGCGCGTCTGCGGGAGGGGGCCCTCGGCCGCGTCCACCAGGAGCAGCACGCTGTCCACCATGAGCAGGGAGCGCTCGACTTCACCGCCGAAGTCGGCGTGGCCCGGCGTGTCGACGATGTTGAGACGGACTCCGTCGTGATCCACGGTCGTCTGCTTGGCGAGGATCGTGATCCCCTTCTCCCGCTCCAGATCGCCCGAGTCCAGAACCCGGTCGACGACGGCTTCGTTGGCGCGGAACGTGCCTGTCTGGCGGAGGAGCGCATCCACCAGCGTGGTCTTGCCGTGGTCCACGTGCGCCACGATCGCGACGTCGCGCAGATCGTCGCGCGAGACGGTGTGGTCGTCAGCACGGGACGCCAGGTCGTCAACGGCTCGAGGCAGCGTGGAGCGAATGGGGTCGGTCATGGGCCGGAGATTGTCGCACAACCTCGCGCACCGGCCGACCGGCTGCCTCGATCGGCGGCGAAAGCGGCTGCCGGCGGCGGCGTGGCGACTGCTAGGATCTCCATCCCGTGACTGTTGCCGCCGTCATCCTCGCCGTCTCCCTCGAAACCGCGCTCGCGGATGCGGCCGGCGTCTCCCGCGTTCGTCGGATCGCGGATGCGGCCTGGTCCGGCGGAGCCCTCCCGATCGTTGTCGTGGCTCCCGACCCCCAGGGTCTGGTCGCGGCGGCGCTGAGCGGAGCACCGGTCACCCTCGCGGCGCCCGCTCCCATGGACGGTGGCCCCGTCGCGCACATCGGACGAGGCATGGAGATCGCGGCACACGAAGTCACCGGGACGACGGCCGTTCTGATCTGGCCCGCCCGTCTGTGCTGGGTGGGTCCCGAGACGATCACCTCGCTCGTGGAGGCCCACGGTCCGTACCCTCGTGCCCTGCTCCGACCCTCGTTCCACGGCGAGCCCGGTTGGCCGGTGCTCCTGCCTCTCGAGGCGCTCGATGCCCTTCGTGAACTGCCTGCGACGGCGACGCCCGACGAGTTGCTCGGCGGGCTCGTTGCCGCCGGCGCGGTTGCCACGCAGAACATCGACCTCGGGGATCCCGGGACGGTCATCGACGGTGCCACCGCACGCGCGGACCTGCCCCCGTACGAGGGGCCCGCCGAGCCGGCCGGCGGCCACGAATGGGGTGCCGCCCTCGCGTCCATGCCCGACGATGCACCGCTCGAACCTCCGACCAGGGCCGACTCGCCCGAAGACTCCTAGGCCGGCGCCCGCCGCGCCCGATCCCGGATCCGCCCGACCGGGATCGTCGCCAGGGCGATGCCGCCGACGATCAGCAGCACGCCCCCGAACTGGAACGCCGACGGGATCTCCGTCAGGAGGACCCGCGCCAGCAGCACCGTTGCCACCGGCTGGGCGAGCAGGATGATCGACACGAGCGCCGCCGGCAGGCGCGGCAGGGACATGGAGATCAGCAGGTAGCCGACCGACTGTGACGTGATCCCGACCAGGATGAGCCAGCCGTGGCTGGGCCACGACGGCACGAGATCGAGGTCCCCAACGATCAGGCCCACGATGATCGCCACGACCATCGTTGAGGCGGTGGCAATCGCAACCGGGCCGGCCGGGCGCCGGATGTCGTGGGTACCGCGCCGAATGATCAGCAGGTAGCCCGCATAGAAGAGAGCGGTTGCCGTCCCAAGGGCGACGCCCAGCGGCGGGTTCACGCCGTAGGCGCCCTTGCCGATCACGCCGGAGATCAGGATCGCCCCGATCAGGACAACGGGAGTTGCCGCGATCACCGGGCGCGGGGGACGCTCTCCCAGGACCATCCAGGCCACGAATCCCACGACCAGGACCTGCATGTTGCCGAGAACGGTCGCGAGGCCCGCACCGACCGCATCCACGGCGTGATGCCAGGTCAGCAGGTCGCCGGCAAAGAACACCCCGGCGATCATCGCGAGATAGATCGTCCGTCGCGACATCGGTCCGTAGCGACGTCGCTCCAACATGGCGACGAGGACCAGGATGGGCAACCCGTACAGGCTCCGGAAGACGGTCACCGTCGAGGGCGAGACCTCGGCAAAGCGATAGAAGATCCCGGAGAACGCGATGCAGAACGCGCCGAGGAGCGCCGCGAGGCGCGGCCGAGCCGCGATCGCATCGTAGAGGGCGCTCACCCAGGGACCCGAAAACTCACCGGGCACCGAGCGGTCACGCCGATTTGCCGGGGATCCCGACGAATTTCAAACCGAGGTCAGCGTATTGCGTCGGATCCGGCTCCGATGGAGCGTCGAGCATCGGGTCGTTGCCCGACTGTGTCTTGGGAAAGGCCATGACCTCGCGAATGTTCGTCTGGTAGGCCAGCAGGGCGGCCCATCGATCGATCCCCAGGGCAATCCCTCCGTGCGGCGGGGCGCCGTACTCGAAGGCGTCGAGGATGGCACCGAACATGCTGCGCATGCGCTCGTGGCTGTACCCCTGGAGCGCGAAACTGGTCTCCAGCAGGTCGCGTCGCCAGATCCTGACCGAGCCCCCGCCGAGTTCCCAGCCGTTGAGCGCGATGTCGTACTGCATGGCGTGGGCCCTCCCGGCCGGATCGTCCGCCGATGGGCGGGCGGGGTCTCCGGACACCGTGGCAAGAAGGGCCTCGTCCTCGGGCACCACGCCCGAGAACGGGTTGTGGGTCGCATCCCAGCGGCCGCCGTCCGCATCCCACTTGTACATCGGGAAGCGGTGAACCCAGCAATAGGCGAGCACGTCGGGATCCGCCAGGCCGAGCCGGACGCCGAGGTCGGCTCGCAGCCGACCGAGGACCTCGTTCGTCACGTCCGTCGTGTCCGCAACGATCAGGACCAGATCGCCCGGGTTCGCGTTCGCCCTGACCGTCAGGCGACCCGCGAGGTCGTCTCCCAGGAACTTGAGGATCGGACTCTTGATGGATCCACCGGCTTCGACTGCCAGGTAGGCAAGACCCTTGGCGCCGAAGCGCCGGGCTGTCTCGGTCAGCTCATCAATCCTGCTCCGCGGCGCGTCGGCGAGTCCCGGAACCGCGATCGCCTTGACTCGATGGCCGGCCGCAATGGTGTCGTCGAACACCCGGAACCCCGACGACGGCGTGCCGTTTTCGGCACGCAGGTCCGGGGCAAGGTCCACGAGCTCCATCCCGAATCGGAGATCCGGCTTGTCCGACCCGAACCGCTCCATGGCCTCGTCGTAGGTGAAGCGCGGGAACGGCGCCTGCTGGATGGGACGGTCGGGAACGACGGACTTCGTCACCGCGATGGTCATGCCCTCCACGAGATCCATGACCGAAGCCTCGTCGACGAAGCTCATCTCGAGGTCCAGTTGCGTGAATTCGGGCTGGCGATCCCCGCGCAGATCCTCGTCCCGGAAACAGCGGGCGATCTGGAAGTACCGATCGACGCCGGCGACCATGAGGAGCTGCTTGAGCTGCTGCGGACTCTGCGGCAGCGCATACACACTGCCGGGCTGGAGCCGTGACGGGACGATGAAGTCGCGAGCCCCCTCCGGCGTGGACTTGATCAGGTTCGGGGTCTCGACCTCCACGAACCCGTTCGCGTGGTGGACCTCGCGGATCGCCTGCACGAGCCGGCTGCGCAGGAGCAGCCGCTGCTGCATCGGTTCGCGCCGGATGTCCAGGTAGCGGTACTTGAGCCGCAGGGATTCATCGACCGGAGCGTCCGGGTCGTTGATGTAGAACGGCGGGGTCCTGGCTTCGTTCAGGATCGTGAAGGCCGTTGCCTGAACCTCGATCGCCCCCGTCGGCAACTTCGCGTTCTCGGTTCCCGGCAACCGCAGCGCCACACGGCCACCGACGGTAACCACGAACTCCGAGCGAGCCGCCGATGCCGCGCTGTGGGCATCAGGTGAATCTGCGGCGTCGATGACCACCTGGGTGATCCCATGGCGATCCCTGAGGTCGATGAAGATCAGCTGGCCGTGATCGCGGCGGCGATGAACCCAGCCGGCCAGCTGGACGGAGGATCCGGCATCGTCGGCTCGGAGGGCCCCACAGGTATGGGTCCGGTACGGCGTGGCGAGGCTGGCATCGGTGTCGGTCATGGCCGGCTCATGGTATCGGGCGCCGCCGATCGCCGGTGGACTTCGATCGGCACCACCGCGCAGATCGCGGCGGACCTCAGTCCGATGCGCCGTGGCGGTGCTGCCTCACCGACCGGATGAGTTCGCGTGCGAGATCATCGAGCGCGACGAGGCGCTGCGTGCCCGCCTTGAGATCGCGCAGCTGGACCTGGCCGTCGGCTCCTTCGTCGCCGAGGATCACCGCGAAATGCGCGCCATCTCGAGCGGCTCCTTCCATCTGGCGCCCGAGCTTTCGAACCCCAAGATCGGCCCGGGCCGCCAGGCCCGCGGACCGCAACTCGGTGGCAACCCGCAGGCGGCCCAGCGTATCGGCCGGGTCGGCCGATACCACGACGGCGTCCGGGGCCGCGTGCTCGGCGCTCGCGACCATGGAACCCTGTTCGTCGAGCACGAGGGCAACCCGGTCGAGTCCAAGCCCGAAGCCGATCCCGGGTGTTGAGCGGCCGCCGAGGAGTTCGATCAGTCCGTCGTACCGACCACCCCCGCCGAGGGCCTGCTGCTGGCCGGACCGGCCGGCGACGTAGAACTCGAAGGCGGTCCGGGTGTAGTAGTCGAGTCCCCGCACCAGCCGCGCATCCACCCGATACGCCACTCCGAGCGCATCGAGGTGCGCGCGCAGAGCCGAGAAGTGCGCGGCGCAGGACTCGCACAGGTGCTCGGTGAGGCGCGGAGCCGCGGCATTGATCGGCACCATCGCCGGATCCTTCGAATCGAGGAGGCGCAGTGCGTTGCGGCCGAGCCGATCCCGTTCGGTTGGCGGCAATGCGTCGCCGACGCCGACGTAGTAGCGCTCGAGCACCTCGAGATAACTCGGGCGACAAGCCGGGTCGCCGATGGAGTTGACGAGGACTTCGACACCCTTGACCCCGACCTCGGCATAGAACCGCGTGCCCAGTTCGATGATCTCGGCGTCGATCGCCGGTCCTGGATCCCCGATCGCCTCGACGTCGAACTGCCAGAACTGACGGTACCGGCCCGCCTGCGGGCGGTCGTACCGGAACATCGGACCGATGGTGGAGAGGCGAACCGGTTGCGGCCAGGTCTGCATCCCGTGCTGGACGTACGCCCGGGCGATCCCCGCTGTGGGCTCGGGGCGCAGCGCCCACGCTTCGGCTTCCTCGGTCCGGGGCGCGATGCGGAAGAGTTCCTTCTCCACGACGTCGGTGACCTCGCCGATCCCCCGCTCGAACACGGCGGCCTGCTCGAACAGCGGGGTCTCGATGGGTCGATAGCCGTACTGATCCGTCAGGGCGCGACCGACGCGGGCGAAGTGGAGGAAACGGGCGGCCTCGTCCGGCAGGAGGTCACGGGTGCCACGGGGCGCGCGGAAGGTGGGCATCTCGCACAGTCTACCGGCGCATCGCGGGAAACTAGCCCACGTCCCGGGACACGCTGATCACGTCCTTCAGCTGCTCGATCCGGCTCATCACCCGGGCAAGCTGGCTGACCGAAGCCACCTGAAGCGTCGCCCGCACGATCGCGACATGGTCCGGCCCGACGGCAACCGATGCCGCCAGGATGTTGACCTTGTTCTCGGCCACGACCTGGCTGATGTCGCTCAGCAGGCCGGTTCGGTCGTAGGCCTCGACGCGGACGGCGATCGGGTACGTCTGGGCCGGCACGGCCTCCCATTCAACCTCGATGAGCCGGGTGACTTCACGCTCGTTGATGACGGTCGGGCACGATCGCAGATGGACGGTCACGCCCTTGCCGCGGGTGATGAATCCCTGGATCGGATCGCCCGGGATCGGGTGGCAGCACTTTGCGAAGCGGACGAGGAGGTCCCCGACTCCCTTGACCCGCACCCCGCCCGCCTTGGCCGGCGCAATCGGCGGTGCGACCGAGGGAAGCTGGAGCTGCGCGTCGTCCACGACACCGAGTCGAGTGACCACGGACTGGGCACTGACAGCGCCGTAGCCGATGGCGGCGAGGAAGTCGTCCACCTGATCGTGATTGAACTGCTTCGCGACTTCAGCAAGCCGGTCCTGGCCGATGGCAGCGATCGAGGTCCGCGCCAGCCGGCGCAATTCGCGCTCCAACGCCTCGCGCCCATGGATGATGTTCTCGTCCCGTTCCTGGCGCTTGAACCATTGCCGGATCTTTTCCCGGGCGTGGCTGGTCCGGACAAGGTTCAGCCAGTCGCGAGATGGACCGTGCTCGGCCTTCGTCGTCACGATCTCGACGATGTCGCCGTTCTTGAGCCGGTAGTCCAGGGGGACGAGGCGATTGTTCACCTTGGACCCGATCGTCCGGTGGCCGACGTCGGTGTGGATCCGATAGGCGAAATCGAGCGGCGTGGCGCCCGCCGGGAGGTCCTTGATCTCGCCCTTGGGCGTGAACACGAAGACCTGGTCCTGGAAGATGTCGAGCTTGATCCCCTCGACGAATTCCGTGGCGTCGCTGACATCCCGCTGCCAGTCCATGAGCTGGCGCAGCCAGGCAAGCTTGGCGTCGTAGTCGCGGTCCGACTTCGAGCCCTCCTTGTAGCGCCAGTGCGCCGCAATCCCGACTTCGGAGACCTGGTGCATCGCCTGCGTCCGGATCTGGATCTCGAGCGGCTTGCCGTCGAGGGCGATGACCGCGGTGTGCAGGGACTGGTAGAGGTTGTTCTTGGGCACGGCGATGTAGTCGTCGAACTGCCCCGGGATCGGCCGCCACAGGGCATGGACGATCCCGAGCGCCGCGTAGCAATCCCGCAGATCCTCAACCAGGATTCGGATCGCATAGACGTCGTAGATCTCGCCGAACTCGGCACTCTTGCGCTGCATCTTTTTCCAGATGCTGTAGATGTGCTTGGGGCGGCCCTGCAGGTCGGCCATGATCCCGGCGTCGCGAAGCCGCGGCTCCAGCTCGGCGATCGCCCGCTCGATGTAGCCCTCGCGACCCTTGCGGCGGGTGTCGAGCAGCTTGGCGAGTTCCCGAAACCGCTCGGGCTCGAGCACCTTGAAGGCGAGGTCCTCGAGCTCCCACTTCACCTGCCAGATGCCGAGACGCTCGGCCAGCGGGGCGTAGATCTCGAGGGTCTGGCGCGCGATCCGGGTCTGCTTCTCCAGGGGCAGCGCGGCAAGCGTCCGCATGTTGTGCAACCGGTCCGCGAGCTTGATCAGGACGACCCGGATGTCGTCCGCCATGGCGAGGAACATCTTCCGGATGTTCTCTGCCTGCTGCTGCTCGTGACTGAGGGTGCTGAATTTCCCGAGCTTCGTCACGCCGTCCACGAGGTGCGCGACCTCCTGGCCGAACCGCTCCTCGATGTCGGCGAGCTCGTACTCCGTGTCCTCGGGAACGTCATGAAGCACCGCAGCTTCGATGGCGGCCGGATCCACGCCGAGCTCGGCAAGGAGTTCCGCCGCCGCGATCGGGTGTGTCACGTACGGTTCACCCGACGCGCGAGTCTGGTTGCCGTGCGCCTCGACGGCAAAGGCGACCGCTCGCTCGATGCCGGACAGGTCGGCCTGCGGGTTGTGCGCACGAGTCGCTGCGATCAGTCGCGCCGTCTGTGTCTCGATGGAGGACGAAGCCGCAGCCGGGTTGGCTCGCGTCAGGACGCGGGCGCCGGTACGGCGCGGTCGTGCCGGCCCTCGGTCCTCCGAGGGGGTATCCGTGGGTGTTCGAGGGGCCACCATCGTCCGCGAAGTCTACCGCGGGGTCAGGAACCCCAACCCAGTTCGGCGAGGGCGGCCTCGGCCTCGGCCTGCTCGCTCCACGGTTGCTCGTGGTCGGCGTACTGGATCGTGGCCTCGTGTCCCTTGCCGGCAAGGAGGACCGCCTCCGGGCGAGCGGCCGCCGCGACGGCGCCCGCGGCAATCGCAGCCATGATGGCGTTGCGGTCCTCGGCCCGTGGATCCTCGTCCGTCACGACGACGAGCCGGCAGCGCTGGGCGGCAATCCGACCCATCATCGGGCGCTTCTCACGGTCACGCTCCCCTGCCGACCCGAACACGGCGATCAGTCCGCCACCACGGGCTTCGGCCACCGGTCCGAGTTCGTCGAGGAGCATGGCCAGCGATGCCGGGCTGTGCGCGTAGTCCACGATCACGTCGAACGGCTGACCCCGCTCGATGCGCTGCATGCGACCCGGCACGGGGTCGAGAGCTTCCATTCCGGCTTCAAACGCGTCCGCGTCCAGATCCAGCGCCCATCCCAGCGCCGCGGCAGCGAGTGCATTCCAGGCGTTGAAACGACCGCCCATCCGCAACCGGAAGCGACGAGGCGATCCCGCCCGGGCATACCCGACTTGCAGCCCTCCGCCGTCCTCCGCGACCGTCTCCAGACGGATGTCCGCCGCGGCAGAGGCACCGAACGTCACCAGACGGGCCCCGGCCGCGATGGTGGCATCGACAAATGTGGCGGCAGAGGGATCATCGAGGTTCACGATCCCGGTGCGCGGCCAGTCCGGACGATCCCTGCGATGATCGATCCCGGCTTGGGCCAGGCTTTCGAACAGGCGCCGCTTGGCCGCCCGATAGGCCTCGGGCGTGCCGTGGAGCTCCAGGTGCTCGTGGCTCAGGTTGGTGAAGATCGCGATGTCGTAGGCAACGGCCCGCACGCGATCCATGGCCAGGCCGTGGGAGGTCGTCTCGATGACGGCGGCCCGGTCCCCGGCCCGGACCATCGCCCGGAGCGCACGCTGGAGGGCGGGTGATTCCGGCGTGGTGCTGTGCTCGGGATTCGCCTCCCGGAGACCGCCGATCTGGGTGGCGACGGTTCCGAGCAATCCGGTCGAAATTCCAGCCGCGGCCAACCCCGCAGCGGCCAGCAGGCTCGTGGACGTCTTGCCGTCCGTGCCGGTAACGCCCACGACGCCGAGCTCCCGGGACGGATCCCCGTACCACCACGCGGACGCCTCGGCAAGCATCGGCCGTGTGCGCTGGACGACGATCTGGGGAATCGATCGCCCCGGCAGGAGGTGCTCCACGAGGAGCGCGGCAGCCCCGGCTCGCTCCGCATCGGCCGCAAACCGGTGACCATCGACGCGAGCACCGGAAATGGCCACGAACAGGCTGCCTGGGACGACGCCGCGCGAATCGGCCGTGACACCGCGCACGACGGTGTCATGGGCGGCTCCCAGGGGTGGAACGCGGCGTGCCTCGCCCGATCCGCCCGGGCTGGGCGCCCCCCGCTCCGGTTGGACGACGGCAACGGCTTCGCCGAGCGCCCGCAATCGATCGACGAGCCCGGATACGGCTCGCGGTTCGGTCGGCTCGGCGGCCTGCAGCAGGGCGTCGACCGTGCGGGCTGGGCGCCCGCCCGGCATCTCGCGGCCGCTCATCTCCGGTCCCGGATGCGTTCGCGAATGTCGCGGAGCCGATACCAGGGTGCCGACACCACGAGGTCGAAGGTCCCGGGGTGTCGGAGCTCACGACCCCCGAATCGCCGCTTGAACGCGGAGAACCCCTGCCACGAAGGATCGGCGTCGGTGTCCTGCGCATCGTGGACTCCCCACAAGTCAAACCAGCGCACGCCGTCGGCGGCCAGGGCGGAGATCATCGCGGCCATCACGCCGTAGCCCGGGTTCGCGTGCCGGTTCGCATCGTCCCGGAGAGAGCCGCCGTAGAGGTAGACCGCCCGATCGCCGGTCCGCGCCACGACCATGACGCCGAGCAGCCGGTCGCCGAGGCGCCCGATCCCGACGTACAGGCCGCCGGATTCCTCCAGCTCGGCGGCGAGGCGTTCGAGGAAGCCGACATCATGGGTCCGAAAGCCCCGACGCGTACCGGTTTCGACGAGCAACGCACCGGCCGCTGCAATGACTGCCCGGTCGGCGCGCCGCGCAATCTGAACCATGACGCCCTCCCGGGCGCTGCGCCGCGCGAGGTTGCGCGCCTCCGGCGTCCAGCGATCGCGGATGGCCTCATCGTCGCCGGCCAGATCGACGATCAATGTCGTCCGGGCCTGGAGGTCATGTCGGGCGCGGCGGAGCCCGACGGCCACGAGGGCGGATTCGACCGCAGCGCTGTCGTCCGACCCCACGCGGTCGGCCGCGGGGTCCACCTTGACCACGATCCCGCGGTGCGCCCGGGCGGCCGCGCCCAAGCCGTCGAGGAGCAGCGCCAGGACCGCCGGGCCGTCGCCGGCGCCCCGATCCCAGATCGGGCCGTGCGGCGCGTAGACAACGCTCCGGCGATAGGTGGTGGGTCGAATGAGGGCCTGCACCAGGCCGCGAACCACGCCGCCGGCGTCGACGGCCATCAGACGAATCGCCGGCTGCCCGGCCCCGGCCATCGCCTCGCCCCAGGCCCAGGCCTGCAGGACGTCCGCCTCGGGACGGCTGTCCACGAAGGTATCCCAGGTGCGGCGATCGTCTGATCCTGCCGGAACCAGCTTCGTCATCGCCGCACGACTCGACGGACGCCGCTGAGGGCCCGCCCCGCCCTGTAGCGCCACCGGCTCAGGACCCGCTCATGGGCGCCGACCTGCGCGACCCACTCAGCCCCGAACGACCGCTTGTGCTCATACAGGCCGTACATCGGCTCGCCCGGTTCCGGCTCGTCGCGCGCTCCGGCGACGTCCACCCCACCCAGGTCCATCTCGGCGCAACCCTCCCGGATGGCGAGCTGGATCGCGCGCCAGCGAAGGAGGTGAAAGGTCCCTGGGTGATCACGCCGAGTCGCAGCGTGATCGGCCGAGTAGGCCGTCGAGAGTCGACCGCCATGACGGTGCACGAGCAGGCCGGCCAGCGGTTCTCCGGATCGATCGCGCGCCTCGAGGTGGACGACGAGGCCGGAATCGTGGGCCGCACGCCACCAATCCAGGAACGAAGCTCGCGGGCCGAGCGCAAACCGGCGTCGCTCGCCCGTCTCGAGGAGAAGATCGAAGAAGCGCCCGAGTGCCACCCCCAGGGCCTCATCCGGGGCCACGAACCCGGAACCCGGTCCCTGGCCCCGGACTCGGAGATCGTGACGGACGACGATGGTGCCGTCACGTTCCGCGCGAGCGATACGCTGTCGCGTGGCCTTCGCCATGCCGGCCAGGACTCCGGGTTCGTCCACGCCGTGTCCGAGGCCGATGCGCAATCGATGCCTCGACGGCTGGATTTCATCGATGGCCCGGAAGCCGAGGTCGGCGAGCGCGGCCTCATACCCGATGCCGGCCGGTACCTCGGTATCGGATGCCACGACGTCGGCGCCCCGACCGGCAAGCCACGTCGTGATCCCGCCGAGGCGCGCGGCCATCGCGCCAACATCGCCGGTCGGGATCGGGCCCCGGGGCAGGTACCACGAGCCCGTACCGAGGATCGGCCAGCGTCGCTCCAGGGCAAGAGTCGCCGAGCCGTCGTCGCCGATGAGGAACGCGGGATTCCAGCCGGTTCGTCGGCGATGCTCGGCCCAGGCCCGCGACTGGAAGACATGGCCGCCGCCAACGTGGACCGTCAGGTCATCCCAAACCTCGAGCTCGCGGGCGTCTGCCGGTCGAAAGGAGGTCACGATCGCTGGTCCTCGCCACCGCCGGTCGGTTGACCGGGATCGGGATCGTCAGCGGGCCTCGTCCCGTCGGGGGACACGCGGTGGCGTGGATCGAGGCCGTGCTGGACCCGCGACACCGAGATCCGGGCACGACGGGCACCTTCCAGGATGCTCCTTCCGACCGGATCGAGCACCAGGTCCCAAGCTCCGGCATAGCGGACCTCGCGTCCGCCGAACCCGGCCTTGAAGTGCGCGATCCCCGGCGACGACAGGCCCCACATGTCGTAGGTCTCCGCGCCGGCGTCGCGAGATCGGTTCATGGCGTCCCATTTCAGCAGGTAATTGGCGCGGTGCTCGCTGCCGGCCACCGTGATGCCGCCGAACGGCTCCGTGACGGTGGCGCCTGACCTGAGCAGGAGGAGGGTTGCGACCGGGGTTCCGTCGGGAAGCTCCGCAAACAGGAGTCGAGCGAGACCTTCGCGATCGAACGCGGTCCACACGTCCCGATACGACCCCTCGGACCGGATGATGAAACCGGCTCGACGAGCCGTCTCGCGGTAGATGGCGTAGAAGTCGGCCAGCCGGTCGCCGTCTCCATCCACGACCCGGACCCCATCGGCGCGAGCGCGGTTCACGTACTGACGCCACTTCTTGCGAAGGCCGCTCCACAGCGCAGCCTCGCCGACCCGGAGGTCCACGATCCGCGACGCCGTGGGCTGCACCGCCGGCGCACGACGCCAGCCGGCAGCGAGGAGCCGGGAGGCGAGCCAGGTCGCTCGCTCCCCGGCCTCGTGTTCATCGATGTCCGGGTCGAGCGCGGGCTCGATGCGCAGATAGGCAACTCGGTCCGGCAGCGCGGCCATCTTCAGACGCGCCGCCCGGGTGAACGCGGCGATGGTGTTGTCGCTCCACGTCTGTGCCAGGGGTCCACGGGGCGCGTACGCAATCGACCAGGGCGTGAACCGGACCCGTCGGATCAGGACCTGGGCGCCCACACGGTTGGGTCCGCTCGCCTCGACCGGCGCGCCGGGGGAGTCGCCGCCGAACCAGCGAACGGCGCGCCAGCCGTTGGGTGCCTTGGCGGCCGCCCAGGCACTCCGCTGGAGATACGAGGTGGGATGCGCGGCGTCGACAAACGCGTCCCAGTCCGGCTCGGAGAGCCCCGCATGGGTCATCAACCCGCCTCCGTCCTGATCGCCGCCCGGGCCGCGACCGGAGGCCGACGGTCCAGGCAGCGGCCGGAGCCCGCTGGGCCAGGCCGATCCACCGTCGACAACCTCGTCATCCACGCGCCATTCGTCCGCCAATTCGGGCCCTCGCGATCCCGATGAGCTGCTCCAGCTCCGGCATCTTGAGCACGCGAGCAATCATCAGGTAGAGCCCGCTGCCCACCGCTGTAGCGCTGACCATACCCGCCACGAGCAGCGGCCGGGTTGCGCCGGGACTCACCGCGTCACCGAGGGCGACAACGACTCCGGCGGCGGCGGCCCCAGCCATCGCCGCGGCCGCGAGCGACAGGCCGAGCGCCGCGAGCAGGCCACGTACGTCGAAGGCCCGCTCACGCCGCCCGAGCATGACCAGGAGGACCGCCGCTTCGATCCATGCTGCAAGAGCAATCGCGAGGGCCAGTCCCGGCAGGCCCATCGGGCCGACCAGGATCACGCCGAGGCTGATGTTCACGATGACCGCGAGGATTGCGGCCGCAACGGGCCGGCGTGTGTCCTGCTGCGCGTAGAACGTCCGGGCGAGGATCGCGATCGCGGAATGGGCGGTCAATCCGATCAGGAACAGTCCGAACGTGGCGGCGGTGCGGTCGATGTCCTCGCCGTCGAAGCGCCCATAGCCGAACAACAGGGCCACAACCTGCGTCCGCAGGGCGATGCCCAGGGCGGCGATGGGAAGCGTGACGAAGCCGATGAGGCGCAGCGAACGGGTCACGAGATGGACGAAGGTCGCCGTTGCGCCAAGGGCGTGGTCACGCGACAACGTCGGAAAGATCACGATGCCGAGCGGGATACCGATCAAGCCCAGCGGAATCTGGAGCACGGCGAACGCGATCGAGTAGGCGGAGATGGAGCCTTCGCCGAGTGACGATGCCAGCGCCGTCATCACGACGAACGTCAGTTGCGAGACGCCGAGGCCGAGGGCACGAGGTCCGAGCAGGATCAACACCCGCCGTGCGGCCGCATCGCCCAGGTCGACACCGAAACGAGGCCGGAAACCCAGGCGCCAGACCGCGGGGAGCTGGATCGCGAGATGGCCGAAGGCGCCCACGACGACCCCGACGGCGAGGCCCGTGATACCCAGGGACGGGCCCAGCAGGACCGCGCCGCTGATGATCGCGAGGTTGTACACAATCGGCGCCATCGCCGCGGCCGTGAAACGACCTTCGGCGTTGAGGGTGCTCGTCGCGACCGATCCCAGCGCGAGGAGCACCGGGGCGACAAGCATCACGCGGGTCAGGTCGGTGGTCATGGCGACGGCCTGATCGTCGAAGCCCGGCGTCACGAGACGAACCAGCACCGGCGCCGCCACGAAGGCCGCGACGGCGAGCACGGCGAGGACCACGAGCATGAGGTTCACGACGGTCCCGACCACGCGCCACGCACGCGCGCGATCACCTGTGGCCAGCAAGCCCGACAGCACCGGGATGAGCGCCGATCCCATGGCGCCGGCGGCGACGATCTGGAAGATCAGGTCGGGCAACCGGAAGGCGGCGAAGAACGTGTCGAGCTCCGGACCCGCACCGAACGTGGTACCGAGCACCACGGTCCGGATGTAGCCGAGAACGCGGGATATCAGGAACGTCCCCGAGAGCACGAGCCCGGCACGAACGAAGCCGGACGCCCGGCTGGTGTCCGCCTCGAAGGTCATGGCCGGGCGTCCCCGTCCGATCCGTGGACGGTAGCCCGTGGATGCGCGGCTCGGTACGCCGACCGAAGCCGCGCGGGCGAGACATGGGTGTAGATCTGGGTCGTGGCCAGGCTTTCGTGCCCCAGGAGCTCCTGGACGACCCGCAGGTCGGCACCACCGTCGAGCAGATGGGTGGCGAACGAGTGGCGCAGGGTGTGCGGGGACACGCCTTCGGGCAGGCCCGCCAGCCGGCATAGCCGATTGATGCGAAGTCGGAGGCCACGAACGCCGATGGCTTCGCCGCGATGATTCAGGAAGATCTCCACGGGGTCCGGCCCAGCCCCTGTTCGTTCCGCGAGGAGCACGCCCCGCGCCTCGTCGAGATAGTCCGCCAGCGCCCCACGGGCGGGGCCGCCGAGCAGGCCGATCCGTTCCTTGCGTCCCTTGCCGATCACGCGGATCTCGCCGCGGCGAAGGTGGAGCGAGCCGAGGTCTGCGGCCGCGAGCTCGCTGATCCGCAGGCCGGCCGCGTAGGCCGTCTCGACCACCGCCCGATCCCGCAGCGCGAGGGCGACTGCCAGGGGCGTTCCGGCGCGTTCGGCGGCCGCCAGATCCGCATCGATCGCCGCGATCAGTCGAACCACCTGTTCCAGCTCCAGCACCCGTGGCAGACGGCGAGGCAGGCGGGGCGTGGCGATGGCGCTCCAGGGATCTCCGTCGGCGATGCCGTCGCGCGTGGCGAATCGATGGAAGGCCCGGATGGCTGCCAGTCGCTGGGCGACCGATGAGCGGGCGTTGGTGGTGGTCAGGCGCGCCAGATAGGCCCGCAGTTCACTGCGCGCCGGCGCCCGCCAGTCGACGCCCCGCGCGTCCAGCCACGCGAGATACGCGCCGACGGCCGTCCGGTACGCGCGCTGGGTATGCTCCGAGGCATCGCGGGCCGCGAGCGAGCGGAGAAATCGATCGAGCGCCGCCGGCGAACCGGACGTCGCGTTCACGCTGCGTCGCTGCCGCCGCCGGATGCTCCGCCGGCACGCCGACTCGAGGGCAGGCGGGCGCCGCCGGCTCTGCGGGCGGAGCTCCTGGCGCCGCGGGCACCACCCCGCGCTCCACCACGCGGGCCGCTCCGAGGCTTCCTGGCGGCGATGGCCGCGGGGTCGGGCGGGCCACCGGCGAGGCGAAGCCCATCGAGCGGGGCACCGTCGCCGGGCAGATCGATCGCAGCGCCACAACGAAGGCAGATGACCCCCTCCTCCCGACGGGCGACCGGCCCGTCGTCGGTGTCGTGAACGGCCCCGAGCGGCTCGTGATTCGTCGTGTAGTCGCAGCGCGGATAGGCGGAGCACCCCCAGAAGACGTTGCCGGACTTCCTGGCGCGACGCGCCGTCAGCCGGCCGTCCCCGTTCCTGGGGCAGATGACCTCAAAGGGGAGCTGATCCGGCGGCGGCGGGCCGTCGCGCTGGATGAAATCGCAGTCGGGATATCGGGAGCACCCCACGAAGGGTCCGAACCGGCCCCGTTTCGAGGCGAGGACGCCCTCGCCGCACTTCGGACAAGACTCGCCGGTGCCCGGCAGGTCAGGCTGTTCGTCGCCTGGCAGCGGTCGCGACTCCTTGTGCTCCGGGAACAGCGAGCAGGCCAGGAATCGCCCATTCCGGCCCAGCCTGATGACCATCGGGTGGCCCTCGGAACAGACTTCGTCGGTGGCCTCGGTCGTGAAATCGGCCCGCTTCAACTCCCGGCGCTTCTCGGCGACCCGATCACGGAGTGGCCCGTAGAACGCTTCGAGGAGTGGCACCCACTGGCGCTCACCGCGCGCGACCTCGTCCAGCTCCTCCTCCATCCGGGCGGTGAAGGCAACGTCCACGTAGTCCCCGAAATGCTCGACCAACAGGTCGGTGACGATCTCGCCGATGAGCTCGGGTCGGAGCCGGCGCTCGTCGATCCGGACGTAGCCTCGGTCCACGATCGTCGACAGCGTGGCGGCGTAGGTGGACGGTCGCCCGATCCCATGCTCCTCGAGCGCCTTGACGAGCGAGGCTTCGGTGAACCGGGGCGGCGGCTCGGTGAAGTGCTGGGTCGGCTCGACCGCGGAAACCGACACTCGATCTCCTTCCGCCAGGTGAGGCAGCCGACCTTCAGCCTCCTCCTCGGCTCCATCGTCCCGACCCTCCGTGTAGACCCGCGCGAACCCGTCGAACAGCGTTCGGGTGGCGCTCGCCCGGAGTTGATATGGGCCATCCACGAGCTCGGCGGTCGTTGTTTCCAGGGCCTTGGCCGCCATCTGCGATGCCAGCGCGCGTTGCCAGATCAGCCGATACAGGCGCAACTCATCGGCCTTGAGGCCGCCCGCGAGGGAATCGGGATCACGCCCAAAACTGGTCGGCCGGATCGATTCGTGGGCCTCCTGGGCACCCTTGGCCCTGGTCTTGTAGACGCGGCCCTTGGGCATCGCATAGTCCGTTCCATAGCGCGCCGTGATGACTTCGCGGGCCTCGCCCATGGCAATCCCGGCAATGGCCGTCGAATCGGTTCGCATGTAGGTGATCAGGCCGACATGCCCGTCGGGAGTGTCCGCGCCCTCGTACAGGCGCTGGGCAACCGACATCGTTCGCTTCGGGCTGAACCCCAGCTTGCGACTGGCTTCCTGCTGGAGGGTCGAGGTTGTGAAGGGCGGAGCCGGGCTGCGTTGCTGCTTGCGCGTACCGACACTGGATACGGACAGCGTGCGGCCCGACAGACCGGCCACATGCCGATCGGAAGTGGTTTCATCCGGGATGTCGATGGGCTGTCCGTCGATGCGGACCACATCCGCGCCGAACGTGTCACCCGTGGCGGTCACCAGCGACGCCCGCAGGGTCCAGTACTCGCGCGCCGTGAAGGCCGTGATCTCCCGCTCCCGCTCGACGACCAGCCGGACGGCCACCGACTGGACCCGCCCGGCGGACAGGCCGCCACGGACCTTCCGTGAGATGAGCGGACTGAGCGTGTAGCCGACGAGCCGGTCGACGACGCGTCGCGCCTGCTGCGCGTCGACAAGGTTCGTGTCGATGGCCCGCGGGTTCCGGAACGCATCCTCGATGGCCGACCTGGTGATCTCGGAGAACGTGACCCGTCGGGTCTTGGCAGCCGGCACGCCGGCCGCTTCGGCCACGTGCCAGGCGATTGCCTCGCCCTCGCGATCGAGGTCGGTGGCCAGCCAGACCAGATCGGACGTCTTCGCCGCCCGCTGGATGGCATCGACCTGCTTGCGCCGATCATCCGCGACGACGTACTCGGGCACGAACCCATGATCGACGTCCACGCCGAACTTGCCCTTGCCCGGATTCTCGGGGAGATCGCGGACATGCCCATAGGACGCCAGGACGCGGTAATCGTCGCCGAGGTAGCGCTCGATCGTCCGCGCCTTGGCCGGCGACTCCACGATCACCAGGTGCTTCGGCATCGCCGGGAGTATAGCCACCGCCGCGCACCGGACCGTTATCGGGTTCCGGCTGCTCCCACTCCCGGGCTACGCCTCGCGGATGCGCCGAAGGAAGTCCTCGTCAATCTCGAGGTCCTCGTCGACGGGCGCGGACGTCGGTGACGTCGACTCCGCGGGCGCGGTGACCGTGTCCGGATCGGTGCTCCTGTCGTCCACGATCTCCACGAAGCGAATGTGCTGGTACGGAAAGAAGAAGGTCGACGAGGAACGCTCGATGAAAACGGGCCGACGCCCGTCGAGGGTTCGGAGGTTCGTGCACACGAGACCGCTGTCGCCGGCACTCGGCATCTCGAACATGTCCGCCACCACCGGCTGGTCATTGAACAGGTGGACGATCACGTTGCGGATCACGGCAAGCCGGTCAGCGCGGGCGGTAGAAGTCGACGACGAGGCGCACACGCCCACTCGACACCCAGACGCCGATACCGACGCGGTCGTAGTCCGGATTCATGAGGTTCACGTAATGACCGCCGTTGTACGACCACTCGCTTTGATAGAAGAGATGCGTCGCGAGGACGGATGCATAGGGATCCCCGCTTCGGCAGCCCAGGTTCTCCGCCCAGATGTAGCTCGTGTAGCCGGCGGCCTTGAGCCGATCGCCGGGTGTGCCCCCGGAGAAGTGGGTGCACAGGTTGTTGACGGCCAGCTTCTTCGCATAGGGGCGCGAGACATTCGAGGTGATGCCCGCATCCTGCCACAGCGCGGCGACATTCCGGCCACCCGGGCTGGAACAGCTGCCACTCGACGTCACCAGGCCACCGGTACGCGTGCAGTTCATGAGGGTCAGGTAGTAGGCCTCGACGGCCGACCAGGTGCTCGATCCGATGGTCCCACCGCCGGATCCACTCGAGCCGGTTGAACCGCTCGACGGCGTGCTGGTCTTCACGATCGGGCGCGCGGCCGAGGTGAACGATGCCGTCGCCGTGGCAGCCAGCGGTAGCCCGACCTTCGAGGTCGCCCCGCCATCGACCGTCAGGACGACCTTCTCGCCGTAGCCAAGAACGGCACTCGGGTTGAAGACGAGGACGGTGTCATTTTCGGCCCAGGTCAACGTACCAGCGATGGCCTTGCCGCCCTGGATGGCGCTCCAGGCCTTCTCGGTCGTCACGCGATCCATGGGCTCGGTGAAGCGGACCGAGAGGTTCTGACTCCAGCCGACGGATGTCGCCCCGTTTGCCGGTCGGAACCGCACGACCGTGGGAGCCGAAGCGGTCTTGATGGTTGCGGAAGCGCCGGTGATTGCCCCGCCATCCGCGTCCCGCGCGCCTTCCGCGAGGTCGACCGTGAACGTCACGCCGGCGGCAAGGGGCTGATCCGGAATGAACAGGAATGCGGGCTGCTCCGGAGGGCTCTCGGGCGCCGGCGCCAGGCGCCCCGCAACGGCCGGCGCAATGTTGAGACGAATCGACGAAGGATCGACAGGGCCACTGAACGTGACGAGGAACTGGCTGGTCGGGGTGGCAGCTCCGGAACTGGTCCCGCTGGCCGAGATCGTCGCCGTCACGGCCTCTCTCGTCAGGAACGCCGAGCGAATACGTTGATCGAGGGGCCGCCCGGTCGCATCGAGCGCCCCCGCCTCAACGGTGACCGTGTGGAAGGTAGCGGTGGCCCATGCCGGGCGTGGGCTGATCGTCAGCAGGGTGGCGGTCGCATCCCAGCTGAACGCGACCGGAGTGGCCGGATCGACGCGCGTGAGCCGCTCGACGCTCGCCGTGTTCATGGCCGCCGGAAAGCTGATCACGATCGGAGCGGATGGCGATTCCCCGGTCTCGACGACCGTGGTGAATTCCGCCGGATCGAGGGCCGACTGTCGGGCGGGCAGGGTGCCCGAGGCCGGCGCAGGGCGGACGGCCGTGGCGACGATCACGCCCGTCAAGCCGATGGCGAAGAGGGCCATCAACGCCGGGCGCCGACCAGCGCGCCGAACCATGGTCCCGGCGTAGACGAGGATCAGGATCGGGATGGCGAGGGCGGTCGCGACGACCTTCTGCAATACGACAGTCTCCTGGCTCGTTCGCTGGGACGGCGGCATCGTGGGGCTGTCGGCCGCACGCACGCGGCCGGCGGCAGGATAGCACGAAGCGGCGGGTGGACTCGCCGTAGCGGGCTCGGGCCGGTGCCGACTCCGCCGCTGATCACCGCCGACGCTTCCGCCGAGGGCGCCACCTCGATGTCACGACGATCGGCACCCTGCGCCTACGGCCGGTGGCCGACGCCGATGCGATAACGCCCGAATGCCCCGATGATCAGCCCACGGGCTTCGAGTCCGGTGAGCCCGGCCAGTACCGCCCCGATCGGCAGGTCCACCACGGCGGCCAGCTCGTCGGCGGTCGTCGCGCCGCCCGCCATGGCTCGCAGGAGCACCCCTTCCCGCGACGGCAGGTCCAGGACCATCGCCTCGATCGACGGCGCTCCACCCAGGCCGGCGGGCGGTCGCATGCTCCCGCCGCGAGTGGCTCCGACGGCTGAGCTCCCACGGTCGCCCGAGCTTCCTGCGTCGGAGGCCAGCGCAGCCGCGCCGGCCAGTCCCAGGTCTTCGAGCAGCTGCGGGACTCCCGAGACGATCCGGGCGACGCCTGCGTAGTCCCTCAACCAGGCGAGGCACCCGGCCGACTCGGGAGCTTCGATGGATCCGGGCACGAGGAAGCACTCACGCCCCTGCTCGAGGGCCCAGGCGGCCGTGAGCAACGCACCGCTTCTTGCCCCGGCCTCGACGACCACGACCGCGTCGGCGAGGCCGCTGATGATGCGGTTCCGGCGCGGAAACGTGCCGCGGGACGGCTCCACGCCGGGTGCATGTTCCGAGATCACGGCCCCGCCCCCCTCGACGATCGCGCGCGCAAGACGATCGTGGGCCACGGGGGCCAGGTGCCCATGTCCGCCGCCGATCACGGCCACGGTGATCCCGGCTGCCTCGACCGCTGCCGCGTGCGCGGCTCCGTCGATACCCAGCGCGAGCCCGCTGACCACGAGCGATCCAGAACGGGCAAGTGCCGACGCGATCCGCGCAGCCGTGCGCCGACCGAGATCGGTCGGGCGGCGCGTTCCCACGACCGCGACGGAGCAAGTCGCCTCAAGGGCCGCGTCGGAGCCGCGGACGAACAGGACGCGGGGAGGCAGTTCGATGGATCGAAGCCGCGCCGGGTACCAGGGATCTTCGACGGTCACCACATGGACCTCTGCAACATGCATGGCCTCGAGGACCGCAGCCGGGGCGCGAGCGGCTGCGATGAGGGCGGCCGCGGCGGGGCGCGTCATCCGGGAGCGCGCGTCGTCCGGATCGCGCGTCGCCGCGCGAAGGGCGGTCTCACCACGAGGGCTCGCCGCCACGCGGAGCACCTCCATCGGACTGCCGAACGCGGCCAGGAGCCGCTCCAGGGTCATCGGACCGATTCCATCCGCCGAGGCGAGTACGGCCATCGCATCCCGGAAGGAGGTGGCGCCATCCGGGGCCGTCCGCATGCTCGCCACACCTCCGTACGGGTTCCCGTCCTCCGCGACCGAGGCCGATCCTCCGTCGTCGAATGGCGATGGACCAGCCGTCATGCGCTGGGGGCCGGTCGGCCCGTGCCTTCCCACGCCGAGCATCGTCAACTCGCGAGCGCGAGCGGCGAACGGGTCACCGCCGCCCGCCAGCGGGCCGCCTCCTCCAGGTGCACCACCAGGACACGAGGTGCTCCGTCGAGATCGGCGATGGTCCGGGCGACGCGCAGGAGGCGATCCGTCCCCCGACCCGAAAGGCGCTCCGCATCTGCGAGAGCAATGGCCCGTGCCCGCTCTGTTGGGCCGAGCTGGCAGCTCTCGCGCATCGGACGGCCCGCGACGCGCGCATTCAGGTGACCGTTCGAGCGTTGCAGCTGGATCGAGCGCGCTCGGGCGATGCGCTCGGCGACAGCGGCGGAGGGCTCCGGCTCCCGACCCCGAACGAGCGCTGCCGCGGAGATCGCCGGCATCCATACCCAGACATCGATGCGATCACGCAGGGGGCCGGAGATGCGGTTCATGTAACGATCGGGCGCCCCCTTCGGGCAGGTACACGAGGATGAGCCGGCGTTCCCGCAGCGACACGGGTTCATCGCGGCCACGAACTGGAACGATGCGGGAAAGGTCACGCTGCGGGCAGCGCGGGCGATGGTGACGCGGCCGTCCTCGAGAGGCTGGCGAAGCGCTTCCAGCACGTCCCGGTCGAACTCGGGCAATTCATCCAGGAAGAGCGTCCCATGATCGGCCCGCGTGACTTCGCCCGGGGCGAGCCCTGGTCCTCCGCCGACGATCGCCGCGTAGGAACTGGTGTGGTGCGGCGCGCGAAACGGGGGCGTCCGGATCAGCCCCACGATCGGGCCCTCCCCCGAGGCGGAAGCGACGATGGTCGCCGCGAGTGCCGCCTCGTCGCTCAACGGAGGCACCAGGCCCGGGATCGTTCGGGCGAGCAGCGTCTTGCCACCGCCGGGTGGGCCGATCAGCAGCAAGCCATGGCCACCGGCGAGCGCCACCTCGAGGGCGCGACGTGCTTCGGCCTGTCCGCGGACTTCGGACAGGTCCGGGATCGACTGGACGAGATCTCGATGTGGGCGCGACCGTTCATTCTCACCGAGTCGACCGAGCTGGTGGGATGCGCCGGACTCATTCGCAAGCTCGACCCGGGCCGGGGTCGCGAGTGGGGCTCGCCGCCTCGCTCGGAGGTGCCCGACCGCCTCCTCGAGCGTCCGGCACGGGAGGGCTTCGATCGAGCCGACGAGCGCGGCCTCGCGAATCGCTTCCGCCGGCACGAGGACGCGTCGCACACCATGGCGCCCGAGGGCCGCCAGCATCGGCAACAATCCGGGCACAGAGCGCACCTCGCCACCGAGACCAAGTTCCCCGATGAGCGCGATCCGGCCCGGCGCAGCCCGGAACTGCTCTGAGCCCAGGAGCATCCCGACCGCGATTGCCAGGTCCACCGACGCACCGGCCTTGGGCAGGTCGGCCGGTGAGAGATTGACCGTCATGCGCCGAGCCGGGTAGATGAATCCCGCATTCCGCAGGGCGCCGCGGACGCGCTCACGCGATTCACGAAGGGCCGCATCCGCGAGGCCGACGATGGTGAACCCGGGCAGGCCGGGAGCGACGTCCACCTCGACCCGGATCGGGCGGCCATCGAGACCGATCAGCGTGGCGGAGAGCAGGGTCGCAAGCACCCCGCGACCCTACGCGGGCAGCCTTATCCGCCGATCATCGGGCAACCATCCGGCCGCGTCGGCCGCGTCGCATCGACGGCAGCGGGCCGACGACGTGCGCGACCCGGGGGCTACCTGGCGGCCGACCTGCCAGGTCCCATGGACTCCGCGTCGATCGCCGCCGCCAGCGACGCGATCTCACGACCGAGCGGGGAAGCCGGCTTCGTGTGGCTGAACGGCGCGCCCGAGTTCTGGGCGCTGATCGCGACCCGATACTCGTTGGCGATCTTGTGCTCGAAGGTTCGCTTCAGCACGGCCTCGGCCGCCTGCACGCTGATCCCGGTGAACGCATTCGAACGGTTGAGCAGCAGCTTGACCTTCGACTTCTCGTAGCCGATCCGCCCGAGCGCCTCGAGCGCCAGGCGAACGTTCTTGAGGCAGGACAGGTCGGCCGTCATGACCACGTAGATCTGGTCGGCATGGTCGAGCACCGACAGCGTCAGGTCGCCCAGCCGCTTTTCGACGTCGACGACCACGTAGTCGTACATCGTCCGGAGCACGTCGAGGATCTGGACCATCTGGCTCTCGTGGACCCGGTCTCCCTCCTCCGGATTCGGAGGAGCGAGCAGGAGATCGATACCTGAATCGTGATGGACGAGCACCGACTTCATGAGGTCCGCGTCGATCGACTGGGTCGAGGCGAGCTCCGAGATGCTCTTCCGGTCGTTGCCGAGATCCAGGAACACGCGATGATCCCCAAACTGGAGCACGCCGTCCACCAGGACCACCCGACGCTCCTGTTCGGCATGGAGGGCGATCGCCGTGTTGATGGCGATCGTCGTGGTTCCGACGCCGCCTTTCGCCCCGTAGAACGCGATGAGCTTCCCCATCGGGGGCTTGCCCGCGGCACCCGTCTCGCGGGCGGAGAACCGCGCCAGCAGGCTCTTCATCCGAGCCAGAAGCTCCGCCTGGTGGAACGGCTTGACGAGGTAGTCGTCCGCTCCCGCCCGGAGCCCTCGCACCTTCTGGGTGACGTCCTTTTCCGCCGTGAGCATGATGATCGGGACGTGGGCGCCGGTCCCTTCCTTCGCCCGGATCTGGGTGGCGACCTGGTACCCGTCCTGCTTGGGCAGGTTCACGTCGAGCAGGATCAGGGCAGGCGATTCCACCTCCCAGAGCCGCAGGCCTTCGAGACCGTCGGCAGCGCCGACGACCTCGAATCCTTCCTGCTTCAGCGTAACCCGGAGGAGTCGCTGGACATTCTGGTCATCGTCGATCACAAGGATCTTTGTCATGCTCGCAGGAGACCCCCATCAGGAACCGATCGGGTCCGTCGCCCGGGTGGGGCGTCAGCGACCGAGGCGAGTATAGCGATCGGGCCGGCCCGGCCGACCCGATCGTTGCACACTGCGACTACTCGGCGGCACCCTCGCGGGTACCCATGCCCTTGGCGAGGTAGCCCGTGAACGGCTCGATGAGCCGCGTGAACTCGGTCGGGATGACGAACTTCGTCGACGGGCTCGCCCCCAGCGCCTTCAGCGCCTCGAGGTACTGCAGGGCCATCGTCTTCTGATCGATGCCCTGGGCGGCCGAGAAGATCCGCGTCAGGGCCTCGCTGAACCCTTCCGCCCGGAGGATGGCCGCCTGACGATCACCCTCGGCCTTGAGGATCTCGGACTGCTTCTGCCCCTCGGCCACGTTGATCGCAGCCTGCCGGTTGCCTTCCGATTCAGTGATCACGGCGCGCCGGGTTCGCTCCGCCGACAACTGCCGGTTCATCGCATCCTGGACGTCCCGCGGCGGCGTGATCTCGCGGATCTCGACCGTCGTCACCTTGCCGCCCCAGCGCTCGGTGACCTCGTCCAGCTTGACGCGCAACACCTCGTTGATCTGCTCGCGCTTCGAGAGCACTTCGTCGAGCAGGATGTCACCGATCACCGCCCGGAGCGTGGTCGTCGCGACGCCCTGGAGGGCGCCCGGGAAATTGACGACGTTGACGACGCTCTTCAGCGGATCGCTGATCCTCCAGTAGATCAGGAAGTCGACATTGATCGGCGCGTTGTCCTTCGTGATCGTGGTCTGGCTGGGAACCTCGATGAACTGCTCGCGGACGTCCACCTTGACCGGGCGGTCGATGATCGGGACCAGGAATCGCAGACCGGGGTCGCGAACCATCAGTTCATTGGTCCGCCCCAGGCGGAACACGACCATCTTCTCGTACTGCTGGACCACCCGTACCGACAGGTAGATCACGACGAGCGCGACGACCAGGAGAAAGCCGGCGATTGCCGCTCCGACTGGCAGCTCCATGGGAACCCCCTCTCAAGCTCTTACGATGGTATGGATGATGACGCGTCGGGCTCGACAATGGCGGTCAGGCCGTCCAGACCCACGACACGCACCGCGTCGCCTCGCTGCAGCACCCCGCCGTCAACGAGGCGGGCCGACCATTCCTCGCCGGCCGCGTAGATGGATCCGGATGGGTCAAGCGGTGAGCGGACAATCCCCGTGGACCCGATGGCGAGGCCGCCGCCAGTGGCTCCGACCAGTCCGCTCGTGGTGGCCAGCGTCCGGCTGCGAACGGCCGACCACGCAATGAGGCCCATGAACGCGGCCGTCGTAACAGCCATGGCGGCGATCAGCGGGCCGGCGACCTCGACCAATGGGCCGGTGGGATCGCCTGGCGCGGTGAACAGGGCCGATGCTCCGAGCACGAAGGTCACGAGACCCGCAACGGTCAGAAGGCCGTGGCTCGTGACCGTCGGCTCGAGCACGAACAGGACAACGGCGAGGGCGATCAGCAGGAGCCCGGCAACGTTGAGGGGCAGGCTCCCGAAGCCGATGAACGCCAGGATGATGGCCATGCCGCCAAGGATCCCGGTCACGAAGTTCGGGTTCTGGAGCTCGAAGAACAGGCCGTAGAACCCGACGGTGAACAGCAGGAACGCGATGTTCGGATCCGACAGCAGGTGGAGAAATGCCTGGAACGGGTTCATGGCCAGTTCATCCGGGGACGAATCCGCCAGGTCGAGGGTTCGCACTGCGCCGGCGATCGTCAACGTTCGGCCGGTGGCCTGCCCCAGGACGTCCTCGATCGTGTCGGCGATCCCGTCGACCGCACCGACGGAAACGGCGACCGACGCGGGCGAGGACCTGGCCTCGGCGACCGTCGCCACGGCCCAGTCCACGGGCCGACCGCGCGCCTCCGCGATCGCGGTAATGTTGGCGATGGCATCGTTGCGCACCTTTTCCCCAAGCGTTCCGCCGATGTCCTCGCCCTGACCCCCGACCGGCGACGCGGCGCCGATGTTGGTGCCGGGTGCCATGAACGCGAGATTGGCCGCCAGCGTGATGAACGTGCCGGCGCTGGCCGCTCGCCCTCCGGCGGGCGCGACCCAGACGATGATCGGGACCTTCGCGTTGAGGAACGACGACACGATCCGCTGAGTCGCATCCAGGTTCCCGCCCGGCGTGTTCAGCCGGACCACCACGGCTGCGGCGCCATCTCGTTCCGCCGCGGCGATACTTTCGGCGAGATAGGCGGCGAGGACGTTGTCCACGATGCCGGTCGCGGGCAGGACCACCACCCGGTGCCCACTCGCCGCCGTCGGAGCCGCGAGGCTGAGCACGCCGATGATCATCGGAATGGCGAACAGGCTACGAATGAACCGACGGTGCATCTCGCACCTCCGTGTCCAGTATCGCACCGACCCGATCACCATTCGGAAATCGGATCAGCGACCGGCGGCGCCTTCGAGGTGGCGGAACACGATGGCGCTCCAGGACTCCATGCGGTCCACGACCGTGCCGACCTCCCCCGGCTCGGCGAACCCACCCTCGAGCTTGTCTGCCTCCCTGATGGTGACGGGTCGGCCCCCGGCATCGGCGACATGGACGGCCCCGACATGGACGGACCCGACATCGGTCGTGTCGTCGTTGAGCAAGCCGACGAGCGTGAACCTGGGCACGAAATCCGCGCGCAGTTCCTCCGCCCATTCGCGCGCCAGGCCGCCGGCAAGATCGTCATCGCCGGGGTTGAGGTGTCCGCCGACGCCGATCGAGTACCGGTCATGGAGGCGCGCGTCGCCGCCGCCTCGAGTCCTGCGCATCAGGAAGTAGCGGTTGCCGTCTCGAAGGACGAGATAGGGAATCACCTGCTTCAGGCTGCGGTCACGCTCGGCCGTCTCCCGATCGACGAACCGTCCGTGCCTCGCAACGAGGCCGGCAAACGCATCGAGGCCGTCCGTTCTGATCCCGGCCCAGCCCGGATCATCCATCAGGATGGACCGGTCCACGACGAGGACTCGCTCGCCGACGCTCACTCGTGGGGATCGACGTTCGGCGCGAGGGCGGCGCGGGCCGTCGCAAGTCGGCGCTCGATCGCGTCGGCGTCGGGTCCACCCTCCGCTTCGACGACGGCCAGCCATGAATCGAGGGCAGCCCGCAGCGCCCGCAACTGGGCGGCGACCTCCGCGGCGTTCGTCACGATGATTCCTGCTCCCATGCGCGGATCGCCCCGTGCCAGTCGGGTGGCGCTCGCCCAGCCGGACGCGGCCAGTGGCCCGGCCGTCGCCCAGGCGTCGGGGTCGCGAAGGCAGACGGCCTCCACGAGTGCCGCCGCCGCGATCAGGGGCAGGTGGCTGACGGCGGCCGCGGAGGCGTCATGGACCCGAGCCGACACTGCCACCGGCCGGGCGCCGCATCGGCGGGCGAGCCATCGAACCGGTTCGGCGGTGGCGTCCGGTGTGCCTTCGGGCGTCACGATGATCCACGGCCGATCGACGAACAGGTCGCGGCTCGCCGATGCGTAGCCGCTCGTTTCGCGGCCCGCCATGGGGTGACCACCGACGAACCGGATGCCCGCCTCGACCGCCGCCGAGACGATGGCGCCCTTCGTACTCGCCACGTCGGTGACGAGCGCACCCGGCGCCAGGAACGGGGCGAGCTCCGATCCGAGCCGTTTCACCAGGGCGATCGCCTCGAGGGGCGGCGCCGCGATCACCACGAGGTCCGCGCCCTCGAGCGCGTCGGCTTCCGTCGCGGCTGCCAGGTCGATGATTCCGTCCTCAACGGCCAGCGCCGGGCCACGCCCGCTGGGCGTCCAGGCGGTCAGTCGCGGCCGACCGGCAGGTACGTTTGGGTTGGCGCCTCGGGTGATTGCCTGTGCAATCGAGCCCCCGATGAGCCCGAAACCCAGGAACGCCACGGTCGCCGGCGGGCGCACGCTCATTCGATCCGACCGCTCACTCAAGCCAACCGCTCGACCGGCGATTGGGGCCGCTCTCGCCCTTCCGTCGTCGACTCTCGCGTCGATCTTCGACGCGTCGTTCAAGGCCCTCGGGCGGGCCGGGATCGTCCGGTGCGTTCAGGCGCCGATTCACCTCGCGTCGATCGATGGCCCGGCGGTCGTTCTGCAACGCAGCGCCACACCGGGGACAGCGCCGTTCGTCGGCGAAGAGCTGCTCGATGGGCGCCGTGGCGTAGACCTCGCGTCCACAGGCACGACAGATGATCCGCGGCATGCTCGCTCCCCTCAGCGATCTTCAGGTTGGGATGCTACCCGGCCCGGATGCGGGACGGCCGGTTCGACGGGACTGAGTCTCGCACGGCGTCGGCGCAGGATCGACTCGTTCAACCGAGGGCCACGCTGTGGAGGATCTCGTAACGTGCCGGACCATGGCCAAGGTGGCTTCGATAGAGAACCACGCGATCCGCGGTGAAGCCGAGATCGAGCTCGGCGGCACTCGCCACGAGGCGTTGTCCCGCTTCGGCGCCCGCATGGACACCGTCGGTCCGGGCAATCGTCAGATGCGGACGAAACGGCCGATCCTCCAGCGCCCAGCCATCGGCCACCAACGCCGCCGTCAGGGCCGTAGACAGATTCCCGAGAGCTGCGGCCCCGGACCGTATGCCCAGCCAGAGCGCCCGCGGGCGCTCCGGGTCCGGAAAGGCCCCCGCACCGCCGATCCGCAATTCGAACAGATCGGGCACCTCGAGCACGGTCCGCTCGACCGCGGCGGCCACGGTCTCGATCTGCCCTTTCGGCGTGGGTCCCAGGAACCGGAGGGTGATGTGCAGGCCTTCCATCTGGACCCAGCGCACCCGATGACCGGCCGAGCCGAGCGCGACCTGGACCTGGGTGACGAGTTCGCTGATCCGAGCGGCGATCTCCGTCGGGATGGGCACCGCCACGAAAAGTCGGGGCACATCGCGCGGAGCCATCGGGGGACGCCCGGTGGGCCCGTTCCGCATCACGGGACCGCCTTCCGGCCGGCGATCATCGGTCGTCCGAGCCGGTCTCGCGCAACCAGACTGCCCGGTCCTGGCGAAGGATCTCGAACGCCCGCTCACGATCCTTCCACCCGAGCACTTCCACGGTCTTGTCCTCGAGCAACTTGTAGGTTTCGAAGAAGTGCTCGATCTCAACAAGGCGATGGGGACGTATCTGATCCAGACCCTCGATATGGGCCTGGTGGGCGTCACCCTCGGCCACGCACAGGACCTTGTAGTCCGCACCCTTCTCGTCCCGCATCTCCAGGACACCGACCGGCCGAGCCCAGACGTGGCAGCCCGTGAAGGTGGGTTCGTCGATGATCAGGAGGGCATCCGTGTGGTCGCCGTCGTCGGCACGGGTGCCTTCGATGAACCCGTAGTCGAAGTTGTAGTAGACGGCGGACGACAGGACCCGATCGAGTCGGAAGACGCCGGCAACCTCGTCGAACTCGTACTTGTTCCGACTCCCGCGCGGAATCTCGACGACGACCTCGATGATCCCTGGGAACGCCTGGTCAGTGTGCATGTCCCGGACGATAGCGCCTCGGGCCGGTTCGGGCACCGAGGTCAGTCGTTGTAGAGACGCTCCTCGATCAGCTTCTCCTGAACGGTGCGCCCGTTGGGATCGAAGCAGGAGTACTCGAAGTGCTTCTCGAACTCGAGATCGACGTTGTCCTGCCCGCCTCGATTCTTCTCCACCGAAACGATCACCCAGTCGCGGAAACGCTGCGCCTGGTACGGGTTGAACTCGATGTTGACCTTGGCCACGATGTGGTACTTCTCATTCAGGATGAGGATGATGTCCGCCTCGTAGTTGATCGCCGACGAACCACGCAGGTGGAAGTTGCGAAGACGCGAGGCCTTGAGTCCCTCCTTGTCGGCCGCGACGATCGCGATCATCGGAACCTCCTCGGACAACGCGATGTCCTTGAGGCCGTTCACCACGAAGGTGACCTTCTCCGATTCCGTGGCCGGCTCGGGGATTTGCGGCACCTTCTGGAGGTAGTCGACGATGACCACGAGGCGCTTGTCACCGGCCAGCTCGCGGAAGCCCTGGACGAGCTGGCGGATGTTGTCGATCGTGCTCGCGGTGGCGGAACCACGGAGGAGGAACAGATTCTGCCCGTAGCGGGCAATACGGTCCAGGGAAGGGCGGAGGCGCGGGTTGTTGGCGAGATTGGGCAGCTCGGCACCTTCGGCGGCCCAGGTCCCGAGGATCTCCTTGCGGACATCCTGGATCTTGATGGCGCCGGCCTTCTGGGGCATGTGGGCGAGCGCCGATTCGAGGGCAATGAGTCGGTTCAGGAGGTAGGGTTCGTCGTGTTCGAAACAGAGGTACAGGACGCTCGCCTGGCCGGAGACCGCGATGTTCCGCGCCACCTGGAGGGCCATCGTCGTCTTGCCGGTGCCCTGCGCGCCGCCGAGCAGGAGGAGCTCTCCGGGGCGGATGCCGCCCCCGATGGTCTTGTCCATGGGCGTGAGCCCGAGCGGGATGGGCTGATACTCGCCGAGTCTGCCGCTCACGACCTTGTCATTGAGGTCGACCAGCACGTCCAGCGCCGAGAGCGGGGCCATGCTGCCCGTGTCGGAATCGAGACGCCAGCCGCCGTTGCCCGTCTCCACCGTTGGTTTCGCCTTGGTCACCACGCTTGCCTGAACCTCCCCGCTTGGTTTCCGAGGCCGCATCGTAGCACCAGGGCCCGCGTCGTCATCTGCCCCGACGGCCGTTCCCCCCGGCCATTCGTACTACCTGCGGCTAGGCCTCGGGGCGATATTCGGATCCGAGGATGTCCCAGAGCACGCAGATCGTGCGAATGCCGGTCTCGTAGTTGGCCAGCACCATCGATTCGTTCGGAGCGTGGGCGTGGTCATCGGGATTCGAGAAGCCCATGAGGATCACCGGCAGGTCCAGCTGGCGCCTGAACATCTCCGCGACCGGAATCGACCCACCTGATCCGATGAAGACGGGGGCCCGCCCAAAGGTCGCTTCCAGGGCTCGCACCGCCGCGAGCGTGACGGGGTGGTCGATCGGGGTACGAACCGGGTTCCCGGTGCCCAGAAGCTGTACGTCCACCGAGACCCCGGGCGGACAGACCGCCTTGACATGCGCCACGAACGCCGGAAACAGGGCGACGGGGTCCTGGTCGGCAACGAGCCGCATGCTCACCTTCGCGTGCGCCTGCGCCGGGATGATCGTCTTGGAACCTTCACCCTGGAATCCGCTCCACAGGCCGTTGACGTCGAGCGTGGGCCGCGCCCATTTGCGCTCCAGGACCGAGTACCCCGTCTCGCCCTGCAGGGGGCCGGACCCGATGGACTCGCGATAGGCATCGTCGTCGAACGACAGGCCGGCAAGCCGTGCCCTGGCGTCGGGGTCGAGCGCGACGACCGTATCGTAGAAGCCGGGCACGAGGATCCGCCCCGTGCGGTCCTTGAGGGCCGCGATGATCTGGGCCAGGGCATTCGCCGGATTCTCGACTGCGCCGCCGTAGCTGCCGGAGTGGAGATCCGTCGGCGTGCCAGTCACGTCGATCTGCGTGTAGAGCATCCCGCGGAGCGTCTCGGTGATCGCCGGGACGTTGCCCTCGAAGAATCCGGTATCCGAAATGACGACCGCATCCGCGCCGAGACGGACCCGGTTCGCCTCGAGCCACCCTGGCAGGCTGGCGGAAGTCGACTCCTCCTCCCCTTCGAACACGATCCGGATATTGACGGGCAGCTCGCCCCTGGTCGCGAACAGGGCCTCGGCCGCCCGGAGGTGCATGTGCAGCTGGCCCTTGTCGTCGGCCGAACCGCGGCCGACGATCCGGCCGTCACGCACGAACGATTCGAAGGGCGCCGCCTCCCACAGCTCGATCGGGTCGACCGGCTGGACGTCGTAGTGGCAGTAGACGATCACGGTCGGCGCCTCGGCCGCGTGGAGCCAGTCGGCATAGACGATCGGATGCCACGGCGTTTCGCAGACCTCGGCGTTCTCGAACCCGATCCGCGTCAGCTCGGACGCGATCCACTCGGCGGCTCGGCGAATATCGGCCGCGTGCTCAGGCAGCGCCGAGATGCTGGGGATCCGGAGCAACTCCAGCAGGGATTCGAGACGCGCGGCGGCGGTGGCATCGAGCTGGGCGTCGAGCGCTGGATCCAGGGTGGTCATCAAGCCCTCCACATGGTTCGGCCGGCCCTCCGGGGGGAGGCACCGGCCGCTGATTCGTCGTGAGGTTGGCCTGCTCAGGCAGGATTCGGTGCCGGTGCCGAAGCGGGCGGGACATCGCGCTCGGACGGACGATCCGGCGGCGTCTCGGCGTCACCCGAGCCGTGTTCGCGCGGCGGCAGCCCGTGCAGCGTCTTCTTGGGCGGCAGATCCGCGAAGAGCGTTTCGAAGCCGTCCGAATCGACGGTCTCCTCGGCGATCAGCTTCTGGGCCAATGCCTCGAGTCGCGCCCGGTGCGTTTCAAGGACCTCGGTCGCCCGTTCGTAGGCCCGGTCGACGAGCGCCCGGACCTCTTCGTCGATCTGGCGGGCGATCTCATCCGAGTAGTTGCGCTGCTCACCGATCTGGCGACCGAGGAAGACGAGCTCGTCCCGCTGCCCGAACGACAGGGGCCCGAGGCGATCGCTCATCCCGAACTCGGTGACCATCCGGCGAGCCAGACTGGTCGCCTTCTCGATGTCGTTGCTGGATCCGGTCGTGGTGTCCCCGAAGACCAGCCGCTCGGCAACGTTGCCGCCGAGCAGGCCGGCGAGCTTGTCCTCGAACTCCGACTTCGACTGGAGATAGCGATCCTCGGTCGGGAGGGCCATGGTGTAGCCGAGGGCCATGCCGCGACTGACGATGGTGACCTTGCTCACGGGATCGCATTTCGGCAGCACCCGCTGGACGACCGCGTGACCGCCCTCGTGGTAGGCGATGATGAGCTTCTCGGCATCGGAGATGATCCGCGACTTGCGCTCCGGGCCGGCCACGATCCGCTCGAGCGCCTCCTCGAAGTCCGGCATCGCGATGACCTTCTTGTTCCGACGGGCCGCGAGGATGGCACCCTCGTTGATGAGGTTCGCGAGGTCGGCGCCCGAGAATCCCGGCGACAGGCGGGCGAGCCCTTCGATGGAGACGGCCTTGTCCAGGGGCTTGCCCTTGATATGAACCTTCAGGATGGCGACACGCCCCTTCATGTCCGGGCGGTCGAGGATGACCTGACGATCGAAGCGGCCGGGGCGGAGCAGAGCCGGATCGAGGACGTCCGGCCGGTTCGTCGCCGCGACGACGATCACGCCGGTGTTGGTGTCGAAGCCGTCCATCTCGACGAGGATCTGGTTGAGCGTCTGCTCTCGCTCGTCGTGGCTGCCGCCGAGGCCGGCCCCGCGCTGGCGGCCCACGGCGTCGATCTCGTCCACGAACACGATGCACGGGCTGTTGCGCTTGGCCTGATCGAACAGGTCGCGGACGCGGCTGGCGCCGACGCCCACGAACATCTCGACGAACTCCGAGCCGGAGATGCTGAAGAAGGGAACCCCGGCCTCGCCGGCCACGGCGCGCGCCATGAGTGTCTTGCCGGTACCTGGAGGCCCGACGAGGAGGACGCCCCGCGGGATCCGCGCCCCGAGCGTGTTGAATTTCTCGGGGAATTTGAGGAACTCGACGATCTCCTGGAGTTCCGTCTTGGCCTCATCCACGCCCGCCACGTCGGCGAAGGTGACCACGCTCTTGTTCCCGAGGAACATGCGGGCGCGGCTCTTGCCGAAGGACATCGCCTGGCTGTTGGTCCCCTGGGCCTGACGCATCATGAAGTAGATGAAGGCACCGATGACCACGAGCGGCAGCACCACGCTGACCGCCGTCAGGATCCACCCGTTGTCGGAGGCCGCCTCGGCCCGGAAGATCGACGGATCGAGCGTCCGGCCCCCGTCTGTTGCGGCCTGACGCATGTCCGGCAGGACCTGGGTGAGGATGCTCGGGACCGTGACGGTGTAGGTTGTTCCGTCCGACTTCTTGACGGTGAGGGTGTCCGATCGTTGGATGACCTCGGTCACCTGGCCGGCGCCGACTTCGTTGAGGAACTTGCCGTACCCGGTCGAGCCGGGTCCGGTCGTCTGGTTGAGCCATGAATAGAGCAGCGCTGCCACGCCGAGCGCGAGCAGGATCATCAGTGCGCCGTTGCGCATGAATCTGGGATTCAAGGAATGCCTCCGGGCGGACGGGCCAGTGATTCAGCCGATCCTGCGGCGAGTATAGGCCGGGATTCGGTCAACCCGCCAAAGGACCCGATCACCTCGGACTCCGTCCGCACCCGACGCCCACTGCGCTCGCGGTGTTCCGGGCCCCGTCCCCGGACCCGCTTCGGCAGGCTCGGGCCGCGCCCCGCACATGCCGCGGACCCTGGCCGGGAAAGGGGCGTCGGGAGTGGAGATGGTAGCGGAGGGCGGATTTGAACCACCGACCAAGGGCTTATGAGTCCCCTGCTCTACCACTGAGCTACTCCGCCGCAGGCGGAATTCTATCGCACCGCTGTCAGGAGGCGATCCCTGACGACGGGCCGGAGCCTTCCCGACCCTATCCGGATCCGAAGAGGATCCGGAGCCAGGTGTCGAGTGGCCCCTTTGCCGGGTCCGGAGCGCCGAGGCGAAGACTCGCCGATCCCGGGGCGTCCGCCGCCAGGGGCGACGCCCCGGGCTGCAGCGCAAACGGGATCTCGGCAGGGCTGCCGAGGCGGTACGCGCGCGCCTGCTGATCGACATAGCGCTGTTCCCGGATCAGGGTCAGTTCCCGCTGCATCGCGCCCACCTGATCCTGCATGGCGGCATTCGCCGCTCGTAGTTCGTCGGCGCGGGCGGACGCCGCCGAGGCCGTTGCAACCTGCCGGCCGAAGGAGATCAGGGCCCATGCCAGGGCGACCACCGCCACCACGTGGAGCAGACGGCGCGGTGAGATCGAGGCCATCGGGATCACACCAGGATCGCGTGCATCCGGGAGGACGGGGCGAGGCGGAACGCGCGTCTCCCCGGCTCGACCGGCGTCCGGGCGCTCGACCGGGCGGGTCGAGCCCGGTTCGTCGTCCTGGGTGGCGCCCGGCCCTCGAAGGAAGGACGGGATCGCCGACAGATCCGCAGTCGCCCCGAACTCGAACGCGCGCAGATCAGGCGCGCCACCCTGCACTCCGTGTTCGGTCGGGTCGTCCATTGCCGGGAGCGTAGCTAACCCTCACCTCGCCGTCAACAGGAGATACGTGCGCACCCGAACCCGTGCCAGGCAAGGTGACACGAGCCGAAGGCAGGCTGGGTGTACGCTGCGATCGAACGCGCGTTCGCTTTGGAGGATCTCGCATGCGAACCTATGCCCCCGCAACGACGGTCGCGGTTCTGGAACGGCTGCTGGAGGACCCGTCCCTTGCCTCCGCGGTCGTGCACCACGAAGTTGTGCCCGCGGTCGATCCGGTGACGGCGCCGTTTCCGGACTGGCTCGACGCCCGGATCGAAGCGGGTCTGCACTCGCGCGGGATCCATTCGCTGTATGCCCACCAGGCAGCCGCGATCGAAGCGGTCCATCAAGGGGAGGACGTGGTGGTCGTCACTCCCACGGCGTCCGGCAAGACCCTCTGCTACATGCTGCCGGTGCTCCAGGCCCTGGCGACCGATCCCTCGGCCCGCGCCCTGTTCCTCTTCCCCACCAAGGCGCTGGGCCAGGATCAGGTCGCCGAGCTTGCAGGCCTCGCCCAGGCGAGTGACTTGTCCATCTCCGCGGCGACCTATGACGGAGACACGCCGGCGCCCATTCGATCCGCCATCCGGACGGCGGGGCAGGTCGTGGTGACGAATCCGGACATGCTCCACTCAGCGATTCTCCCGCACCACACAAAGTGGTTCCAACTGTTCGAGCAGGTTCAGGTGATCGTGATCGATGAGCTGCACACCTATCGTGGTGTGTTCGGCAGCCACGTCGCGAACGTCATTCGACGCCTCCTCCGCTTGTGCCGCCACTACGGCTCGAACCCGGTCATTGTCTGCGCGTCCGCCACCATCGGGAACCCCGCCGAACTCGCCGCCCAGCTGACGGGCCGGACGCCTCGCCTCATCGACCGAAACGGGGCGCCGCGCGGCGAGCGTCACGTGCTGCTGGTGAACCCACCGGTCCTGGATCACGCCACCGGTGCCCGCTCGTCGACGCTCTCGCATGCACAACGCTGGGCGCTGCCGTTCCTGCGTGCCGGTCGGCAGACGATCGTCTTCGGACGGGCCCGCGTCGCCGTCGAGATCCTGCTCACCGGCCTGCGCGAGTCGCTTCGCGAGCACCTCGGGCCGCGGTCGCGCATCAGGGGCTACCGAGGCGGCTACCTCCCGACCGAACGCCGCGCCATCGAGCGCGGACTCCGGGCTGGAGAGATCCTCGGCGTGGTTTCTACCAACGCACTCGAATTGGGCGTGGACATCGGCTCGCTCGATGTCGCCGTGCTGGCGGGCTACCCGGGCTCGGTGGCCGGAACCTGGCAGCAGCTCGGTCGCGCCGGACGGCGTCTCGAACCGTCGGTCGGGATCCTGGTTGCCTCCGCCTCGCCGGTGGACCAGTACGTGATCCACCATCCGGAGTTCCTCCTGGACCGGACGCCCGAGGAAGCGAGGATTGACCCGGACAACCTGCACGTGCTGCTGGCCCACCTTCGCTGTGCGGCGTTCGAGCGGCCGTTCGAGGCCGGTGAGGTGTTCGGACCGGGGCCGGTGGACGATCTCCTTGCGTTCATCGGCGAGGAGGGGCACGTCCGTCAGGCCGCGGATGGTCGCTGGTACTGGAGCTCCGAGAATTTCCCGGCGTCCGAGGTCAGCCTTCGCGCCGCCGCGCCGGAGAACGTCGTCATCGTCGACACCACGCCGGACCGCCCGCGGGTGCTTGGCGAGGTGGACCTCTTCTCCGCCCAGGTACTCGTCCACGAGCGGGCCATCTACATCCACGAATCGGTCCAGTACCACGTGGACCGCCTCGAATGGGGCGAGCGCAAGGCCTATGTCCATCGCGTGGATGTCGACCACTACACCTACGCCAACCGAGCGGTGACGCTCAAGCCACTCGATGTCTTCGCCGAGGACTCGGCGATCGGTGGACGTCGCGTCCATGGGGAGGTCATGGTCGCGAGCCTCGTGACGCTGTTCAAGAAGCTCAAGTTCGGGACCGATGAGAACGTCGGGTGGGGCCCGATCGACCTTCCGGAGCTCGAACTCCAGACCACCGCGTACTGGATCACGGCAGAGGCGGCAGCGGCCGGCTGGCGCCGCGACGATCTCGATGTCGCCCTCGTCGGCGCCGGTCGGGCGCTCCAGGCCGTGGCGGCCGTGCTGCTCATGGTGGACCCACGGGATCTCGGCCTCGTTTCCCAGGTCCGGTCGCCGCATCATGAATCCCCCACCATCTACCTGTACGAGGCAATGCCGGGCGGTGTCGGACTGTCCGAGCGACTGTGGGCACGGCACGACGAACTCGTTCTCGGCGCAGCGCAGCTGGTGGAGGCCTGCCAGTGCGAGAGCGGCTGTCCGGCCTGTACCGGACCTCGGCTCGACCCCCTCGTCAACGCGAAGGCGCTCGCGCTGCGCCTGCTCGGCGAGCTCGGTGCATCGACTGCCCGGCCCGCACGGTCGGTGGCCTGAGGCAGCCATGACGGTCGCACTGGAGCGGCGCCTCGCGAACTTCCGCGCGGGGGCGGCCGGCGGCGTTCCCTGGGTCAGGCCCGACTCGCGGCACGTTTCGGTCGGGGCGGAACGGCTCGCGGCCGAGGTGGACGGCGCGCTGATCCGCACAGCGGCAGGCTGCTTCGTGCGGGTGGAACGACCGTCGGCCGTGATACCGCTCGACCGTGGACGCCTCGCATCGTTGCCCGGTCAGCCACCCACGGAGGTCCCGCTCGTCTGTCTCGACACCGAGACGACGGGATTGGCGACCGCGGCGGGGACCCTCGCCTTTCTCGTGGGGCTCGGGTGGTGGGAGGGGTCGCTCTTCCGCCAGATCCAGTTGCTCCTTCCGGATCATGTCGACGAGCCGGCGCTGCTCGGCGAGCTGCGGCGCCACATCCCGGCCGACGGCTGGCTGGTCACCTACAACGGCAAGGGATTCGACTGGCCGCTTCTCGTTGCCCGCTACCGGATGGCACGGGACGGACCGCCGGCGCATGCCGGGCACCTCGATCTGCTCCCCATCGTACGGCGCCTGTTCCGCCACCGAATGCCCGATGCACGGCTCCAGACCGCCGAGACCGAACTGCTCGGCATGCGCCGGCATGCCGACGTGCCCGGTTGGGAGATCCCGGCCCGCTACCTCCAGTTCCTTCGTGACGGCGAGCCGGCCCGACTCATCGAGATCGTTCGCCACAACCACGAGGACGTTCGATCCCTGGCGCGACTCCTTGCGCACGTCGAGTCCGGATTCGGCGATCCGGATACCCGTCGAGGAGCCCAGCCGGGGGACCTTGCCGGGCTCGCCCGGTCATTCGCCGCACGGGGCCGATACGAGGAGGCCCTCGGCTGCGTCGACGCCGCCCTCGTGACCGCAACCGACAGCGCGGCCGCTTCCGATCGTGCACCGGAGGTACGGCTGGTGCGCGAGGAGACCGACGCCTGGTGGTCGCCGCGACACCGTCCCGACTTCGGCGGTCGGTCCAGTCGGTCGGGCATGGACTCTGCGTGGCGATCCGTGTCGGGAGACCGGCTCGAGACCCGCTGGACGCCCCTCCGCCTCACAGGCGAACGGGCACGATTGCTTCGCCGGCTTGGACGATACGAGGCTGCGGAGTCGGCGTGGATCGACGTGGCGGACGCCGGAGGAACACTCGGAGCGCTCGCCTGGGTCGAAGTCGCGAAGCTGCGCGAACATCGCCGCGGGGATCTCGAGGCGGCCCTGGCGGCGACGCTCGCCGCCCTGCGCCTCGTGGAACGTTCGCGTTTCATCGGACGATCCACGGCCAGGTTGGAGCGGGACCTGATCCGACGGGCAACTCGACTTCGGCTCCGTATCGGTCGCCGCACCAGGGCGCGGGTCTGACCTCCGGGAACGTTCAGACCGGCGAGCCCGCAGGACCGTCCGGAGTCACGCACGTCTTGAGCGATCGGCGCATTCGCTCCGCAACGGCGGCCAGGGTGGGAACGCCCAGGAGGCCGGGCCGTTCCACGACCAGCGATCCGAGTGCTGCCGCCAGGCGGAGATCGCTTCCGCGACGGCCGGATCCGGCGAGCGGATGCCCGAGCCGTGCGGCGAGCAGACCGGCGAGGAACGCATCTCCTGCCCCTGTGGCATCCACCGCAGCGTCCGCTGGGATGGCCGGGTAGTTCCGCACGCGGCGATGCCCACCGCCATCAACGAGGATCGCCACGCCGCCGTTCGATCCCGCGGTGATTGCGAGCATCACGGGTGGACGCAGCAGGCGAAGCAGGTCGGCATCCAGGACGCCGGGTGCGATGTCCTCGCGACTCAGTCCAACCAGAGCGGCTCGCCGGAGGAGCGCGGCCTCGCGCGCCGCCCTGCGACGCACGTTGCCGCCTCTCGGAAGCGTCCGCAGGAGGCCCTGCCAGCCGACAACGACCAGGGCGTCGTCCGGCGGGACCTCCGCCCACGCGTCGTCGATCTCGTCGGCTACCGGAACAAGGCACCAGGCGGACGAAGTGAGCCAGTCCTCGGGCACGGCGTTCGTGGGGAGGGGCACCCCCGGCGTCGCACAGGTCTGGACACGCCCGTCCGGCGTGTCCCGATTCGTGAAGACCGGCCCCTCGACGAGCGGGTGCAGGCGGAGGTCGGCACCTGCATCCCGCAGCCATTGCAGCTCCTCCGCGGCGCTGGCCGGGCCATCCACGCCGAGCAGGACCCTCGGTCGAAGCCCGAGCCGCGCCAACACCAGGCCGGTGTACGCGGCGGCACCCCCGAGGCGCCAGCCGCGCGGGTCATCCGGGGTCAGGTCACGCGATGCAGAGCCGATCACGACCGGCGGTATCACGCGGCGTGGCCCGTATACTCGACGGGTCGGCCGTACGTCGCGGCCCTCGGACGAGGAGCGGGACGATGCACTTCTACGAGCTCCACGAAGGAGAGGACGACGTCTTCTTCGACGTCATGCTGTTCCGCGAGGACGACATGGACGCCGAGGAGTTCTTCACCGTCGTCCAGTCGATCCGCCGACAGGTCCAGGACTCGTTCGAGACCGATACGCTGGTTGAGGCCATCGCACAGGAGCTCGAGCGACAGTACGGCTTCGTCTTCGTGTCCGACGACCGGCTGACCGCCGCCGTCAACGTCAGCAAGATCGACGACGACAACTTCCTCGCCGACCTCGATGGCGAGGATCCCGACGATGACACGCCGCGTGTCATCGGGGATGCCGACTATCGCGGGGTCTATGCAGCGTTCGAGCCGCCGGACGCGGATCTGAACTGACCCGACTGCGCCGTGGTGCCGCGCGGCGGCCGCTGCCGAGGCCGGGACGGCCGTCAACGACTGAACAGGATCTCGAGGACATCGCCGTCACGCACGCGATAGGTGCGCCCCTCGGAGCGCAGCCTGCCTGCCTTGCGCGCTTCGGCCATGGACCGGAGCGCAAGCAGATCCTCATACGACACGGTTTCAGCGCGGATGAACCCCTTCGCGAGATCCGTGTGGATGACACCGGCCGCATCGACGGCGAGGGTCCCCTCGGGGATCGGCCACGCCCGCACCTCGTCGGGTCCGGCGGTGAGAAACGAGATCAATCCCAGCAGCTGGTACGACAGCGCGATCACCCGACCGAGGCCCGATCGTTCGATCCCGAGCTCCGCCATGAAGATCGCGGCGTCATCGGGCTCCAGCTCACCCAGTTCCATCTCGATCCGGGCGGACAAAGCATCCACCATCGCCCGACGATGGGCGTAGCCGCGACGGATGGCCTCCACCTGCGCGGATGCCGAGCCGATCTCGCGCTCCCCGATGTTGAGCAACACGAGCACCGGCTTCTCGGTCAGGAAACGGAACCCCCGGATTGCCTTTGACGCATCGGCATCCATCGCCGTATCGCGGATGGGTCGGCCAGCCTCGAGATCCGTCTTGAGCTGACGCAGGACGATTTCCTCGCGGTCATTGGCTTCCCGTTCGGCCGTGGTGCCGTGCCGTCCGGATGATTTCAACCGGTCGAGCCGCCGGTCCACCATGGCCAGGTCCGCGAGGATGAACTCAAGGTCGAGGTGCTCCAGGTCGCGCATCGGATCCACGCTGCCCGACGGATGCGGCATGGATGGGTCATCGAAGGCACGGACGACATGCAGCAGCGCATCCGAATCCCGCAACCGAGCCAGGTGCTCGGCCGGCAGCTCCTCGGTACCCACCCGGCCCTCGGAGGGCGCCGGCGGGGCCGGCAGGTCGACATACGTGACGTCCGCCTGCACGATCTTCTTCGGCCGAAAGATCTCGGCCAGATGGTCGAGGCGTTCGTCGGGAACCTTCACCACGCCGACGTTCAAGGTGAGGCCCCCGAACCCACCGGTCTCGGCATGACCGCGGGTGAGCGTGTTGAAGACGGTGGTCTTGCCGCTTCCGGCCAGACCGACGATGGCAATCTGCATGACCGGTGGATTGTGTCGCAGCGGAAGGGATCCGTCCCGCGGCGCTCACGAGATCGGGCTGTGGGCAGCCAACAGCCGGCCCGCCCGGATCCGTCAGTAGCCGGCGCCCGGATCCACCACGTTGCGGAGGCGTTGGCCGGCTGAGTATCGCCGCAGGTTCTCGCAGAACAGGTCGATGCTTCGATCCAGCACGCGGGCCGACGACCACGCCGTATGGGGTGTCACGATGACGTTTCCGAGGTCGTAGAACGGCGAGGTTGGCGGGAGAGGCTCCTCCCGGAAGGCGTCGAGGGCGGCGCCGCCGATCCGATGCTCACGCAGCGCGTCGACCAGCGCGCGATCGTCGATCAATCGACCCCGTGCCACGTTGATGATCCAGGCGTCCCTGCCCATGACCGCGAGCGCCGCGGCGTCGATCATGTCCTCTGTCTCGGGCGTCAGCGGCGCGGCAAGGACCACGATGTCCGACGCGGCCAGGAGGTCGTGCAGCCCATCCGGCCCGACGATGCGGAGGGGCGAGGGCGGATACGGAAACGCTTCATCCGGATCGGCCGGGGCGGTGCTGCCCGCCGATGCGGCGTCCCGCGCTCCGGCGGACGGCCTGGTCTCGTGCGCACCAGGATTGCGACGCAGAGCGATCACCTCGGCTCCGAACGCTCCCGCGAGGGACGCCACAGCCTTGCCGATCGACCCATAGCCGACGATCCCGATCGTCAACTCACGCAGCTCGACGCCCTGGAGCGGCTGCCACGTCCGCTCGCGTTGCAGTTCCAGGAGCTGGGGCAGCCGTCGGCTGATCGCGAGGATGAGCATGAGCACGTGCTCGGCGATGGGACGGGTGAAGACCCCGCGCGCGTTCGTGACCGTGATCGCACGATCGCGAGCGGCCGGCGTGAGTGCCCGCTCGACACCGGAGGTTGCCGAGTGGACCCAGCGCAGGCGCGGTGCTCGCGCCACGAGCCGGTCAAAGGCCTCCGAGCTCAGCCAGCCGCGCAGGAGCACCTCGACATCCTCCACGGGGCCGTCGGCGAGCCCTTCAACGGACAGGTTCACGATCCGGCTGCCCGGCGCTGCTGCCCGGATCCGATCGAGGTCCTGGGAGCGAACCCGCGCCGACAGGATCGGGCTGACCGCGATGGCGGTTGGCACGCCCGCGGGTCCGCTTCCCGGCCCAGGCAAGGCCCCTTCGCGACTCATCGGGTCCTCAGCGGTACGCCATCGAGGACGCGGGCAATCCACGACTCCGGGTGCCCGATTTCCTGCGGCGTCGGCAGGGTCACGGGAGAGGACCAGATCCGATCGAGGGCGACCCGGCCCCGCGTCTCGGCGACGGCCCGTACGAACGCCTCGCCCCGCCGGTACTGTTCCATCTTGAGGTCCATCCCCGTCAGGCGCAGGAACACTCGCTCGAGACCGGTGCGCTGGTTGCGCCGTTCATGAAAGCGGGCCGAAATCTGGTCGATCCCCGGGACGAGCCCTCGCCCGACCTCGTCCATGACGTAGTCGCTGAACCCCTCGAGCAGGCTCATGGCGGCCTGGGTTTCCCGAAACAGCGTTCGCTGCTCGTCGGTCATCAGTCGCTCCATCCAGTGGTCCCCGTTCGATTCGCCGCGGAGCGTCGCAGCCAGCGCCCTCAGCGCGTCGCGGCCGAGCGAATTCGTGGATCGGCTGAAGAGGACGAGCTGGCGCTCCAGCCGTTCCCCCAGGTAGGTGCGCAGCCAGGGGTGTCCCTCGAATTCAAAGGCGTGGGTCGCCTCATGGAGCGCGATCCAGGTCCTGAAGGGACCAATCGGGACCCCGAGGGTTCGTGCCGTCGCCCGGATGTTCTCTTCCACGAAGAGCAGGCGTCCATCCTCAGCCTCGGCGCTCAGGAGGGCGATGTCGTACTGGCCGAGGACGCGCGAGCCCATGAAGCCGAGGAGAACACCGAGCTGGCGGCTGGTGACCCAGCGATTGGCGATGACCATCGCGGAAGCCGCGACGCCGCCGCCGGGCCGGACCACCTGCTGGAGCAGCGGACCCTCGATCAGCGAGATGAGGGCCCGAAATGTCCGGACATTGGCGCGGACCCAGTCCGCCCTGTCCACGACGCTGGCCCGCTCCACGACGCCCGGCAAGGGCGTTCCCAGCGCCTCGGCCAGCCTGGGTACCACGATACCCATGGCCTCCCGGTAGGCGGCATCGGCCGCGCGAAGCTCAATCGGGGTCAGACGGTTCGGCATGGCCCGGACGCGATTCACCGCCAACCGCTCGACCTCGTCCCAGTCGACCAGTCCACGGCGAGCAGATCGCTCCGCCCGACGGCCCAGGAGCGTGGCTGCGATTCCAATCGCGGAGCCGACGAGAAACCCGGCCTGCCAGCGATGATCGGTTGCCCAATCCGGGGCACCCGATGCCCTTCGCCCGTCCGGGTCGGCGGCGCCGCCACGGCGGGTGTCCGCGGTCGCGTCGGGCCGGATCATCGGACCGCCTCCACGCTGCGTTCCGTCCCCAGTTCGACCGCCGCCACGTCCGGGAACGCGTCGCCGAACATCCTGTCGGCAATCGCCTTGAAGGCGCCGACATCACCGGTGGTGAGCTGAAGATGCGTGGCCGCCGCAAGGCGCTCGTTCGGTGCCTCGTGACCGGCGGCGCCGGCGTCCGCGGCGGTGCCGCGCGTGCTGCCGGGTGCCTCGAGCCCGTTGATCGCCAGCAGGTCATGGAGCGCAGACGCCGTCGCGAATGCTGAGTCCACGATCGCGATTCGGTCCCCGGCGATGGCAGCGATCGTCGAGCGGATCAACGGATAGTGTGTGCAGCCGAGGAGGAGCGTGTCGATGCGCGCCGACGCCGGCATCGGAAAGATGAACTCGCCGGCAGGGTCACGCTCCCCGAGCAGCGGCGCGAGAGCGAGTTCGACCGCGGCTTCGATCTCGCGCCCGCCGAGGTGGCCAGCCTCGACCATCGGCACGAGGGCCGGGGTGGCGTGCTCGTACACCTCGACCGCCGGGTTTTCTTCCTTGATCGCCGTGAAATAGGCGTGCGACCGGATGGTGGCCGGTGTGGCAATCACCCCCACTCGGCGATTCCGCGTGGTGAGCGCTGCGGTCACGGCTCCAGGCCGGATGACACCCAGGATGGGCAGGTCGTGACGGCGGCGAAGTTCGCCGATTGCGACGGCGGTGGACGTGTTGCAGGCGACGACGATGGCCTTGACGTCGCGCTCCACGAGCAGATCGACGGCCTCGCGGCTGAACGCAAGCACCTGATCGTCCGAGCGGGTGCCATAGGGAGCTCGCGCGTTGTCACCGAGGTAGATCGTCGATTCGCCGGGCGAGCGCCGGAGGATCTCGCGGAGGACGGTCAGCCCTCCTACGCCCGAGTCGAAGACACCGATTGGTCGGGGATCGGACATCCCGCCCTCAGCGTGCGCCTGCGCCGACGGCCTGGCGGGCTCCGAGCAGCGCTGCCGCCACGCGCTCGATGTCGTGGCTGACGCCAGCGTCCGGATCCGAGAGCACGAACGGGACACCCTTGTTGTTGGCCGGGACCACCACCCCGCCCTCGGATCGCACGAAATGTTCCGGGACGCGACCCAGCGCCCGGCTCAGATCTGCCGGGTCGATCCCGCCATTTGCATCGGCCCGATTGACCAGGTACTGAACCTTGGATGCGGAATATCCGATGGCCCGGAAGGTATCGGCAAGGGCGATGGTGTTGTGGATCGTCGTGGAGTCGTACGTGACGATCTCGAGGATGGTCTCCACCCGGTCCAGCAAGGCCAGGTTGAGTTCGTCGAGAGCGACCGACATGTCGATGATGACGACGTCATAGAGCCGGCGCAGCAGGGACAGGACCTTCTCGACATCGCGCGTCGTCACCATCTCGGCCATCTCGATCCTCGGAGGAGCGAGGAGGATGTCGATACCCGATGGATCCCGCCAGACCACCTCGGTGAGATCTGACTCGACGACGCGATCCGTGGGCAGGTCGAGAATGGACGGCGCGTCGGACGGGACACGCAGCAAGGAGCGCAGATCGGCGAACTGGATGCTGCCGTCGACCAGCACGGTTCGTCGCCCGAGACGCGCGGCGGCGACGGCGAGATTGAACGCGATGGTCGTCCGACCCACACCGCCCTTGGGAGCAAAGACCGCGATCGCGTGCGACCGCCCGACGCCCTCGCTGGCCTCCTGATCCTTGCGGACCTGGGTGATCCGGGAAATGAGGTCGTACCCCGAGAAGGGCATCGAGAGCACGCCGTGAATACCGTGCTCCGGGTCGGCCACGACCGGCTGTTGGGGCACGGTGAGCATGATCACCGGGACCCTGATCCCACCCTCCCGGAGTCGGCTGACCACCTGATCGGCCTTGACCCGACCCTGCAGGAGCGCATCGACGATGACGACATCCGGGCGGAGTTCGGGAACCTGGAGCACGGCCTTGCCGCCATCCGCGATCACATCCACGAGCTTGATCTGGCTTTGGGACATGAGGAGGCCGCGTACGTACTGCGCCACCTGGGGGACATCCTCGATGAGCAGGAGGCGGACTTGATCGCTGGCGGCCATTGCGGTCAAGGTATCACGGGCCGTCGGGCCGTCGGGCGACCATCACGACTCGACCATCCCCGGGTTCGAGTGGCGCAAGGCTGTAGTCACCCGCGATGACCTCGACCTCGAGCCCCGCGTCCTCGGCATACAGGCGAAGGTCCTCCGCCGACAGCAGCTGAAGGGCATCCTCGCGCACCCATCGAACCACCGTCCCACCCGGACGAGCCTCATCGAAGATGGTGGTCAGGGTCACCGCACGGGTAGCGCTGTCGTACCAGGCGGCCGCTGTCTTGACGACGTCGAAGCCCGTGTCCGGATCCGTGCGGACCCACTCGAGACCGAGGCGTCCGTCGAACCGCACCAGATCCTCGGCCAGCGGCAACCAGGCATCCACGACGGCGATGCCCCCCGGCGCCAGCAGCCCGGCCAGGATGGCGATGGCATGTCGCTGCTCGCGCGGCCTGCCCAAAAGGAGGATGGAGTTGAGCGCGATGATGCCGAGGCCGAATGAGCCCGCCCCCGGGATCGGGACCTCGTGCAGGTCGCCCCGGACCAGCCGTACCCGCCGGGCCGTGTCTGGTCCGGCCGCCTCCGCGCGCCGTTCGGCCCGCGCGATCATCGCCGGATCCAGGTCGACGCCGGTCACGTGGGAGCCGGCGGCCGCGATGGGGACGGCGATCCGGCCACTCCCGGAACACAACTCGACCACGGGCCCTTCGGCTCGCGTGGCGAGGGCCAGGTAAAGATCCAGGTCGCCGGGATCGGCCGAGACATCGAGGTCGTACAGTCGCGCCAGCGACGCGGCCGTCCCGGTTTCCGTGGGATCCATGTGTCGATCCTACCCCGTCGCAGGCTGCTGCCGGTCTCCGCGCGTCCGCAGCACCTCCCGGAGCCTGGACGGCCGATCGGTCAGCCCGATCGTCTGGCGAACAAGCCGTCACGACGGCGGACGGCCAATGCCGAGATGGCTTCCAGGGCTGCTCGGTTCGCGATCATCGCGGTTGATTCTGCCCAGTCGTAGGGTGGCGCCACCTCGACGATGTCCATCCCCGCAAGGTCGACCGAGCTCACGATCTGGCGCACGGCACGCAAGACTTCCCTGGACAGCATGCCGCCCGGCTCGGGTGTGCCGGTTCCCGGAGCGAGACCCGGATCCACGACATCGATGTCCAGCGAGAGGTAGATGGAATCGGGGCCGTCGAGCGCCTCGGCGATGGCATCGGCGACGACTGCTTCCGCCCCCCGTTCCTCGATCTCGGTCATGAAGTGGTACCGCAGTCCGTGCTCTCGCATCCACTCGATCACGTCCGGTGACGGCCAGTAGCCTCGGAGCCCGACCTGCACGAAGTTGCTGCCCTTGACTGCCCCGGATTCGATGAGTCGCCGCATCGGGGATCCGTGACTCGCCAGCTGGCCCCACGAGTCCGGGGCGGTATCCGCGTGCGCGTCGAAATGGACGATCCCGATGGCACCCGGACGGCGGACTTCCGCGACGGCGGTCGCGGAGGGCCAGGTGATCGAATGATCGCCGCCGAGAACGATCGGAATCGCTCCCGTCTGCGCCACTTCCAGCACCTTTCGGTAGATCATGGCGTGGGCTCGTTCCCACATCGCCGGCACGATGTTGGCGTCGCCCGCATCGACGACCGTCAGATGGGCAAAGGGCTCGATCCCGACCTGGAGCGAATTGAGGGCGCCCGTGCTGTATTGGGCCTCACGGATGGCTCGCGGCCCGAAGCGGGCTCCAGGTCGATGCGTCACCAGATCGTCGAACGGCGCACCCACGATGGCCACGTCGACCTTCTGCGTACGCAGTTCGGCCGGATCGGTGATCCACGGCAGGTTGGCGAAGGTCGCCGGCCCGACATAGGTAGGCAAATCGAAGTCCGAGTACACCTCGTACTCGCGGTCCCAGCCGTTCGTGGCCGCAAAGCCACCGGCCTGGTCGTTGGGGCGCTCGCTCACGCGATTCCTCCGGACGGCCACGCGCATCCGACTGCGGGAGCGGGCCGTACTCGCCAAGGACGCCGCCGGTGCGGAAGCTGCCGTCCAGCGGGGCGCCGCGGGCATCGTAACAAACGCCCGGGGACGCAGGCGGCGCCGGGCCGATCAGGGCTCGGCGTTGAACTCCCGCCAGGCCGCGTCCACCAGGGACGGGTCGGCGAACAGGTCGTATGCCGTCTGCGCCACGAGCGTCGCCGCCACGAGCGTCGTCGCATCGGCCGCCGGAGCCGCGGCCGCGTCCCGAAACTCGATCGTGTGACCCGGAGTCGGGTACGGCGCAATCGCGAGGTCCGGATGGATGCTCGGACAGACCCATGAGACGTTGGTCATATCCGTGCTGCCGTAGCTGGAATCGTCGCCTTCATCGTGAATGCCGAGCGCCAGGGCATTGGCCACCCATCGATCGGCCAGGACCCGGTTCGTCCGCATGGTGCGGGAACCGCCGGAATAGGCCAGATCCATCGTCGTCCCGGATGCCGTCGCGGCAGCCTCGCACAGGGATCGGAAGCGTTCCTGCATCGCGACCAGATCCGAATCGACGGCGCTCCGGAGCATGAAGCGACCCGCCGTGCGTTCCGGGATGGTGTTTGCGGCCGTGCCACCCTCGAGGACGATTCCGTGAACGCGCGCGTCGGGTCGAAGCCCCTGGCGCCAGAGCCCGACGGACACGAACAGCATGATCAGGGCATCCAGGGCATTGAGGCCCTTCCAAGGATCGGACGCCGCGTGGGCCTGCCGTCCGTGGAACACGACGTCGGCGTCCACCGAAGCGAGCGGCTCGATATCGACATGATTGCGATCGCACGGGTGATAGAGAAGCGCCGCGTCGATCCCGTCGAACAGGCCGTCCTCGATCATGGTGACCTTGCCACTCCCCCGCTCCTCCGCGGGTGTTCCGAGGAAGACGATTTCGCCCGCCAGCTCGCCGGCCATCGAGGCGAGCGCAATCGCTGCCCCGACTGCCGACGCCGCCATGGTGTTGTGCCCACATCCGTGACCGAGTCCCGGCAGTGCGTCGTATTCCGCGAGAATGCCGACGCGGGGCCCCGGCCCGTCCCGTCCCCCCGCCCGGGTTGCCCGGATCGCCGTCGCGAGCCGTCCGACGGGGAGTTCGACGCGGAAACCGTGCCTCGCGAGCACCTCGGAACACCATGCGGCAGCCTGGTGCTCCTCGAAGGCTGGCTCCGGCGACCGATGAATGCGGTGCGAGAGCTCGAGGATCTCTCCCCTGGCGACCTGCACCGCTTCGGCGAGACGCTGCTTCGGGTCGGCGGCCTGACGAACGGAGCGCTCGGCGCTCGAAGCTGTCATCTGCTCCTCTCCGTTTCCCGAGATCGTCATCGTTCCATGGACAACGTGGTCTCGGCAACCACCACCATCGCGGTGATGAACAGGGCAAGGGGCAGCTGGAACAGCGACTCAAGCCGCAGGAAGACGAGGAGCATCGCAACGAGACCGGTCCAGATTCCGCGCCGGACGGCCCGTGTCCACGAGCCTCGGAAGGCGATCCGGCGTTGGCGAGCGAACGGCACGAGCCAGAACAACGGGACCGCCGTCAGCCCGACCGCAACGCCGATCCCAACGGATCCCACATACCCGGCAGCCGGTACGAGGACCGGATCCTGGGTAAGCACGATCGCCCCCACCACGAACCAGGCAACCACGGCCGCGGCGAACACGGCAAGATTCCGGCGCCGATCACGAGCCTCCACGCCGCGAGTCTAGGCCGTCGCGTGCCGTGTCTGCGCGGGCGGTGGGTCGCTCAACAGGCCGCCGAGGTCGGACAGCGCCTCGAGCTCAAGGTCCGGCCGCACGCCGGCGGAGCGCTCCGACGTGGGGAGCGGCGTATCCACCTGATGTCCGGTGAGGTAGGCGGCCCGCCAGCCGGCGGCGACGGCACCGACCACATCCGCGGCCCAATCATCGCCGACGTGCAGGATCGTCGACGGCGCGACGCCCAGCGCTGCCGCCGCGTACGCAAAGATGCCTCGATGGGGTTTGATGGTCCCGATCCGCTGGGAGACGAAGATGCCGTGCAGGGCGGGCATCCATCCGGCCCCTTCGGCAAACCGGTCGATGGTGGCTGCCAACGGCCAGTTCGAGAGGATCGCGACACGGAACCCGCGCCCGGCGAGATCGCTGATGACGCGACCACTGGCAGGTGGCGCCGCGATCTGGGCGACGAACGCCTCCGAGTAGGCGTCGACAACGGTGGCGACCTCGTCGACCGTACAGCGCCCGGCCGCCGCGTGATCGTCCCATGGCTCGAGCGGATCCGGTGGCGTCATGCCCCGCAACCGAGCCAGCACGCGCACGGCGCGCTGCGGAAGCTCCACTTCCCGGTATCTGGGAACCTCCTCCCGGAACTGTCGATCGCGTTCCTCGGCCCAAGCCGCGAGGAACGCCGACCTGCCTCCCAGGTCCAGCGCAGCGCAGACCTGGGAGGCCGTTGTCTCCACGACGGATCGCAGCGTCGAACGGTCGACCGGCACGAGCGTGTTCCCGAAGTCGAGGGTCACGGCGAGAATTCCAGACAGCGGCATCGGATCCTCCAGGCCGTCGGTGTCGGCGCCCGGCTTCCTTTTCAGCGAGCGGCACTCGATGGGCAGATCTCACGATACGGGCAGTACGTACAGGCCATCGTGTCGGGCCGGGCGTCGTACTCCCTCGCGCGGATCCCGGCAGCGGCGGTCCGGATTCGCTCACGAGCCCTGGCCAGGCGGTCCGGCTCGACAGGAACGCGCCCGACGAGACCAGAATCAAGGAACTGAAGCTGGAGGGCGTCCGGCAATCGGCCGGTCATCGACTCGTACGCCATCGCATAGATCTGGAGCTGGAGCGAGTCCCGCGCGCGCTGGCGCGCCTTGACCGGATCCCGGACGTCACTCGACTTGTAGTCGGTGATCGTCACTTCCTCCCGACCGAGCAACTGCATCGTCGGCTCGATCACGTCCGCGACGCCGGCCGACGCGGCGGCCAGGGCCAATGCCGGGTCCGGCGCCGGCACGCCATCCGTCGGCACAATGTCCACGCGATCGAAGCGTCCACGGATCCGATCCCCGTCCAGCGAAAACGCGAAATCCCGCTCGACCCAGGCCGGGATGACCGCACCGGGAGCGAGCTGACCGTCTCGGAACAGGCGAAGTGCGGCCCGGCCGGCCGCGAGCCTCGCCTGCTCGTGGTCGCGCGACACGAATCCCTCGTTGGTCCACGACCGCTCGAACACCGCCTCGAGTTCCGCCTGGGGCATGACGTATCCGCGGGCTTCGGCGCGATGAAATTCCTGGACGGCTTGATGCAGCGCCCCGCCGTACACGATCGAGTGGTGAGGGGCCGTCGGGATGCGGAGGACGTGGCTGTACTGGAACTTGCGCGGGCACGTCAGGTAGGCATCCAGGGACGAATGGCTCAGCGACAGCGGTCCTTCGATCGGCTCCGTTCTGGCGGGCCGGACGGGCACCCCGGCACTCGCAAAGGCCACGATACGCACACGTGGGTCGGGGTTCGAGGGCCCGCCAACCGCCATTCCCGCCGATGTCGGGAGGTCGAGTGCCTCGAGCACGAACGGCGAGACACGGCGCGCTCGAGCACCGCCATAGTCCGCCGCGTGCGTCAGGATGAGCTCGTCCCGTGCCCGCGTCATGGCTACGAAGAAGAGCCGGCGCTCCTCGGCGAGGTGCGGATCCACCTCCGTGGCGATGGCGTTGACGAGGGCCTCCGGCATCCCGAGCGGCTCGCGTCGTGCCGATGCCGGGAATCGACCGGCCACCAGACCGGGGATGACGACCACCGGGAACTCAAGGCCCTTGGCCTTGTGAACCGTCATGACCGAGACGGCATCGAAGTCCGGATCCGGGTCTGCCGCCCCGGGATCGTCCCCGGCCTCGATGAGCGTTGCGAGGTGCCGGACGAGAAACACGGCGCGGTCATCGACGAGCAGGGCCGAGCGGTTGCGGACGATGTCGAAGAAGCGGGCGACGTTGGCCAGCATCTCTTCGGCATGGGCCGTGTCGGCCGCGGCCATCTCGGCAAGCCACCCCGAGCTCTTCAGGAACGCGTACAACACCTCCCCTGCGGGCCGCGCATGGGCCAGATCGCGGAGTCGCCGGAGGTCGCCGACGAGCCGCGCGATCGCCACCCGGCCCGCACCGGTCACCACGGGACCGCCCGAGGCGCCGTCGATTCCCTCCAGCACCGCCCACGCCGAGCGATGCTCTTTCCGCACGACACCCATCACGGCAGACAGGTCGTCGGACGGCACTCGGTAGACGTCTGATGCCGCGAGGGCATAGACATCGGCGCTCGACTCCGAATCGGTCACTGCGCGCAAGACGGACAGGAGCAGCCGGACCTCCGGGCGACCGTACAGGCCGGATGCGCCCGCAAACCGCCATGGAACGCCGGCGACATTGAGACTCCGGAGAATTGGGTCGGCGCCGGCGTTGGCACGGACCAGGACCGCGAGATCCCTGGGATGGACGCCGGCGTCGATGCGACGCCGGAACTCGACCGCGATCCAGTCAGCCTCCTCGCCGGCCGTCTCGAACGCATGGGCGCGGACCGGGAGAGCCGGCGCGGTCGTGCGTTGCGGGATCAGCCTCTTGGAGATCCCTACCCGACTCTCCAGGCGATCCGGATCGTTGAACTTGATCAACCGGTGCGAGGCGTCGAGGATCGGCGCCGTGGACCGGTAGTTCCGACGGAGAACCACCGTTCGTGTGCCCGGATACCGATCGCGAAACTCGAGAATGTTGCTGACCGCGGCGCCCCGGAAGCGATAGATGCTCTGATCGTCGTCCCCGACCACCGTGATGTTCCGGTGGTCCTCCGCGAGCAGCCCGACCAGCGCCGACTGCACGGGATTGGTGTCCTGGAACTCGTCGACGAGGATGAAGCGAAATCGCTTCCGGATCGTCGCCAGGGTGGCCGGCGACGTCCGCAGGAGTCGGAGGGCGAGGGCAACCTGATCCCCAAAGTCGATTGCGCCGCTCGCTGCCAGCAAGTCGGTGTAGCGGGCATAGGCCGTCGCCAGTTCGCCCTGGCGCGCCGCCAGCTCGGCAAGCGCATCGGCCGCGGCCCGATCCGCAGGTTTCGGCACGGGCCCGGCAAGCAGCGCGGTCGCCGCGGCGGACGCGGCCGACGCAAGGGCATCCGCATGGTTCCGGTACCGGTCGGGCGTCACGTCCTCGTCCCGACAGCGACCGAACAGCGTGGCCAGGGCGCCGAGGAAGCGCGTCGGGTCACCGAGGGGGAGATACGCATCCAGACCCAGCTCGAACAGGTGCTCCCGGAGGAGGACGACGGATTCGGCTCGCGAGAGGACGCGGGCATCGGGCGAAACGCCCAGCTCGAACGCAAACTCCCGGATCAGTCGATCCCCGAAGGCATGGAAGGTGGAAATCGTGGTGTCGGCAAATCCGTACGGCACCAGCTGATCGACGCGGAGCTGCATCTCGGCTGCGGCCTTGTCCGTGAAGGTCAGCCCCAGGATCTGCGACGGCCTCGCCCGCCTGGTGGCCACGAGCCAGGCAATGCGCCGGGTGATCACCTCGGTCTTGCCCGTGCCTGCGCCGGCCACCACGAGCAGGGGGCCATCGCCGTGCGTGACGGCCCGGCGCTGCTCCGGGTTCAGTCCCTGGAGGAGTTTCTCGAGCCCGGCGTGCTTGGTCGATGCGGCGCTCGACGTTTCAAATCCCGCCCAGACGGGGATCTGTTCCAGACGCGCCGGGCGACGGCGCGGGCGTGCTCGCCGCGGGGAGGGAGCGGTGCCCGGGCCGGGAACGGCGAGTCGCGTTGTCTTCATGACCGGATCCTGCCGGACTCCTGTGCCATCTCGGGTGGCACGGCTCCCGGTCTCGCGCTCGTGGTCCGGAGATCAGATGGACGCCGGCAACGCAGCAGGCGCGGTCATCGCGGCCCGAAGTGCTTCCTCCTCCTCCCCGCTCATCGCGGAATCGGATCGGCCGCCGCGGACTCCCTTGGCATAGACGCGGGTCCCGCCCCGGGAGTGCAGGCTGCTCAGCACGAACCCATCCCCGTGTGCATCGAGCAGGGCGAGAGCAAAACTCTGGTTTCCCCCGGTGTCCTCGAACGGGTTGTATCGGACGAGCCCCACGCGTGCGAAGGTCCGCTTCAGGTCCCGTTCCAGGACCGTGGTGCGCGCCTCGACCTCGTCCAGGGTCCGGACGACCTCGTGGACGCGGCTGAGGTGCGCCTCGAGAATGGCCTCGAGGCTCCGGTCGTCGCTGCCGCGGGTGATCGCCTGGAGGCGCTCGGCCAATCGGCGCGTGCGGCGCAGCAGGCGAATCGTGGCGACGAGGAGGACGAGCGAGACGGCGCCAAGCCCGATCACCGCCACGACGATGTTGCGTTCGATGACAGCCGGGAAGTCGATGACGAGGTCCTCCTGAGACGGGGCCACGAGTCTACCGCCGCAGGGCGCCCGGGTCCCGTCACGGCTCGCCGGTGTATCCTCGGCCACGGCGGACTTCCGCCCTGCATGAGGAGCACGCCTCCCCGATGGCGAAGCGCACCCGCTACCCCGGTCGACCAGACGTTCATCGACCCGCCGCCAAGACCGTATCTAGTGGCCCGGTCACGGGCCGCGGCAGCGGTCTCACGGATGCCGAGTTCGAGCGCGCTGCGGAACTCGAAGCCGAGTTGGTGGCCCGGGAACGCGCTGCGATTTCGGACAACGCCCGACGCCGTGCACGGACGGCAGCCATCGATCTGGTCGTGGCCGGTGATGCGAACGCTCCCCTGTCCATCCGCGCAGCACACGAGTACGCCTACGTCGCGCGCGATGTCCGACGAATCGCCGTGACGGCCACCGTGATGTTCGGCATCCTCGCCATCCTCTGGCTGGCGGTCAACGTTGGAGGCGTGACGCTCGGCTGAGCAGCGCGGCCGCCGCGTAGACTCACCGGCATGCCCGCCCGTCGGCCGTCCGCTCGCCTGACCGGGGCACGCCCCGAGGCGCTCTTCGTTCCACCCCCGGAACGACAACCCCTTGCCGCGAGGATGCGCCCGCGGGCGCTGGACGAATTCGTCGGACAGCCGCACCTGGTCGGCGAACACGGGCCGTTGCGACGATCGGTCGCGCGTGGCCACCTGACCTCGCTCCTCCTGTGGGGCCCGCCCGGTACCGGCAAGACGTCGCTCGCCCGCCTCCTGGCCGGCGAGATCGGGGCCGAGTTCTCGACCCTGTCCGCAGTCATGTCCGGCGTCGCCGAGGTCCGTTCGGCCCTCGCCGCGGCCCAGGAACGGATGACGCTCCACGGCACTCGGACGGTCCTGTTCATCGACGAGATCCACCGTTTCAACAAGGCCCAGCAGGACGCGCTCCTGCCGCACGTCGAGGACGGCACCGTCACGCTCATCGGCGCGACGACGGAGAACCCGTACTTCGAGGTCAACTCGGCCTTGCTCTCGCGACTCCGGGTGTGGCGCCTTGAGCCGCTCGTCGACGCGGATGTCGAGATCGTCGTCCGGCGGGCGCTCGCCGACGTCGAGCGAGGGCTGGCGGGAGCCCTCGGGCCGGCAGGCGGAGTGGCCCTCCCCGACGACGCCTTCGCCCACCTCGTCTCGCTCGCCGGGGGCGACGCCCGCGCGGCCCTCAACGTCCTCGAGGGAGCGGCCGCACTGGCCGAGGGCGAAGGCCTCCGCGATGCAGATGGGCGAGTCACCCCACGGCTGGCGGAGATCGAGGCAGCGGCGCAGCAGCGCGTCCTCGCCTACGACCGGGCCGGCGACGGCCACTACGACACCGCCTCGGCGTTCATCAAGAGTCTCCGCGGCAACGACCCGGACGCCGCCCTCTACTGGCTGGCCGCGATGATCGCCGCCGGCGAGGACCCGAAATTCATCGCCCGCCGGCTCATCATCAGCGCGAGCGAGGACGTCGGGAATGCCGATCCGCGGGCCCTCCAGGTCGCGATCGCCGCGGGCCAGGCGCTCGACTGGATCGGGCTGCCAGAGGCGCAGTACGCCCTCGCCCAGGCGGCGACATACATCGCGACCGCCCCCAAGTCGAACCGGGCCGGCAAGGCATTCTTCGCCGCTGTCGGTGATCTCGAAGCGAGGGGTGCACTCCCGGTTCCGCTCCATCTCCGGAACGCCGCGAACCCGCGGATGAAGCACCACGGGATCGGCGTGGGGTACCGCTACCCCCACGATTTTGAGGGCGCGGACGTTGACCAGCGCTACCTGCCGGACGAACTCGGTGAAGTCCATTACTACCTCCCGACCGACCAGGGCTACGAGGTGACGATCGGCGAGCGGATGGCCCGCCGTGTGGCGGCCCGGGAGGCAGCCCGGGAGACCGGCCGAGCGCCCAGGTCCCGGATTCCCGGTCCGGAGATCAGGCCCGGAGGTGGTGCCGGGATTCTCCGGACCCGCGAGGAGAACCGGCGCCGCCTGGCTGAGACCGAGCAGCGCGACGCGTCGGAGTGAGCTCGCCGCGGCCCGCGTCGCGAAACGGCACCCCTGAGCGTCCCTCCGCCATGACCCGCCTCCGCACCCTGGTGGCGCGCCTCGTCCCGCCCGGGGCGCTCCTTCTTGCCACACTCACCTTCGCGGCCTACGGGATGGGCCTCGTCCGCGATCGCGTCTTCGCCCGCGCCTTCGGTGCCGGCCCGGAGCTCGACGCATACAACGCCGCTTTCATCCTGCCCGAGCTCCTCCTCGACGTCCTCGTCGCGAGCGGCCTGACGGCGCCGTTCATCCCGATCTACGCGCGCCTCGCCCGCGACGATCGCGGGATGGCGGACGATTTCGGACGCACCGTCCTGACGGTCGCGGTCGGGGTGATGGCGGTGGGCTCGGCGATCCTGTTCGCGATCGCGCCGGCGACGACCGCACGGATCGCGCCCGGATTCTCGAGCGCCCAGGCGGACCAGTACGTCGCCCTCTTCCGGCTGATGTCCATCACCCCGGTCATGTTCGCGGCCTCGATCGCCCTCGGCGAACTCCTGGTGGCCCATCGCCGGTTTCTCTGGTACGCCCTTGCCCCGATCCTCTACAACGCCGGGATCGTCGGCGGGACCGTCCTCCTCGCGGACCGGATCGGGATCTACGCGGCGGCGGTCGGCGCGGTCGCGGGCGCTGCGCTCCACCTCGGGATCCGGATCGTGGGCATTGCCCGGACCGACGTCCGGATCCGGCCGCGCCTCGCCGTCCGAACCGGGGCCTTCCGCGAGTTCCTCCGGCTCATGCTCCCGAAGATGGCCGCCCAGCCCGTCGAGCCGCTCATCTTCCTGTTCTTCACCCAGCTGGCGACGACGCTGGGGGCCGGGGCGGTGAGCTCGCTCAGCTTCGCCCGGAACTTCCAGAGCGTCCCGGTCAGCCTCGTCGGGGTGGCCTTCTCGCTGGCGGTCTTCCCGACCCTCTCCGCCGCCGCGGCCGCCGGAGACCGGTCGACGTTCACGCGGGTGCTCAGGAACAACCTCGCCGCCATCACCGGCCTCACGATCGCCGCGGCGATCGGGCTCGTCCTCGTCGGCGGCCTCGCGATCGAGACGCTGCTCGGGGGCGGGGCCTTCGATGCCGAGGACGTCGCGCGGACGTCGGCGATCCTGGCGGTCTTCGCGATCTCGGTGCCGTTCGATGCCCTCGCCCACCCGCTCGCCCGGGCCTGCTACGCCACCCGGAACACGCTCTGGCCGGTTGCCGGCTCGCTCCTGTCGCTCGGGGTCATCGTCGTCGCGACGTCGTGGCTCGTGCCTTCGCTCGGGATCCTCGCCATTCCGGCCGGCTTCGCCCTGGGCGCGGCCGCGAAAGTGGCGCTCATCGCGGTCGCAATCGTGCCCCGGATACGCGCCCTCCGGCCGGCTCCGTCGGAGCCGGCGGAAGCCTAGATCCGCCTACGGGCTTGGGGCAAACTGCAGTGTGGGGATCAGTACGATGAACCGCCCGTCGCGATCCGGGTACTTGCCCTCCGGCCGCTTCCAGGGCAGGAAGTTGCGGACCATCTCGGCCGCGTCCTGGAAGGTCCCCGGCGGGTCGGACGGACCCCAGATGCTCGAAACGCGCGGGTACCACGCGTCGAGAATGTAGGCGCCGCTCACCGTCGCGTCGGGGAAGAGGCGCGGATCCGCGTCCGCCCGGTAGCCGCTCATCACCCAGGCGTGGGCGCCCCGCCAGGCGAGGAGGATTACGGGCGAGCCCGTGTCGCTGATCGCCACGGCGGCATCCCGCAGGGCGTCGGCACGCGTCTCATAGGCCCGGATCTCGTAGCCGCCGACGCCGTAGGCGACGAGGGCCTCGACCATCGCCGACGGTCCCCAGCCGCCGTCGTGGCTGTCCTGCCAGGTCTCCCACTCGTCGATTCGCGATACGAGCTCGCGCTGGAATGCTTCAGAGGGATCGCCGCGCCCGAGAATGGTCAGGACCATCTGGACGGTGGCCGGCGAGCACCAGTCCTTCGTGATCTGCGAGGCAAACACCCGCTCGGAGTCGGGCACGACGTTCACGTCGACGGCGAGGCGGGCCGGCGTCGGCCGAGGCGTGTCTGTCGGGGTCGTGGTCGGCGCCGTGGTCGAGGCCGTTGGCGCCTCGGAAGGCAACAGCGAGGCGGTCTCCGGCCCCACGGGCCTGGGCGTGACCACCACGGTCGGGACCGACGGACGGTCCGGGGGCGGATCGAGCGCGAGTTCGACGCGCCGGACGAGGTTCTCGAAGCGCGTCCCGACCCCGAGGGCGTTGGTTGCGACCGCGGCCGTCCCGAGGAGGGCGCCGAGAAGCCCTGCGACCACGATGACGCGGACGTGGCGGCGAGGTCGGAGGCTGCGAGATCTCGACATGGCTTCGGTTGACGACGGACGGGCTGCGCCGAATGCGACGCGGCGCGGTGATCATGCCACCGTCGGCGCTCACAAACGCAACCCAGACCGGTCGCCCTCCGAGCGCCTCGAATCCCGCCCGATGCACGGCGCGGCGCCGCGTGCGACCATCGGTCGTGTCTCGCCCACCATCGCCTGGAGCTTGTGCCTTGACCCGCTTCGAGCCCAATCTGCGAATCCCCGGCCCCACCTCCCTGCCGCCTGCCGTCCGCGAAGCCGGTGGGCGCCAGATGATCAACCACCGCGGTCCGGAATTCGCGGCCATGCTGGCCAGGATCCAGACCGGGATGAAGCCCTACTTCGGGACGGATGGCGACATCGCGATCGTTTCCAGCGCCGGGACCGGCGGCCTGGAGGCTGCCGTCGTCAACGTCCTCTCACCCGGCGACCACGTCCTCGGCGTGTCCATCGGTGCATTTGGGGATCGGTTCGCCAAGATCGCCGAGACCTATGGGGCGAAGGTCGACCGCATCAGCGCGGAGTGGGGTTGGGCGGCCGATCCAGCCGAGTTACAGGAGCGCCTGCCGGTCGCCGACTACCGGGCGGTCCTCCTCACCCATAACGAGACCTCGACGGGTGTCATGAACCCGATCCCCGCGCTGGCAGCCGCGATCCGGGCGACGGCACCGGACGCGCTGATCCTCGTCGACAGCGTCTCGGGGCTCGGTGCCGTCCCGTTCGAGATGGACGCCTGGGGCTGCGACCTCGTCGTCACCGGATCGCAGAAGGCGTGGATGTCGGCACCGGGTCTGGCGATGATCGCCGCCTCGGATCGTGGCTGGGCGGCCATGGAGACGGCGCGCATGCCGCGGTTCTACTTCGATCTCCGCAAGCATCGCGAGAGCGCGCGCAATGGTGAAACCCCATGGACCCCCGCGGTTGCGGTCGTCTACCAGGTCGACGCAGGGCTCCGTCTGATGGCCGCGGAGGGGATCGAGGGCATCTTCGCGCGCCACGCCGCATGCGCGGCCGCGACGCAGGCCGGGCTCGAGGCGCTCGGGTTCCAGCTGTTCGCAGACCCGGCCCACCGCTCGAAGACCGTGACCGCGGCCCTGATCCCGGACGGTCTCGACTGGAAAGCGTTCAACGGCGAGGTGAAGCGGCGCGGCGTAGTCCTCGCCGGCGGTCAGGCCAAGCTTGCCGGGAAGGTCTTCCGCGTCGGCCATCTCGGGTCGGTGATCGTGGATGAAATCCTCGGGACGATGGCGACCCTCGAGGAAGCACTGCTGGCCAGCGGTCGGCCCGTCGAGGTCGGCGTCGGGGTCGCCGCTGCGCAGCGAGCGGCGGTAGCCTCGATCTCGGGTGCCGGCAGCGCCGGATGAGGGTCCTCGTCGCGGAGCAGATCGCGGCCGCCGGCATCGAACGCCTGCGGGCGGTCCACGAAGTCGATGAGCGCTTCGGCCTCGATTCGACATCGCTCAGGGAGATCGTGGGCGAGTACGACGCGCTGATCGTTCGGAGCCAGATCCAGGCTGATGCCGACGTCATCGCCGCCGGAACGAGGCTCCAGGTGATCGGGCGCGCCGGGGTGGGTGTGGACAACGTGGACCTGGAGGCGGCGACGCGGGCCGGGATCACCGTCGTGAACGCACCGACCGGAAACACCATCGCGGCCGCGGAACACACGCTCGCGCTGCTCCTCGGTCTCGCTCGCAAGGTCGCGGCTGCCGATGCCTCCGTCAGGCGCGGCGAATGGAAGCGATCGCAGTTCCAGGGTGTCGAGTTGCGTGGCCGCACACTCGGGATCGTGGGACTCGGGAAGATCGGGATGGCGATCGCCGATCGGGCTCGTGCGTTCGAGATGCGCCTCCTCGGCATGGATCCCTATGTCACCGCCGAACAGGCTGCCCTCCATGGGGTGGAGCTCGTGGACCTCGACACCCTGCTGGGCCAGTCCGACGCGATCACGGTTCACGTACCGCTGACCCGGGCCACTCGCGGCCTCATCGGGACAAAGGCGATCGCCCGGTTGCGGCCCGGAGCATTCGTGCTCAATGTCGCTCGTGGCGGCATTGTCGACGAAGCCGCGGTCGCGGGCGCCCTCCAGTCAGGTCATCTCGGCGGGGCGGGCATCGACGTCTTCGATGCCGAGCCCCCTGCCGGCTCGCCGCTGCTCGGTGCGCCAAACACCCTCCTGACACCCCATCTGGGTGCCTCGACGGCCGAGGCCCAGATCGCGGTTGCCGAGGAAGTTGCCGATCAGGTGCTCGACGTCCTCGCCGGTCGGGCTGCGCGCTATGCGGTCAATGCACCGCTGCTCCCGCCCGAGGCCGCCGGCGCCATCGGGCCATATCTGCCGCTGGCCGAGATCCTGGGCCGATTCTTCGGCCAGTTCGCCGGCGCAGGCGTCCATACCCTGACCCTCGACGTCGCCGGCGAGCCGGCGGCTCATGAGACGGCACCGATCACTGCGGCGCTGCTGCGCGGGCTCCTGGAGCGGGTGACGACGGAACGGGTCAACCTGGTGAATGCCTCCCTCCTCGCCAGGGCTCGCGGCATCACGGTGATCGAGCGCCGAAGCCCGGATGCCGGGTCGTTCAGTGCGCTCGTGACCGTCTCGGGCGTGGTGGACGGCCGCACCGTGTCGGTCGGTGGCACGGTCGCCAACGGCGAGCCGCGGATCGTCCTGCTCAACGGCTATCGCCTCGACATGGAGCCGACGGACGTGATGCTCGTGACCCACCATCAAGATCAACCCGGCATCATCGGACGGATCGGCGGCCTGCTCGGTGCGGCCGACGTGAACATTTCCGCGATGCATGTCGCGCGAACCGCGCCCCGCGCGGACGCACTCATGGTCCTGGCCCTCGACGACGACGTTCCCGAGGCCCTCGCCACCTCCATCCGGGATCACGAGGCCCTCATCGACCTGTGGACGATCCGCCTCGGCAGCGAGCGTTGACCGGCCTGCCGAGCGGGCCGGCTCCGCTGATCCCGGCCGGGCTCAACGCCACGATCGCCATGCTTCGTCACGGCGAATCGGCGTGGGTCGCCGAGGGCCGGTTCCAGGGCCAGGGCGATTCTCCGCTGTCCCCCGACGGAGTCCACCAGGCGGAGCTCGCGGCGGCGCGCCTTGCCCTGCCCCACGAAGTTCCCGCGCTGCCGGTTCCGACCGGACCGCCAGTCGAAATTCGGCATTCACCCCTTGCCAGGACGGCGGCCACCGCCGTGGCCGTCGCCGATGCGATGGGCAGGCCGACCGGCTTCGGAGTGACCGTGCCCCTCGTGGCGGATCCCGGGCTCCTGGAGATAGGACAGGGTCTCTGGGAGGGCCGCCACACGACGGAGATCGAGGCTCGCTGGGGCGACGTGCTGGCCGGCTGGCGGCGCGACCCGTTGACAATCTGGGCACCCGAGGGCGAGTCGCTGCACGACGTGGACCGACGAGTCCGGACAGCCCTCACCGTTACCCTTGCCGGCCTCGCCGTGAACGGAAGCGGGTCGTCAAGCCACGGCCCGCAGGTGCTCGGATACGGAGGGGACGCCGGCATCGAACCGTGGATGATCCTGGTGGGCCACGACGGCGTTTTCAAGGTCACGCTGCTCGCGCTGCTGGGGTTGCCCCTCACCCACTTCTGGTCGTTTCCGTTCGCGCTGTGCGGGATCAGTGTCGTGGAGATCCGTTCCGGCCGGGCTCGGCTTCGGGCCCACAACCTCACCGGTCATCTGGCCCCGATGGAGACGGCGCGACGTCGGGAACTGGACGCGGCGCGCAGCCGGTCGGGAGCGCTCTAGGGTCGTCACGGTCCCGGGACAGGCCCCGGAACCTGGAGCCCTGCCCAATCGGCCGGAGCCGCGCCCCATCGGCCGGAGCCGCGCCCTATCGGCCGGAGCCGCGCCCTATCGGCCGGGCCCCGGTCGGCGCCGGCGAAACGCCAGACGGAGCAATCCGAGGCGCAGCCGTCGATGGGCCTGGGCGACGATCCGCAGGCGATCGGTGCTGAGTTCCCGGCGACCGTAGGCAATCTCGACCTTGGCGCGCGCGACGGTAGCCAGTTCAGGTCGAATGGTCGGAACCGCCTCCCCAAGCGTGCCGGCGAACTCGAAGACCGTCTGCGAAGGACGGGGACCCAGTCCGAACCGGGCTGCCCAGCGCCCCACCGAGCCCCACGCCTGATCCGGATGCATCGGACGCGGCCCCCTGCGCCACGCGACCGTGGCGAGCGCCGCCCCGCCGATCGCGAGGAGCATGGCAATCACGATGAAGGGCCCGCTCGAGGTGTTGGTGGGGCCGCCGATCCCGGGAACCACCGGAACCGGTGAGCGACGCCCGGGACCGTTCGCGTCGCCGCTGTCGCCGGGACGATCCGTGACCAGATTGAAGGACGGGCGCGGCGTCGGCGTCGCCGGTGCGCCCGACGGGATGACGACGGGCTGCCCAACCCCGCCCCCGGTCGGGTCGAAGTCCACCCAGCCGTAGCCCGGGAAGAGGACTTCGACCCAGGCGTGTGCGCCCGCGTTCCGGACGACCTCGGTCCCATCCGGCTTGCGCTCACCCGGCAGGAACCCCTGGGCAAGTCGGGTGGGAATTCCGGCTTCGCGGAGCAGGATGGCCATGGTGCTGGCGTAGTACTGGCAATAGCCGGCCCGGATGGTGGCGAAGCACTCGACGGTGGAAAGGCCGCCGCATCGGGCCTGGATTTCATCCTGGATGTTCGCGTCATAGCGGAAGTTCTTCCCGTCCAGCAGGTAGTTCTGCAGGTTCAGGGCCAGGTCGTATGGATTGTCGGGACTGTCGGCCCGGACATCGGCCAGGATCTGCCGCGATGCCGGCCCCAGGGCACCATCCGGAACGTCGAGGTAGAGGCGCCGTTCGTCAGCGGTGTAGTCACGACTCGCGACGCGCAGGCGATTCTCGGTGATCCCGCCCGGCACGTCGCCGAGCACCGGCACCAGCGCGGTCACGGAATAGCTGGCCGCCCCATCGAATTCAACGGTCGCGAACCAGTCCTCGGAGCCCGTGACACGGACCCGCGCCGGCCGGTCCACCCAGAGAATGGTCTGGGGGCTCACCACGAAGTCGCTGGCGAGCGTATCCGGGGTGATCTCGACGCGGACCTCGCGCCGCCCCGCGAGGACCGCCGGATCGTCGGCGAACGTCGCCAGCAAGGGCTCCCGGGCGGCCCGTTCGACCGTCGTGGTCTTGCCCCAGCTCCAGGAGTTCAGGTTGAAGTCGGCATAGGCGCCGATCCGCCACCGAAAGGGCTCCTTCTCGGACGCCGGCAGGCGTGCCACGAACGCCGTGCCCTGATCCTGCGTCCAGGCCCCGATGATCGCCGAGGTCTCTCCGAAAACAACGACGCCCGGGTTGCGCGATTCGCCGCCCAGGGGAACGTACCGCTGCAGCCATTGGGCCACCTGGAAGAGCGTCCCGGGAACCTCCTTCCAGACGCCCTGGAGCGGTGCCGACGAGGCCGTGGCGGTCAGGAACAGGGATCCGACGATGGCTGCGCTGATGAAGATGGCGCCGCCCCGCAGGTACAGGCCGGTCACCGCCGTCGGATCCCCGATGCGGCGACGCACCCACGTCGCACCCTCATCCAGCGCATGCGAGCGAGCAAGGAGCACGAGCGATGCCAGCGAGAACAGCACGATGAGATGCAGCTGGTCGTTGCGCGTCAACGCCATGTTGCCGAGCAGGAGCAGTCCGGTGACGATCACGGCGTCGAGCGGGCGCCGATGTCCGAAGACGCCATACGCCACGAACTGGCCGGCCGCCCAGACGAGCGCCCCCAGCGCGATGAAGTAGTGACCGTACTCCGAGGTCAGCGGGAGCCCGAGAAATCCCAGATCCTCCCAGACGCGCCGAACGACCTCGGCGGCCTCGTGGTACCGAGCCGCCAGGGCGGCCGGGCCGAACCCCTGAACCGCATCGCCGAGGACGATCCCGCCGGCAATGATCGGCAGGACCAGGGCGGCGAAGGCGACACCCAACAGGTGCGTGGTCCAGCGACCCCACCCCAGTTTGGCGCCGCCGAAACCGATGGCCACGCCCACCAATCCCATCATCGGCAGGAAGTCCGTGAAGGACCCGATCCCGCGAACCCACTTGGCGTCGTCGATCGACCAGGCGACGGTCAGGACCATGAGCCCGACCGCGGCCAGCGTCGCCCAGCCCTCGGCCGGCCCGACCAGCAGGCGGCGAGCAGGCGAACCGGTCTCGGCACCCATTCCTGCTCCAGGCAGCCTCTCTCGATCCGTCACGGCGCTCATCCGGCGAGCACCTCCCCGAGATCGGCCCCCGGCACCAGCGCATGAACGGCCACGTCGAACTCCGAGAGGGCGTGCCGCAGGGCGCGCACGCGCTGGGCCAGGGTTGCGTCGGCCCCGTCGTCCGACGGAGCAGGCGGCAGACCGGCGAAACGGCGCGCCTCGTCGTGTGCCCAGTGCTCGAAGGCGGCGACGTCGAACGTCACGGCAACGCACCCGACGCCGCGCGATCGAAGAGCCGCAAGGGGCCGTACCCAGCCCGGGTCGAGCGATGGCGAAATCACGACCGCCGTCATGCCCCGACGAATCCGCGGGATCGTTGCGATGAGCGCCTCAGCGAGCGGCGAGGCGCCGTCCCCGTCCACGGCGGCGAGGAGCTGCATGATCTTGAGTTGCTGCCTCGGCCCACGGTCCGGCTGCAGCTGCGCCAGGCGGTGGGCGTTGACCGTCAACCCCACCGCCCGATGCTCACGGATCGCCTTGTCGGCAATGGATGCCGCGGCGCGAACGCCGAGCTCGACGGTCGATTCGTCGCCGGAGCCATGCTGCGGCGCCCGTTCCAGATCGAGAATGATCCATGCGTCCGCCGTCTGCTCCAGCTCGAACTCCTTGACCTGGATCTCCCCGTGACGAGCCGTCGACTTCCAGTGGATCCGGTTGAAGGCGTCGCCCGGTGCCCAGGGTCGGACGGTGGTTGCCAGGGGCGACGTCTGGAGGGTCCGTTCGGGCGTCGCGTGGCTCCCGTCCACGTTCGCCGCAGGAAGCTTCCAGAGCGGCAGTGCATCGACCTTCGGGTAGACCACGGCGGTCACACCGGCTCCGACCGAGGCGGTCGACTCGAACAGGCCGAACGGGTCGCCGGTCCTGATCTGGAGCGGTTCGATCCGGAAATGGCCGCGCCTGGTGAGCGGGGTCCTCACGAGCCATGACCGCTCTGTTCGTGCTCCGAGCCCGAGCGCCCGCCCGGGCAGCCCGGCCGGCAGCGAGGTGGCGTTGTGGATCTCCAGCCAGGGCTTCGGGACCCGGCTCGTGTTGCGAATGGTGTAGGTGACCTTCAGGCGGTCGCCCACGTGCCCGGACAACTGGTTCACGGCGTAACCCGCCTCGAGGTCGGTCAGGCCGAGGCGTGTCACCACGTACGAGCCGCCGACCACGAAGATCGCGAGGTACACGAGGTAGAACAGGAACGGCAGCCCGGTGGAGAACGCCGCGATCACGAGGATCGCCGCGATGACGAGGAGCTGCAGTCGACGTAGCATGCCGCGTCTTCCGTTCGTCCTTCGGCTCAGGCCTCGGCGCGCAGATGGGGCGTCACTTCGTGCAGGATGCCGCGTGCCGCGCCGGATCCCGTGGGCGTCACGCCGTCGACCGGCGTGGTCTCGAGCAGCTCGGCGACCACCTGGCTCGCCTGGATGTCGTGGATCGACGAGCTCGTCTTGATGATCAGGCGGTGAGCCAGGGCCGATTCTGCGAGTGCCTTGACGTCGTCCGGCAGCACGTAATCCCGTCCGAGAAGACCGGCGAGCGCCTGCCCCGACCGGTACAGGGCGATGGATCCGCGGGGCGACGCGCCGAGGTAGACGTCCGGATGGGTTCGGGTACCGCTGACGAGCCGGACGATGTAATCGGCCACCGACGGATCGACGTACACCTCGCGCACTGCCGCCTGCAGGCCACGGAGGTCGTCCACCGAGAGGACTTCATCGAGGTCGTCGATGGGGTGGCTGCGCTTCTGCTCGTCGAGAATCAGGACTTCCTCCACGAGCTGCGGGTAGCCGAGCCGAATTCGAAGCATGAACCGATCGAGCTGGGCCTCCGGCAGTGCGAACGTCCCCTCGTACTCGATCGGGTTCTGGGTGGCGATGACGAGAAACGGGTCCGGCATCGGCCAGGTCGTGCCGTCGACCGTTGCCTGACGCTCCTCCATGCATTCGAGCAGGGACGACTGAGTCTTGGGAGTGGCCCGGTTGATCTCGTCGGCGAGCACCACCTGGCTCATGATGGGCCCGGGGCGAAACTCGAATTCCTGCGTCCTCTGGTTGTAGATGGACATGCCGGTCACGTCGGATGGGAGCAGATCGGGAGTGAACTGGATCCGCCGGAACGAACAACCGAGGCTCCGCGCGATGGCCTTGGCCAGGACGGTCTTGCCGGTCCCGGGGACATCCTCGATGAGCAGATGACCGCGACACAACAGCGCGACCAGCGCGAACCGAACCTCGCGGTGCTTCCCGACGATGACGCGCTCGACGTTGGCGAGCACCTTGTCGCCGGTCTCCTGGATCTTCGTCATGCGTATCCCTCGGCTGGGGTTGGGCGCCCGGATGTCAACCTGGGGCGCACGGCGTCGCTGGATGGTACGCCGGGGACGCTGGAAAGGTTCCCGAAGTGACGGAATCGCCTTCGAACGGGAGGCTCTCGTCCTGGCTGCGGCACGAGCCATCACCCTCGACTCCGCGGAAGCGGAGGATCTCGTCCAGACCACCTTCGAGCTCGCGATCCGCCGGGTGCATCAACTCCGTGATCCGGGCGCGCTGCGCGCCTCGTTGCTGACCATTCAGACGCACGAGGCATTTCGGGTCGTCCGGCGCCTCCGGCGCACGATCGGCCTGGGGGGTGGGTTGCTCGAACCGCGCACAGACCCCCGCGGCCGACCGCTCACCGGCCGGCCCACGACCTCCAGACCGCGAGGAGCTTGCCCGCGATCGGGGCGGCGCGCTCGGCTCCCCGGCCGCCCTGCTCGACAATGACCGCGATCGCAATCTGCGGATCATCCGCCGGCGCGAAGCCGATGAACCACGAGTTCGGCTCGCCCGTGCCACCGAGTTCGGCCGTGCCCGACTTGCCCGCCACCGTCATGCCCGAAACCCGCGCCCCGGTCGTGAATTGACGCCCAAGTCGCCCTTCGACCGCCTGCTTCATCGCCGCCGCGATCTCCCCGGCCAGGTCTGCCGGCAGCACCCGGCGCCAGACCTCTGGATTCACGCTCACCGTGCCGGCCTTCCCGATGAACGCCTGGACCAGATGGGGTCGCATGAGGATGCCGTTGTTGGCGATGGTGCTCGCGACCAGCGCCATCTGGAGCGGCGTGACGACCGTTTCCGCCTGACCATACGAGGCATTGGCGAGTTCGACAGCGTCGGAGAATCCGCCCCCGAACGTCCCGCCCCCGTTGGTGACCTGCGAGGTAGCCGTCCTGATATCGAACGGGATCGGCTCGCCGAATCCGAGCTTGGCGGCCCACGAGGCGAGGGCGTCCCCGCCCGTCTGCAGGCCGGCCAGTGCATACCAGATGTTGCAGGAGACCTCGGTCGCTCCGATCAGATCGAGCGCAGTCGAGCCGGTGGCTGGGTGGTGTCCATCGCGGACCCGATAGCCACCGACCAGGAGCCCAGCCTTCTCGGCCCCGGGCTGCTCGGGAAACGTGGTGGCGGCGGTGACCGCACCAGATCCGAGCGCGGCGATGGCCGTCACGATCTTGAACACGGAACCCGGGACGTACCGGCCCTGCGTCGCCCGTGGCAGGAGGGGCAGGTCGGCGTCCGCCTGCAGTGCCGCGAAGGTGGCGGTCGAAGTCTGGGGGTCTGCGATCGCCGAAGCGTCGAAGATCGGCGTGGAGGCGAGGACCAGGACCTCGCCGGTTCGAGGATCCAGCATCACCACGGCTCCGCGGTCGCTCCCGAGCGCCGCGACCGCGGCCTGCTGAAGCTCCGCGGCGAGGGTGGTGCGGATGGCCTGCGGGTCGGACGGTTCCGTGCGGAACTTCCTGACCAGATCCTGAACCGGATCGGCTGCCGCCACGCCGGTCAGCTGGGCGTCGTAGCTCCGCTCGAGGCCCGCGCTCCCAAAGGCGCGCGACGCGTACCCGATGACGCCGGAGATCGACCGCGATGAATACTTCCGGTAGGGCTCACCATTGCTGTCCAGGACCGACCACGCCAGCCGGACCCCGTCCCGGTCGGTGATGTCTCCGCGGGCGACGCGCCGACTCGCCGCGATCACGGCCGCGTCATCCGGCGATGAAGACAGGTCGGCGGACCGGATGACCTGCCAGTAGCCGGCGCCTGCCGCAAGGCCCCCGAACGCGAGCGCGAGGGCCAGGGCAACGCGCCCGACCGTCGCTCCGATCCCGGGATGGCGCGGTCCGGTCCGTGGCGCACTCCCGCGCGCGGTTCCCCCTCGCCCTCCGTCCGGTCTCGTCATCGCGCGCCGTGCTCCGGCATCCTTTGGACCCGACCGGGGCCCGACTCAGCGACCGCCGGAAGATCGCGACCTCGATCGGAGAGTGCAATCAGCAGGCCGACGATGACCCCGCTGGCAAGCAGCGACGAACCGCCGTAGCTGATGAACGGAAGTGTGATCCCGGTCAACGGGATCAGCTTGAGGTTGCCGGCTGCGATGATGAAGGCCTGGACCCCGATGACCAGGCTCAGCCCGGCGGCGAGGATGGCGCGAAAGTCGTCCGCCGCAGACGCCGCGATGCGCAATCCCCGCTCGATGACCACCAGGTACAGGCCGAGAATCCCCAGGATCCCGACGAGGCCGAGCTCCTCACCAAGTGCCGCGAACGGAAAGTCCGTGTGCAGCGCGGGGATGGGCAGGACGCCGCCGATCGTCGGCAAACCACCACCGAGGCCGGTACCGAGCAGGCCACCACGGGCGAAGGCATGGAGCGCCTGGACAACCTGATACCCGTTTCCGCTCGCCGTCGCGAATGGATCGAGCCAGATGTCCACCCGCACGCGAACGTGCGGCAGCAGCTGGTAGAGGAAGGCCCCGCCGAGCAGCAGCGCCATGATCCCGATGACCACGAATGAGACGCGCGCCGTGGCGATGTAGAGCAGGAGCAGGAAGACAGCGAAGAAGAGGAGTGCGGCCCCGAGATCCTTCTGGACGACCACGATGGACAGCGCGATCGCCCACATTGCGATCATCGGCGCGAGGTATGGGATCGGGGGCAGCCGAAGCGGCCCGACCCGGCTGGACTCCTCGATCAACAGCGGCCGATTCTCGGACAGGTATCCGGCGAGGAACACGACCAGCAGGATCTTGATGAGTTCGGACGGCTGGCCGCTGACGGGTCCGACCGAGAGGGTCAGGCGCTGGCCGTTGACATCGTGTCCGAACACGAAGGTGACGAGGAGAATCCCGACGCCAACGGCCGCCCAGCTGTACTTGTAGAGGCGGAGCCAGGCGTCGCTCCGTACGACCGCCCCGATGACCCCGACCAGGGCTACCGACGCGAGCAACCAGACAAGCTGGGTTCGACCCAGGCCGAGGCCTCCGGCCAGCGACTGTGGAAGACGCTCCATCAGGAGGAGGCTGATGCCGCCGAGCATGCCGACCGTCGGGAGCAGGACCTGATCCGTTCGACGGCCCGAGAGGACGAGCAGGACGTGCGCGGCCAGCAAGCCGCCGATGAAGCTCAGGAGGCCGGATCCATCGGCCAGGAACCCGGCGCTGGCCGCCGGATCGGCCTCCCCACGGAGCGCACGGGTCGCCGCGAGCGATGCGCTCCCGACCGCCAGCACGGTGGCGACGATCGCCAGCAGCCCCAGCTCGCGCGGTCGGAACCGGGGCCGGGGCAATCGGAGGCCCGCTCCACGCGGGACCCCGGTGGGCTGGCTGCCGGTCACCGTCGGGGTCGCTCCAGTCGAAGTCGGACATTGCCGAACTGGAGCTCGTCGCCGAATGCGAGCGGAGCGGTGCCCTCCACCGGACTGCCATTGACGAACGATCCGTTCGTCGAACCGAGATCCTCCAGGTACCAGACCCGCCCGCGATAGGTCAGTGCGGCGTGCATCGTGGAGACGAATTCGTCATCCAGAAGGATCGTGGCGTTGACATCCCGCCCGAGCGTCGTCACCGCGTCGAGGGAAAAGCCGGCGCCGACTTCGGGCTCGCCCCCTGGTGATTCGAGGACGAGCAGGCGTCCCAGCTCGGCACCCGGTTCCAGCGCCGCGGCTCGCAGATCGCGGAGCAGCACGCGAACCACCGCCCAGAGGAAGGCGTAGAGGCCGGCCAGGAACAGGAGCCGCAGCATCCAGATGGCGACGATGGTTCCGTCCATCGCTATCCGGCCTCGTCGATGGAAACGATGGTCACGACGGAATCGCCAAACTCGATGACATCCCCATTCCCGACGGCGACTTCCCCGATGACGGTCCCATTCACCCGCGTGCCATTCGTCGAGTCGAGGTCGGTCAGGACCAGGAGCCCGCCTCGAGCCTGCAACCGCGCGTGATGCCGCGATACCCGATCGTCGTCAAGGGCCAGCGCGTTGTCGCTCGCTCGGCCGATGGTGAGCGCGGGCCCGCCGGCCACCACGGTCCGGACCTTTCCGGAGGGCTCGCGTACGTCGAGCGTCGCGCGAGGCGACTGCACGATGGGAGCCTGGAACACCCTCGTATGCGAGGAATTGTCGTCGCCGCCCTCAGCGCCGGCGGATGGCGGGCCAGAAAATCGCGCCTCCACCTCGATGTCACCAGCCCTGAGCCGTTCGTCGCCGATGAGGGCGACGTGAGGGCGCGCATCGAGCGAATAGCCGCGTCGACGTGCCCAATCCAGCGACTGGGAGGCCAGATCGACGGCCAGATCCGCTCCGCCCGAGAGAACCGCGAGGTCCTGGGGCCGGAGCCGGATGGTGAACCGGTCGGGAGCCCGAATCCCGCCCCGACCCGGGACGGTTCCCTGTTCCATCGCGCGCTCAATTCTGCGGTGCAACTGGACGGGTTGAATCCGCGTTCCAAAGAGCCGGGCGCTCGGCCGCTCCAGGAGCCGCTCAAGAAAGCGCTCCACGGCCGACATCGGTCGCAGCGGTCGCATCCGGGTGAGCCTACCAGAGCGGACGGCAGGCGCTGGCGGTCCGCCTGCCCAGCCTCGGGGGTACGGTTTTCGTGAGGCGCCGGTACCTGGGGCCAGTCGGAACCAGCCAGGGCCTGGGCTATACTGCGGGGCGCGCCGAGCGTCCACTGCGATGCGCCCATGAGCCGGGGGCCAATGACCGAGATCCTGACCGAGTCCTTCTGCGAACGGTGCGGCACGCGCTACACCTTCGAATCGACCGCGCCCGGGCGGCGACGACTGGGCAGGCTGAAAGTGCTTGGACGCGGCCTCAAGCAGTTCGTCATGTCGGACGACTCGTCCCTGGATGAGGCCATCGCGGCCGCGCGCTCCGACGTCGAGCGGGACGCCACCAACCATCAACTGGATGCGTTCCATCGAACGTTCAGTTTCTGCATGTCCTGTCGGCAATACACCTGCGCCAACTGCTGGAACGAGACCGAGGCACGATGTCTGTCGTGTGCGCCGCTCGCGATCACGGAACCGGAAGCGGTCGCGGCACCCGAGGTCGAGCCTGACCGGCTGCTCCGCTTCATGGGCGGAGCGCAGGAACAGGAACTCGAGCACGTTCACTCGTACCAGGCACCGGCCAACGCGAGGGCGATCGAGTCGACCGCAGCGGAGATCGAGCAGACAGCGTCCGGGTTCGATGTGCCGACTGCCGAGACGGCTCCCGTCCCGGATGGTTCGACGGCCCCCATCGGTGGAATCCCGAAGGGGCAAAGTCTCGACGACGCCATTGCGGCATACGAGGCGTCGCTGGAAGACCTACCCGGTGCGACCGAACCCGCGGCCTCGATTGAGGCTGAATGGGTGGTCACCGGACCCGAAGCCGGGCTCGAACCGCCCCTGGACCTTGCCGACGAGGTGCCCGTGGTCCGGGCCCGACCGGACGCCGTTGCTCCCGATGAGCCTGCCTCGGGCGAGGCCGAGGCCGAGGTCGAGGTCGAGGGCGAGGCCGAGGCCGAGGTCGAGGTCGAGGGCGAGGTCGAGGGCGAGGCCGAGGCCGAAGCCGAGGTTCCGGGGACGGCCGCGGAGCCGGAGACGGAGCCAGTGGCCGTTGCCGAGCCCGAGCCGGTGGCCGCGGAGCCGGAGCCCGTTGCCGAGCCCGAGCCGGTGGCCGCGGAGCCGGAGCCCGTTGCCGAGCCCGA
>JAZJZX010000002.1:512367-537698 GCA_040389445.1 Chloroflexota bacterium
GCCGGTGGCCGCGGAGCCTCTGGCCGCGGAGCCCGAGCCTCAGCCGGCTGCCGCCGCCGTTGACTCGGTCGTCCAGCCCGTGTGGCCAACGCCGACCGCGCCGGCAGCCCCGCCCCAGTGGCCGACCGGTCCGCGCTGGCCCACTGGTGCGCCGGCCCAGGCCAGTTCGTCGCCGGAGTCCGCACCCGTCGATGCCCTCGCCGCGCTCATGTCCCGCAGCTCGACCGACGCGATGTGGGCCGCCTCGAGCCGAGAGATCCTCCAGCCGGCACCCGCCACGCCAGCCGTCGCGGCCGTGAAGTCATGCGGCAGTTGCGGGATTTCCCTGTCGGCGAGTGCACGATTCTGCCGACGGTGCGGCACGCCGCAAGGCTGACTTCGCGTTCCCCGCTCGCCGGGGACAATCGCGGGCAAGGCGCCTCGGGGCATCACCACATTCGCTTCAGGCGGAATCGATGCCGCGCCGGCCATCGTGCCGCTCCCCCACCCAGGCGGCACCGAGCAGGATCGCCTGGAAGGTGATCCCCAGCCACGCCAGCGCGGCGAAGGCCGTTGCGACTGCGCCGATCGTGGCCGCGGCGCCGATGAGCTTCGGGGCAATGAACACGAACGCGCGGGTCGAAATCGTGAGGACGACGCCGACCACGACCGCGGGCACCCATGTCGCCTCCCATGATGGCCGGGATTCGGGGACGAATCGATAGACCAGGACCGTGGCAGCGACGGCAAGGAACAGCGGCAGCAGGGCGAGCAGAAGGCGAGTCACGATGGACAGCCCGACGACCTGATTCTCCGCAACCGCGGCGTCGAGAAACGCGGCAATGCCGGCCAGCACGGCTCCGAGCAGGACCGTGCCAACCAGGACGATCGCAGTGGCGAAGCCGATCAGGTTTCGGCGCAGGACACCCCGCGTTCGAGGGCCTCCGGCAAGTCGGGACATGGCCGTTTCGAATGCGAGGATGAACCGGCTGCCGCCCCAGATGAGCGCGGCAGCGCCGACCAGGGAAATCGTCGTCGCAGATCGGGCCGCTTCCCCAAGGACCAGCTCGAGCAGACCCCGGAGGGGTGGGAGCACCTCGGCAATCGCGGCGACGACATCGTTCCGGGTGGCAGGATCCGCCACGAGGAGGCCGGTCAGGCCCGCCGTCACGAGCGCGAGCGGAACAATCGCGAACAGCGCGCTATAGGCCAGGCCACCGGCAAGCAATGCCCCGCCGGCCGCATCGTATCGACCGACGACGGAGAGGAAGACGCGCATGATCCGGTGCGAGACCAGTCCCTCGATGCGGTCCCTCCAAGGACGCGAGATCATCGTCAGTCCCGAAGGTCCTCGAACAGCCCCGGCTGCAGCTGGTCGACACGGACGCGGCGCGGTGGCGCAATCAGTGCCTTGACCTCACCCCGACGGACGAAGCGGCGACCGCCGAGCTTGATGCTCTGCAGTTTGCCCGTCCGCGCCCAGGTGCCAATGGTGGACGCTCTGAACCGAACATTGGACGCCGCGAGAATCGCCGCGGCCTCGGCGAGGCTGATCCAGTCCGCGCCCGCTCCGGCCATGGTCACGAGCCTCCTTCGGGTGACGGTGTCACGGCCGGCTTGTCCGCGGTAGTGACCGCCGAATCCGTGCTCTCCGGAGCCGGTGCGGGCTTTGTGCTGGAGGACTTGCCGGGCGACGACGTGGCCGACCGATCCTTCTTGGCCCATCCGGAACCCTTGAAATGGACCGCTGGAGTCGTAAATCCCTTTCGCATCGTGGCTTCCGCGCCGCAGTTCGGGCAGAACCGCGGGCCGGGATCGTTGATCCCGTGGATCACCTCCACGAGGTGTCGACAGGCCGTACAGGAGTAGTCGTAGATCGGCATGGTTCGGAAGCTCCAGCTCGTCGCTTCGCTCAGCCGCGCAGGAGCCGCATGCCGCACTTCGGGCAGTAGTACGCACGCTCATGCGCCGACTGGAATCCGCAATGGGCACAGACCACGCCTCCGCGGCCGGTCGCGACCATGGGTCGCACGACGGAGGTCAACCCGAGCGAGTACTGGCTCGCCAGGATGTTCGACAGGATCGAGTTCAACAGTCGAGATCCAACCCGGTCCGTGTCGCCACGCACGCCGCGACCGCCCCATCCGACGACGCCCCGGACGATCATGTCTCCGGTCACCTCGTCCCAATGGGCCGCCACACCGCCAACGACGGCGTTGTACTCGGGATAGCCCGCGGTATCGGTCTCGCCTTCGAGCAGCCCGCAGACAAATGTGTCGAAGGCGAGGTCAATGGCATCGATCGTCTCCAGAACGACGAGTGCGTGGCGTCCGATCGGCGAGAGCGCGTGATGGGCGTTGAGCCACTGCATGGCCTCGGAAGGACGGACGATCGTCGGGGCTGCCTGACTGAATTCGATCGGGAGGGGCTCGATGACCTCCACCTCGCTCTTGGAGAAGCCGGCGAGCATGCGGGGCAGGTCGTCGAGAGCCGCAGCCCCGGTCTTGATTCGGACCCCTTCGCTCGTCTTGCCGGCATAGTTGAGGCGAAGCTGGTGCTCCTGGGCGACGACCTCCTCGGGCATCGCAAAGCCGGAAGGCGCGGAGGCGGCCGGCGCCTCAGCCGCAGCCTTGTCGGGCTCATTGCCTTTTCGTCGAAGGAAGTCGAGTGGCACGGATGGGCACTCCCCGGAACGCGAATACGAAACTGGACCCTATCGTAGCAGCGAAGATCCCCGCTTCGGCGACCGGGGATCCCCGCCCGGCCCGGCAGTCAAGCCCCGAGGCGCGCCCGCAGTCGGTGGACCATCTCGGCGAGTTCGGCTTCACGTTCGCGTGCTCCCGCCACGACCGCGCTCGGCGCGCGGGCGAGGAACGATTCGTTGGCCAGACGGTCGCGGGCGGCGGCCAGAAGCGTCGTCGCCTCCGCGAGTTCCTTCTCCAGGCGGCCGCGTTCCCGCTCCGGAAGCGTCGCGTCGCCGATGGTGGTGATGCGTGCCTCCAGCTCGCCGGCGACAACCTCGAGGCCGGCACCGGAAGCGGCGCCGTCCCGGTTCGCGTGATGGGTGAGCGGTCGCGCGCGGGCAAGTCGTTCGACGGCCCGGCCCATGGAACTGAACGTGGCCATCCTCGCTGCTGGCACCACGACGTCGACCGGCAGCCAGGCCGCCGCTTCGATCCCAGCCTCGGCCCGCGCGTTCCGGAGGGCCCGAACCAGGTCGATGATCCCTGCCACCTCCGTCTCGACGCCCTCGTCCCGCTGCCCCCTCGCCGGCCATGCCGCCACGATCAGGTGTTCCGGATCCTGGGGTGCGTGCGGCAACGACGCCCACAGCTCCTCCGTGACAAAGGGCATGACCGGATGGAGGAGGCGGAGGTAGCGGTCGAGCGCCTCGACGAGCGTCCACCACGTGGCCTCACGCTCCGCCTGGGACAACGAGGAATCGGCGAGCCGGACCTTGGCCAGCTCCAGGCCCCAATCGCAGAACTCGGACCAGATCGCCTCGTACAGGGTCCGCGTCACCTCGGCGAACTGCAACTCGGCCATGCCGTGGTCGACGGCTTCGATGGCGGCTGCGACGCGGCTCTGGATCCAGCGCTCGGCCGGACCGCTGTGGAGCGGATCCGGCGACAGCCGGACGGCCTCCACGGGTACCGTCGCCGGCCGGGCACCAAGGACAAAGCGCGTGGCATTCCAGAGCTTGTTGGCGAAATTCCGGCCGTCGTCCAGTCGCTCGCTCCGGAATTTCTGGTCGTTGCCGGGCGACGTTCCGTGGACGAGTGCGAAGCGAAGGGCGTCGGCGCCCGATTCGGCGATCGCTTCGAGCGGGTCCACCACGTTGCCCTTCGTCTTCGACATCCGCTTGCCGAGCGGGTCCTTGACGAGGCCGTGGAGATACACCGTTCGGAACGGGATGTCCCCGGTCAGGTGGATCCCGAGCATCATCATCCGGGCCACCCAGAAGAAGATGATGTCATAGCCTGTCTCGAGGACCGTGCCGGGGTAATACCGGCGGAGGTCCTCGGTCGCGTCGGGCCAGCCCAGCGTCGAGAACGGCCACAGCCCGGAGCTGAACCAGGTATCGAAGATGTCCGGATCCTGGGTGAGTTCGCTCGCCGGACGCTCGCAGCCGGCGCAGGTCGCCGGTCCGCCCTCGAGTTCGGACACCGTGACGTGGCCGTCGGGGCAATACCAGGCGGGGATTCGATGACCCCACCAGAGCTGGCGACTGACGTTCCAGTCGTGGATCGAGGTCATCCAGTGCTCCCAGACCTTCTCGAACCGAGGCGGGACGACGCTCGTGCGTCCATCTCGAGTGGCCGCCAGGGCCGCTGCGGCGAGCGGGGCCGTTCGCACGAACCACTGCGTCTTGAGTCGCGGCTCAATGACGTCGTTGGAGCGCTGGCAACGGCCGATGAGCATCTCGTGCGGCCGCTCGCTCTCGAGGTCGCCGCGGGCATCGAGGTCACGCACGATCGCCGCTCGGGCGGCGTACCGATCGAGCCCCGCGTACCCGACACCGATCTCGTTGATCGTCGCGTCGTCGGCCAGCACGGTCAGCATCGGGAGGTCGTGGCGCTTCCCGGTCTCGTGGTCGGTCTTGTCGTGGGCGGGCGTCACCTTCACGGCGCCGGTACCGAACGCCGGGTCCACGGAGTCGTCGGCGATGATCGGCACGTCGCGCTCGACGAACGGGATCCGGACCGTTCGACCGACCAGTGCGGCGTAGCGGGCGTCGGATGGGTGAACCGCGACCGCGGTGTCGCCGAGGATCGTCTCGGGCCGTGTCGTGGCGACACTGAGCCAGGCATCCGTCCGGGGTTCGCCGGACCGGGGGTCGATGAGGTGATACCGGATGGTCCAGAGCGTGCCCCTCTCCTCTGTCGGAAGCACCTCGAGGTCGCTGACACTCGTCCTGCATCCGGGGCACCAGTTCACGAGTGTCTCGGTTCGATAGGCAAGGTCTTCACGGTAGAGGCGCGCAAAGGCCGTCCGGACCGCCCGTGACGACCCCTCATCCATCGTGAAACGCAGCCGAGTCCAGTCGAGGGAAGCACCCATCCGACGCTGCTGGCCGAGCATCACCTCCCGAGTCGTGTTGATGAATTGCCACATCCGCTCGAGGTAGCCCTCGCGTCCGAGGCCCTCCCGTGTCTCGCCTTCGGCAGCGATGATCCGGTCGAGCACGTACTGCGCGGCGATGGAGGCGTGGTCCAGACCAGGCAGCCAGAGCGTGGGTCGACCCGTCATCCGGGCGTGCCGGATCATCAGGTCCTCGAGCGTCGAGGTGAGCGCGTGTCCCAGATGGAGCGCTCCCGTGATGTTCGGAGGCGGTTGAATGATGACGAACGGTGGTTTGGTGTCGTCTGCGCGTGAGCCCTTGCCGTCCGGGGCGAAGACATCGGCCTCGAGCCAGCGCTCGTAGATGGCGCCCTCGAAGTCTGCGGGGACGTAGGCCCTCGGCAGCTCGCGCGTCCGGCTCATGCGGCGCTCCTCCTCACCTGGAAACAGCAAACCCCGATCGTCCAGCGGACGAACGGGGTCGTGGTACCACCTGCTGGTTTGAGGTCCGACGGCCCCCCGCTCATCGCGGGCGCCGGTCTCGGTCCCTCCTCATGGCGCGCTATCGGGCGCCAACCGCACGGCTCGCGAGCGACCTTCGGATCCGTCGTACCCGCGCGGCTCGCACCGTCCCGCGCTCGCTCCGTGGCCGACCCGGTCCTACTCTTCCCGGTCCTCACCGTGAGGCCGGGAGTGTAGCACGGCCGAATCCGGGATTCGGTGGCGGCCACCGCGCGCCTACGTGCTCGCGCCGCGCTCGGCCACGGCCACGGCCACGGCCACCAGGACGATGGCCTCGAGTGGTCGGAGCGCCAACCGTTCGCCGGTCAGTCCAGGCGGCGCCACATCATGGGTGGAGAGCAGGGTTCGCCACCTCACGGACGCAGCCGCCGCGGGTTGGCATACGTTCGCGACTGGATCTCCGGCATCCGCGCCCTCCTCGAAGGGCACGTTGGCCAGTCTCATCTTCACCGGGGAACTTCACTTAGTCGCCCACTCCTGGGCGCCCATCTGGAGGGACGGCAGGGTCCGTCGCAGCCAGATGAGCCGACGGTAGAGCGACAGCAGCGAATCGGGGTCGGTTGCCTGGCGAGCCACGTTGAGGCTCGAACCGTCACGCGCCATCCGGAGCCACGGTCGGCCGGCAGTGGCCCCATCTTCTTGTCCGCGGTGTCCGGCTTCAACGTGGGCTGCAAGGTCTAGCGGTCTGGGTGCTTAGGCGGCTTTTGCGTCTGTTGCAGGTCGCTATGGTGCCGATGTGATGGGCTTCTGGGATCGTCAATCCGCCCTCGGTGCCGGGCCTGATCCCGCGCTCCGGGCACGAGCAACCGTCCGACCTCGACTCACCGGTCAGCGCGGCCGGCAACACCCGCGAGCCATCGCGTCACCCTGTCGGTGAGTGTGACTTCATAGGGGAGACCTCTCAGGTCTTCCGTAGTCACATTCAGGCCTCGAGCCCGAGCCAGGTCGGCGAGCCACGACCAAGGGTGGTCCTCCGCGCACGCATCGTCATCGGGAAGCACGGCATTCAACACGTTTCGGGCGATGGTGTCCCGAGCCTCGTGCCCCCGGATAGCACCAGAACCCGACTCGGATGATCTCCAGCCGATGGTGAAGCCACGATCCTCGTGCAGGATCACGCGTCGCCCGTCTTCCAGCGTGACGAACTCCCTCACCGAGAAGCTCTGATCTCCACTTCCGTCGGAGCGCTGTGGCTCGAGATCGCAGATGGCACCAAGGCCTACGACGCGACCTGGCCTTACAAGAGGGAGACGACTCACACCCGCATGAGTCGCGCCCGGGTACGGGTGCCAGCCACTCTCCACACTGCTCGCCTTAGGACTCCGGAGCATGGGTGACCTCCTCCGGTGTGCCTTGAGACCGCGTCACCCGGGCCACCCGCTATGGCATGACGAAACGTTCGCAGCCTACACGCAACTGATGTGTGCTGTGCTCAAGGCGAACTCCGCAGTGCATCTATCGTGAGTCGGCGGATAGTATCAGGGGACACAAGTGAGATTCACTATGGTCGAGTAGGTGTATCCGGGCGCCCTCGACGCCGCGACGGATCAGCGAAAACGTGATCGGCGTGATCCATGGCGCGGCGGTGCGTCCGCACCGATAGGATCAGGCGCTCTCGCCCCGCTCCGCCAGCCATTCCTCGTAGTTCGTTTCGTCGACGCCCCTGTCCACATCCGTCTTGGTGAGGAGCAGCGGCATCCGGCGGTCGCGGATCGTTTCCTCGGTGATGATGCATTTCCGGATATCCGACCGCTCCGGGATGTCGTACATCACCTCGAGCAGCGCCTCTTCCACGATCGACCGCAACGCGCGGGCGCCGGTCTTGCGATCCAGCGCGACATCCGCGGCCGCCCGCAAGGCACCCGGCGTGAACACCAGTTCCACCTTGTCCAGGGACAGGAAGCGCTGGAACTGCCGCGCCACCGCATTCTTCGGCTCAACGAGGACCCGGACGAGGTCGTCGGCGGTCAGCGCAGAGAGCGTGACGATGACCGGCAAACGCCCGATGAACTCGGGGATGAGGCCGTACTTGAGGAGGTCCTCGGGCATCAGCTTGTCCAGGATCCGGCCGCGCTCCAGGGCCGAGGGTGCGGCCTCGGAGCCAAATCCGATGGCACGCTTCCCGACCCGCTCCTCGACGATCTTCTCGAGCCCGTCGAAGGCGCCGCCGCAGATGAACAGGACGTTCGTGGTGTCGATCTGGATGAAGTCCTGGTGGGGGTGCTTCCGGCCGCCCTGGGGCGGCACATTCGCGACGGTCCCCTCGAGGATCTTCAGGAGGGCCTGCTGGACGCCCTCACCCGAGACGTCCCGGGTGATCGACGGGTTGTCCGCCTTGCGGGCGATCTTGTCGATCTCGTCGATGTAGATGATCCCGCGCTGGGCCCGCGCGACGTCAAAGTCGGCGGCCTGGATGAGGCGCAGCAGGATGTTCTCGACGTCCTCGCCGACATACCCGGCTTCGGTCAACGAGGTGGCGTCGGCAATGCAGAACGGCACATCGAGGACGCGAGCGAGCGTCTGGGCCAGCAGCGTCTTGCCCGACCCGGTGGGTCCGACGAGCAGGACGTTCGACTTCTGGAGCTCCACCTCGTCGATGGCGTGGCCGGCGTTGACGCGCTTGTAGTGGTTGTACACCGCCACGGAGAGGACCTTCTTGGCCTTGTCCTGGCTGATCACATACTGATCGAGCGCGAAGGTGAGTTGCCGCGGATTCGGGAGCTTCGCCGCGGCCGACTTGACCTTCGGCTGCTCGAGCAGCTCCTCGTCGATGATCTCCTGGCACAGGTTGATGCACTCGTCGCAGATGTAGACGCCCTGCCCGGCGATCAGCTTGCGAACCTGCTCCTGGCTCTTGCCGCAGAACGAGCAGCGATACGGAACCTTTGGACCCTTCGAGCTGCTGCTGGTTGTGCTCACGCGGCTGCCTCGTGCGACGGTCAGAAGGTGTCCCGGCCCGGCACCGGGATCAACTCTTCGACTTCTTCGTCTGCGGCCCCGGGACACTCGCGACCTTGCTGCCCTCGCCACCGGCAAGTCCGGCGTCGTGAGCCTGCGAGATCAACGACGATCCCTGAGCGTTGTAGACGGCGTCGATGATGCCATAGTCCTTCGCCTCTTCGGGCGACATGAACCGGTCTCGATCGGTGTCGGCGACGATCTTCTCGATCGACTGGCCGGTATGGCGCGCCAGGATCGCGTGGTTCAACTGGACCAGGTGCTCCCACTCCCGCATCTGGATCACCGCGTCCGGCGCGTTGCCGCGGAAGCCGCCCGATCCCTGGTGGATCATGATCCGGCTGTGCGGCAGCGCGTAGCGCTTGCCCTTGGCCCCGGCGGCGAGCAGCACGGCGGCCATCGATGCCGCCTGCCCCAGGCAGATCGTGCTGACCGGGGCGCGCAGGTACTGCATCGTGTCGTAGATGGCCAGGCCGGCCGTGACCACGCCGCCCGGCGAGTTCACGTACAGGCTGATGTCCTTCTCGGGATCCTCGGACTCGAGGAACAGGAGCTGGGCGATCACCAGGTTCGCGAGGTGATCCTCGATCACGTCGCCGATGAAGATGATCCGCTCCTTGAGGAGGCGCGAGTAGATGTCGTAGGCGCGCTCCCCCCGGCTGGAGGACTCGATCACCATGGGTACGAGCATGGTCGGCTCCTGTGGCAATTTGGGGAGGGTGGTCAGCCGGCCGAGGCCGGCGCGGGGTCCGTCTCGATGCGCGAGCCCGGGCCGATGGCGTCGATGGAGGCGTCGCCCTCCGCCGGGCTCGAGTGCGCCCCACCCGGGACATCGTCCTCGAGGTGCGGGAGTGCCGGATGATCGGGGTGCCCGAGCAACCAGGCGTCGACGAGTTGCTCAACGACGCGGCTCCGCCGGAGCGTGCTCCGGATGAAGCCTCGGCCCCGCGCCGATTCGAAATAGGCGACGGTCTTCTTGTCCCGGGCATAGCGCTCGCGGGCTCGGGCGACTTCGGCCTCCACGTCGGCGTCGGAGATGATCACCCCCTCGACCTCCGCGATCTTCGAGAGCACGAGGAGCACGCGAACGCGCTTCTCGGCACCCGGGCGAAACTCCCCGTGCAGGTCGGCGTCCGACTTTTCGACGACCTTGAGGTACGCCTCCTCGGTGATTCCCTGCCGGGCCAAGGAGCTGCGGAATTCGTCGTGCATGACCTCGACTTCCTGTTCAACCAGGATGTCGGGCAGCTCGAGCGTGGCATTCGCCACCGCGTACTCGATGATCTTGTCCGAGAATTCGTGTCGGGCGCGGTCCAGGGCATTGCGCCCGAGGCGAGCCTCGATCTCCCGGCGGAGTGAAGCCAGATCCTCGAACGCACCCATGGATCGGGCGAATTCGTCGTCCACGGTCGGCAGAACCTTCATGCGCAACTCGCGCAGGTCAACCGCAAAATGGGCGACCTGCCCTGCCAGTGACGCTTCCGCGTAGTCCTCGGGGAAGGTGATGTCGAAGGCGGTCGACTCCCCGGTCCTGAGGCCCATGAGGTTCGCCTCGAACCCCGGGATCAGTCGCTCTTCCCCCAGGATCAGGGGCATCCGATCCGTGGAGCCGCCCTCGAACGGGAGCCCGTCGCGCGTGCCCACGTACCCGATGACGGCATAGTCGCCAACCTGGGCGCCGCGGTCCTCGACGGGCGCCAGGGTGGCGTTCTGGTCCGCGAGCTCCCCGATCACCTTGTCGATCTTGGATTCGTCGATGGTCTCGATCTCGGGCGCAAACTTGAAGGCGCGGTAGTCGCCGAGCTTGACCTCGGGACGGACCTGGACCGTGGCCGTGAAGATGACCGGCTTGCCTTCCTCGGCCTGCTCGATCTTGATATCGGCGTTGGTCAACGGCGTGAGATCGTGCTCAACGAGCGCATCGCGATAGGCTCGCTGGACCAGGTGATCAAGGGCCTCGTCGAGGATCGCGGGCGTGCCCACGGTTCGCTCGACGACGGCGCGGGGCGCCTTGCCCGGCCGGAAGCCGGCGATCCGGGTCCGCCGGGCGATGTGGCGAACGGCCTCATCGACGGCGCTGGTCAACTGCTCCGGCGGGAGTTCGAACCGAACCGCGACCGAGCTTCTGGGGGCGGGGGTGATCGTGCTGTTCATCGCCGCGAAGTATACGGGCGGAGCCGTGGCCTGCCGGACGGCCGATCGAGACGTGGGGCAGGTGAGGGCGGGCGGACGCGACGGGCGGACATGGTGGGCGAGGTCGGGGTCGAACCGACACGCCCCTCACGGGGCACCGGCTCCTAAGGCCGGCGCGTCTGCCATTTCGCCACTCGCCCGAACCGAGGATACCGTCGCGGGCGTTGCAGGTGGGAATCGATCCCGATCAGACCTTCGGCGGCGCCTTGCCCACGGATCCATCCATGCGCGCCCGGGCCTTGCGGAGCCCCTCCGCGAAGGACGGCCCATCAGGATCGAAGAGTCGCTCGGCAAACTCGCGTCCCAGTTTCACGGAAGCGGGCCGGAGCACGTTCGAAAGCAGTCCGCCCGCCAGACTGACGATGTCCCGCTCGCGCCGTTGCGGTGCCCGCTCATCCAGGAAGCGTGTGAACTCACGCTCGAGCGTGCCACGTACCTTGTCGCCGTCGGGCCCCAACTTGCGCAGCACCGCCTCGACCTCGCTGGGCAGCATCGACTTCGGCATCGCCGACGGGGCCCCGAAGATGGCTCGGCGAGCACTGCCCAGGATCCGCCTGGGGCCGCCAAGGAGCAGGAACGCCGCACCTGCGGCCGCGCCACCGACCTTCAACGGGTCGTTGCGCAGTCGCGTCGGGATGTCGACCGCGGCCCTTCCCGCGGCCTCGAGCCGAACGACCTCGTCCTCGAGCCCGTCGCGGGCGGCTAGGACTTCGGTCCGAGCGGCGTTCGTTCGCGCACCCACTCGAGGGTCTCCTTCGTGGTCTCAATGGTCTGGGTCGGATAGAAGCGGGATTTGAGGGCGCCCGTATCGATCCCGTTCCGGGCGACCCCGATTCCTGCGAGGATCGGCCAGCCGACCAGCAGTACGAACAGCCCGAGACCTGCGCCAAGCTGTGGGCTCACGTTCAACAGGAGCAGGAGGATCGTCACGGCAAAGGCGCCGAGCACGGCCACGAGAAAGTCGCGACCGATGCTCCCGCCCGGGATCCCGAGCGCCACGAGCACGGCCATCATGGCCAGATCAAGGAGTGCGACGCCGCCAAGGAGCACACCCCAACCCAGTGAGCCAAGGAGCCAGTCAGCGAGGAAGAGGAGACCCCCGATCGGGAGGAGGATGCCCAGAAGAACGATCGCGCCGAACGCGACCCCAGCCAGCAGCGCCACGCGTCCGATCTCGGCTCCGATCTCACTGGCCTCGGCCTTCGCGAGGTCCAGGTGCGCGGTGAGCAGACGCCGAATGGCGGCGCGGACGGCCCCGAACTGGTAGCGCAGGCCGTCAGTCCCGGGTTCCTGGCTCGGTTCAGCGGCTCCTGAATCGGCCGGCTCCTGATCGAGATCCACCTGAACTCCATGTAGCCAGGCGCATGGTCTGCGCCGGCCGATCATACCAACCCCGTTCTGCCGGCCCGTCCGACGCGGGCTACCATCGCGCGATGCGTGCGATCCGACGTGCCGAAATCCTGGCCATAGGCTCAGAACTGACCATCGGCGAGACGCGTGACACCAACAGCGGGGAGCTCGCGGGCGGGCTCACGAGCGAGGGCGTCGAAGTGCTCAGGATGACAGCCCTGCCTGACGACCTCGGGACCGTCCGGGCCGCGTTCGAAGCGGCACTCGAGCGTGCCGATCTCGTGGTTTCGACCGGCGGTCTCGGCCCGACACCTGACGACCTGACCCGTGAATCGGTCGCGGCCGCGATCGGCGAGACGCCCGTCATTGATCCCGACCTCGAGCGCTGGCTGCGGGACCGATTCGATCGCCGGGGCATCCCCTTCTCCGAAACGAATCTCAAGCAGGCGTGGATCCTCCCATCCACAACCACCATCCCGAACGACAACGGCTCCGCCCCCGGCTGGTGGGTCGATCGCCCGGATGGCCGGATCCTGATCGCCCTCCCCGGTCCGCCCCGCGAGCTGCGCCCGATGTGGGCCGACTGGGTGATCCCACGGCTCCGCGAACGGGGCCTTGGCCAGACGACCGCTTCGATCACGCTTCGGACAACCGACATCGGCGAGTCGCTCATCGCCGAGCGCCTCGGCTCGCTCCTGAACCGTGGCATCAACCCGACGGTGGCGACCTACGCCCGGGCCGACGCCGTGGATGTCCGCATTTCGGCCACGCCGACGGACACGGACGACGCGGCCACCCTGGTCGCGAGAGCCGAAGAGGCCGTGATGGAACTCCTCGCCGACCATGTGTGGGCTCGCGGCAACATGAGTTGGCCCATGGCGATTGAGGCCGCGCTCGTCGCCCGCGGCTGGACCCTGGCCACCATTGAGTTCGGGACGCGAGGGTCCGTTGGGGCCTTGCTCGGCGAGGGCCTTGGCGATCGGCTTCTTCGGGCGGTGATCGAATCCGACGACGCGCCCCCGGTGGCCGAAGGAGGCGCCGATCCCATCTCCGCGACGATGCAGCTGACGTCCCGGGCACGGGAACTTCGGGACCTCACGGGCGCGGACGTGAGCATGGCGGTCCGCGCCGCTACCCGTGGCGGCGACATGACCGTCACGGTTTCGATCGTGGATCCGGCCGGCGACCACACGAAGCATCGCCTGGCCTTCGTTGCCGGGAGCATGGGCCGGTCGCGAGCCGCGCTCGTTGCTTCGGCGCTCCTCCTCGAGCGAATCCGGTGAAGGCGCACTTCAAGCGGCTCGTGACCAACACGACACCGCCCCGTCGTGCCAACATCCCTCGAACGCGCCGCGCAGGCGCCCCAACCGGAGGATCCGCATGCGCCTGACCGTCCTCGGGACGGGCACCGCCCGGCCCGTCGCGGAAACGGCCGCGTCCGGCATCCTCGTCCAGACGAGCACGACGGCGGTCCTGTTCGACATCGGGAGCGGGATCGCGGCGCGCCTCGAGGCGTCGATCGGAGCCGCGCGTCTGGATGGACTGGTGGTCGGCCACATGCACGCCGATCACTGGATCGACATCGCCCCCCTCCGCTATCGATTCCCGTGGGGAGACACGTCCGAGCAACTGTTGCCGGTCCGCCTCCCGCCGGGCGGCAAGGATCGCCTCGAGCACCTGACGATCGTGATGAGCGAACGCCCCGGGTTCTTCGAGGCTGCCTTTGCGGTCAGTGAGTACAGCGAAGGGGTAGGCTTCCAGATCGGGGACTTGACGATCCGACCCCATTCGGTCGGCCACTACGTGCCGGCCTGGTCCATGGAGATCACTGGACCGACCGGTGAGCGCGTGATCTACGCCGGCGATATGGGACCCTCGGACGACATCGTGGAACTCGCCCGCGGCGCGGAGCTCCTGATCCTCGAAGCCACACTCGACACCAACGAGTTCGACGATCTGAAGCGTGGACACCTGACCGCCGAGGAAGCCGTGGATCACGCGCTCCGGGCGGGCGTTCCCCGGACGATCCTCGTCCACTACCCGATCGAGCGACTCGAGGCGATCCGGGCCATCTGTGCGCCGACGGACGGCCGGGTTCTCCCGGCGCTGCCGCGGATGGAGATCGAGGTCGTGGCCGGAGGCACGCCCCTGGTGGCGACGCCGGATCGACGCTCCTAGGAAATCGTCAGGACAGGCTGACCGGCACCCGACGCCGCGCGGACACTCATCCGGGCCGCCACGGTCCGGGCCAGGTTCTGCAGCGCGACAGCAGCCGGGCCAAGCTCCCGCTGGGCGACCGCCGGGACCTCGTCCAGGATCTCGCCGGCCTCGGCCTTCGCGAGCTCAACATGCGCCGTGGCAACGCGTCGCACGGCGGCGATCACCGCCGCGATCTGCGCGCGCAGGCCGGGAGGGTTGGTCGCATGGCCGGGTGGGTCGGCCGTGTTGCCGGCTTCGTTCGTCGGGTCCGGGGCGGTCGCCACGGCTCGTCCGGGTCGTCGATCCACGCGGCGTCTCCGGGCGGCGGTGGGCGATTGTAGCAGCAGGAGATTCCCGAACCCACCGTCCGAGCGGCCCATCGACCACGGGCCGCCGATCGCGCCGCCGGGCCAGCCCGGGACGGACTATCCCCCGGGGAGCTGCTGGATCGGCACCGTGTCGCGCAGGAGCGTGCCGTCGCGCAGGTCGAGGACGCTCCAGATCTCGCCAGCCCGGATCGCCCCGGTCAGGCCGTCGCGGCCCCCGATGAGGGCCCAGGTCGGCGACTGCCAGACCTCGTAGAGCCGGGACTGCCCCATCAGGTCCTGGTGGACCAGGCGCTCAGTCCCGGCATCAAGATCGACGACCGTGAAGTGGAGGAGCTGATCAGCCCGCGTCAGAGCTCCGTAGAGGAGGAAGGTCGTGTCGGTGAGGGCGATCGCGTCGTACGGCGATCCGACCATCGAGGCGATCGGGCTGACAACCCCGCTCCCCAGGTCGAGCGACGCCCATCCCCGGTCTTCCTCCGAACGGTATCCGACCACATACTGGTCGCTGACGGCGGCGCCGACGAAGCCGTCGAATGACCTGACGGTCATCGACGCGATGTCAACGACATCGACCCGGCAGGTGAGCGAGGTGCACAGCTTCGAGGAGACGGTCGAACCGGTTGGCGACCACGCGATGTCGCCTCGTTGAACCGGACTCCCGGGCGGCCCACTGAATGGCTTCACAAGCTGATCGAGTTTCCCGTCTGCGAGGCGAACCGAACGTAGTCCGATGTCGACGCCGAACACGAAGAGCAGTGACTCGTCGCGCGAGAGCGCGGCTCGAACCGTCGCGGACCCGCCATCGAGGGACCGGTAGATCTCCTTTCGCGCACCGGACGACGGGTCGATCCGCTCGACGACGACGCCTTCGCCATCGCTGCGCGTCGCGACGAAGCGGCCCCAGTCATCCCCGACCTCGGCGTTTCCGGCGTTAATGTCGAGACGTGTCCACGGCCCCCCGAGCGGCCCGACGAGCCATGCGTTTCCGCCGGTCTGGCTCGGGTCGATCGTCGCCACGAACGCGCCCGCGACGAGGCTCGCCGCGTCCACGGGGAGCGCGGCTCCGCCCAGTGCACCGGGGCCCAGGGTCGATACGGCTGCGTCGGTGGCGGCCGGCGGACCGCTGGGATCCATCCCGGCGGACGGCCCCGGATCATCGGGACGGACGATCAGGATCGCGATCACGACAATCACCGCCGCGATGGCCGTGACAGACGGGCCCCGCGGTTGCTGCCGGCGATGCACTCGGGTCCGGGTCAGCATGGCGACGACCAGGTGATGGTGCGCTCGAGCGACGTCGAGGCGTTGAGCGTCGACAAGTCGGAACTTCCCGGAGCGTACCGCGCTTGGAAGATCCAGGTGCCTGATGTCGTGCTGACGACGGACTTCGACCACGACCCCGCCTCGCTGGTCCCGACGGTCGTCGTCGTATATGGCGTCGATGGGTACCCGCCCGACGACGTCCTGCGAAAGATCTCGACGGTCCTTCCCCCGATTCCGTTGCTGGCGAGCAGGCCGAGCTGATCGTCGGCCGGCTGGTTCGTCAGGCGCAGCGAACCCGACAGCGTCACGCCGATACCCACGCAGACACCCGTCGCTGTCGTGGTCTGGCTTGCAACCGTCACGACCTTTACGTTGGATGTGGCCGGCGCGGTGATGTGGTCGACGCACGCCGGCAATGCCTGGCTGAAGCTGACGACATCATATTCCCGTGCCAGCTCGATGAGATCACAGGAGCCGAGGAAGCGGTCCAGCCAGCCCGCGGCGGTCGCCAGCTTCGGGTTCGTCTGCATGACGGTGGTCGCGGAGGTCTGGCTGTCAGTTTGGTGGACATGGCCGTTGCTCTGGCGCGCCAGACCCACCCCGTGACCGGCTTCATGGATGGCGACGCGCCGCACATCGGCGCAGCCACTATCGCCCTGGCCGGGGAATTGGCACCATAGCGACAGGAGTGGTCCACTCGGGTCTTCACGGTTGAACGTCGTGGACATCCACGTCGTCGCAGATGCCCCGCCGTAGTAGTCGGTGCAGGCGTACCAGAACGTATCCGGGCATTCATCGCTGAACGGAGTCTCGGCATTCGTCCGGTACTTGATCTCGGCGCCATCGACGCTCGTCCGGGTGAAGTGCGGCGCTCGGGTGTTGTTCGAGGTGTTCCAGTTCGTCTCTAGAGCCGGCTCGACCTCTACGATGAACCACGACAGGGCAGACGTGCCAGCCCCGAAGTAGAACTCCTCCGCAGCGTTGTCCGGGGAGTACTCCCTGTCGCTACCCGTCGGTGAGTGAGCGAATGCGACAGCAGGCGCGACGAGCGGCAGTGTCAGCCCCAGGATGACGAGCGAACGGATCCGCGCGACACGGGTACTCATGAACCACCGCCGGGATGCAGGAACCCATCCTGGCACCCCCCCCTCTGGAGTCAAGGACCAATGGTTCGGAGGTCCCACGACTCCGCCACGCTCCCCCGATGCGCCCGATCCATGACGCCGAGCTGCCGTCCTACGCCGGCGATATGGGACCCTCGGACGACATCGTGGAACTCGCCCGCGGCGCGGAGCTCCTGATCCTCGAAGCCACACTCGACACCAACGAGTTCGACGATCTGAAGCGTGGACACCTGACCGCCGAGGAAGCCGTGGATCACGCGCTCCGGGCGGGCGTTCCCCGGACGATCCTCGTCCACTACCCGATCGAGCGACTCGAGGCGATCCGGGCCATCTGTGCGCCGACGGACGGCCGGGTTCTCCCGGCGCTGCCGCGGATGGAGATCGAGGTCGTGGCCGGAGGCGAGCCGATCGTGATCCTGCCGGATCGGCGCTCCTAGGAGATCGTCAGGACCGGCTGGCCGGCCCCGCTCGCCGCCCGGACGCTCATCCGTGCCGCAACGGTCCGTGCCAGGTTCTGGAGCGCAACCGCTGCAAGCCCCGGTTCGCGCTGGGCGACCGCCGGGACACCAACGTCCCCACCCTGTCGAACGGTGACGTCGAGTGGAATGGACCCGAGGAACTCGATGTCGTGCTCGCGCGCAAAGCGCTCGCCGCCGCCCCTGCCGAACAGGTCGATGATCTCTTCGCAGTGCGGACAGACGAGGCCGCTCATGTTCTCGACGATCCCGATGACCGGCACGCTCATCCGCTTGAACATGGCGAGCGCCTTCTCGACGTCCAGGAGCGCCACTTCCTGCGGGGTCGTCACGAGGACGGAGCCGGAGATCGGCACCGCCTGGGCCAGGGTGAGCTGGGCATCGGAGGTGCCCGGCGGAAGGTCGATCACGAGGTAATCCAGCTCGCCCCAGTCCACATCCCGAAGGAATTGCTGGATCGCGCCGCCCACGAGCGGTCCGCGCCAGATGATCGGCTGGCCGGCCGGGACGAAGAACTGGATCGAGATCGCCTTGACGCCGTGGCGCTCGAGCGGAAGGATCTTCTCTTCCTTGCTCTTGCCGGGCTGGCCGTCCAGGCCGAGCATGATCGGCACGTTCGGGCCCGTGATGTCGGCGTCGAGGAGCCCTACGGCCGCGCCGTCACGCGCGAGCGCCACCGCCAGGTTGACGGCAATCGTGCTCTTGCCGACGCCGCCCTTGCCCGATGCGACGGCGATCACATTCTTCACGCCCGGCAGGAGCTGCTCCGCGGTCCGGGGGGCGGCCCTGCGGACCATGGAGCCCCAGGTGATCTCGATCGACTCCACGCCGATCGGGTTCAGGGCCGAGCGGACCCGGGATTCGATCTCGTCCTTGAGCGGACAGGCTGGGGTCGTCAACTCGATCGTGAACGAGACGGCGTCCCCGGTGAGCGTCAGGTCCTTGATCATGTTGCGGGTCACGAGATCGCCGCCGAGCTCCGGTTCCTGGACCGTGCCGAGCGCGGCCATGACAGTCGCTTCCGTGACCTGCAGCATCTGTTCCTCGATCGTGAGCGGTATTCCGACGGGGTTGGCGTCGATATCCTAGACCCGAGCCACAGGATGTGCTGTCGACCGCCCGGCCGCACCAGGGCGCCGCGCAGCGGTAGGTACGCCCGCGACGAACGCTGCCCCATCCGTGTCAGGGATCGGCGGCAGGCGTCCCGCAACCCCGAACTTCGCCGATCCCCACGTCGTTTCGTACGAATTTCGCACTTGTTCCGGGGGGCACGATAGGCCTTCCGGTGTTTGACACCACGGATCGTCCGCGCCTATCCTCCGCCCACGCCCCGCGCACAGGCCGACCGGACACTTGCGTGCGGCGCCGTGTGGCCCGAAGCGCCATCGGAGGAACCAGACGCACGTGCCCGAGGTCGAGGTTCGACTCACCCAGGTCTACAAGGCCTTCGGCAACGTCGCGACCGGTCGCCGCGTGGCGGAGGACGCCGGGCCGGGCGACGGCGGCCTGATCGTGGCGGTGGACCACATCGACCTCGAGGTCCACGACGGCGAGTTCTTCAGCCTCCTCGGGCCGTCCGGCTGCGGCAAGACCACGACGCTCCGGATGATCGGCGGCTTCGAACAGCCGACTTCGGGCAAGATCGAACTGGACGGCCACGACGTGACCTGGCTCCCGCCGTACCAGCGCAACGTCAACACCGTCTTTCAGAACTACGCCCTCTTTCCGCACCTCACCATCTTCGACAATGTCGCCTTCGGGCTGCGCCGTAGACACATCGCGGAGTCCGAAGTCAAGACCCGCGTGTCCGAGATGCTGGAACTCGTGGAGCTGCCCGGATACGAGCGGCGGAAACCGTCCCAGATCTCCGGCGGTCAGGCCCAGCGCGTCGCGCTCGCCCGGGCGCTCGTGAACAAGCCGGCGGTCCTGCTGCTGGACGAGCCCCTCGGCGCCCTGGACCTGAAGCTCCGCAAGCAGATGCAGATCGAGCTCAAGCGGATCCAGCAGGAGGTGGGGATCACGTTCATCTACGTGACCCACGACCAGGAGGAGGCGATGACGATGTCCGATCGGATCGCCGTGATGAACCGAGGCCGGTACGAGCAGCTCGGGGATCCCGAGACGCTCTACGAGCGGCCCGCCACCGAGTACGTTGCCGGCTTCCTCGGTGTCAGCAACCTGCTCCCGGCCACGATCGGCGCGCGCGACGGGACGTATGTCGCCGCGAGTCTGGCCGATGGAGGGGTGGTCCGTGTCCCGGCGGCAGCCGTCGAGGGCAAGTCCGGCATCAAGGTGGGTGTCCGGCCGGAGAAGATCCGCCTCCACGCCGACGGGACCGGCATCGACGCACGCATGAACCGGCTCCAGGGTCGGGTGACGGATGCGTCGTACCTCGGCGCGTCAACGAGCTACATCATCGAGTCGAGTGCCGGCGACCGATTGACGGTTTTCGAACAGAACGTGGAGCGCACCTCGCACGGCTCGCTCCATCGACCCGGCGAGGAAGTCCACTTGAGCTGGTCGCCCGACCACACCTTTGCGGTCGCGTCGGCCGACCGTGTGAACCCGGAACTCGACATCAGCTGATGGATACACCCAACCCCACGACAGCGAAAGGAGACGACCGCGTGACCGATCTCGAGCACCGCCTGCGAACCATTCCGGTGTCCCGCCGGGCATTCATGCAGGGAACCACCATGGCGGGGTTTGCGGCCTTCCTCGCGGCATGCGGCGGAGGAACGACCCAGACCACCAAGCCCTCCGAAGGAGCGAGTTCAGGCACAACCCCGGCGCCGTCGGAAGCCGCACCGGTCGAGGGACCCCTCAACTTCGCGAACTGGCCAGCCTACATCGACCTCACCGAAGACGAGACCTCGTCGCCCACCCTCGTCGATTTCGAGACCCGGTACGGGATCAAGGTCAATTACCAGGAGGAGATCGAGGCCAACGAGGACTTCTACGCCACGATCGCCCCGCAGCTCGGCAGCGGTCTCGACACCGGCTGGGACATCATCGTTCTGACCGACTACATGGCCGCCCGCGTCGTCCGCGCCGGCTGGATCGAGGAGATCACCGCGGCCAACATCCCGACGGCGCTCGCCAACGTCCGGGACGAGCTGAGGGGCCTCGACTGGGACCCCGACATGAAGTTCCACATGCCGTGGCAGTCGGGGGCAACCGGCGTCGGCTACAACGTGAAGTCGACGGGCCGGGAGCTGACGAAGGTGGCCGATCTCTTCGACCCCGCCTTCAAGGGCAAGGTCACCCTGCTGTCCGGTTACGCGGACACCTTCTCCCTCGTGGGATTGCTCCTCAAGTCGAGGGGCGAAATTGCGAACGATCCCGCGACCATGACCTTCGAGGACGCCCAGAAGATCCACGACTTCCTGAAGCCGTTCGTTGACGGCGGCCACATCCGCGCCTTCACCGGCAACGAGTACCTCCAGGACTTCGGATCGGGCGACACGTGGGCGGCGATGGTCTGGTCGGGCGACCTGGCGTCGTCGGGTGGCGAGGATGACCGCTTCGACTTCCCCGAGGAAGGGTCGATCATCTGGACGGACAACATGCTCATCCCCAAGGGTGCCCAGCACAAGGCGGCAGCCGAGGCGATGATCGATTTCGTCTACGACGTCAAGAACGCCGCCCGACTCGCGGCCTGGATCTACTACATCTCGCCGGTCAAGGGCGTGGCCGACGAGATCGCCAAGACCGACCCCGACACCGCCGCGAACCCCCTGCTCTTCCCGCCTGCCGACATCGCCGCGAACATGTTCTCGCAGCCCGCACTCGCGGACGCGGAGGACATCAAGTGGTCCGATCTGGCCGCCGACCTCGAGGGCGCGTAGACCTCGGGTGAACCGATCCGCGGCCGGGGCGACCCGGCCGCGGCTGCCAACCGACTGACGAGGCGTCAAGAGCGTGTCGATGTTCCGGAGCCGCCGCGCGATCCCGTACCTCCTCATGGCACCCGGCCTGCTCTGGCTCATCCTGTTCTTCGTCGTCCCGAACATCCAGATGCTCCTGTTCAGCCTGTCCGAGGGAACGCTCCGGACCGGGTTCACGACGCCGCCGCAGGTCTGGGACATCGAGAACTACATCGGCAGCGTGTCCAAGTTCTCGAGGAACTTCACGAACTCGATCGTGTACGGCGGTCTCGCGACGATCCTGTGCTTCCTGATCGGCTACCCGCTCGCCTACGCGATCGCGTTCAAGGGCGGCCGCTGGAAGAACCTCCTTCTCTTTCTCGTCATCGCCCCGTTCTTCACGAGCTTCCTGATCCGGACCATCAGCTGGCGGATCATCCTCGGCAACGACGGGCCGTTCCTGGCGCTCGTCCGCGACGCCCTCGGGCTGGTCCCCGACAACTTCAGCATCATCGGCACGCCGTTGGCCGTCGTCGGCGGACTCACCTACCAGTTCCTTCCGTTCATGGTGCTGCCCCTGTACGTCTCCATCGAAAAGGTGGATCGACGACTCATTGAAGCCGCCCAGGACCTCTATGCCGGTCCATGGCGGCGGGGTGGCCTGATCGCCGGTGCGGTCACCGGCGCGTTCGTGCTCGTGGCATTGCAGGTCGGCCTCGGCTACGGGCAGTTCGTCGGCGAGGACGCGGCACCGGCCGCGGTCGTCGCGGCGGGCCTGGTCGGAGCCGTCGCGGGCGGGGTCGTGGGGGCGTTCCTCATCAGTCAGGCGTTCATACGGGTGACGTTCCCCCTGTCGCTCCCGGGGGTGTTCGCGGCATCGATCCTGACCTTCATCCCGGCGATCGGCGACTACGTCAACGCACAGCTGCTCGGCAGCCCAAAGACCCAGATGGTCGGCAATGTGATCCAGGGCCGCTTTCTGGATCAGAACGACTACCCGATCGCGGCAGCCCTGGCGTTCATCCTGATGGCCGGGATCCTCATTGCGATTGCGCTCTACGCGAAGCTCCTCGGGACCGAGGAATTGACGGGAGGCACGACATGACGGGAGGCACGACATGACGGCCGCCGCGCCACCTGCCGCCTCCGCCGCCGTGCCGGAGGGTCCGGGCGCCGGGCGCAGGCTCGAGGCGTTCGCGGACCGGTGGTTCCTGAAGCTGTTCACCATCGTGGCGATCATCTATCTGATGGTCCCGATCGCGGTGATGATCGTGTTCTCCTTCAACGATCCCGTCGGGAAATTCAACTTCGTGTGGGCGGAGTTCTCGCTTGACGCCTGGCTGAGTCCGCTCAACCGGCCGGGGCTCGCCGCGGCCCTGTGGACGTCGATCCTCGTGGCGATCATCGGAACGTTCTTTGCCACCATCCTCGGCACGCTGATCGCCCTTGCCCTCGTTCGGTACACCTTCAAGGGCAAGAACGCAACGAACCTCTTCATCTTCATCCCCATGGCCACGCCCGAGATCGTGCTCGGCGCGAGCCTCCTGTCGATCTTCGTGGCGACCGCCACGCAGGAACCGTTCAAGTCGATCATCCCGCCCGGGATCTTCTATCCGCTCGGTCTCCCCACGATCATCATCGCGCACGTGATGTTCAACATCAGCTATGTCGTCGTCACGGTGAAGGCCCGCATCCAGGGATTCAACCGCAACCTGGAAGAGGCGGCGATGGACCTCGGCGCGAACGAGTGGACGACCTTCTGGAAGGTGACGTTCCCGCTGATTCGGCCCGGGATCATCGCCGCGGCGTTGCTCGCCTTCTCCCTGTCCATCGACGATTTCATCATCACGAACTTCACGTCCGGCCTCGTGAACACGTTCCCGGTGTGGATCTGGGGCACCATCAGGAACAACCTGCCACCGCAGGTCCACGTCATCGGAACGGCGATCTTCCTCATCGCCGTCGGAGGCGTGGCATTGGCAACCTGGTTCCAGTCCCGTGGCGCGCGGACCGTCGTGCCGAGACCGCGCTGATCACGGCGGCCGCAGCGCAACCACGGCCACAGCACAGACTCGGCCGTAGCGCAAACTCGGACCGCGACGCAACCCCGGCCGCAGACCACCCGCCCATCTCGTACAGCGCTCAGGAGCACGTTCGATGACCAACCCGCCGGGCGCCAACGCCGACGCCCGACCCCTGCCCAGCCACGCGGTGGTGCCGCCCGTCTGGAGCCGCATCACCAGCATCGACGTCGACCGGGGCGAGGGCTCCTGGCTGATCACCCCGGACGGCGATCGCTACCTCGACTACTCGTCCGGGATCGGCGTGACGAACACCGGCCATGCCCATCCCCGGGTGGTGGCGGCCGTCCAGACCCAGGCAGCCAAACTCCTGCACGGCCAGCAGAACATCGTCTACCACGAACCGGGCCTGCGCCTCTACGAGCGACTGGCCGGCCTCCTGCCCGGCGGTCCGTGGGGCGCCTTCCTGTCCAACTCGGGCGCCGAGGCCGTGGAGGCGGCGGTCAAGCTGGCCCGGGTGGCGACCGGCCGCCCGGTGATCATCAGCTTCCGCGGCGGGTTCCACGGTCGGACGGCCCAGACGATGGCCCTCACGACGGCCAAGGATGTCTACCGGGCGGCGTTCGAGCCACTCCCCGGCTCCGTGTACCACACGAAGTTTCCGTACTGCTACCGGGCCGCCGGCGGGCCGCACGCCCCCGACGCGACCTGCTCCTGCGACTGGGAGGCGGAGCTCGACCTCCTGTTCCACCAGGTCATCTACCCCAGCCAGGTTGCGGCGATCATCGTCGAACCGGTCCAGGGCGAAGGCGGCTACATCGTCCCACCGCCGACCTTCCTGCCCCGGCTCCGGGAGATCACCCGCCGGCACGGCATCCTGCTCATCGCCGACGAGGTCCAGACGGGCTTCGGGCGGACCGGCGAGCTGTTCGCCGTCCGCCACTGCGACGTGGAGCCGGACATCCTGGTCATGGCCAAGGGGATCGCCTCCGGGCTGCCGCTGTCCGGGATTCTCGCCCGGCAGGAGGTCCTGGCGGCCTTCGCCCCGGGAACCCATGGCGGCACATACGGCGGCAACATCGTCTCGTGCGCCGCGGCGCTCGCCACGCTCGACGTGATCGAGGACGAGGATCTCGTGGCGAACGCCCGCGCCAGGGGCGCCCAGTTCGTCGGCGGCCTGCGTGAGTTGCAGGCAGACCATCCGGTCATCGGCGACGTGCGCGGCCTCGGCTGCATGATCGCCATGGAGCTGGTCAAGCCGAGCGAGGGCGACGGGCGAACGCCGGACGCCGACCTGACGAAGCGCGTGATCGCCGGCGCGCTCGAGCGCAAGCTGATCGTGCTGTCCGCCGGTTCGTACGGCAACGTGTCACGGATCATCCCTCCCCTCGTGACGACGCCGGACGAGGTGGACCGGGCGCTCTCCATCCTCGAGGACAGTCTTCGGGCGGCGGGCGGCTGATGTCCGGATCGCCCAAACCGATGGATCGCCTGCCGATCCAGGCGCGAGATCGCCTGGATCGATTCGCGGAGGCCTTCCAGATGCTCGACAGCGACCTCTACTCGGTCTTCGCGGCGTCCTCGCACGACCCCGAAGATCGCATGGCCGCGCTGGAGCGCGTCCAGGAGTTGATCGGTCGCGGCTCCCGTCGCGAAGGCGTACTTGCCGCTCTATCCGAGTTTCGCGAATTCGCGGTTCGATCCGCGACCGAAGCCCTCGGCGGAGCGAATGCCGCGCTCCTGACCCGCACGAACGTCGCGACGCCCGAGGATCGAGTCCGCTTCCTCGCCTCGCTCGAACTCGCCGTGGTCACGGTGATCCTATGGGACGAGATCGAGCCGGACGAGCGGGAGCAGCTGCTGGGTCCGTGGGTTGAGATGGCGACCCGGGCTGCCTCCACGGCCTGAGCCTTGGCGACCCGACAGGCGCTAGCCCTTGGGGCCCACGTTCCGGCCGGACAGATCTGCCGTCATGTCGGTCATCGTCTCA
>JAZJZX010000003.1:0-96648 GCA_040389445.1 Chloroflexota bacterium
TCGGCGATTGGCGCCCGGCGCCCGGCGACCCGCGATTGGCGCCCGGCGACCCGCTCGTATGACAACGAAGGGCATCACGGGCGCCGGGTGGTCCCCAAGGGGCGGATTTTGGGCATATGAGCGCGCTGGCGGCAAGAAACGCGCCGCCCCCCGGATCAGCCCCCGCCGCCGGTCCCGAACTGGCGGTCGCCCGCGTCGCCAAGGCCCGGCATGATGTAGCCCTTCTCGTTGAGCTGGCGGTCGAGCGCCGCGGTATAGATCTCGACATCGGGGTGTGCCGCAGTCACTGCCGCAACCCCCTCGGGCGCGGCGATGAGGTTCACGAGCTTGATCCGGACGGCACCCCACCGCTTGAGAACCTCGATCGCCGCCGTGGCCGAGCCGCCGGTCGCGAGCATCGGGTCCAGGATCAGGCAAAGATCGACGTTGGCGGAGTCCGGGAGCTTGTTGTAGTACTCGACCGGGCGAAGGGTCCGCTCGTCGCGGAAGAGCCCGAGGTGCCAGACCTGGGCCGTCGGCATCAACTCGAGCATGGCATCGACCATGCCGAGGCCGGCCCGCAGGATCGGCACGAGCCCGATCCGATCGGCGAGCTCAGCGCCCTGCATGGTCTCGATCGGCGTCGTCACCTCGACAGGCCGGAGGCCGGCGTCGGCAAGGGCTTCGTACCCCAGAAGCCAGGAGAGCTCGCGGACCACTTCGCGGAACTTCTTCGGCTCGGTGTGGACATCGCGAAGGATGCCCAGCTTGTGCTGGACTGCCGGGTGCTGCGAGACGTGGAGCGTCGGCGTCGACATCGACGTGGGCCTCCGGAGGGGTGGGTCGCCGCCGCCGATCAGGCGACATCGACGTGGGCTTGGCGTCATCGTAGCCGATCCGGGCGGGCCGTCGGATCGAGAACCCGGGCGAACGACGCTTCCCGATTGCTTCGCACGCGGTAGTCTCCTCGGGTGCCTCCTGCGAAGTCTTCCGACCGACCCCACCAGCGTCGCATGCCACCGCCCGTCCTGGTGCGTCAGATGCGCGGTGGCGTCGAGGAAAGTGTTCATCGCGGTGACATCGTGGAGGTTGACGTCACCGGTCGGGTCCTTCGCGCGGTCGGGGATCCCGACCACGTCGTCAATCTCCGATCGTGCGTCAAGCCGTTCGGCCTGACCGCCCTGATCGAGGCAGGCGGGATCGCAGCGTTCGAGCTGGAGACACCGGAACTCGCGATCATGGCGAGCAGCCACTCGGGCGAGGATCTGCACGTCCGAACGCTCCAGGCCATGTATCGACGGACCGGCATCAGCCAGGCAGTTCTGGCCTGTGGCTCGGCGGGCATGCCGCTCGACGTCCTGACGGCGTCGCGCCTCGCGCGGGACGGGGAAAAGGCAAGTCCCGTACGCCACATGTGCTCCGGCCAGCACTCGGTATTCCTGCTGCTGTGCCGTCTTCACGGCTGGGACACGGACGGTTATTGGCTCGAGGAACATCCGGCCCAGGTCGCGTATCGGGCGGCGGTCGCTCGAGCGTTCGGCACGACGCCCGCCAGGCTTCGCCTCGGGATCGACGGGTGTGGTATTCCGACGTACGCGTTTCCGCTCCGCGAGGTGGCCAAGGCGTATGCCGTTCTGGCCGACCCGACAGCGGTCGCCGCGAGCGACCCGCGTGCGTCCCTCGCCCGACCTCTCGCCATCATTCGCGACGCGATGCTGGCCCACCCGGAGCTGGTCGCCGGGAGCCGCGACCGCCTGGACACCTCGTTGATGAAGGCCGTGCCCGGCCGGATCGTGTCCAAGGGTGGCATGGAGGCGCTCCGCGGACTGGCGATCCTGGAGGGACCCCGCGGCAACGGGAACGCCGCTCCGGCTTCCGGCATGGCCATCAAGATCGAGGATGGCGACGGGTACGAGCGGGGGACCTGGGCCGCCACCGTCGAGGCGCTCCATCAGGCCGGCGTCCTGACCGGCCAGTCACTTCGGGTGCTCGGTCGCTATCACCGACCATCCGAAACCGATCCGCACGGGCGGATCAATGCCGAGGCGATCCCGTCCTTTGAACTCGCACCGTTCCACGAGCTGGTGCCGCGCGGATAGGCTGATGGCGAACGACCCATTGCGCGTCCTCGGCCTCGGTCCGAATGCGACCGCGGCCGACATCAAGCGTGCCTATCGGGCCCTGGCGAAGGCGAATCACCCGGATTCGGCCGGCGAGTCGGCCCTGCCCAGGTTTCTCGCCATCCAGGCTGCCTACGAGCAGTTGGTGACGGCGAACGGTCGGCTGCCCGGCCGATCCCACGCGCCTTCGAACGCCGCGGAGCCATGGCGGGCGGATCCATCGCGCGCGAGCGACGCAAAGGCTGGGCCTCGGCAGAGCGGCGGGCCTCGGCAGAGCGGCGGGCCTCGGCAGACCGGCGGGGCCCGCGCGACCGGCGGCGCAGCCTCGGCCGGCGGTGCAACCTCGGCCGGCGGCGCAGCCTCGGCCGGCGGTACCCGTCGGCGATCCGCGAAGAAGGCGACGTTCGGCTCAACGACGTACGGCGAAGCCCACGACCCGGCCGATCCGACCTGGCAGGGCGCCGCGTGGTACGGGCCGTCGAGCGGCGAGTACTGGACCGTGAACCCGCGCGAGTACGCAGATCCTCGCAAGCACGGGCCGGAATATCAGGCCCGTGCCGCAGATCGTGCTGCGCGTGCCGAGGCCCGGTCGGCAGAGGCGCGCTCGTCGGAGGCACGCGCTGCCGAGGCACGCGCTGCAGCGGAACGCGCTGCCGATGCTGTCCGGGGTAGGGCAGCCGCCGCGGATGCTCGCCGCGCCGCGGATGCGCGCCGCGCCGGAGCTGCTCCCCGTGCTGCGGATGCTCCCCGTGCTGCGGATGCGCGCCGCGCCGCGGAGACGGCTCGCGATCCCGAGGCCCCGGCCAGGGTGGCGGATCCGGCGTTCGGACCATTCGGCTGGTCACGCCTTCAGCGAAGTCCCTGGCGTCGGTACGTGCTGGCCCTGCTGGCGTGGCCGCCCCCCGGTATCGCCGCGGCATCAGCCATCGGGCAGGCTACTGGCTGTGCGGCGTTCTCCGCATCCTGCACGAGCGAGGCCGCCCTCTTGCCATGGCTGGCCCAGGGCCTGATCCTCCTGGTCCTCGCGTCCGTCCCGGCGCTCTCGCGCCTGCTCGTCGGTGGAACCGCCGCGGTGGTCGTCCTGGCCTTTCCGGCAGCCGCTGCCCTGTCCGCCGGCGGGGCCGCCTACGATCGGACCCATGGCCCGGCCTCGCTCATCGCAATCCTCGGCCTGGCCTGGGTAGCCGGCGTGGCGTTGGTGGCAGCGCGAACGTACCGCACGCGGTCGGCGGCATGAGCCCTATGCTCCAACGGTGAGCAGTTCCTCGAATACCCGGCGAGTCCCCCCGCGCGACCTTTCCACGGCGGCGCAGGAGTATCTGCTCGCCCTGCGGGTGATGGCCGGTGACGGCGCCCGTGTGACCGCCGCGCAGGTCGCACGAAGGATGGGCGTGAGCCCGCAGGCGGCCAGCGAGATGTTCCGGCGCCTTGTGGCCGATGGACTCGTGACCCAGGCGGATGGTCGGGAGCTGGTCCTGACCTCGGCCGGTCGTGCCGCCGCGGACGGCATCTTCCGACGCCATGCGTTGTGCGAATGGTTGCTGACCGAGATCGTCGGCCTCGGCTGGGCCGAATCCGACATCGAGGCCGAGCGCCTGCAGGCCGCGATCTCACCGCGGGTCGAGGCGCGCCTGGACGAGCTGCTCGGGCATCCGGAGACGTGCCCGCACGGCAATCCCATCGACATCGAGGCGACGCGCCGACGACCCGAGGGCGTCCGCCTGTCCGAGACCGCGGCCGGCGAGCGGGTGACCATCTATCGAATCACCGAGGAGGCCGAGGAGGATCCCGGTCTGCTTTCCTACCTCGAGGCTCGTGGCCTGCGACCCGGGGCGCACGTGAACGTGCTTGCCCGCTCCGAGTCCCTCGATTCGCTGACGCTGGATGGACCGCTCGGACGGGCGACCCTCGGCCTCCGGCCGGCGTCGCTGGTCCGGGTCCTCCCCGGGGCCGCGGATCCGAAGCTCTTTCATCGCGTGCCGGCCCGATCCTGAAGCCGCCCCATGTGCGGCCCGCTTGGGGTCATCGCCCTGGTTCCGGCCGCGCAGCCTAGAATCGGGTCATGTCCGACATTCGCGTCCGCATTGCGCCGAGCCCCACCGGGCCGCTCCACATCGGGACCGCCCGGACGGCACTCTTCAACGCCCTCTACGCTCGGCACACGGCCGGCACGTTCCTCCTTCGACTCGAGGACACGGACGTGGCGCGGAGCAGCGTGGCCTTCGAGGCGGACATCCTCGAGGGACTCCACTGGCTCGGGATCACCTGGGACGAAGGCCCCGACACCGCGGGCGGCGAGGACAACGGACCATACGGGCCCTATCGACAGATGCAGCGCCTCGAGCGCTACGCGGCGGCAGCCGCCGAGCTCCTCGCCCGTGATCTCGCCTACCCCTGCTACTGCACGCCGGACGAACTCGACGCCGATCGGAAGGCCCAGGAGGCGGCCCACCTGCCGCCGAAGTACGTCGGCCGCTGTGCGACGCTGTCGGCCGAGGAGCGCGCGGGCCGGATCGCCGAGGGCCGGCCGGCCGCGACGCGGTTCCGGGTGGCCCCTGGCCTCGTCGCATTCGACGACGCGGTCCGGGGGACGGTCGAATTCGACACCTCGAACCTCGGCGGCGACTTCGTCATCGTCCGGGGCGACGGGACTCCGCTCTACCACTTCACCGTCGTCGTGGACGATGCGGCGATGCGCATCAGCCACGTGATCCGGGGCGAGGACCATCTGTCCAACACGCCCAAGCACATCCTCCTGTTTCGCGCCCTCGGCTACCCCGAGCCGGTCTTCGCCCACCTGCCGCTGATCCTCAACCCGGATCGCACCAAGATGAGCAAACGCAAGAGCCAGACGGCGATCTCCGACTACATCGCCCAGGGCTTCATCCGCGAGGCGCTCGTCAACTATCTCGCCCTGCTCGGCTGGTCGACCGGGACCGAGGAAGAGATCCTGACGTTCGACGAGATCGCCACTCGCTTCGACCTCGACCACGTCCAGAAGGGCGGCGCGGTCTTCGACCGCGAGCGACTCGAGTGGCTCAACGGCCAGTGGATCCGGCGGCTCGACGAGGAGGACCTCGTGACCCGGCTCCTGCCCTTCCTCGAGGCCGACCACATCGCGGGCAGGATCGACCGGACGCCGACCGCTGACGAGGTCCGCGCCGTGCTGCCGATGATCCGGGAGCGCCTGCCGATCCTCGGCGCGGTCGGCGACCTCATCGGCTTCCTCTGGATCGACGATCTCCGGGTCGACGCGGCCACGATCGTGCCGAAGCGCTGGGACGCGGTGACCACGCTGGACGCGTTGACCGCCGCCCGCTCGGCCATCGCCGACACGGGTGCCGTCTCGTTCGAGGCGGATGAACTCGAGCCGCCGCTGCGCTCGCTCGCCGAGGCCCGCGGCTGGAAGGCGGGCGACCTGTTCATGGCGATTCGCGTGGCCGTGACCGGCCGGACCGCCACGCCGCCGCTGTTCGACACGCTCGTTGCCCTTGGCCGGGACCGTGTGCTGGAGCGCCTCGAAGGCGCCATCGAAGGGCTGGCAGCGGGCATCGCCTGAGGGCTGCAATGAGCCGTTAACACGAGCCGGTATCCTCGATGGTGATGGCCCGCACGATCCTCGTCGTCGAAGACGAGCCGACTCTCCGCGAGACGCTCGCAGAGGCGCTCGAAGCGGATGGATTCCGGGTCACCGTGGCGGGCGACGGAAGAGGAGCGCTGGAGCGATTCCGCACCGACCACCCCGATCTCGTCCTGCTGGACCTGATGCTCCCGGAGATCTCCGGGATCGACGTCTGCCGGCTGATCCGGGCCGAGTCGTCGGTCCCGATCATCATGCTGACCGCCCGCGGATCCGAGGTGGACAAGGTGGTCGGCCTCGAGCTCGGCGCCGACGACTACGTGACCAAGCCGTTCTCGCTCCGGGAGTTGTCCGCCCGAATTCGGGCGATCTTCCGGCGAGGTGAGCAGGCCTCGGCTTCGCGAGCCCCCGCCTTCATCGACCTCGGGACGGTGCGAATCGACCTGGCGGGTCATCGCATCCTGCGCGACGGCGTGGAAATCGCGATCAAGCCCAAGGTGTTCGAGCTGCTGGCGTTTCTCCTTCGCCACCCGGGCCAGGTCGTCTCTCGCGACCAGTTGCTGGAGCAGGTCTGGGGGTACGACTACGCGGGCGAAACGCGCACCGTCGACGTCCACGTTCACTGGCTTCGAGCCGCGATCGAGGTTGAGCCGGCGAGGCCGGTGCTGGTCCAGACCATCCGCGGCGTGGGGTACGTGCTCCGGAATGCCTGAACGGAATCCCGGGCCTGGCCCGATCAGAGGACCCGGCTGAGCAACTCCCAGGCCAGCCAGGCGACCGCCCCCGAGGCGGGGAGGGTCAGGACCCACGCCACGAGGATGTTGCCGGCGACGCCCCATCGGACGGCCGACAGTCGGTCGCTCGACCCGACGCCGATGATGGCCGACGAGATGACGTGGGTCGTCGAGACCGGCATGCCGAAGTGGGACGCGGTCAGGATGATCGTTGCGGCCGTGGTCTCGGCCGCAAAGCCATGGACGGGATCGAGCTTCACGACCCGCTGTCCCATCGTCCTGATGATCCGCCAGCCGCCGGCCGCGGTTCCCAACGAGATCGCCGAGGCCGCCAGCAGGATCACCCAGAGCGGGATGGGCGACTCCTTTGGCAGGATCCCGGCGCCGATCAGGGCGAGCGTGATGATCCCCATCGTCTTCTGGGCGTCGTTCGACCCGTGGCTGAAGGCCATGAATGCGGCCGATACCACCTGGAGCTTCCGGAATCGATCGTTCAGTCGCCTTGGATGGGCGCGCTGGAAGACATTCAGCAGGAGGACCATCAAACCGAAACCGACCAGGACCCCGAACAGCGGTGAGGTGACCAGCGGAATCACGACCTTGCCGACGATGCCGTCCATCTTGAGCGCGCCGGTGCCACTCGCGGCGATGACCGCCCCGATGAGTCCGCCGATGAGGGCGTGACTGGATGACGACGGGATGCCGAGGCGCCAGGTGATCAGGTTCCAGACGATGGCGCCGACCAGTGCCGCCGCGACGACGATCTGCCCGGCGCTGCCATCGGGGGTCACGGCGATCCCGGACGCGATCGTCTTGGCGACCGCGGTGCCGGTGAGCGCGCCCAGGAAGTTCGCGCTTGCCGACATCAGGATGGCGTGTTCCGGCCGGAGGGCTCGCGTCGAGACCGAGGTCGCGATGGCGTTTGCGGTGTCGTGGAAGCCGTTGATGTAGTCGAAGGCGACCGCAAGCACGATGACGGTGATCAGGAGGAGGGAAAAGCCTTCGGGCACGAGGGAAGGCTAGCAGGTCCGCCGATCCTCTCGCCGGTCTCCGCAAGTGCCTGGAGCCGCCGGGAGCGCCAGTGCGCCGGTCCTCCACCGGCGGTCGGACGCGTTGGCGGGTCGCGCCGCTATCCTTCCTGCCATGCGCCTGAGCCAGCTCTTCTTCACCAGCCTCCGCGACGATCCGGCCGATGTCGACATGCCGTCCCACCGACTCCTGCTTCGAGCCGGCTACATCCGGCAGCTGGGCTCCGGGATCTACTCGCTCCTGCCCCTCGGTTTCCGCGTCAACAAGCGGGTTGAGCAGGTCGTTCGCGAGGAGATGAACCGGATCGGCAGCCAGGAGATGGAGATGCCGGTGGTGCACCCGGCAGACCTGTGGCGCGAAACCGGCCGGTACGACGAGATCGGGCCGGAGATGGTCCGGTTCAAGGACCGGGCCGGTCGGGACATGGTCCTGGCAATGACCCACGAGGAGGTGGTCGCGGATCTCCTCCGTGACATCGTCCGCAGCTATCGCCAGCTGCCGATGATGGTCTATCACTTCCAGACCAAGTTCCGCGACGAGCCGCGCGCCCGCGGCGGCCTCATCCGCGTCCGCGAATTCGTGATGAAGGACGCGTACAGCATCGACCGCGACGATGCGGGGCTGGATGCGAGCTACTGGGCGCAGTACGGCGCCTATGTCCGAATCTTCGAGCGCCTCGGACTCAAGGCGGTCGCCGTTGCGAGTGACGTCGGGATGATGGGCGGCAGCCTGGCCCACGAATTCATGGTCATCAATCCGGCCGGCGAGGACGTGCTCGTCCTGTGCGAGGCCTGCGGCTATGCCTCGAACCGACAGGTCGCGGTCGTGCCGAAGGCCTCACCCGCGGGAGAGGAGCTGCTGCCCACGGAACCCGTCGAAACCCCCGGCACGGCCACGATCGCCGATCTCGCCGCCTTTCTCGACATCCCGATCGAGAAGACCGCCAAGGCGGCATTCTTCACCGCCGGTGACGGCCGGCTCATCACGGCCATCGTCCGCGGGGACCACGAGGTCAACGAGACGAAGCTGGTCAACGCAGTCAAGGTGAACGGCGGCATCCGACCCGCAACCATCGACGAGATCAAGGCGGCCGGCATGGAGGCGGGCTACGGCTCGCCGATCGGGGCCCACGACACGACCGTCGTGGTGGACGATCTGGTGGCTCGCTCACCCAACCTGGTCGCGGGGGCCAACCGGGTCGGCTACCACCTCCGGAACGTGAATGTCCCGCGCGATTACACGCCGGATGTGATCACCGATATCACGAACGCGCGCGAGGGCGACGCCTGTCCCGACTGCGGCGGCTCGGTGATCCTGCGCAACGGGATCGAGGTCGGGAACATCTTCAAGCTCGGGACGAAGTACACGACGGCGCTCGGCGCCACGTACCTTGGCGAGGACGGCCAGGCCCACCCGATCGTCATGGGTTCCTACGGCATCGGGCTCGGGCGCAACGTGGCCTGCATCGTCGAGGCCCACCACGACGAGAAGGGCATCGCCTGGCCCGACGAGGTTGCGCCCTATGCCGCCCACCTCGTCACGATCGGTGCCGCGCGCGACCCGAAGGTCGCGGAGATCGCGGATCGCCTTCACGACCTCGCGGCGACGGCCGGCCGCGACATCCTGTACGACGACCGCGATGAATCGCCCGGGGTGAAGTTCACCGACGCCGAACTGCTCGGCATGCCGTGGATCCTGACGGTGAGCCCGCGCTCGATCGCGGCAGGTGGGGCCGAGGTCACGCGTCGGGCGACGGGCGAGCGGCAGACGGTCTCCATCGACACGCTCGAGTCCTGGCTGCGCGACGGTTTCGCGATCCCGGACGCGCCTTCGTCCGCTCCAGTCTGACACCCGCTCCGGCCTGACATCGACCGGCATCCGCTCGGCGCCGCGCCCGCCGAGCCACGCCAGGCCCACCGAGCCACGCCGGGCCGACCAGGCTCGATCGCCGACCAGGCTCGATCGCCGATCAGGCTCGATCGCTTACCAGGGTTGCCTCGTCCAGGGTCGATCCATCCAGCGTCAGCACGGTGCCGTCATCCGTGGTCGCGACGGCTGCAACGAGCTCCGTGCTGGAGACGGATCCCGGCGGGGCAAGGTCAGCCCCGGGATCATCTGTTCGGGCGATGGCGAAGGTGATGCTCGGCGGGATCGCCGCGCCGATGGACACCTCGCTGATCCGGTAGGGAGATCCCTTGGCCTTCAGGGCGCCGTTGGCCCGCTCCTGGAGAGCGGTCGCCTTGATGATGACGTCGGCCAGGACCGCCGGATCGATCCGATCGATCGCCGTGCTGACGCCCCGTTTGGCACGGGACATCGCCTGTCGGGCCTTCTCCGCGGTAGCCGGATCGTGGAGCAAGGCCTGGGCCTTGTCGGTGCTTTCGGCGGCTGCATGGCGGGCCGATTCCGCGGCCTGCTTCGCCTGTTCGGCCGCCTGGCCCGCGGCCTGCCTGGCTCGGTCGAGAACGCTCATTCGACCCTCGATTCGATCGGGCGGCAAATCCTCCACGTCCAGACCGGACGGTTCCATGACCCGACCCTACCACCAAACGAGGCAGGAAAGGGAGGCCGTTTCTCAAGGCCGGGCAGCCTCGCTGTTGCGGCGCCGGGTCAGTCTTCCTTCGTTGACCGCGTGGGGCCGGGGTTCATGGTCGGATACTGCGGCGTGGCCGACCACCGGGCTTCCACCCAGTGATCCCGGCGTTCACCGTCCCGAATGCCTCCGCATTTGAGTGCTGCGGGGCTCCTGCGAAGACGTCGACGCCGCGGATGATCGCGACGTCGCGGAAACCGGCCGCCTCGACAAGCTCGCGTAGCTGGTCCTCGAGGAGGCCGCCGGCGATGCATCCGGTCCACAGGCTCACGTCCTGCTTCGATGTTCCTTCGACAGGACGCGACAGGACGATGTCGACGAGCTGCAACCGACCGCCGGGTCGTAGCACACGGTGCATCTCGGCGAGCGCAGCCGCCTTGTCGGGCACGAGGTTCAGGACGCCGTTCGAGATGATGACGTCCGCCCAGCCCGTGGGTACGGGCATGGCCTCGAGCACGCCCTCGCGGAACTCGACGTTCGCGAGCGCGGCCAGCTCGGCCGAGCGCCGTGCCTTGGCGAGCATCTCGGGGGTCAGGTCGACCCCGATCACGAACCCATCTTTTCCCACCAGGCGCGCCGCGATGAGCGAGTCCGTGCCCGCCCCCGAGCCGCAGTCGACGACGTGTTCGCCGGGCCGGATCTCGCCGAGGGCGAATGGATTGCCCGTCCCCGCCATTGACTCGACGGTCGACGGCGGGAGCGCCGCGATCCAGTCTTCCGGATAGCCGAGGATCGCGGCCAGCCGGTACCCGGTATGGAAGTGAAACCCCCGCGCCGGATCGCTGGCAACTGCGGCGTACTCCTCGCGGATCGCGGTGCGCAGGGTGTCGAGGTCAACGAGCGGTTGCGGGGGTGCCTGGGTCATTGGTCTGCCTCCAGAAGAACCGGTGCCGTTCGGGTCCGCCGGGCTGGCGAGCCTCAGTCGAGGACGACGAGGTCCGTGTCCACCGGGACCGGGTTCGCCAGGCAGTCGCGAACCGGCGAGGTGTCCTGGACGTACTGGCAGAGCTCCTCTAGCTGTGCCGCGGTCGCGTTCGGCGAGCGCACCCAGCCCTTCGCCCGGATCGCGGTGAAGCCGGCCCGCGGTCCGTTCAGCCCGACGAACGTCCGAAGGTCCACGTCGCCCTCGACCTCGTAGCGCAGTTCGCTGATCTCGATCCCGCGAGCTGCGGCGTTGTAGGCGTAGCCCACGCCGTAGCAGAACGCGAGCGCCTGGAGGAGGAGCTCCACGGCGTTCGGCCCGGCGTTTCCGCCGAGGAGAACCGGCGGCTCGTCGCCGACGAGCTGGAAGGTTGCTCCCCGGTCCGAGGTCGCGCCCGCATGGACGAAGTTCCCGATCGTGCCACGGCTCCGCCCGCCGGTCTCCCAGGTGCTGGCGGCCTTGAACGTGAAGGAGCCAATCTTCGGGTCGGAGCTGATCGCGCCGATCGTGGCGACAAGCTGGTCGACGTTGACGCCGTTGCGCGCAGTGATCGTGGCCATGGTTGAACACCTCCAGGGACGCGGAAGCCACGCCGTGTGGCCTCATCGGGGGAAGGGACGCTGGCGGCAGATTGGATATTCCCATCAGCATTTGGGAATATCCGGGCCTCGCGCGTCGTCTACCCTTGGATGACACGCTGTGCGGCCCGTTCGACAGGATCGAGGACATGGCCACGGTGATGATCGACGCGGCGGAAGGCACGGCCGAAACCACGGGCCCCACGGCCGCCGCCGCCCGCCGGCCGTTCGCCGAGATCGCCCGCGAGAACCTCGATCGACTGTACGGGTACTGCGTCCACCTGTCCGGTGATCGCATGGACGCGGAAGACCTGCTCCAGGATGTGCTGATCCGGGCAATGCGCGCGTACGACGGGCTGCGTGATCAGGCGGCAGTCAAGACATGGCTGTTCACGGTCGCGACGAACTGCGCGCGCGACCGATGGCGGGCCCGCGGTCGACGGCTCGGTACCGTATCACTCGACGCGGGCGACCCGGACGACGAGTTCTCACTCTTCGCGACGATCGCGATCGAGGATCCATTTCCATACTCGGACGCCCTTCATCTCGACTTCCTCCGACTGTTCGAGGATGAGGACATCCAGGCTGTGTTCACCACGATGACGCCAGGCTTCCGGGCGCCGATCCTGCTGACGACCATCCACGGATTCAGCTGCAAGGAGGCGGCGGCGATTCTCGGGATTCCACTCGGCACGCTCCTGTCGCGACTCCATCGCGGCCGGAAGCAACTGGAGCGTGGGCTCTGGGAGTACGCGGTTGGCCGCCGCCTTGTGACTGTGAGCGAGGAACCATGATCGATTGTCCTGAAGCCGTCCGGCGGATGTGGGCCTACCTGGGAGCCGCCCTCGAGCCCGGCCCAACCGCCGAGCTCGAGGTGCACCTGGGGGCGTGCAAGCGCTGTTGCGGTGAGCTCGAGTTTTCACGCGAGCTACGGTCGCTCGTTTCCGCAACGAACGCTCCGGCCATGCCCGACGAACTGCGCAGCCGCGTCGAGCATCTCCTCGGAGCTGGGCCTGCGGGGGAGACCGAGCGATGACGGACGTCCTCGTCGGGCACGTGGACGGATCCGACCTCCTCCAGCAGGACGCGATCCGGGCGGCTGTGCGCGAGACGTACAGGGCTGTCCGGCCGACCGATCGCCGGGTCGCCGAACGGTTCTACGACCCGGCCGACCTCGCCGGGCTGCCCGAGGAGACGGTCCGGATCGCCCTCGGCGTCGGCGATCCGATCCGGTACGCGGACCTGCAGCCGGGCGAGCGCGTCCTCGACCTCGGCTCAGGCGGCGGGATCGACTGCCTGCTTGCGGCCCGTCACGTCGGCCCGACGGGCGAGGTCATCGGGATCGACTTCCTCCCGGAGATGATCGACCGGGCAATCGAAGCGGCCATCGCCGTCGGGGCCGCCAATGTCCGGTTCCTGCAGGCCGAGATCGAGGCACTCCCGCTCCCGGACGGGTCGGTCGACGTCGTCGTCAGCAATGGCGTGCCGAACCTGTCGCCGCGCAAGGTCCGGGTGTTTGCCGAGGCCTTCCGGGTCCTTCGGCCGGGCGGACGCCTCGCGATCGTCGATCTCGTCCTCGAACACGACCTGCCGCCGGAGATCGTCACGCATCCGGCAGCCTGGGCGGGCTGCCTCTCCGGTGCCCTCTCGGAGGTCGCCCTGTACAAGGGTCTGCGTCGGGCGGGTTTCCGCGACGTGGCGATCGAGCCGCTGGGCAACTTCGGGATCGAGGAGTGCGCGCTCTACCCGCTGTTCAGCGACGAGATCCTCGACCTCCTCCGCGCGCTGGTCCCCCCGGAGCGTCACGGCCGGATCGCGAAGAGTGTCCTGGTGCGGGCTCGCAAGGAGGCAGCCGGCGAGTCCCTGCCTGGACGGCTCCGCGACTGAGCCTGCGTCGAGCCCACCGGCCGTGGCGGCCGAAAATGATCGGGATCGATCCCGAACAGGATCGCCCCGGCGATCAGGCGTGCTTGATCGTGATCCGCTCGATGATGTTCGCCACGTCCTCGCACTTGTCGATGGTGGCCTCGAGGAGCGCGTAGACCTCTTTCCACTTGATCACTTCGAGGGGATCCCCGCCGCCCGAGAAGAGGTCCGCGATGGCCTGGCGGGCAAGCTGGTCACCCTCGTTCTCGAGGCGATGGACCTCGATCCAGTACTTCTCGAGACCACGGAAGCCACGCAGGTGGGTGAGCGCCTCGTGAAGCTGCTCACACTGGCGGACGATGATCGACGCCTGCTGGATGGCAACCGCAGTCGGCGCATCGATCCGGTAGAGCACGAAGGTGTCGGCCACCTCCTCGACGAAATCGAGGACGTCGTCGAGTCCGCTGATCAGGGCGTGGATCTCCTCGCGGTCGAACGGCGTCACGAACGTCGCCTCGAGCCGATGCCCGATCTCGTGACTGAGCTCGTCGCCCCGGTGTTCGGCATCGCGAATCTCGCCGGCCCGCCGTTCGAGGACGTCATACGAACGGAGCATCGCCTCGAGCAGGCGCGCGGCTCCCAGGACGTTCGCGGCATCCTCGGCGAACAGGTCGAAGAAGCGTTCCTCGCGGGGGATCAGGCGCAGTCGCAAAGCGGGTCTCCTCGGCCGGCTGAGCGCGGGTGATGGCGTGGACCGGCACTGTCCACGGCACGTCGCAAGAGTACCGCGCGATCGCTCGGCGCGACGGACGCGGCAGTACGCGGCGGGACGGACACGGCGGGACGGCGCGGGACCGACGCGGCGTGACGCGGCGCCACGGCGCACACCCGCCACGCACCGCGCCCCTGGCGGCAGGACGCGATCGCCGGCCCCGTATGCGATGCTCCCGCCCGTGGATTGGTTCGTGCTCTCGTTCGTCGCCCTGGAAGCCATCCTGATCGCCGTTGCCGTCGGGGTGGCCCTGGCCCGCGGGCGGACCCTCGACGCGATCGCCGAGCGCCTCGTGGATACAGGGGCCGGATCCTCCGTCGGCGCTCCGCCTCCGGACGACCTGATCGACGCCGTGGCGCGGCTTCGACGACGAGCGGACGCGGCTGAATTCGCGCTCGACCAGCGTCTCCGGGACCTCGCCTACCTGGCGGACCTCATCGGGGTGGGCATCGTGCGTCTCAGCGACGACCTCCGGATCGAGGTTGCGAACACTGCGGCGCACGTCTTCCTCCATCGCGGGCCGGGAACCATGCTGGGTCGGACGGCGATGGAGGCGTTCGGCGACCACCGGATCGAGGGTCTCGCCCAGGAGGCGGCGGACCGTGGCGCGGCGGCCGGAGAGGTCAGCCTGCGAGACCCCGACGGGCCAACGCTCCTCATCCGCGCCCGCCGCTCGCCGATCCTGGGGATCTGGCTGGTCCTCGAGGACGTCGCCGAGCTCCGACGACTACAGCGCATTCGGGCCGAGTTCATCGACAACCTGTCCCACGAGCTGCGCACGCCGATCACGACCATCGGCCTGCTCGCCGAGACCCTGGCCCGGGACGCCGATGCGGCAGGGGAGGGGATTCCGACCCGCATGCGCGAACGAATCGGCAAGCTCGAGGTGGAATCGGGCACGGTGGCCCAGATGATCACCGAGCTCCTGGACCTCGCCCGGATCGAGAGCGGTGGCCGCCAGTTGCACCTGGACGACGTCGACCTCGGACGCCTCGCCGAGGAGACCGTGGAGCGACTCCGGCCCTTCGCCGACCGACTGCACGTCCGGCTGACGACGGAGGTTGCGCCCGGGCTGCCGTTCGTCGCCGGCGAGGCCGCCCAGCTCGGTCAGGTCTTCGCCAACCTCATCCACAACGCCGTGAAGTTCAGCCCGCCGGAATCGACCGTCACGGTCACGGTCCGGGTGGCCGGCGACCAGGTCGAGGCAGCCGTCGTCGACGAGGGGATCGGGATCGCGGCCACTGACCTGCCGCGGATCTTCGAGCGCTTCTACAAGGCAGATCGGTCGCGAACGGCGGGTGGCGGCACGGGCCTCGGTCTGGCCATTGCCCGACACATCGTGGAGGGCCATGGCGGCCACCTGACGGCGCGTTCCGAGGAGGGCGCCGGTGCGACGTTCATCATGACGCTGCCGATGGCCGCCACCGCCCGGCAACCAGCACTGATCCGAGGAGACTGATGCAGCACCTGGATGTCGCGACCCTCAACCTCCGGAACATCGCGGACCGCTGGCCTGAGCGGCTCCCGCTCCTGCTCTCCGACATGGCGGCCATCCAGCCGGACCTGCTGGGTCTGCAGGAATGCGTCTTCGCGATCGGGCAGGACCGGCTGCTGGGAGCCGCCGGCGACGCCCGCTACACGATCCACCGGGGTTGGGCGGGACGTCCCGAGTACGGCAACAGCGTGCTCGTCCGGGAGACGCTGACGGCCGGAGATGCCGAGCGCCTGGACCTCGGTCGACACCGTTCGGCGCTCCGGGTTCCGGTGAAGGTCGCGGACGGGCCCGCGATCGCGATGGTCGTCACGCACCTGCATCACGTTCCCGCCGATGAAGGCGAGCGCGAGGACCAGGCCCGGGCGCTCGTCTCGTGGCTGGCCGAGCGACCCGCCGCCGGCGGCATGATCGTCGTCGGCGATTTCAACGCCGAGCCGGTCGAGGCGACCTACCGGATCATGGTCGAGGCAGGCTTCCGGTCCGCCCACGCCGAGGCCAACGGGGCGGAACCCCCGGTCACCTGGCCCTCGGGGATCCAGGCCCCGGGCATGGATACGGACGGGGACCCCGGCTGCCTCGACTACATCTGGCTGCACGGACCACTTCGGGCTGCCGCGTGCCGGCTCGCGTGGGACCGACCCGCCGTCGACGATCCGACGCTGTACCCCTCGGATCACCTGGGACTGGTGGCGCGTCTCGCGCTCGGCTCATGAGCGTGGCCCGCGCACTGCGCCTCGCCCACCGGGGTGACTGGCGGGTTGGGCCCGAGAATTCCCTCGCGGCCATGCGAGCGGCCCTCGCCAACCCGGCATGTGACGGCCTCGAGTTCGACGTCCGCGGCTCCCGCGAGGGGATCCCGATCCTCCTCCACGACGAGACGCTGGCCCGCGTCCAGGGCCGGCCGGAGCGACCCGGGCACCTGTCCGTCGCCGAGCTCGCCGCGGCCGGGATTCCGACGCTCGCCGAGGTGCTCGGCCTGGCCGGGCCGGGCCCGTTCCTCGACGTCGAACTGAAGGGCGAGCCGGTGCCCGACGTGGTGCCGGTGCTCGAGGCGGCCCGCGGGCCGGTGCTCGCGCGAACCGTTGTCTCGTCGTTCGAGCCCGAGACGCTGGGATGGCTGGGCCTTCTCCGGCCGCGCTGGCCTCGCTGGCTGAACGCGGAGGATCTGACCCCGCACACCATCGGGCTGGCGCACGACCTCGGATGTCGGGGCCTGTCCGTGGACTGGCGTGCCATCACCGCCGGCGGCATGTCGAGAGCGACTGCCTCCGGCCTCGAGGTCGCCGCCTGGACGGTGCGTCGTCGCTCGACCGCCGCTCGGCTCGAGCGCCTCGGCGTGATCGGGATCTGTGTCGAGGCCGCCGCGCTCGACGGCTGATCGAGAGCGGACCCGGGAACGGCTTCGGGTGATGTGCTCCCTCGCATCGCTCGCGACGAGCCTGGCGTCAGCAGCACGCCCCGCTGCCGCAGCCGCAGGCATCGCTCTCGACGACGGCCAACGCCCGCGTGGTGGTCGCCGACGGCAGTACCTGGGCAAGGCGATCAAGGTCGATGCCCGTCCAGGCGGCGGGCTTCCGGGCCCGGATGATGGCCGAGTGGAGCCCGTCGGCAACGCTGTGCGTGGGCTGGATGTCGATGTCGGTCAGCCCCACCGCCTGCAGGCCGTCGCGGAACTCGGTCATCGAGAGGGCCCCGGCGATGCAACCGACGAAACTGCCGCGCTCGGCGCGGTCCGAGGGCGAGAGGGAGTCCTCGGCCACGACGTCGCTGACCCCCATGCGACCGCCCGGCCGCAGCACGCGCGCAATCTCGGCGAAGACGGCGCCCTTGTCGGCGGCCAGGTTGATGACGCAGTTGCTGATCACGACATCGACCGAGGCGTCGTCGAGCGGTAGGGTCTCGATGGTGCCCTTGCGGAATTCGACGTTCTCGATCTTCGCCTCGACGGCATTGCGCCGTGCGAGGTCGAGCATCTCGTCGGTCATGTCCACGCCGATCGCGCGGCCGGTCGGGCCCACGCGCCGTGCGGAAAGCAGGACATCGATGCCGCCGCCCGACCCGAGGTCCAGGACGGTCTCCCCGGGCTGGAGTTCCGCCACCGCCGTGGGATTGCCGCACCCGAGCGAGGCGAGGACCGCTGCATCGGGCAGCTCGGCGCGGTCGTCCGGTGTGTAGAGGAGGGAGCCGAACACCACGCGGCCATCGTCCGTACAGCAGGAGTCAAGGGCTTCGGAGCGTTCGCCGTCGGGGCCGGAGCCGGCCACCCGGGCGGCCTCGGCATACCGTGCCTTGACCGCCCCATGGATGTCGTCAATCGGTGTGGACGCGGTCAATTCGGTCACGGGGATCATCGGGCCTCCTCGGGTGTTCACACGGGCATCAACGCAATCGCGATCATCGTGCCCTGGTATCGATGGCTATCAATATGAGGGCACATATAGACCCTTGTCAATATCGAAAGCTGTCGAATAGACTTCGGGCATGAAGCGCTCCCTCGACCCCGACGTCCAGCTGCTCGCAGCGCTCGCGGATCCGGTTCGGCTGACCATCGTCCGCCAGTTGGCCGACTGCGACGGGATCTGCGCCTGCGACTTCACCGACGCCTGCCGCGTCTCCCAGCCGACGGTGTCTCATCACCTGCGGGTCCTGCGCGAAGCGGGCGTCGTGACCTCCGAACGGCGCGGTTCCCAGATCTACTACCGCCTGGCCGCGACGGCCATCGGGCGGCTCGGTGCCATGGCACGCGAACTGGTCCCCGGCGATTTCGTGCCGGCCGGTGATCTTGTTCGGCGCAGCCGCACCACGGTGCCCCTGCTCAGCCCCGAGGGCCGTCCAGCTCCGCAGTGACGAACCCCTCGGCCCACGCCTCGATCTCGTCGCGGATGCGGCGGAACGCGAACAGCCGATCTGCCTCGGTTCCAACGGCGGCAGCGGGATCCTCGAAGCCGGCGTGGACCCGGCGTCCACCGCCGGGAAAGACCGGACACGCCTCCGCAGCGTCATCGCAGACCGTGATGACGACGTCGAAGGGCCGATCGAGGAACTCGGTCATGGACCGGGACTTCGCGGCCGACCAGTCGATTCCGCGCTCGGCGAGGACCTGGATCGTCATCGGATGGACCGTCGACGGGTGCGTGCCGGCCGAGGCCACCGCCACCCTCGGCCCGCCGGCCCGGGCGAGGAACGCCTCGGCCATCTGGCTCCGGCAGCTGTTGCCGGTGCACAGGACAAGCATGCGAACCGGGCCGCCTGTTTGACTGTTCATGACCCACATCCTACGGGTTGAGGTCCTCGACGCGCCCGGTCGCCAGATGAACGACATCCTCGGCGATGTTCGTGACCCGATCGCCGATCCGCTCGAGCCAGTGGGCCACGAGAATCGTTCGCGTGCCGCGCTCGACGGCGTCGGGGTCCGCCTGCATCTCCGCAACCGCGGTCGTGAACACGCGGCTGTACCCATGATCGATCTCGTCATCCCCGGCGGCCACGGTACGGGCCGCCTCGCTGTCCGCGTCCACCAGCGCGCGCAGGATCCCGCCGACGAGCGAAGCCGCCAGGTCACCCATTCTGGCGAGCTCGGTTGCCGCCGGGACCGGCGCCCCGTCGGGCATCCGCCGGACCTGCTTCGCCACTCCGACCGCGTGGTCACCGATCCGCTCCAGTTCGGAGGCCACGTGGTTCAGGGCCAGGAGGAACCGCAGGTCCCGGGCCACCGGCGACTGCGTCGCGATCGTGATGGCGATGAGGTCCGTGACCTGGCGCTGCATCCCGTTGATCTCGGCGTCGCCGGCGATGACGGACTCCGCCAGCACGCCGTCCCGCGCGACAAATGCGCGGATCGCGCTGGCGATCTGGCGCTCGACCCTCGACCCCATGCGCAGCACCGCATCCTTGATCTGGCGCTCCTCGCGGTCGAGGGTGCCGCGGGACGGGAGGCCCGGCACGCCACCGACCGCGCCCTCGCGCACGGGATCGCTCGTCGGTCGATCCATCACCCGAACCGCCCGGATACGTAGTCCTCAGTCAAACGCTGCTCGGGGTTGGTGAACATCTGGAGCGTGGGGCCGCGCTCCACGACATACCCGGAACGATCGTCGGCCATCGTCATGAAGATGGTCGTGCTCGAGGCGCGCGCCGCCTGCTGCATGTTGTGGGTCACGATGACGATCGTGAACTCCCGCGACAGCTCGGCCATCAGCTCCTCGATCTGGAGCGTCGCCCGAGGGTCGAGCGCGGAGCACGGCTCGTCCATGAGGATGACCTCCGGATCCGTCGCGATCGTCCGGGCGATGCACAGGCGCTGCTGCTGCCCGCCCGATAGCGACAGCCCGGACTGGCGGAGCTTGTCCTTGACCTCGTCCCACAGGGCCGCCCTCCGGAGGCTCCGTTCGACGAGCTCGTCGAGGTTGCCCTTGAAGCCGTTGACCCGCGGCCCGAAGGCGACGTTGTCGTAGATGGACTTCGGGAACGGATTCGGCTTCTGGAAGACCATCCCCACCCGGCGGCGCACGACCACCGGGTCCACGCCGCGTCCATAGACGTCCGTGCCGTCGAGCGCCACACGACCCTCGAGGCGGAAGGTCGGCACGAGGTCGTTCATCCGGTTCATCGTCCGGAGGAGGGTGGACTTTCCGCAGCCCGACGGGCCGATGAGCGCGGTGACCTGGCGCCGCTCGATCTCCAGCGATACGTCCCGGATGGCGCGGAAGTCGCCATACCAGCACGAGACGCCGTCCAGTCGAAGCGCGGGTGCGGGCGCCAGCCCGGGCGCCGGCCCGGACGCCGGTCCGGTCGGCCCGGATCCGGTCGCCGGTCCGGTCGGCCCGGACGCACCTGGATCCGTGGCACGCTGCGTCGGGAGCGCGGCGATTCGGATGGGCACGCCCGGTCGGGGCACGCCGGTCGGGGCAGGAGGTGGGGCGGCGACCGTCACGGGGATCTCCTTCTCCATCACGACTACCAGGTGAGGTGCCGCGACAGGCGGGCACGGATGACGATGGCGGCGGCATTGAGGACCAGCATCAGGGTCATCAGAACGGTGATCGCCGCCGCCGCGAGGGACTGGAAGTCCTCGCGCGGGTCGCCGGCCCACTGGAAGATCTGGATCGGGAGCACGGTGTAGCCGGATGCGATCGGGTTGGGCAGGAACGTCACGAAGGTCACAGCGCCGACGAGGATGAGCGGCGCGGTCTCGCCGATGGCGCGGGCCATCGCGAGGATGATCCCGGTGAGGATTCCCGGACCGGCGGCCGGCAGCACGGACCCGCGGACCACCTGCCAGCGGCTGCCGCCGAGCGCAAAGGCCGCCTCCCGCTGGGCCCGGGGCACGGCCCGCAGCGCCTCCATCGAGGCAATGATCACGACCGGCAGGATCAGCAGCGACAGGGTCAGCGCCCCGGCGAGGAGCGTGAACCCGAGCCCGAGCCCGCGCACGAACAGGGCCAGGCCGAAGATCCCGTACACGATCGAGGGCACCCCGGCGAGGTTGGCGATGTTCGTCCGGAGCAGCCGGTTGAACCGACTGTCCGTTGCGTACTCCTCCAGGTGGATGGCCGCGGCCACGCCGACCGGGAAGGTGATGAGTCCCACGAGCAGGGCGATCTCGATGGAGCCGACGAGGGCCGGGAGGACGCCGGCGCGTTCCGCCCGGCGCGACGGCGTGCCGGTCAGGAACTGCGTGTCCAGCCAAGGCAGCCCGCGCGACAGGATGTCCCACAGGAGGACGACCAGGGTCAGGAGCAGCACGCCCACCGCGAGCAGGGACAGGCCCAGGAAGACGGTGCCCTTGAGCTTGCGGCGCATGAGGTTGGGTTCGAACCGGGCGGGCGCGGAGCCGGACGCGGCGGCCCGCGCGGATCCCGACGCAGATCCCGACGCGGACCCCGACGCAAAGCCGGGCGCGGAGCCGGGCGCGGCCATCAGTAGTGGTTCCGGAAGCGGGCGACCACGCGGTCGCTCAGGAGGTTGAGCGCGAGCGTGATCAGGAACAGCGTCGCCCCGACAGCGAAGAGTGCCTTGAACTGGAGCGATCCGGCAGGCGTGTCCCCGAGGCTGATCTGGACGATGAAGGCGGTCATCGTCTGGACGCTCTCGCGGACGTCGAAGGTGAGCTGCGGGTTCGCGCCGACGGCGAGGACCACGGCCATCGTCTCGCCGACCGCCCGGCTCATCGCCAGGATGATCGAGGCCATGATGCCGGACAGCGCAGCCGGGACCACCACGCGCCGGACGGTTTCGAACCGGGTCGCGCCCATGGCGACGGCTCCCTCGCGCAGGGCGCCCGGGACCGCCCGCATGGCGTCCTCGGAGAGCGTGGCGATCAACGGCGTCACCAGGATCCCCACCACGATCCCGCCCGCGAGCACGGAGAAGCCCCCGATCCCCGGAACGAGCGCCTTCAGGAGGACCGGGGAGATGAAGTTGATCGCGAAGTAGCCGAGCACGACGGTGGGAATTCCCGCGATCAGCTCGAGGATGGGCTTGAGGGTCGTCCGGACCCGCGGGGAGGCGTACTCGGCCAGGTAGACGCCCGACAGCAGCCCGAGCGGGATTGCGATGACAAGGGCGAGCCCGGCAACGAGCAGCGTCCCGGTGACGAGGGGCAGGACGCCGAAGCGGAAGGGCTTGATGGATGCCGACCAGACGGTACCGGTGAGGTAGTCGAGCGCCGGGATCGCACGGAAGAACTCGACGGCCTCGAAGGCGAGAACCGCGACGATCCCGACGGTCGTCAGGATGCCCACCGCCGCAGACAGGAACAGGAACGCCTCGACGAGGCGCTCGTGGATCGGCGTCTGACGAACGAAGGATGCTGGAGCGGCGGCGGTCATGGGCTCCTCACGTTCACGGGCGGTGCCGGGATGGCCGCCCTCGGAAGGGAGTGACGCCCCGCCCGACTCCGCGTTCGGGTCGGGGCGCCGGAGGAGAAGGGATGGGCTACTTCAGGGCGGCCGCCAGGGCGGCCTTCGCGGCGGTCAGCTCATCGGCCGGGAGCGGCACGTAGCCGACCTCGACGACGAACGCGTTCACGTTGGCGAGGTAATAGGTGAAGTAGGCGGCGACCTCGGGTCGGGCGAGGGCCTGCGCGGACGGGTAGACGAAGAGCGGTCGCGAGAGCGGCGCGTAGGTGCCGTCCTTGATCGTCTCGATGGACGGGCTGACGCAGCCGCCGCCGCTGTCGATCGGGACGAGCTTGAGCTTGTCCGCGTTCTCCTCGAAGTAGGCGAACCCGAAGTAGCCCAGTCCGTTGTCATCGTTGGCGACGCCCTGGACGAGGGCGTTGTCGTCCTCGCTGGGCGTGTAGTCGGAGCGGCTCCGCTTGGCTTCGCCGTTGACGACCTCGGTGAAGTAGTCGAACGTGCCCGAGTCGGCACCCGGGCCGAAGAGTTCGATCTTCCTGGCCGGCCAGCCCGCGCGAACGTCCGCCCAGGTGTTCACCGTGCTGCCCTGGTCCCAGATCGCCTTGAGCTCAGCCGTGGTCAGGCAGTCGACGAAGTCGTTGGCGGGATTGACGACGACGGACAAGCCGTCGTAGGCGACCTTCAGTTCCACCGGCTCGATGCCGGCGTTCGCGCACAGCGTCGCCTCGGACAGCTCGTCGTCGGCGGTGCCGAGCTGGCCGTCCGCGCCCGGCTTGTCCGTGGCCTTGATCGGGCGGGAGGCGTCGTTGGCGTCGGTGGCGTCGGCCCCTTTCGAGCAGAACTTCTTGAATCCCCCTCCGGTCCCGGAAAACGCCACGGTGACCTTGACATCCGGGTTCTCGATCTGGAACTCCTCGGCGACGGCCGCCGTGATCGGGTAGACGGTCGAGGAACCGTCGATGGCGATCTCGCCGCTGAGCGGCTCGGGCTGGGAGCCGGTGGAGCCGGGAGCGGTGCTGGCTCCGGGGCTGTCGCCGGTGCCGCTGCTGCTGGCGCCGGTGCCGCCGCCACAGGCGGCGAGCGCGACGACGGCTCCGAGCAGGATGGCGATTCGACGTCCGGTCTGACGGTGGGTCACGCGGTGGATCCTCCTGATGGCCCGGGACCTGCCCGGCGGCCGCGCGGCGCGGCGCGACACGATCTGCTGATCTCGACACCAGGAGACTCGACCCGTGGGATCAACCCGCCATCGGCGGTGCGTTAACGCTCCGTGAACGAGGCCGAAGCCACGATGAGCGCACGCTCGAGTTTGGAGCTCGTGGCCGGCGCCAGATCCGGCCGGCGGGAGAGCAGGACCCCGAGCGCGGCGAGATCCGCCTCGGTACCGGATCGAAGCTCGCACTCGAGCTCCACCCAGCGCTCCGGTCTGCCGCCCGGCCGCGCGACCTCGACCTCGTCCAGGCTCAGCTCGACCACGCTCGCCCCGACGGCGACGTCTCGTTGCAGGCGTCGTTGCCGCAGCGTCGCGAGGGTCACGAGCGGGTCCGTGCCGATGGCGTCGAGGAGTCGATCGCGCGCCGGGCTGGGAGGCCACCCGCGCGGGTCGCCGACCTCACCCGTATCAACGTGACCGGTCCCATCCTCCGGCTCCTCGGCGTCCTCCGCGCGCGCGGCATCGCCCTCGAGCTCGAGGCGACGGTGGACGGCGCCCACACCGCGGCGCGCAAGCGACTTGATCGTGAGACGGTGCCCACCGTCCCCGGTCCGAATCCGGGCCACGAGGCCGGCAGTGCCGAGCGCCCGCCCGGCCGTGTCGAGGTACTGATCCCGAGCGTCCACGCTCCGGGCCGGACCGAGGGGCACGACGCCGGGCAAGACGGCCGCAGGATCCATGATCAGCGTCCGGATCGCCGCTGCGTCGAGGACGACCAGCTTGAGCTCGATCTCCTCGGGGGATGACCGGCCCGGATCAGCGCTCGGCAACGCCCGGCCGCCCCTCCACGCCCGGCCGCTCCGCGACACAGACCGAACAGGGGCAGCGATCACGCAGGAGCACGAACGGGTAGTAGCCCGTGTGATGTCCGTCGGCCCAACCGGGCGCGATGGCGTACGAGCCGATCAGGTGGACATCCGTGAGCCGGGTCTGCTCCGCGGTGAGCGTGGGCGCCGTGTCCAGCCAGCCGGGCATGCCGGCTTCGCCGCGGCAGTACGCGCAGGGGCACAGCCATCGGAGTCCGACGGCCTCGAAGACCGAGTGGTGCTCATCGGCCCAATCGATCTCGAGGGTGCCGGCTGAACGATCCGCGTGGATTCGGACGGGCAGCGCCTGGTCGCCGGAGGGGAGGGTCTTCACCCTCGGATTGTGCCTCGGCCGAGGCGAGCGCGCTGATGGGCCCATCGGCCCGCCCGTTCCCACCGAACGCCCCGTCCACGGAACGCGCCGTTGGGCGATCATCCACAGGTGATCGACCCACAGGTTCTTGCCTCTGCCGCGGTGGAGGCGCACGCCCGCCCGGCGGAGGCGGTCGCCGCGACGTTCCAGGTCGACCTCAGACGTGGTCTCGGCGATGGGGAGGCCCTGGCGCGGGCCGAGCTCGTCGGCCCCAATGCATTGGAACCAGCGCGCCGATCGTCGATTCTCGGGATGGTCTTCGAGGCCGCGACCGAACCCTTCGTCCTGCTCCTCGCACTGTCCGGGATCGGGGCGATCCTCCTCGGTGAGGTCCGCGACGGGATCCTGATCATGATCGGGCTCCTCCCGATCGTCGGCGCGGATGTGATCACGGGGTACCGCGGCGAGCGGGCCCTCGATGCCCTGCGTGACGCTTCGGCCCCGACGGCGCGGGTGCGGCGCGACGGCACGGCGCACGACATCCCGGCCGCGCAACTGGTGCCCGGGGACCTGGTGCTGCTCCGGGTCGGCGACATCGTGCCGGCCGACCTGCGGATCACCAGATCGGAGCGATTGCTCGTCGATCGAAGCGTGCTGACCGGCGAATCGGTTCCCGAGCCGGCGCAGTCCACGCCCGATGCGGCGGGCACGGTGCTGGCAGAGCGCCACGCGATGGCGTTTGCCGGTACGAGCGTCGTCGGCGGTCACGGCGAGGGGATCGTCGTCGCGATCGGGGCCGCCACCGAATTCGGGCGGATCGCCGGGCGCCTGACCGTCCGGACGACGCGCCGGTCACCTCTCCAGCACGAACTGGACCGGTTGGTCCGGATCATGCTGGTCGTCGCACTTGCCCTGATCGCCATCGTGACCGGCCTCGGATTCCTCCGCGGTCAGACGCTCGGCCAGAACCTGCTGGCGGGGATTTCCGCGGCCATCGCGGCGATCCCCGAGGAACCACCGGTACTCCTGGCGGTCATCCTCGGCCTGGGGGCGTACCGGCTCCTGAAACGGGGCGTTCTCGTTCGGCGCCTGAACGCCGAGGAGGTCCTGGGCGCCATCGATCTCATCGTCACGGACAAGACCGGCACCCTGACGCTCAATCGCCTGGACGTGGCGTCGGTTCGATCCGCGGCCGGGACGCTCACCGACCATGCAGCGAGGGTCTCCGTCCTCACCGACGCCCTCCGGGCCGAGGCGGACGCCTGGGCCAGGGCGGATGGCATCGCACCGGGATCGTTCACCCGGGCGATCGAACGCGCCCTCGAGGGCGAGGGCGCCGACACCGCCCTGGACCCCGATGACCTGGTTTCCGCCGATCCACCCACGGGGACTCGTCCCGTGTCGATCACGGTCGCTCGGCGTGACGGCGCAACGGAGCGGCTGGCGACGGGCGCCCCGGAATCCGTGCTGGCCATGGACGGCACCTCGGATCGGGCACAACGCGCCGCCTGGGAGGCGCAGCTGGAACTTGGGACCACGGGCGGCGAGCGTCTGATCGGAATCGCCCGCGCCCCCCTCGGTGGGCCGTGGACCATGGTCGCGCTGGTCGGGTTCGCGGACCCGATTCGTCGCGGTATCGGCGCCGCCCTTCGCGAGGCGCAGGACGCCGGGATCCAGACCATCGTGGTGACCGGGGACCATCCGGCGACGGCGGCCGCCATTGCCCGCGCCGCCGGTCTCGGCAATGAGCGGATCGTTTCGGGTGCGGACGTTGCATCCTGGGATGACGCGCGGCTGGAGCGCGAACTGCCCTCGCTCCATATCGTGGCCCGCTCGACGCCCGAGCAGAAGGAGCGACTGGTTCGGGTCGCCCGCGCGAATGGCCGGATCGTGGCCGTGACCGGGGACGGCGTGAACGACGCTCCGGCCCTCCACCACGCGGACGTCGCCGTGGCCATGGGCAGCGGGACGGCCGTTGCTCGCGAAGCGGCGGATCTCGTGCTCGGAGACGACTCCTTCGTGACCCTGATGTACGGGCTGCGCGAAGGCCGTCGGCTGGTGGACAACATCCAGAAAGGCCTGGTCTTCCTCGTTTCGACGCACATCGCGTTCCTCGGGTTCGTCCTCCTCGCCACGCTTGGCGGGTACGGTCAGCCGCTGCTTCCCATCCAGATCCTCTGGATGGAGCTGTTCATCGATTCGTCGACGTCGATCGCATTCGAGCGCGAACCCGGGGAGCCGGACATCATGGGTCGCCCACCGCGCAGGACGGGCGCGCCGCTGCTGTCCGCCTCCCTGATGCTCAGGATCACGCTGGCCGGCGGGTTTTCGGCCGTCGCCGCGCTGTGGCTGATGCAGACCCATCCGGGGAGCCCGGACCACGTTCGGTGGCTGGCGTACACGGCACTCGTCTGTGGGCAGGTGGTCCGCGCCTATGCGAATCGGAGCCTGCGCATTCCGGTCCTGCGGGTTGGCTCGAACCGCGTGCTCCTCGTGGGTGCCGTGCTCGTCGTGCTCATCCAGGCCGCCATCCCGTTCGTTCCCGGCGTCAACGAGGCGTTCCGGGCAAGTAGTCTCGATCTCGAGGAGTGGCTGCTCGTGGCGATCGTGGCCCTGCTGCCCGCCGTGGTCGCCGAGTTGATCCGGGCCCGCGGGCGGACCGTCTGGGTCGCCTGACCGGACCGTCCCGGTCGCCTGACCGGACCATCGGGCCTCGGGACGGCCGACCCCGCTCGGGCTATCCTCGCCCGGATGTCCCTCGTCATCGACGGTCTGCGTAAACGATTCGACCGTATCCAGGCGCTCGACGACCTGTCCCTGGAGATCCCGGCCGGCCACGTCTACGGGTTTCTCGGCGCCAATGGTGCCGGCAAGACCACCACGATGCGGATCGCGTTGGGTGTCCTCAGGGCGGATGCCGGCACGATCAGCTGGGACGGGACGGATCACCGACGACTCCGGCGAGCAACCTGGGGCTACCTCCCCGAGGAGCGCGGCCTCTATCCGAAAATGACCGTCCTGGATCAGCTCGTGTTCTTTGGCCGGCTGCACGGCGCTTCGGCCGATCAGGCGGCGCGTGACGCCCAGGCCTGGCTCACCCGGCTCCGCGCGCCCGATGTTGCGAATCGCCGCGCCGGCGAACTGTCCAAGGGCAACCAGCAGAAGGTCCAGTTCCTGGCCGCGGTCATCCACGACCCGGACATCCTCCTGCTGGATGAGCCGTTCACCGGGCTCGACCCGGTGAACGTCGTCCTGATCAGACAGGCCATCCTCGAGCTCCGTGGGCGCGGCAAGACCATCGTCCTCTCGACGCACCAGATGGAGACCGTGGAGGCGATGTGCGAGTCCATCGCCATCATCGATGCCGGACGAACCGTGATCAGCGGGACACTCCGCGACGTGAAGCGTTCCACCGGCCGGCAGAGTGTCGTCCTGGGCATCGAGGGGCAGAGTGACCTCGCCTGGGTGGACGGTATTGCCGGGGTCCGCACGCTCCGACCGGGCATCGACCGGGTGGAGCTGGACCTGGAGCCGGGCACGGAACCGGGGTCGGTGCTCGCCGCCGCCGTGGCGCGCGGCCTCCGGGTCCGCCATTTCGAGGTCACCGATCCAACCCTGGAGCAGGTGTTCATCGAGTTGGTGGGACACCCGGCGGCCGACGACGAGACGCTGGCAGCGATGGCGCCTGCCGATACCGGCGTGGCAGCGGACCCGGCGGCATGACCGGCGAGCACGGCGCCCGCCACGACGCGACCTTTCCGAATACCCGGATCGTCGCCCGACGCGAATTCCTCGAACGGGTCCGGAGCCGCCCCTACGCCGCGTCGACCGTGCTCCTGGCGCTGCTCGCGGTCCTCGTGGCCTTCATGCCGATCATCGTCCGGCTCGTCGACCGGGACACCACCACCACGATCGCCATCGTCGCCGACGACGCGGCCCTGGCCGAACGCTCGTCCTCGATCATGCGCAGCGTCCTCAGCACGGCAAGCGGCGGCTCGCCCGATTCGTGGGTCTTCGAGATCGACACGGACCGCGAGGCGGTCACCGCGGCCGTCGGCGACGGCCGCGTGGACGGAGCGCTCTTCGCGACCCGCGACGCATCCGGCCGCCTGGACTTCACGTTCCTGACCGGGCAGGGCCTGGGCGCTGATCGGACCCAGTTCGTCGCCATCGGCACCTTTGCCGTCGCATTCCTGGAGTGGACCGAACTGGTCAAGCCGGCAGGCGAGGTGCCGTTCCTCGCACCGACGCTGGATATCCTCGCGGGGGCCGGCCCAAGCACGGGCGGCGTGCCGCTGGGCGCGGGCGAGATCGCCAGCCGCCAGTTGCTCGGCACCGTTCTCGTGGTCGTCCTGTTCCTGACCATGGTCATCTATGGGATGTGGGTGGCCGTGGGAGTCGCCGTCGAGAAGGAAACGCGGGTCATGGAGCTGCTGATCAGCGCGGCATCGCCGCGGCAGCTGGTGCTCGGCAAGGTGCTCGGCATCGGCACCGCGGGGCTCCTGCAGTACGGGACGATCCTCGTGCCTGCCCTTGTCGCGCTTGCGCTCCAGCGACCCATCGGCGAGGCGCTCGGCCTCGGATCGGGCATCACGCCGCCGCTGGCCGGCATCACGCCCGAACTGCTGCTCTCCTACGGGCTCTTCTTCGTCCTCGGGTTCACCCTGTACGCCCTGATCTACGCTGCCGCAGGTTCTCTCGTCAGCCGGGTGGAGGACCTCCAGGTCATCGCCCTGCCCATGAGCCTGCTCGGGATCGCCGGTTACCTCCAGGCCGTGCTCGCTCTCTCGGGCGGACTGTCCACGTTCGTCCGCGTCGCGTCGTTCGTGCCGTTCTGGAGTCCCTTCGTGATGTTCGCCCGGCTCACCGTCGGTCGGGTGGAGCCGTGGGAACTCGCCATCGCGTTCGGGCTCCTGATCCTCGCCATCGCCCTCGTCGCCGCTCTCGCCATCCGGGTCTACTCGGCTGGCGTGCTCCTCTATGGGCAGCGACCCGGCGCGCGGCGCATCCTCCGCGCAGTCATCAGCCCGGACGCCTGACGCTCCCTCTCAGTCCGATTCGTCGGACGGGCGGATCGCATGAAGGACGCTCGGCAGGCGCCTCAGGCCGGCTCGTCGGGGGTCGCCGGGTCGGCAAGGGTGGCGTCGAGATCCTCGAGCCCGAGTGGAAGGCGCCGGATCAGGGCCAGCACGGGGGCATCGCCCGTGACCGCATCGACGGTCATTGACGGCGACCGCTCGACATCCAATCCGGTCTGGCCGGTCGGCGTGAACCGCCACAGCCGGCTCCGGACCCCGCAGAGGTACGGGCTCGATCGATGCCTCGCCAGAACGCCGGCCAGGCCCTGGGCTGCCACCGCCTGGAACAGCGCCCGGCCCTCGGCGGGGATGGCCGGAACCGTCAGCACCTCGTCCCCGGGTCGGAGCGTCCGGCGAAGCTGCTCGCGCCGGCGTTCGAGCGGCTGATTCAGGAGCGATCGACCGTCGAGGTGCAACAGGTCGAAAACGAGGAACGCCACGGGCCGCCCGGGCTCACCGGATCGTCGCCGGGCGAGTTCGCCGGGGTCGGCGCGCCCTGCGGCGTCGACGACGACGAGCTCACCATCGAGTACCGCCGACCGCGCCGCCACACGCACCCCGAGCCCGGCCAGTTCCGGCGGCATGATCGGCAGGGGAACCCCGTCGGCACCGAGAAACACGACGCTGCCTCCACCCGCCGTCGCCGCGGGTCCGACCACGGCGAGGACGCGCAACCCGCCCCAGGATGGCTCGAACAGATGGTCCGCCGAATCGAAGGGCTCGGAGAGCGTTCTGGCGAGCATCGGGCGCAGCGTGACCGGCGGGTTCGGCAGCGCCGGCTCGAGGCGAAGCGAAAGCTGGTCGGACATCGCCGGCCGATGGTAGTCGGTAGACTCTGCGGGGAGCGTCAGTCGTCGTTCGTACGGGAGCAAGCGTTTGACATCGAACTCAAAACGAGGCTCGCGTCCCGACGATCTGTACCGGCTCCGCATCCCCACCGACCCCCGGCTGGCGCCCGACGGCCGTGCGATCGTCTGTGTCCTGCGGGAGTCTGCACCGGCTCACGATGGCTATCGCTCCGCCATCTGGCGGGTGGCGCTGGATCCCGAAGGATCGGCAGCCGGGGAGCCCGAGCGACTGACACTCGGCGTTCGCCAGGACACACACCCTCGCTATGCGCCCGACGGCGCGACGCTGGCCTTTCTGAGCGATCGCCGCAAGGTGGTGGAGGAGGAGCTCGGCACCACGCCGGACCGCGAGGACGCCGTTCAGGTCCATCTCCTCCCGCTGGATCGCCCGGGCGAGGCACGTCGGCTGACAGATCTGCCGCGCGGCGTCGACGACTTCGCGTGGTCCCCCGACGGCACCCGCCTCGCCGTGATCTCGGCGTCCCGGGCCGCCGACCGTGCCGGCGACGACCGTGCCCGACGACGACTCCGGGACCCTGGGCCGAACCAGCCGCCGATCAGCGACTACTGGTATTTCGATCGTCTCAACTACCAGTTCAATGGAGCCGGCGTCGTAGCCGGCCGGACCCTGCACCTGTGGATCGTGGACGTGACCTCCGGTGAGGCGCGTCGGCTGACGAACCTGCCGGCCGGGGTCGGGGGCCCCGCGTGGTCGCCCGACGGGCGACGGATCGCGATCACGACCGGCCGGCGCCGTGACCACGACCTGGCGTCGTTCGCCCGGGTGGTGGTCGTGGACGTCGAGACCGGGCGGCCGACGACCGTCGCGGAGCATCGAGACGGCTTCTTTCACAGCCCGGTCTGGCTGGGTCGGGGCGACGAGATCGCCGTGGTCGGCGGCGATCTGCCCCATGGCTTGTACCGGTCCGACATCTGGGTGTTTGCCGCGGACGGCTCCGAGCCCGAGCGCGGCCGTAACCGTTCAGCCGGGCACGACCTCATGCCTCGCTCGGCGATGACGAGTGATACGAGTGTCGATGAGGACGACCGCCTGATCGCGTCGAGCGACGGCCGATCCGTGATCTTCACGGCACCGGTGCTGGGCGCCTACGAGGCGTGGCGGATCGATATCGGGGATGGGCACCTCGTCCGGTTGACCGAGGATCGGCACTACCTGTCCGCCATCGACGTCGTGGATCTGGGTCCGGGCGGCCTGATCATCGGGTCGATACGATCGACGCCGACGCTCCTTCCGGAGCTGTCGGTCGGCTTCGCGCCCGCCGCCTGGCGCACCGATGCCCGACCCGCCGGCGCCCCCGCCCCGGTGGTGCTGCGAACGGTCTCCTCGTTCAACGGCGCGGTCCAGGACGAGGTGTACCTGCGTCCGGCCGTCGAACGATCGTCGAAGGTCGATGGGCGGGAGATCCAGGGGTGGCTGATCGCGGCCGGGGACGGAATGCAGCCGACGGTCGTCCAGATCCACGGCGGCCCACACAGCCTCTATGGTTGGGCCCCGTTGCTCGAATTCCAGATCCTCGCTGCGTCGGGGATGTCCGTCTTCTACTGCAATCCGCGCGGCTCCGAAGGCTATGGTCGTGACTTCAACGAGGCGAATCTCGCGGACTGGGGCGACGGCCCCATGCGTGACGTCATCGCGGGCGTGGATGCGCTGGTCGCCGACGGGCTCGCCGATCCGGATCGGCTCGGGGTCACCGGGGGTTCGTACGGCGGGTACCTGACGACCTGGATCGTCGCGCATGACCACCGGTTCCGCGCGGCGATGACCTGCCGCTCCGTGGCCGATCTTTCGATGCTCATGCTTACCGGCGATCTCGGCGGCACGGACTGGGCGAAGATGGAGTTGGGCGCCTACCCCTGGGAAGACCCGGACCTGTATCGCGACCTTTCCCCATTGACCCACGCGCCGAACATCCGTACGCCGCTGCTGATTCAGCATGCCGAACAGGACCTCCGGACCACGATCGGGCAGGCCGAGGCGCTGTTCTCGGTCCTGCGAAAACATCGCCGACCAGTCCGGATGATGCGGGTCCCAGGCGAGTCCCACGAGCTCACAAGATCGGGAACCCCGTTTCGTCGTGCGGAAAACCTCATCCAGGTCCGCGACTGGTTCGCGCATTTCCTCGTCCAGGGTCGGAGAACGCTCCCGAGGGCGCCTCGGTCGCGCCACGGGCAGTAGGTCGCCGCTTCGGGATCGGCGGTATCCTCACCGTCCCATGACGAGCCCATCGCGAACCGACACCCTGACCCGGGAGCGAGCCAGCGAGCTCGTTCGAGCGTGGGCCGGCGGTCGGCCCGGGCCGCTGGGTTCGGTCCTCGGTCGCCTGACGGCCGTGGACCAGGTCGGCGTGGAGCTCCGCGTCGAGTCGCTCAAGAAGCGCTCGATCAAGAAGGCTTCAAAGTTGTGGGCCCTCGACCTCGCGATCCGGATGATGGATCTCACGACCCTGGAGGGAAAGGACACGCCGGGCAAGATCCGGGCGCTCTGCCAGAAGGCGATGCACCCGCAACCGGGCGACGCCTCGATCCCCTCGGTCGCGGCCATCTGCGTCTACCCGGCGCTGATCGCCGACGCGAAGGACGCGCTCCGAGGCTCCGGCGTCAAGGTCGCCAGTGTCGCGACGGCGTTTCCGTCCGGGCAGACCTTTCTCGACATCAAGCTGGCCGAGGTTCGGGCCGCCGTGGCCGCCGGCGCCGATGAGATCGACATGGTCATCGATCGCGGGGCCTTCCTGAGCGGGCAATACGGGCAGGTCTTCGATGAGATCGTCGAGGTCAAGGACGCCTGCGGCGAGGCGCATCTCAAGGTCATCCTCGAGACCGGCGAGCTCGAGACCTATGACAACGTGCGGCGCGCCTCGATCCTGGCCATGGCCGCCGGGGCCGATTTCATCAAGACGTCGACCGGCAAGGTCACGCCGGCCGCCACCCTGCCCGTGACGCTCGTCATGTTCGAGGCGATCCGCGACTTCGAGAAGGCAACCGGCCGCGCGGTCGGCATGAAACCAGCCGGTGGCATCCGGACCGCCAAGGAGGCGGTCCAGTACCTCGTCGTCCTGTACGAGACGCTCGGGCCGCGCTGGATGACGCCGGATCGCTTCCGGTTCGGGGCGTCGAGCCTCCTGAACGATGTCCTGATGCAGATCGAGAAGGAGCGGACGGGCCGCTACCAGGGCCCGGACCACTTCACCCTCGACTGAGGCCGCCACGAACATGTCGGCGGACCGCCCGGAACCGGAGGCGTTGTCCCGGCGTCTCCCGACCATGAACCGACAGATCCTCACCATCGGCGCACTTCTGGTCATCGTCGCCGCGGCCTGCGGTTCAGGCGGCCCGTCGCCCTCCCCGTCGCCGACCCCCGGTCCCGCCCGCTCGGTCACAGAGCTGAAGCTTGCCCTGATCTCGACCTACGGCAACCTCTGGTATTGCGATCGGGACTTCTATCCGATCCAGCGTCAGGACGAGATTCAGAGCGCGAAGGAGCGGTGGGCAGAGGTAACGGCTGATGCGGCCGCCTTCAAGGCCATCGCCGACGCCGCCTCCCTCGACCCGGCCGGGCCGTTCACGGACGACCAGCGCCTGACCCTCTATCGATCCTGGAAGGTCGTGCAGGCCATCGCCCTCGACCCGATCGGCAATGACACCTACCGCTTCGACTATCTGGCCCAGCCAAAGCCCGGCGGGGTCGACGGAACGCGAACCGCCGGCACCATCAGGACCGACGGGTCGATCGCGGTCGAGCAGCAGGCAGCCGCCACGGAACCCATCTGTCCGATCTGCCTCGCCCGGGGGACGCTGATCGAGACGCCGAACGGTGGCGTCGCGGTCGAGGATCTCCGGATCGGGGACCCGATCTGGACGCTTGGCGCGTCGGGTCACCGAATCGAGGGGACGGTCATCGCCCTCGGCTCGACCGTGGCACCGGTCAATCACCGGGTCGTCCATCTCGTCCTCGCCGATGGGCGCACCGTGACGGCGTCGCCCGGCCATCCCCTTGCTGACGGGCGACGCATCGGAGACCTTCGCGTGGGCGATTCGGTCGACGGTTCGGTCGTGGCCTCTGCGGACCTGCTCGCCTATGCCGGCCGGCGGACGTTCGATCTTGTCGTCGCCGGGCCGACCGGCACCTATCTCGTCGACGGTATCCCGCTGCGAAGCACCTTGCGCTGATTCCCGGCGTAATGCTTGTCGGGTATCGCCGGTGCATCGGCCAGGCCGGCCCGCGGCCCCCCGCGGGCTGAGTCCCCATAGGTGGTGTAACAGCGGACCGGTCGAGAACTCAATCGGCCACCGCGTCATCCTCGCGTCGTTGGAGTGAGTTCCCGACGCGGCCGAGCCGCCCGGACGATGCTCAGCCGGTTCCAGCGCGGCCGGTAGTGGTTCCTCCGCGGCAGCCGCCGCGGGTTGGTATACCTTCGAGACTGGATCTCCGGCATCCGCGCCCTCCTCGAAGGGCACGTTAGCCAGTCTCATCCTCACCGGGGAACTTCACGTAGCGGCGCCGAACAGACCGGGGATGTACTACTCTCGAGGCCCTCGGCGGCGGCGCTCAACGAGAGTTCGGGCCGCCGTTGATGCCCCGCCACTCCGCAAGGGGTGTATCGGGTCCACCGAGTAGGCTTGAGCAACAATTGGAGGCTCCATTGAGAACGTGGGCAGCCGCGTTCGCCGGCTTTCTCATTCTGCTTCTGAGCCTTTTGGCTCTCCGCGGGTTGGCAAGGAGCGATCTGGCCGGTATCAGCACGACGCCACGAGCTGTAACGACCCTATCAACGATCGGCTCCCTGATCGACGAGATCCAGGCCATCGCCGTTCCGACGTGGAAAGCACCAGATGTCCTTGTCGCGCCCGGATGGTCCGGCCTTATCACAGCGGTTGTCGTCCAAGCTGGAGACATAGTTCGGACGGGCCAAACGGTGCTCGTTGTTGACGGCGTCACGCGCGTCGCGGCCGCCACGCCATTTCCCTTCTGGAGGGATTTGCGCCCCGGCGATGCCGGCCCGGACGTGAAGATGCTGCAATCGCTCATGACGGACCTCGGCTTCTACGGCGGTGCTGCCACCGGCCAGGTAGATAGAGCCACGTCCGATGCCGTCTCCAAATGGGGCAACTCACTTGGAGACACGACCGGCACCAGTCTCTTTGACCGTAGTTGGGTTATTTGGCTTCCGGTAGACGTCTTCAAGATCGAAAGGCTCGATGTTCAAACTGGAGCGTCGGCACCACCTCCCGGCGCAGCCATCGCAGTTGCTGCAGCGCAATTGCTCTCGGTGTCCCTACTTACACAGTCGGACGAACCCGTTGGCATCACTGACCCAGCGGCATGGCAGGTACAACTCGGTTCGAGAGTCGCGGGCCTGGCGGCAAGCCAGCCAGTCCGGGTGCTCGAAGCCGATCTCCAGCGGGTGGCCGATCAGTTCGACGCGGATGCCAAGACGACCCCGGCAGTCATCACGACGAAAACACCTCGCAGTGTCGTGGTCGTGCCCGCTTCCTCGGTGGGCAGCAACGCGGACGGCGGAACGTGTGTCTGGGTCCCGGGCGATGACGGATACATGCCCGTCCCGGTGAGGGTCGCCGGCGGGTCGTTCAACACCGCCCAGCTCGCGAGTGGGCTGCCTGCGGCGAGTACGGTTCTGGTCAATCCAGGCGAGGTTCTTGCCAATCCGACATGTCCCTCGAGCTGACCCGCGTCGCGCACTGGTATCGGCCGGGGCAGGAGTTGCTTCGGAACATCTCGATCGTCTTCCGCGCCGGGACCACCACCGCGATCTCAGGTCCATCAGGTTCAGGGAAAACGACCCTTCTGAGCATCGCCGGGCTCCTTCAAGTCGCGCGGGAAGGCCTCGTGAGTCTTGATGGTCAGGCGATCACGGGCCGCAGACAGGCCGAACTCGCACGAGCGAAGATTTCGTGGATCTTCCAATCGGCAAATGTCCTGGGTCGGCGATCCGTGTTCGACAACGTCGCCTTGGGAGGCTTTGCTCGTGGGGCGGATCGACGGATGCTCCGCAACGACATTGGTGCCTCACTCGAGAGGGTCGGACTAAGTGAATTCGGGGAGCGCCGGGCGGCGACGCTTTCAGGCGGTGAGTTGCAGCGACTCTCAATAGCTCGTGCGCTCGTCGGCCGTCCGCTCGTTGTGCTTGCCGACGAACCGACAGGTCAGCTTGACCGCGCCAACACCGAGCTAGTCGCAAGCTTACTCATCGGGTCGTTCGGTAATGAGGCCGCGGTCATCGTCGCGACCCACGATGAGCGGGTGGCAGCCGCGTGCACGCATCACTTTCGGCTCATCGACGGGGCACTGCACAGCGCATGAGCGGGGGCGAATGGCGACTCCGCGTGATTGTCAACGACGCCTCGCGAAATTTCGTGGCTCGCGGAGCAGCGTCCCTCGCGTGGTTGGTCCTGACCTCGCTCGTCCTTGGGACGATTGCCCTTGCAGAGCTTGAGGCAGTAGACCGCATACGCCGATTCGAGGCCGAGCGGGTCGCCGCGGGGGCGTACGTCTTCGTGGCTAGGAGCAACGATGGGCTCCTAGCGGGTCGCTGTGACAGTCTTCGAAGCGTGGACGCCGTTAGGGAGGCCGGGGGCATTTCTGAGGGAGCAATCGTCAACCTGCGATCAGCACCAGGGCTGTATTTTCAGTCGGGCTATGTTACTCCGGGTGCCCTGAACGTAATGTCAGGGACTGATGTTGGCCCGCTGACTCATCGAGGTTGGGTACTCGGGGCTGCTTCCGCCATGGAGCTGCGCGCTGCTCCGGGCTGGATCATCGACGTCGGCGCCGATCGCGAACAGGTCATACGCGTCGTCTCATTTGAGCGCCGGAATGTCGCGATCAATCGCTGGATGCTTCAGGTTGTCGGGCCAATCGGGTTGGTTGATGAATGCTGGGCCGAATTCGACCGCGCGACCGAGGGCGTCGGGCCGCTCCTTCTCGCTGCCTGGTTCGTAGGCGAACCGGGGCTCGAGGTCAAACGGCTGGTCTCGGCCGGCACGCTCTCGCGCGACCCGCGCGAGGAGCTGCTGAACAGGCCGCAACAGCACGGTTGGATACCTGGAGGGATGGGGCTCGCATCGGTCGCCTGGTTCGTGATCTTGTCGAGACGACGCGAGACTGCACTCTATACAGCGGTCGGCCTATCACGCCCCGGACTCGTCATGCTTGTAGGAGTGGAATTCCTACTGGTGGTTGGGGTGGCTTGGGTCGCGGGAATCCTCATTGCGACCGGTGTCATGTACGCGAGCGGCGCCACATTGTCCGGAGATCAGGTCCTGATGGGCGCCGTGACGTCCGGCAGTGCGGCCCTACTGGCATCAATCTCTATTCCGATTCTCGTCGTGGTTGGGTCTGGGTCCGCGATCGCACAGGCGCTCAAGGAAACCTGATTCGTCGGCACCTTCGTCTGCTCGCAACTCGTCTGTTCCGTTACTGGGCGACGTCGACGCATTCTAGGTACGCGTCATGGGCAGCATCGCCGACTCCCGACAGGGCGGACAACAATTCGGCGTTGTCGGCCGGCTCCTGCGGGACGTCGTATCCCTGCTCCGCCAGACACGCTGCGACTCGGGAGAGCAGCTGCCGCTCACTATCGCCGGGGTTTAGGGCGACTCGCCACCCCTCCGCGACGTACTGGAAGTGCTCAACGTCGCACTTTGATACAACCGCGGCCGGATCCTCCGCCGCGGTGCCATCCGCGACAGACATGCCTTGGATCAGCCCGTCGTCATCGCGCTCCAGGGCCAGGATCACCACGCCCGCTGTTTCAATGCATGCCCGGTAGGCGAGAAAAGCGCGCTCGTACTCAGAGCGGTCAACGACGCCGTCTGTCAGGGCAATCCGCTGCTCCTCCGGAGCATCCGCCAGAATCGCGGGTAGCCGCTCGACCCATGCCTCGCCATACGTGAGCGCATTGCGTTCCGATGGCGGGCTCGAACCGCATGCTCCGAGCGCGATCGCGAGTATCGCGCTAGCAACCAGACGCCATTCACTCACGCCTTCGATTGACAGATCGCATTGCCGCAGGCGTACTGCCAGTAGATTGAGAGGATGTCGTAGGTCCGATTGATGTGGCTTGCGAGGTTCTGCTGCGGGCCGTAGATCGTGACCGCCCCAATGTCGGAGTCGTACCAGCGCAGGACGACCTGCACGTTGTCACAGCTGCTGAGCTCGATCGTTTCGCCTTCGGCGCTTTGATCCGAGTAGCCCGTGTGCTCCCACGACACGTCGCATGCGCCCTGAATGTTCGTGACCGTGCCCGAGTGGTAGTGGTTGATGTGGGAGGCGCCGGCCGCTGCTGGCAAAGCCAAGGCCAGGACCAGCGCACTCAGGGTGATGACGAGGCGACGCATCTACTTACCCCCCCCAACTGGGCCGCCGTCGGCGCCACCTGCCGAAATTGTCGCGGCTTCCGTCGTGTGGTGGCCGCGTCCAATATAGGTCCCCGGTACGCGTCAGTAAATAGGGCAAACGCCCTGAGTGACGTAGCGTTTCTTGTGGGCTTTCGAATCGAGGGGGCGTACAACTTCAGGTGGTTCCAACACCCCAAGGAGTACGCCCGATGCGAACTGTACCGGCCCTGACCGAGCGGACCGAGCGCGAACGGTGGCGCGAGGTCCGCGACGAGGACGACGTGTGGGGCGACCTGCGTCCCGAGCTGCTTGAGGCCGTCCGCTCGATCCTCACCACGACGATGGAGGACGAGCTGGCAGCCGAATTGGTCGCCAGCCGCTACGAGCGGACGCCGTGGCGCCGTGACACCCGCAATGGCGCCTATCACCGGACCCTCGTGACCGAGCTCGGGGCGATCATCGACCTGCGCGTGCCCCGCCGGCGGCTCGTGCCGTACCGGCCCTCGTTCCTGGCCCGGGCGGCGCGCCGGACGCGCTGCGTCGATCGGGTCCTGCGCCAGGCCTTCCTGCGCGGGCTCTCGACCCGGGAGACGGCAGCCTTGGCCGAGACCCTCACCGGGGTGGCCCTGTCGGCGGCCGCGGTCAGCCGCCTGGCCCGCGACCTCGATGGTCAGGTCGCGGCCTTCCATCGCCGCCCAATCGCCTTTGCCGCCCGCTATCTGCTCGTGGATGGCCTGTGGGTGTCGGTCCGCGGCAGCGCCGGTCGCAGCCAGCGGCGAGTCGTCCTCGCCGCCTACGGGATCGACGAGGCGGGCCGTCGCGAACTGCTCGATTATCGTCAGGGCGCTTCCGAATCGGCCGTCGAGTGGACTCGCTTCCTGACGTCCCTCGTGACCCGGGGCCTCGATCCCGAGGCCATCCGCCTCGTCACGGCCGACGGCGCCGGCGGGATCGCCGCCGCGGTCGCCGAGGTCTTTCCGATGGCCGACCTGCAGCGCTGCTGGACACACCGCATCCGGAACCTGCTGGGAGCGATACCACTGGGCGAACGGCGGGCCTGTCTCGGTGGCCTGCGGGCGATCTATCGGGCCCGGACCCGGCGGGTCGCGGTGGCCGCCTACTGGCGCTGGGCGACGACCTGGCGGACCCGTCACCCGGTTCTCGTCCGCCATCTCGAGCGCGACCTCGACGAGCTCCTCGCCGTGTTCGTCCTGCCCGAGCCGATCCGCCTCCACCTGCGGACCACGAACCTCATCGAGCGCGCCTTTCGCGACTCCGTCGACGGATCCGGCCGATGGGTGCACTCGCCGATCGCCGCTCAGCCGACCGGATCCTCTACGGCCAGGTGCTTCGTCTCAACGAACTCCTGGTCCGCCGCCCCCTCGCGACATTCACACAAGAGACTTGACGTCACCAACGCCCTGTGCATCCCCACGTCCGTGCTGACGCGCCCAGCACAGCAGTGAGAGCCCACTCCATCAGGCTGGGGTTGTCAGAAGCCAGCAGTTGGAGGTGCTCGAGATGACGTCGTCGCGCCCAGGGCATGGTCGCCCAGCGCGATCCGCTCGATCTTCGAACAGCCCAGTTGCGAGACTGACGGGACGATTCGGCAGGCGCCACAGCTGGCTGTCCGGCGGGGTCGATCGGCGTCGCCGCCCGGCGCGTCAGATCGGCGCTACCTGGGTTTCGGTCGACCTACCCCACGGGGATGCCATTACGTTTATTACTCCCCAGGATGGGTGGCAGGCGGGAGGCGCGGTCGATCAAGGCCTCAACGTAACGCACGACGGAGGTAGCACGTGGACGGCCGTCCACGTCACGGTGCCGTCGGCCTATGAGGGTCACAGAATCAGCTTTGCCAATCCGACATTCTTCGGCGATCAGGGGATGCTTCCGGTATTCTTAGCATTCCGGGCGGCGGTCATCTCGTCGTGGGCTCCTATGTCAGCAACGACTGTGGCGTGAGTTGGAAGGCTGCCTCCTTTGTGGAGGCTTCGCCCGGCGGTTCCAGGGTTCCAATCGTCATCGAGGGACCCGGAGATTGGCTCGTGATGACAAGTTCGGGTCTTGAGAGATTGACGGACGGGGCCGCTCCGGCTTCTGTTGTCGGGTCCGGACTGGATCCACGTACGGTGACGTCGATGGTGATGAACGGGCCGGAACTGCTCGCGCTCACGGCACCAAGCTCGTGCGCGACGGGAAAGACCGACTGTCGCTTTTCGAACCAGCTGAATGCGTCGGAAGGACGGCGGCAGTACATGGACAGTCCTCTCGCCATAGCCACGCGCGTTCCGTCGAACCGAAGGGGAGATCGTCCGTCGAGATTGGAGCGGGAAGAATCGCGTGGGCTTTCATTCCAATTGAGTCGTGGCTACGGCAACTGGACGCCCGGAACGGTCCGGGCGAGGAACTCGAGGACCACGCCCGTCTGCTTGATTCGTTCGTCGATCTGGAAGGGGGCGTGGCCCGAGGGGAACAGGTACAGCTGGTGCGGGTGGTTGCGCGCGGCGAGGCGATCCGTGTAGGCGAGCACCTGCCCGATCGGGCAGCGACTGTCGGCCTTGCCGGCCAGGAACAGGATCGGCGCCTTGACCTCGTCCACGTACGAGATCGGCGATCGCTCGGCCATCAGCTGCGGGACCTCGGCCGGGGTTCCGCCCAGCAGGGCGCGGTCGTAGGCCTGGAGAAGCGGGGACAGGTGTTCGTAACCGAGCGCGTAATCGCCGACCGGCACCCCGGCCACGCCGGAGATGAATCGATCCGGGTGCATGCCGTGCATCAGCAGGGTCAGGTAGCCGCCCCAGGACCAGCCGGCGATCGCGAGCCGCGCCGGATCCGCGAGTCCCTTGGCGAGCAGATCGTCCACGCCCGCGTTGATGTCCTCGAGTTCCGGCCAGCCGATATTCCCGATGAGCGTGTCACGCCATCCCGCTCCGAAGCCGATCGACCCGCGGTAGTTCACCAGCACGACCTGGAACCCGGCGTCGACGTAGGCCTGAAGATCCGGGGCCCAGCGGTCGAGATCGATCGAGGTCGGGCCGCCGTGGACATGGACGAGCGTCGGATAGGGGGCCTCGCCTTCGGGCTCGATACGCCAGCCCGTGACGGTCTGGCCGTGCGGGTTCGGGAATGACCACGGGATGAATGCCCGGCCGGCCGGCGCCGGACCGGCGTCGAGGATCGGCTCATCTCGTCCGACCTGGAGCAGTACGCCCGGGTGCTCGCCATCCTGAAGTCGGTACCAGACCGAGCCGTCCGGCCGGACGCGGGCGCCAGAAACGGACCCCGCCCGGGTTTCGAGGTCGGTGATGGTGCCGGAAGCGAGTTCGTACCGGTGCAGCCGATGCCGCCCGTCCTTCAGCTCGACGAGCAGCAACGCGCTCGCATCGGGCCACCAGTCGGCGACTTCGGTGTGGCCGGCCCAGGGCAGGTCGAGGTCCTGGAACTCCCCGGAGCGCGGGTTCCACACGGCGGGCGCGTGCTCGCCGCGCCGCTCGTGGCCGATGGCCAGGCGGTCGTCCCCCGGGACCGGCGACCACGCCTCGGCCGTGAGGGATCCTCCCTCGTCCCGCAGATCGGCAACGGTGGCGCCGGTTCTGGCATCGATGACCCGAAGGGCCGGATGAATAAGATCGCCGTGCTCGCCGTGTTCGATGGCGATCAGCTTCTCGTCAGCCGACAGGCCGGCCAGCTCCGTGCCGCCGCGAATGGTGGCATCAGCTCCGCCGAGGAGGAGCGATTCGGTGCTGAACGCCAGCCGTCGCGCCGAGCCCGAATCGTCGATCACATAGAGACCGAAGCCCGAATCGTTGCTGATGACCGCAACGGACCGCGCCCGCCCTGGAGCCATGCCCTCATCCCAGCCGGTCGGCAGGCCCTCCGCGAGCGGCTCGGGTTCACCGCCCATGAACGGCGCGGCCACCCATTCGCCGGCCTCGGAGCCCGTTGTATCGCGGTGCCACAGGACCCACTCGCCGTCGGCGCTGACCTGACCGGAAACCAGGCCGATGGGTTCGTGGGTGATCTGACGGCGGACGCCGGAATCGAGGTCCCAGGAGTGGAGCTGATAGATGCCGCTCTCGGATGACACGTAGACGATCCGGTTCGGAGCATCCCGCGACCACGTGGGAGACCCGATGATCGGCGCACGAAAACGGCGCTCCCACACGGGCGTCGGTTCAGTCATGGCGATCGCACCTCTGCTGGCCCGTCATCCGGCCCGGGCACCGGTCGGGACGCCTGTCCTCATGATGCCGGTTGCAGGAGGATCGCGACCGTCAACAGGATCTGACCCGCGTGGTAGGGAACCATCACGCCGAGTCGATGCCAGGCGGGCGCGGTGTCGCGCGTTTCGGGCGACGTCACGAACCGGCGCCATCCCAACCGGGCATCCGATGCGACGAACAGCCAGGCCCCCACCGCGGCCATCGGGGATCGGCTGGCCGTCGCCGCGATCGCCATGAGCGTGATGCCAACAAGGTAGGCCCCGACGGGCCGACGCATTCCCGCCCGCGTCGCCCCAAGCAGGATCGGGCGGCCGGCCACCATCAGCGTTCCGACGCCGATTGCGGCCCCAGCGGCGGCAAGCACGGCGTCCAGGGGACCGAGCAGGAAGACGGCGAGGTAGGCGACATGGGCCACGAGGAACGCCGCAAGGCCTGCGGTGAAACGCCCGGGTGGCAGCATCAGCCAGTCGCCGGCGAGCGACGCCGCGAGCGCGGCACCCAGCAGCAGGCTGGTCGCCTTCGCGTCCGGGTCGTTGAGGAGCACTGCCGCGAGCAGCGGGGCGAGGACGGCCGCCTTCGAGACTCGTTCCAGCTGGAGGTCGCCGCGAACGATCGCGTACCAGTTCACGGTTGCCGCAACTCCGGCGGCAGCGACCGCAACGGCGATCAGCGGGTTCATCGTTTGCCAGGAGCGGCGGTGTCGAGGACCTCGGGCGGGGCAGAGAGGGCAGGCATCCCGGGTATGATGCCCGATGTGACGACCGACTCGACGAAGCTTCGCCCCTGGTCCGGTGACCGTGGCCCGGCCGGCTGGGGCCTCGGAGACGGTCAGGCGATCCCCTGGGAGTACGCCCCCGCCCCGGAATCGCGCGATGTCGTCAAGCTCCACGAACGCTACGGCCTGTTCATCAACGGCCGCTTCGTCCAGGCCTCGGACGGAACCGTCTTCCCGACGCTCAACCCCGCGACGGAGGAGAAGATCGCCGATGTCGCCCGGGCGACCGCCGCCGACGTGGATCGTGCGATCAGGGCGGCCCGCCGCGCGCAGAAGCGAAGCTGGGGCACGCTCCCGGGTCGCGAGCGTGCCAAGTACCTGTTCCGGATCGCCCGGATCCTCCAGGAGCGGAGTCGCGAGTTCGCGGTCCTCGAGACGATGGACTCCGGCAAGCCGATCAAGGAGAGTCGGGACGTGGACGTCCCGCTCGCTGCGGCGCATTTCTGGTACTACGCGGGCTGGGCGGACAAGCTCGAATACGCCTTCCCGGGCCGGGTGGCGAAGCCCCTCGGCGTCGCGGCCCAGGTCATCCCGTGGAACTTCCCGCTCCTCATGCTGGCCTGGAAGATCGCGCCGGCACTCGCCGCCGGGAATACCGTCGTGCTCAAGCCCGCCTCCACGACACCCCTCAGCGCGCTGCTCTTCGCCGATGTCTGTCGCCAGGCTGATCTGCCGCCCGGCGTCGTCAACATCGTGCCCGGGCCGGCGGCGATCGGGATGCACCTGGTCTCGAGCCCCGGCGTGGACAAGGTCGCGTTCACCGGCTCGACCGGCGTCGGCAAGCTCATCCACCGCGCCGTGGCGGGCACGGACAAGGCGCTGACCCTGGAGCTCGGCGGCAAGGCCGCCAACATCGTGTTCGAGGATGCGGCCCTGGACCAGGCGGTCGAGGGCATCGTCAACGGGATCTACTTCAACCAGGGCGAGGTGTGCTGCGCCGGCTCGCGCCTGCTGGCCCAGGAATCGATCGTCGAGCCCCTGATCGAGAAGCTCAAGGACCGCCTGTCGACCATCCGGGTGGGCGATCCGATGGACAAGAACACCGATGTCGGCGCGATCAACTCCCGCCAGCAACTGGACAAGATCACCGAGCTGGTCGCCGCCGGCGTCGCCGAGGGCGCGGAGTTGTACCAGCCGAATTGCGAGCTCCCGGACCGCGGCTACTTCTTCCGGCCCACCCTCTTCACCAACGTCGCCCAGAGCCATCGGATCGCGAAGGAGGAGATCTTCGGGCCGGTCCTGTCCGTGCTCACCTTCCGGACCCCCGAGGAGGCCGTCGAGAAGGCCAACAACACGCCCTTCGGCCTGTCGGCCGGGATCTGGACGGAGAAGGGGAGCCGGATCCTGTCCATGGTGCGGCGGATGCGCGCCGGCGTCGTCTGGGCCAATACGTTCAACCGGTTCGATCCCGCGTCGCCGTTCGGCGGCTACAAGGAGTCCGGCTTCGGGCGCGAGGGAGGGCTGCACGGGCTCCATGCCTACGTTCGCCTGGACGACCGCTGATGGCGGCCCCTCGCCGCGCCGGCCTGCCTGCTCGCCGAAGGCCGGCTGCGGCCGCCGCCGTCGAGGCGGCTCCGTCGTCCCGGATCGAGATCCGCAAGACCTGGAAGCTGTACATCGGCGGGGCCTTTCCGCGCACGGAGAGCGGCCGCTCGTACCTCGTGAGCGCTGCCGACGGGACCCCGATCGCCAACGCCTGCCGGGCCTCCCGCAAGGACCTGCGCGATGCGGTCCGGGCCGCCCGCAAGGCATTCCCCGGCTGGGCTGATCGAGCAGCGATGAATCGCGGCCAGATCCTGTACCGGGTCGCCGAGCTCATGGAGGGCCGACGGGACCAGTTCGTCGCCGAGGTGGCGCAGGCAGAGGGCCTTCGGCCCGATCGCGCCCGGGTCGTCGTCGATCGCGCGATCGATCGATGGGTCTGGTACGCCGGCTGGGCGGACAAGATCGCCCAGGTGCTCGGGTCGTCCAATCCCGTTGCCGGCGACTACTTCAACTTCACGATCCCCGAGCCCACGGGCGTCGTGGGGATCGTGGCACCCGAGACCTCCTCCCTGCTCGGGCTCGTGTCACGGATCGCGCCACCGCTCGTTGCCGGCAACACGATCGTCGTGGTCACGTCCGAGGGACGCCCGCTGCCGGCGATCACCCTGACCGAGGTTCTCGCCACCTCCGACGTTCCGGCCGGCGTGGTGAACGTCATCACCGGCTTCAAGAGGGAACTCGTGCCGGTCCTGGCCGCGCATGCCGACGTCGACGCCATCGACGTCTGGGGTGTCGAGGATGCCGCCCGCCGCGACGCAGAACTCGCCGCCACGGACAACGTCAAGCGGATCATCCGGCGCCCGACCGGCACGACCGATGCCCGCTTCGATTGGCTGGACGATCGTGCCGCCGAGCGTCCCGAGTGGATCGCCGCCTACGTGGAGATGAAGACCGTCTGGCACCCCATCGGCGTGTGACGGGCAGGGGAGCGGGTACCGCGTGACCAACGTCATCGAGACGGCAGGCCTGACCAAGTCGTACGGGCCGCATCGCGGCATCGTCGAGGTCGATCTCGCGGTCGCCGCGGGTGAGATCTTCGGCTTCCTCGGCCCCAACGGCGCCGGCAAGACGACGACCATCCGGATCCTCCTGGACCTGATCCGCCCGAGCTCGGGGCGGGCCTCGGTTTTCGGGATCGCGACGACCGCCGACCCCGTCGGGATCCACCGGCGGATCGGGTACCTCCCGGGCGAATTCACCCTGTACGACCGGCTGACGGGCGCCGAGACCATCGAGTATTTCGCCAACCTGCGAGGTGGGCGAGACATCGCCTACATCGCCGAGCTCGTGGAGCGGCTGGGTCTCGACCCGAGCCGCCGGTTCCGCGAGTACTCCAAGGGCAACAAGCAGAAGGTCGGACTGATCTGCGCCCTTCAGCATCGGCCCGAGCTGCTGATCCTCGACGAGCCCACCGCCGGCCTCGATCCGCTTGTCCAGCAGGTCTTCAACGAGCTGCTCTTCGAGGCGAAGGCGGCCGGCAGAACCGTGTTCCTGTCCTCGCACATCATCAGCGAGGTGGAGCGGACCTGCGATCGTGTCGCGATCATCCGCGCTGGGCGGATCGTCCGCCAGGACACCGTCGAAGGGCTGCGGGACCTGGCCGCTCACGAGGTCGAGCTCCGGTTCGCCGAACCAGTCGACCCGACGCCGTACGGCGCCGTTCCGGGAGTCAGCAACCTCACGGTCGAGGGTCGAGCGCTTCGCATGCTGGTGTCGGGCCCGATCGCTCCGGTCGTGCGTCTTGCTGCCGCCGGCAACCTCGTGGACTTCGTGAGCCGGGAACCATCGCTGGAGGAGGTCTTCCTCGCGGAATACGGTTCGGCCAACGGGCACGAGGGTTCATGACGGCGACTCTCCAGCCCACAGGATCGGGGTCTGCGCAGCCGACACTTTCGGCCCCGTCCCTCGGAGCGCGTCTCGTCGGCCGAGGCTCGGTGTTCGGCAAGGCGTTCCGTGACAGCCTTCGTACCGGGCTGATCCTCGGCGCCGTCTTCGGACTGCTGATCGCGCTGACCGCTGCCCAGGTCGCCGCGGAATTCACGACCCAGGAATCCCGGCTCGCCTTTGCTCGTCAGCTCGCGGCGCTCCCCAAGGTGCTGCAGGGCATGCTGGGTGAACCGATCCGGATCGACACCCTGGGCGGATTCGTCTCGTGGCGCCTGTTCAACTTCTTCCCGGTCATGTTCGGCATCTGGTCCGTGGTCGCGCTGTCGGGGACGCTCGCAGGCGAGCTCGCACGAGGCAGCCTGGACCTCGTGGCGGCCACGCCCGTCGCCCGCCGGCGCCTGGCGCTCGGCAAGATCGGTGCCTACCTGGCCGCGATCAGCGTCCCGGTCCTGATCCTGGGAATCGTGACGTATGCGAGCGTCAACGGGCTGGCCTCCCTGCCCGGCGACAGCGTTTCGCTGGAGGCCATGGCAGGTCAGTCCGTGTGGCTCTTCATCGTGCTCCTCGCGCCCGGCGCTGCTGCGTTCGCAGTCGCTCCGATCCTGGGTCGGGGCGGAGCACTCGCGGTCGGCGCAACGGCACTGTTCGCGAGCTTCCTCGTGTCTGCCTATTCGGACACCGTGCCGGCGTTCGCGTCGCTCCGGGGTCTTTCCTTCCTCGCGATCACCGCGGGACACCGGCCGCTGGCCGGCGAATGGGACTGGGCGGCGGTCGGTCTGCTGGCCATGATCACGGCCGCCCTCCTGCTCATGGGAATCCTGGCCTTCGAGCGACGCGATCTGATCGTCCCGTCGGGTAGCCGGTTCCGGGTGCCGGCCCTGCGGCTGTGGATCACTGGCCCATTCCTGCGCGGGATCGGCGAGCGGTTGCCGGCAGCCCTGGCCTGGGGCTTCGGCCTCGGGCTGTACGGCCTGATCATCGCCACCTCCGCCGATGAGTTCGTCGCCCAGATCGGGAAGATCCCGCAGATCGCCGACATGGTGCGGCGCATCTTCCCCGATGCCGATATCTTCTCGACCGGCGGCTTCCTGCAACTCGCCTTCTTTCAGGAGGGCATCGTGATGGTCGGCCTGGCGGCCTCCGTGTTCGTCGCCGGCTGGGCGTCCGATGAGGGCGACCGGAGGCTCGAGGTCATCCTCGCCGCGCCGCTCGGGCGCATCGGGTGGGCCGTCCGCAGCGGTCTCGCCGTGTTCGGAGCCATCGGAATCACCACCGTGATCATGGCCGCCGGGGTCGCGGCCGGCGCAGCCATCCAGGGCAGCGACCCGGTCGAGCCGGCCATCGGGATCCTCGTCCTGGGCCTGTACGGCATGGCCCTGGGAGGCGTGGGCCTGGCCGTTGGGGGGCTCATCCGACCGTCGCTCGCGGCTCCCGTGACGCTCGTCCTCGGGCTTGGCTGGTACCTGCTCGACATTCTTGGGGCGATCCTCAAATTGCCGGACTTCGTCGTCGATCTCGCCCTGAATCGGCATCTCGGGCAGCCGATCATCGGGGTCTTCGACGTCGCCGGCCTCCTTGCCTCCGCGGTGCTCGCCTTCGGCGGGCTCGCGATCGCAGCCATCGGCATCCAGCGACGCGATCTCGGCCGGTAGGCCGACCTTGCCACCTGTTGCCGTCGCCCTCGTTCTCGTCGCGGCCGTTCTCCACGCCGGCTGGAACGTCCTCCTCAAGACCTCCGGGGATCCGCTCCGGACCGCGGTCCGGCTCCAGGCCATCGGCACGGCGGTGCTGGTGCCGATCGGGGTCGTGGCCTGGGTCGCGCACGGGAGCCCTGCCCCCGACCCAGCCGGTGTGGGACTGGCCCTCATCTCGGGCGTGCTCGAGGCGGGCTATTTCGTGTTCCTGTCGGCGGCCTACCGACGCGGCGACCTCTCGCTCGTCTATCCACTGGCCAGGGGCAGCGCCCCCCTCCTGGCCATCGTCGTCGGCCTCGGACTGCTGGGCGAGCGGCTGTCCGGCCCGGCCCTCGTGGGCGTCGCCTGCCTGATGGTCGGGATCATGCTCGTGGCTCGCCCCTGGCGCGCGTTCCGCGCAGCCGGCCGACACCACCGCGGCGCCATCGGGTTTGCGCTCCTGACCGGTGCCACGATCGCCGCCTACTCAACCGTGGATCGCCTGGGGGTCCGCATCCTGGAACCGTGGGTGTACGGCTCGTTGCTGGCGGTGTTTGCGACGGTGATCCTGACCACGGTCGTCGTGCTGGGCAGGCGCTCCGGGATCATCGCCACCCCACCCATCACCGACCGCCAGACCCCCCTGTGGCGCGACGCCGCGGCAGGGGTGCTCTCCCTTACCGCGTATCTCCTGATCCTGTTTGCCTACGCACTCGCGCCCCTGGCGGCCGTGGCACCGCTCCGGGAGTCGGGCATCGTGATCGCGGCTGCCTGGGGCGCGCTCCGACTCGGTGAGGCGGTGGGACGGCGTCAGGCCGGGGCGCGGATCGCCGCGGCGGGGCTCGTGGTGGTCGGAGCGGTGCTGCTCGCGATCTCGCGCTGACGGGCCGCACGCTCGGGCACGCACGCCCGGCCACGCTCGCGTTGAGGGCACCCCGCCCGACCTCGCACACCTCGAGCCGGCATTCGGGCCGGTACTCGGGCCGGTACTCGGGCCGGCTGCACCGCGCGGTCAGGCCTGGGTGGGCGGCGCCCCGCGACCGAACAGCCTGCGCTGGCCGTACCGGCTGTTGACCAGGGCGACGCCGGCGATGATCAGCGCCGTGCCGAACAGCACGCGCGCGTCGACGGTTTCCTGGAAGACGAGGGCACCGGCGATGATCCCGACGATCGGCAGCAGGTAGGCCACGAGTGACGTGCGCGTGGCGCCGAGTCGTGCGAGCAGGCGGAAGTTCACCAGGTAGGCCAGGCCCGAGCCGAGGATGCCCAGCCAGACGACCGCGCCGACGGCCGGCGCGGTCCACTTGACCGCGAACGGAGCCTCGAACAACAGCGCGATCGCGCTCACGATGACGAACGCGAAGGCGACCTGGAACAGCGCAGGAATCATCGGCCGCAGGCCGCGCATGGTCCGGCGAGCGTAGACGGCGCCGACGGCGTAGGACAGCGTGGACCCGAGGAGCGCCAGTTCGCCGCTGACGGTGCTGTCCGCCCCGACCAGGCCCAGGCTCCGGCTGACGAGGATGATCACGCCGGCATACCCCACGACGAGCCCGGCCAATCGGTTCACCGTGATCGGTTCGTCGTGGAGGAAAAGCGAGGCGATCACGATCACGAACAGTGGGACTGCCCCGTTCAGGATGGCGGCGAGCGCGGAATCGACGGATCGCTCGGCCGTCGTGATCAGGTAGAACGGCAGCACGATGTTGACAACCGACATGACCACCAGATGGCCGTAGATCCTCGGGTTGCGCGGAAGCGGTTCCCGGGCGACGAAAACCACCGTCGCGAGGATCGTCAACCCGATGCCCAGCCGGGCGGCGATCAGCGTGAACGTCGGGAGCGTTTCCACGCCGATCTTGATGAAGACGTAGCTCGTGCCCCACATGAAGCCGAGCGCCAGCAGCAGGAGCCAGTCGAGTCGGGTGGGGCGGGCGATCATCGGCGCATCATAACCGCCGTTGGCCTAGTTCGATGGGCCAACATCAGCGCTCGACGCCGCAGGCCGCTACCATCCGCGGGTGGTCGCCATCAGGATCCTGTTTCTGCTCGCCGGGGCCATCCTCGGGGTGTTCTACCCGTTTCTCTCGGCGATCCTCGCCGACCGCGGCTTCAGCGCCGCCGAGATCGGCCTTACCGCCGCTTTGGCGTCACTCGCGTTCATGCTGTCGGTGCCCGTCTGGGGCCACCTGGCGGATGTCGTCATCGGGCGCGTCGCCGCTCTCCGGGTCGGCATCCTCGGCTCGACCATCGCCGTCCTGGGGCTGCTCCTGAGTGTGCCGCCGCTCGTCGTCGTGGTCCTGGTCCTGGCCTACGCGGCGTTCGAGTCCTCGCTCTCACCGCTCGCCGACGCGCTGGCCGTCAATGCCCTTGGCCGATCGCCCCGCTCCTATGCCCGGGTCCGGCTCCTGACGAGCCTGGGTTTCGCCGGAACATCGATTCTCGCCGGCCGCATGTACGACGAGACCGGGTTCTGGCCGGCTCCGATCCTCTGGGCGGTCGGTGGGGCTGCGATCATCCTCGTCAGCCGATGGGTACCCGACGTCGCGCGATTTGGCGTGCATCGCGACCCGGCATCGGCCGCGGGACGGGCCGGCCGACGCGGCGGGTCGTTCATGCATGTCGTGCGCATGCAGCCGCGACTCCGCGGACTCCTCCTTGGCCTGGGCCTCGTGCACGTCGGTATCCTCGCCGGGTTCACCTTCCTCGCCCTGCGACTGCTCCAGCTCGGCGGCCAGCCGTCCGACGTGGCCTTGTCCGCCGGCGTATCGGCGCTCGCCGAGATCCCGGCGATGGCCCTGATCCCCCGGATCGTGAACCGGACCGGGGTCCGAACATTGCTGGTCGCCGGAATCCTCCTGTACGTCGCAGCGCTCGTGGCGTGGGCATTGCTTGCCGACCCGTCGTTGATCGTTGCCACCCGGATCGTGAGCGGCGTGGGGTTCTCGGCCATCACCATTGCCGCCGTCATGACGATCGCGGCACTCCTGCCCCCTGAACTGCAGGCGACCGGCCAGGGTCTCTATCAGACGGTCGGATTCGGAGCCGCGGCCGTCGTCGCGAACCTCGTTGGCGGCTTTGCCTTCGGGCTGGGCGGCGCGATGCCGCTGTTCCTCGGTTGTGCTGTACTTGCGCTGGTCGGCGCGATCGTGATCTGGCGGGTGGTCCCGCCCGACGCGCCCGGGGGATTCGCCGCAGCCCGCCGCTCGCCGGCCCGCTAGCATCGAACTCGACATGACGACGGCCCCTGCCCGACACGAACCGGAGTCGCCGGACCTCCGGTCCCGCCTGATTCGTCTTGAGCCGGCTGCCGCCGAGCGACCGGAAGCCGTTCGCGTGGTTCGGTCTCCCGCGCGGGTCAACCTCATCGGCGAGCACACGGACTACAACGACGGCCTCGTCCTGCCGGCCGCCATCAATCTCGAGATCCGGGTCGCGCTCGTTCCGACGGACGATGACCGGGTGGAGCTGACGCTTGCCGCGACCGGTGAGCGCGGGGTGCTCGATCTCCGCGATATCGGCCCGAAGCGCGGCATGTGGCTCGACTATGTCGCCGGCACGGCATGGGCGCTCCGCGAGGCCGGGGTCCCGATTCGCGGGTTCCGGGGACTCCTCGAATCGTCCATCCCCACCGGCGCCGGGTTGTCCTCATCGGCCGCTCTCGAGCTCGCAGCCGCCTGGGCGCTCGCCGGTGGCAAGGCACCCGCACTGGAGCCGATGACCCTTGCCCAGACTGCCCAGCGGGCCGAGAACGAGTACGTCGGGGTCCTGTGCGGGCTCATGGATCAATTCGCCGTGACGCTGGGCAAGGCGGGCAGCGCCCTCCTGCTGGATTGCCGGTCACTGGCCTGGCACCCGGTGCCCGTCCCGGCGGAGATCGAGATCGTCGTCTGCCATTCCGGCAGTCCCCGCCGCCTCGAAGCATCTGCCTACAACGCTCGGCGCGCCGAATGCAACCGCGCCGTGGCGGCAATCCGAACGCATGCACCGGGCGTCGTTGCCCTTCGAGACGTGGACCTCCCGATGCTGGAACGCTACCGCGCCGAGATCGACGAGATTGCCTACGCGCGCGCACTCCACGTGGTGAGCGAGAACGCCCGGGTCGTCGAAGCCGAGACGGCGCTTCGGGCGGGAGACCTCGATTCGGTTGGCTCCCTGTTCGCCGCGTCGCACGCATCGCTGCGTGACCGATTCGAGGTTTCATCCGAGGCCCTCGACGCACTGGTGGAGATCGCCGTCGGGACGCCCGGCGTGGTCGCCGCCCGGCTCACAGGGGCGGGGTTCGGAGGCTGCACGGTCAACCTCGTGGAGCGCGGTCGGGCGGATCAGCTGCGCGCAGCCGTCGAGCGCGACTACGCCGCGCGGACGGGCCTGTCCCCGCAGGTGTTCGTGGTCGAAGCCGCCGATGGCGTCGGCACCCTGACGCCGGGTGCCGTCTGAGGGTTCTCGCGGCTCAGCCGGCGGTGAGCACCCAGATGTGGGCGCTGAAGTCGCCGCGCGGTGCCCGAGCCGGCGGGTCCGCCGGCTCGATGCCCAGCCCGACGGCCATGAGGAGATCGCCGCCGCGCTGCTGACGGTCCGCTGGTGCGCCGCGATCAGCGCGGCGAGCAGCTCCGTCCTCGCGCGGCGCGCTGCCGGCACCGTCGATGGCCGGCCACGGCTCGACCTCGTAGACCAGGCCTGGATCCAGGCCGCGGAGCCGGAGCCGATCCGGGGGTGGGACCGGCCGCTCCAGGATCCGGATGTGGGCGACGATCGCCGTCCGGCGATCCGGCGCCACGACCATCCACGCGGCGTCGTCGTTGCCGAGCGGGCTGCGAAGCCTGATGAAGCGCCCGCGCTGGAAGACCTCGCGGTGCTCGATGTAGAACGCAATCTGGGCTCGGATCTCCATCCGCTCGTCGTCCGTCAGCGTGCGCGGGTCCAGCTCGTAGCCGAAGACCCCGAAGAAGGCCACGGCCGCGCGCGTTCGCAGCGGGGTGATGCGGCCGACCTGGTGGTTCGGGACCGCCGAGAGATGTGCCCCCATCGAGCTCAGCGGGTAGACATGCGAGGCACCCCACTGGATCGCGAGCCGCTCGATGGCATCGGTGTCGTCGCTGGTCCAGGCCTGTGGCGCATAGGCGAGCATGCCGGGGTCGAAACGACCGCCGCCGCCGGCACAGGATTCCCAGAGGATCTCCGGAAAGCGCGTCGTGAGCCGTTCCCACAGGTCGTAGGTTCCGAGCATGTAGCGGTGGAAGAACTCGCCCTGCCGATCGGCTGGGAGCGACCCCGCGTGGGGCTCCGTGATGTTCCGATTCATGTCCCACTTGACATACCGGATCGATGCACTCGACAGGATGGCGGCGATCGCCGCCTCCAGGTGGTCCACGACTTCCGGTCGTGAAAGATCCAGCACGAGTTGCTGCCGGCTCTCCGTGCGGGGCCGGCCGGGCAGGCCGATCACCCAGTCGGGGTGCTCCGTGAAGAGACGGCTGCGCGGGCTGACCATCTCGGGTTCGATCCACAGGCCGAAGGCCAGGCCCATCGCCTCGACCTCGGCCGCCAGCGGACCCAGGCCGTTCGGCAACTTCCGGCGATCCACGACCCAGTCGCCGAGCGAGCTGGTGTCGCTGTCCCGCTCACCGAACCAGCCGTCGTCGAGCACGAAGAGCTCCACGCCGAGGTCTGCTGCGGCCCGGGCCATCTCGACCAGCCGAGCGTGATCGAAGTCGAAATAGACCCCCTCCCAGCTGTTCAGCAATACGGGTCGCGGGCGGTCCCGCCAGGGCCCGCGCGCCAGGCGCTCGCGATAGAGCCCGTGCAGCGCGTCGCTGAGCGCGCCGATCCCGGCGTCTGACCAGGCAACGACGGCTTCGGGGGTCGTGAACGAGGCCCCCGGCTCCAGGGTCCAGGCGAACCCTTCCGGGTGGAGCCCGATCCGGACGCGGGTGGAGCCGCGAGGTCCCGACTCGGCCTCGGCCAGGAAGTTGCCCGAGTAGAGCAGCGACAGGGCGAACCCCTCGCCGGCCGTCTCGTCTGCGCCGGGCCGAAGGAGGAACAGCGAGGGATCCTGCTGGTGGCCCGTCGCGCCGCGAAGGCTTCCCAGGGAGCGGCGACCGGGCAGGAGCGGGGCACGGTGCGGGTGGCGCTCGCGGGCCCAGGCTCCACTGAACCCGAGCACCTCCCAGGGACCGTCCGGGAGATCGATCGCGGCGCTCATCGCCGTCCGGACGACGAGCCGGTTGGGCCCCCCATTCATGAGACGCATGGAGCGGGCGACGACCGGTCGGTCCTCGAACAAGGTGAGGGTCAGCACGGCACGGAGGCCCGCGACCGCGTCCTCGAGATCGATCTCGACGGTCGTGGCTTCGCTCGGATCCTCCGCGTAGGTCGCCGGGAGGCCATCGAGAGGTGGCTTGCCCGGGAGCACGCGATGGCCCGCGTAGACGAGGTCGAGCACGGTCCCGCCGTCGGCGTCCTCCACGACGAGGGCCGGGATCCGGAAGTCGCCGCCCCCCGGCGTCGGCACGACGAGCGCAATCGGCTCGTCGACGCGATTTGAGAAGCCCTGGAAGTCCGTAGGGCCCAGGTGCGCATACGAGGCGGCCGAATCCAGGGGTGCGCCGACATGGAGTTGCCCCAGCCAGCCGTTCTCGAGGACACCGAGGACCAGACTCAGCTTGCCGTTGTGGAGGTGCAGCTCCCGGGTCGCGTCGCGCCAGGTGATCGGCATCAGTCGATATCCGTCAATGGGGTCAAGGTCCAGCTCCAGCGATGTCGCCCCGTCGGAACGAGGCATGCCGCGAGGGTATCCGGTCCACAGCTGGCGGTTCCGAGACCGCGGTGCACGGCGTCGAGATGGACGATCGTCTCCGCCCGCGGGACGAGCTCGTCGCGGTGGGTGGCCGCAGCGAGGTCCGCGGCGCGGTGGTGCCCGACCGATACCTGGCTCGGCCGGTCCATCTGGATCCGCACGCCGCCCCCTGATGTGCGCCGTACCTCCAGCCAGCGGACGTCGGCGTGGCCCCCGTTCTCCTGGGGCCGGATGTACGGCACGTGCTGTGCCGTCACCGTCGACTCCCAGCGCCCGATGGTTCCCGCCCGCCGACGATCCGGGTACGTCTCCACGGGACCGCGGCCGTACCAGGTCAACGCCTCGTGGCCGGGTTCCAGCTCCAGGACCGTCCCGACCCGCGCGAGGTCGGTCAGCTCCGCAGGGATCGTGACCGTCTCGGCAACATGGATGCCCTCGCCTTCCAGGCCTCCGATTCGCTGCTCGTGGGGGATTTCGAGGCCGGTCCCGGTCAGCCAGGTCGATCGGATCACGAGCGCGTCACCGTCATCCGCGATCGCTTCCAGCCGTCGCTCGAGACGATCCAGCCCGAGGGCCGCCCAGGTCTCGGCGAGCCCGGCGATCCGGTCGTTGTCGGTGGGCGCGCGCCAGAGGGCGAGACGAGGACCGTCGGCGATCCCGGAAAGAAGCACCGTGCCATCGGCAGCGAGGATGGAGCGAGGCGGCCGGGCCGACGCTATCCGCCCGGCCGGGCCGACGTCGGAGCTCCTGACCTGGACGTCGCCGACCGGCAGTTGCACCTCGCCGACCGGCAGGCCGGCCGGCGCCCAGGGCTCATCTCCCGCCGTCAGGAACCCGATCGTGAGCCAGCGCTCGCCTCCGCCCGGTTCGGGGCCGTGCCAGCCGTCGAGAACCGCACTCCCGCGGGCGTGCGGCTTCAGCGACGGCAGGACGACCGTGCCCCTCGTGACAGCTCCGCCGTCGTCACTGAGCTCCCACCTTGCCGTCAGCCAGTCGAGGGTCCGGAAGTCGGCCCGGTTCTCAATCTCCACGGCGCCACCTGCAACATGTTCGGCGGTCGCGCGGACCCGGACCGGAAGGGCAATCGCCCGATGCTCCCACAAGGCCGGCTTGGGCTCTCGATCCGGGAAGGTGATCCCGTCGATGCAGAAGTTCCCGTCGTTGGGCTGGTCGCCGAAGTCTCCACCGTACGCGACACGGAGCCGGCCGTCGGGAAGCCGCTGATCCAGCCCATGATCGCGCCACTCCCAGATGCAGCCGCCCTGGAGCCCCGGCGTGGCCTCGATCGCGTCCCAATAGTCGGCCAGCGTGCCGTTGCTGTTGCCCATGGCGTGCGAGTACTCGCACATGATGAGCGGGCCGCGCTGCCGTCCGGACGCCGCGTGCCCGACCAGCGCCGCGATCGATGGGTACATCGGGCAGATGATGTCGGTGACACGTCCGCCGGCCGTCCAGTCGAACCGGATGGCACCTTCGTACAGGAGCGGCCGGTCCGGATCGACGCGGCGCACCCAGGCCGCCGCCGCGTCATGGTTCGCTCCGTAGCCCGATTCGTTGCCGAGGGACCACACGATCACCGAAGCATGGTTCCGGTCGCGCAGCACCATCCGGGACACCCGGTCGACCCATGCCCCGAGGTAGCGGGGGTCGTCGCACAGGGACCCCCAGAACGCGTGCGACTCGATATCCGCCTCGTCGATCACGTAGATGCCCAGTTCGTCGGCGAGGTCCAGGAATCGGGGATCGTTCGGATAGTGCGACGTTCGCACCGTATTGAATCCAAAGCGCTTCATCGCGACGAGGTCGGCACGCATGTCCTCGACGCGGACGACCCGCCCCGTCGCCGGGTCGAAGTCATGGCGGTTCACGCCCCGGATCAGCACGGCCCGCCCGTTGATGAGGAGTTCATTTCCGACAACCCGGACCGAGCGAAAGCCGACCCATGTCGCCATCTGCTCAACGACCGTGCCGGCCGGATCGACGAGCGCGACCTCCAGCCGATAGCGGACCGGTACCTCCGACGACCATGGGGTGATCCCCGGGATGCGCGACGCCACCCTCGCCACGCTGCTTTTCGCCATCGTGGCCGTCAGCGTCTTCGACTGCGCGGCAGCCTCGGCTTCCGAGAGCTCGAGGCCGGCCGCCTTCTCCGAGATCACTTCCAGCTCGCCTCGGCGGGGCGGCCCGGCAAACCAGCCAGCATGCGAGCGGTGGCCCGGCGGGGCCATGGTCGGTACGTCCGCCTCGAGGGCGAGGGCCCCGTCCATGCCTGGTCCGGACAGGGCCGTGTTCACGCGCCAGCCCGGTTGAGGTATGCCTGTCGCCCAGGCAACCGCGACCTCGAGTTCGAGGGTCCCGGTCCGGCCGTCCGCCTCGAGGTTTGATCGGACGACCACGTCGGCGAGATAGGTCGAATCCGTCGCGTACAGGGTGACCGACCGGGTGATGCCGCCGTGCCACCACTGATCCTGGTCCTCGATGAAGGTCGCGTCGGACCATTTCACGACCCTCAGGCGGAGGTCGTTCGACCCGGGCCGGAGGTGGGTCGTGAGGTCGAACTCGGCCGCAAGGTGGGAGTCCTTGCTCAGCCCGACCTCGACACCGTTGACCTCCACGATGACGACGCTCTCCGCCGCGCCGATCGAGAGCACGATCCGGCGACCCTTCCAGGCCTCGGGCACCGTGAAGGATCGCTCGTAGATCCCGGTCGGGTTGAGGTCCGGTGGCTGCGGCGGTCCATCAGGGAACGGCATCTGGACGTTCGTGTAGATCGGCCGATCCCAGGTGTCCTGCATCGTCCAGCAGCCGGGTACCTCGGCCTCGCCCCACCTGTCGCCGGGTGATTCGTCCGGGCGATGCAGCAGCTGAAATTGCCAGATCCCGTCGAGCGAAACACGCTCGTCATGCGCAACGGCATGCATCGGCAGGCGGCCGCGGGCCGTCAGGCCCGAGTCGGCCCAAGGAGGTGTTCGTGCCATCGTGAAGGCGGTCAGCCCTTGGTCGAGCCGAGCGTCAGGCCGCGGATGAACTGCTTCTGCAGGACGAAGAAGACGATCAGTGTCGGCAGCGCCACGATGATCGCGCCGGCGGCAACGAGGTTGTTGTCCGTGAAGAACTGGCCCTTCAGCCCGCTCAGGGCCGACGTGATGGGCCGTTTGTCACCGGTGACCATCAGGATGAGAGCCCAGAAGAAGTCGTTGTAGATCCAGGTGAACTGGAGCGTCGCGAGTGCGGCCAGCGGCGGCCGACAGAGCGGAAGGATGACCTCCCAGAACGTCCGAAAGACGCCCGCCCCATCCACGACCGCGGCTTCGTTCAACTCCTTCGGGAGCGTCTTCATGTAGTTGCTCAGCACGAAGGTACTGAACCCGAGCTGGAACGCGACGTGGACGACGATGATGCCGATGTACTGATCGTAGAGGAGGCCGTTGTCGCTCACGAGTTTCGGGATCGGCAGGGCCAGGTACATCCGGTAGAGCGGTGTGATGACGACCTGCTGGGGCAGCAGGTTTCCGGCCGTGAACAGCATCAGCAGCAGGAGATTGAAGCGCCAGCTGTAGCGCGAAACGGCGAATGCCACCATCGATGCCAGCAGGAGGGTCAGGACCACCGCCGGCAGGACGACGATCATGGTGTTCAGGAAGAACTTCGGCATGTCGACGCGGGTCCAAGCATCGAAGAAGTTCTGGAACCCGTAGCTTCCGCCGATCGACACGTAGCCCCGGGCGGCGCCACCCGTGTCGGCATAGGGACGGAGGGCCGTGTAGGCGGCCCAGAGCACGGGGGCGAGCCAGACGACGCTCGTCACGATCAGGAACGCGTGGAGGACGTACCGTCCACGACTCCGCCGTTTCCGCGGATGGTTCACGGAGCCGTGCGTCGGCGAGGCGGCGGAGGCCGTCATGCCGCGTCATCCTTGAGCGAGCGAGTCAGGTAGTAGATGATCGGACCCACCGAGATCACCAGCAGGACCATCGCGAGCGCAGATCCAAATCCGATGCGACTGGCCTCACCGATGATGTTGTTGGTCACCAGCACGGACAGGATCTCAAGGCCGTTGAGGCCGCGGTTGGTGATGTAGACGAGGTCGAAGGCGCGGAGCGACTCGATCACCGTGATCACGAGCACGACGACGTTGATCGGGCGGAGCACGGGGAAGACGACCCGGAAGAACGTCTGGCGCTCGCTCGCCCCGTCGATGGATGCGGCCTCGCGCAATCCCGGGTCCACCGACTTCAAGCCGGCGAGGTACAGCACCATGATGTACCCGATGTGGCGCCAGCTCGCCGCCACGAGAATGGCCCACAGGTTGACATTCCGGTTGCCGAACCAGTCGATGGCCTGTGGGGTGCCCGCCGTTCCCAGGAGGCTGTTGATGAGGCCCTGGTCCGGGGAGTAGATCAGCTGCCAGATGAAGCCGACGATGGCCAGGGACAGGACCACCGGCAGATAGATCGCGCTCTGATAGACCCGCGTGCCGCGAATCTCCTTGTCCAGCAGGACGGCCAGGAAGATCCCGATCGGCGTGGCGATGAGCAGGAACACGGCCAGCCAGATCAGGTTGTGCTGGATTGCCGGCCAGAACGGGGGATAGACCCCGCTGAAGAGGTCCGTGTAGTTCTTCAGGCCGATGAACTTGATCCGATCCAGGCCGATGCCGTTCCACGAGGTGAAGGACAGGATGCCCGACGCGATGGTCGGGAGCCAGATGAAGAACACGTGGATGGCGGTCGGGATTCCCACCATCAGGCCGAGGACCAGCTTGTCCCGGCGGGTCAGGACGCTGAACCGGCGCCGCTTGCGGGGAGCATCGCCGGGCGCCTCCCCGACAGGAATGCCGAGCCGGCGGCGCGTTGGCGCCGCCGGCTCGGAGAGCCCGCGATTGACGGAATCAGTCACGGGTTCGTTTCGATCTCAGACGCTCACTGCGGGGGCAGCGAGTCGTAGAAGGATTGGATCGTCCCGAGGAACGTATCCAGGTTCTGGTTGGGATCATTCAGGAAGGTCTGAAGGAAGCCCTGCATACCGTTGCCGCCGGCGAAGTCCGGCCGGGTGTCGCGGTCCAGGAACTGGGCGATCGCACCGGACTTGCCGATGATCTCGGCCATCTTCTTCTGGAACGGCGAGTAGCTGCTGGTGTCGGCGTCCTTCGCGGCCGCGACATTGTTGGGGCTGGTCTTGAGGAACTCGAGTTGGGCCGGGCCCGTCGCGACACACGCGAGCAGGGCCTTGGCGCCCTCGGCGTTCTTGGGTGACTTGCTGAGCATCAGGCCGTCGATCGGCGCATCGATGGCGTTCTCGCTGTCCCACTGGTTCCCGAGGACCGGGAACGGGAAGAAGTCGAGGTCGTCGTGGATGGCCGGATCGCTGGCCTGCTCGCCCGCGAAGGTCCCAAGGAAGTACATCGCGGCTTCCTTGTTGATCATCGACTGGGCGCCTTCCTGCCAGGTCCGCCCGAGGGCGTTCGGCTGCGTGAAGGGGAGCAGTTCCTTCCAGAGGTTGAAGACATCCTTCACCCGCGTATCGGTCCACTTCTCCTTGCCGGCCATCAGGTCGACATGGAACTTGTAGCCGTTCTGGCGCATGTTGAGGATATCGAACGTGCCCATCGCCGGCCAGCCGTCCTTGTCGGCAAAGGCAAGCGGAACGAGCCCGTCCGCCTGGATCTTGGCGGCGAGGGTCTTGAAGTCGGCCCAGGTCGTCGGGACGGCGTACCCCTTCTCGGCGAAGAGGCTCTTTCGGTAGATGATGACCCACGGGTAGTTGTACATCGGGATGAAGTACTGCTTGCCGTCGTCGCCCGTGGACGCCTGCTTGAAGGCGTCCGAGTAGTTGCTCCCGGCCGTGGCCCAGACATCGGAGATGTCGGTCGCCAGGCCCTGGGCGGCGAAGAACCGCATCCGGTAGCCGGCAAACCAGGTGAACACGTCGTCGGGTGTCCCCTGGAGGTACGAGTTGAGGCTGTCCTGGAACGCGCCGTGCTCGACCGTGTTGATCTTCGGCGTGGCCGTGGTCTGCGTGGCGCAGTAGTTGAGCATGGCCGCGAAGGCGTCCTTCGGGACCTGATCCGAGTAGTTGGACCCGATCGTGACGTCGCCGAGTGGCGCGGCGTCCGTCGGGGTGGTTGATGCCCCGGGCTGGCTGGCCGGCGGCTGCGAGGCCGGCGCCTGTGAGGCGCCTCCGCCACACGCGGTGGCCATCAGCGCCAGCGAGGCACCAAGGACAAGGAAACGTGCCGCGGTCCGGCGCGGCCTCCGCGCGACGGCCAGCGATCCTGGCCCACGCGACGATCTGAGATCTGCCATCGAAGCGGCTCTCCTCCAACATGTGGTCGCAACGAGTCGGCATGGACGCACACAAACCGACAGGACCGAACATCAGTTTCGGCGGTGGATGGGGGAGTGTCAAGCGGATTCTCGCATTTCGCCTGTGTTTTGTGGCGCCTCATAACGGAAGTGCGTTGACTTTTGGGTGAACCTGCGCGAACCTTCGCAATGACCAATCACCGTCGGCGCCGGAGGTCCTGTCCGCCCGTGCTCGCTCGTCAACGCCAGACCTACATCCTTGAGCGCGTTCGAGAAGACGGCGCCGTCCGCGTCGCCGAGCTGGCCCGGGACCTCAATGTCTCGGACATGACCGTCAGGCGTGACCTGGATCTGCTCCACCAGCAGGGCCTGCTCGAGAAGGTGCATGGCGGAGCAACCCAGACGAGTGGCAGCTCGCTCTTCGAGCCTGGGTTCGTGGTGAAGTCCGAGTTGCAGCTCGCTGAAAAGGGTGAGATCGCTGCGGCCGCCGCCGAGCTCGTCACGCCGGGCATGGCGATCGCGCTCTCCGCGGGAACGACCACCTACGCCCTGGCGCGCCGACTCACCGAACTGGAGGGCCTCACCGTCGTCACGAATTCCGTGCCGGTCGCGGATGTCCTGTATCGACTGGGCCGTCCGGACCAGACGATCATCGTCACCGGCGGTGTCCGCACCCCGAGCGATGCCCTCGTCGGTCCGTTCGCCGTTGCCGCCCTGCGGACGATCCACGTCGACCTCGTGTTCATGGGCGTCCACGGCATGGATCCCCACTCCGGATTCACGACGCCCAACCTCCTCGAAGCAGAGACAAATCGCGCCCTCGTGGAGGCGGGACGGCGGCTCGTGGTTCTCGCCGACCATACCAAGTGGGGTGTGATCGGGATCAGCTCGATCGCACGGCTCGATCAGGCCGACCTCCTGATCTCCGATGCGGGGCTGGACGCCGAGGCGCGCCTGGCCCTCGGACGGGAGGTCCGCGAACTGGTCGTCGTGGAGCAGCCCTCGGGCGTCAACGGAGCTGTCGCGGCCCAGCTCGACGCGGCCCCGTCTGGACGATGAATCACTCTGCTGGACGCGCGTCCGACGCGGCGTTCGACCGCATCCGGGGCGAGCCCCATCGTCGATACAACCCGCTCATCGACGAGTGGATCCTCGTCTCATCGGGTCGAACGAGCCGCCCCTGGCAGGGACGTCGAGAGGCTGCCGGCCAGGAGTCGGCCCCGAGGTTCGACCCGAACTGCTATCTCTGCCCCGGCAACGTTCGCGCCAACGGCGAGCGGAACCCGGCCTACGAGTCGACCTTCTCCTTCACGAACGACTTCTCGGCGCTCCGGCCGGGTACGACCACCGGGCGGGTTCAGAGCGGGCTGCTCCTTGCGGAGGGGGAGGAGGGCGCTTGTCACGTCCTCTGCTTCAGCCCTCGACATGACCTGACCCTTGCCCTCATGCCGGTGCCGGCCGTGCGTCAGGTCGTCGACGTCTGGGCGGCTGAGACGACCGAGCTCGGCGCGCAGTACCGCTGGGTCCAGGTATTCGAGAACCGCGGCCAGATCATGGGGGCGTCCAGCCCACATCCGCACGGCCAGGTATGGGCGGGATCGGCGCTGCCGCGCGAGGCTGCCAAGGAAGACGCCGCGCAGCGACGGCACCACGGAGCGGTCGGTCGGCCGCTCCTGCTCGACTATGCGGATCAGGAACTGGACGGGCCGCGGGTAGTGGAGGTCAACGACGACTGGCTGGTCGTGGTCCCGTTCTGGGCCGCATGGCCGTATGAGACGCTGCTCGTGGCGCGGCAGCCGGTCGCCCGCCTGCCCGACCTGACCTCGAGCCAGCGGGACAGCCTGGCCGCGATTCTGATCCGCCTCCTGACGCGCTACGACAACCTGTTCGGGCTTTCGTTCCCATACTCCATGGGATGGCACCAGGCGCCGTTCGGCGGTACGGACACGGACCACTGGCAGCTCCATGCGCACTTCCTGCCCCCACTCCTGCGGGCCAATGTTCGAAAGTTCATGGTTGGCTACGAACTCCTCGCCGAGTCGCAACGGGACCTGACCGCGGAACAGACGGCCGGCGAACTCCGGGCGGCCTCGCCCACGCATCGGTTCGTGGTGCCGGTGGCGGAGATGGACGCGCCGATCCCGGCTCGCACGACCTGAGGGCCCGGGTCCAGGCCGCGCACGGTACGATCCGCCATGGAGGTGCCATGCAGCGCTGGGGCGGTCGATTCACGGGCGACACGGATCCACGGGTCGTCGACTTCACGCGCTCGATCGAGATCGATGCCGCCCTCGCGTCCGACGATCTGCGGGGCTCCATCGCGCACGTCCGAGGTCTCGGTCGGGCTGGAGTGCTGAGCGACACGGAGGTCGAGACGCTGGTTGCCGGCCTCGAGGCTCTCGGCGCCGAGGCCGAGGCCGGGTTGATCGCCTGGGATCCGGCGCTGGAAGACGTCCACATGAACCTCGAGGCGATGCTGGAGGCGCGCATCGGGCCGCTGGCCAGAAAGCTGCATACCGGCCGATCCCGGAATGACCAGGTCGCGACGGATCTGCGCCTCTGGACGCGGCGCGCGGTGGATCGCCTCGATCTCGCATTGGTGGCCATGGAGCGCGCGCTGGTCGGGCTCGCGGAGCGGGATGGTGAAGCGATCCTCCCCGGCACCACCCACATCCAGCCCGCCCAGCCGGTCCTCCTCGCCCACCACCTGCTGGCCTACGTGGAGATGCTGGAGCGCGATCGGGGCCGGTTTGCCGATGCGCGGCGACGACTCAACGTATCGCCGCTGGGCTCGGGCGCGCTCGCCGGCGCCGGCTACCCATTGGATCGGGAAGCAACCGCCGCGGAGCTCGGGTTCGACGGCGTTACCACCAACTCGCTCGACGCGGTCTCCGATCGGGACTTCGTCGTCGAGGTCCTGGCGGCCACAGCCCTCGCCATGGTCCACCTGTCGAGGCTCGCCGAGGAGATCACCTGGTGGTCCAACCCGAGCTTCGGTTTCGTGCGGGTCGCGGACGCCTTCTCCACCGGCAGCTCGATGATGCCCAACAAGCGGAATCCTGATCCTGCCGAGCTCGTCCGGGGGCGTGCCGCGCGCACGATCGGGGCCCTCACGACCATGCTCGGGGTCCTCAAGGGCCTGCCGCTCGCCTACCAGCGGGACCTCCAGGAAGACAAGCCGCCGCTCTTCGACGCGGTCGCGACGCTGGAGGGCTCACTGGGCGTGATGACCGGCCTCGTTGAGACGCTCTCCGTGGACGCGCACCGCATGCGGGCGGCGGCCGATGAGGGGTTCACGACGGCGACGGCCGTCGCCGACGCGTTGGCGCGTCGCGGCATCGCCTTCCGAAGTGCCCACCACGTGGTGGGCTGGCTCGTGGCCGGCGCCGAGGCCCGCGGTGTGCGGCTGGATGCGACTACAGACGATGCGCTCGCCGCGGCGCTCGCCGCTCTCGATGATGAGGTTGCGGCGGCGCTCGCGGCGGATCCGGGGATCGGGGCGGAGGTGCGATCCGCGGCCTCGGTGGCAGGTGCCCTCGCCGCCGCCGACGTCATCGGTGGCACGGCACCGAACAGGGTCCGCGCCGCCCTCGCCGCGGCGAGGCAACGGCTCGGCGGCTGACCCCCGATCCGGATTCAAGCACGACTCGGCCTGGAAGGGAACCGTCCGGCCGACCGGCGGTCAGCTGGAATCCTCATTGACCGCCCAAACCGGTCAGTCGTATAGGTCGCTCGTTTCCGTGTCCATCGGCAGGATGACCGATGCACCGTCCTGCCCTCCGACGAGATCCTGAAGCCCGAGTTCGGATTGTCCGAACCTCAGGGGAGATACGCGATGGCGAAGTTCATGCGCATGCACGAGCGGGCGGGAGAACCCGAACGCGGAGATCGATACCTTGGTGGTGGAGGCAGCATGATCCGCATCTCACGGGCGCGATTCATCGCGTCGATCGGACTGGTGTCCGTTCTGGTCACGCTCGGCGCGGCGCTCACCTATGCCGGTGACAAGAACGACGTTCGGACGTTCGGCGACGTCCGGGCAGCCACAGCGCCGTTCCACAATCTGGATGTCGCGATAGCGGCTGGGTACGGACCGGTCAAGGGCTGCGCCCAGAACCCTGCCGTCGGCGGGATGGGCCAGCACTACGTCAAGGGTGACCTGGTCGGCGACCCGGCGCTCGACGCGCTCCGGCCCGAAGGACTCGTCTACGAGCCGCGCAGCGGGGGCGGCTATGAACTCGTGGCGATCGAATACCTCGTTCTCAAGGGTGATTGGGAGTCGGTGAACGGGGCCAACCCGCCGCGCCTCTTCGGCCAGCCGCTGACGCTGGTTCCGGCAGGCAACGCCTACGGGTTGCCGGACTTCTACGAGCTCCACGTCTGGCTCTGGAAGAACAATCCCGCCGGACTCTTCGCCGACTGGAACCGCCGGGTGTCCTGCCGAGGACTGCCGTTCTAGCCCCCGGGTTGTGCCGGATGGCGGCGGGCTCTACGAGCGTCGCCGCCATCGCCTGACGCCACGCCTCCTGCGGTCAGCGATCCGCTCGAATGTCGCGACCTGCCAGCAGCCCGGCGTGACCCGCGACCGTTCCGGCGCGGTACCATCGACCCGACCAGCAGCGGAGGTCGATGATGCTCACCCTCGACACGATCCAGCGTGCTCCCAAAGCCCTGCTCCACGACCATCTCGATGGCGGGCTGCGACCTTCGACGATCGTGGATCTGGCGGCCGAGTACGGGTACAAGGGCCTCCCGACCACTGACCCGGACGACCTGGCGACGTGGATTCGCCGGGGCGCCGATCGAAAGTCGCTCGAGCTGTACCTCGAGACGTTCGTCCACACCGTGGGCGTGCTTCAAGAGCGCGATGCCATCGTCCGAGTCGCAGCCGAATGTGCGGAGGATCTGGCCGCTGATGGCCTCGTGTATGCCGAGGTTCGCTACGCCCCCGAACTCTCCACCGAGCGAACGCTCACCCTCGATGAGGTGATCGAGGCCAATCTCGAAGGCTTCGGGATCGGGTCCGCCCGGGCAGCGGCCGCTGGTCATCCGATCACGATGAAGGTCCTCGTCACGGCGATGCGTCAGGCGGCGCGCTCCGTCGAGGTCGCCGAGGCGGCGATCCGGTGGCGTGACGCCGGTGTTGTCGGCTTCGACATCGCCGGCCCGGAGGCCGGCTACCGGCCGACGCGCCATCTCGAGGCATTCGATCGAATCCGGCATGAGAACTTCCACATCACGATCCATGCGGGGGAATCGTTCGGCCTGCCATCGATCTGGGAGGCGCTCCAGTTCTGCGGGGCGGAACGACTGGGCCACGGCGTGCGGATCGTCGACGACATCACCGTGGATCCCGATGGCACGGTCAGACTCGGCCGGCTCGCGGCGTTCGTTCGCGATCGGCGCGTACCCCTGGAGATGTGCCCGACCTCGAACGTCCATTCCGGGGCCGTCGCCTCGGTGGGGGACCATCCGATCGACCTGCTTCGGCGGCTTCGGTTCCGGGTCACCCTCAATACGGACAATCGCCTCATGTCCAACGTGTCCGTCTCGTCAGAGTTCGCGGCGCTCGACGCGGCGTTCGGCATCGGCCTCGGCGAGATGGAATGGATGACGATCAACGCGATGAAGTCTGCCTTTGCCCCGTTCGATGAGCGTCTTGCCCTCATCAACGAGATCGTCAAGCCCGGCTACGCGCGCCTCCGCGCCGAGGCCTCAAGGGTGATCCTCGCCGGCAATTGAGCGTCCCTCGCGCTCTTCGTATGCCCAATTTCGACGCCTCGACGACCAGGTTCCACACGGCGATGCCCTTCGTTGTAATACGAACCGAGGTGCGCATCGAGCGGATGCCCGCCCCCGTGCCCGCCCCCGCGCCCGCCCCCGCGCCCGCCCCCGCGCCCGCCCCCGCGCCCGCCCCCGTGCCCGCCCCCGCGCCCGCCCCCGTGCCCGCCCCCCATCGATTGGCTGGCCTCGTCGGCGTCGCTGCCCCACATCTGCCCGGGTAGTCGGCGCCGCGGCGCCGCCGGTTCGTCCGGAACAGCGAAGCGCTTGTCCAGTCGGATCACGCCAACGATGAGGGCGAGTCTGTGAAATCGCATGCCCCGCAAGTCCCCGGTTTCCAATCGGGACACCGTTGACTGTGACATCCCGACTCTCCATCCGAGCTGGCGCTGCGACAGGCCGACCTGAAGTCGTCCGGTTCGAATCGCGTCACCGATGACGATCTCCCCAAGGCGTATGGCGTCATCGCGCGTCGGATCGGTGCTATCGGGACGTGGATCCCAGTTGCTCATCATCCAACCATGGCGCAGGGCCCTTGGTTGCCGCTCATCACCGAATTGGCTGCCGCTCACTGACATGAATCCGACCCGCGCTCGGCCACCGGCGCCAGCGCCAAATCCGACCCCGCGCTCCGTACCGCGCCCGAACGCGCAAGGTGGTCATATATGACAACGAAGGGCATCACCGCCGAGGAGAAGGCCGGCGGCCTCGATTTTGGGCATACGAAGAGTGTTCAGTCCGCGGGGGCGCCCGAAGGATCTTCGACCGTCGTGGGAAGCTCTGCGAGCAACGGCGGCGTCCATGCCCAGGCGGCCCCGTGATGCTTGCCGACGGCCCCGTGGCGGGCGGCCTCTACCCGGAGCGGCAGTCCGAAGATCTCGATGAACCCGACCGCGGAGGCATGATCGAACGCATCGCCCTCGTCGTAGGTTGCGAGGTTCTTGTCGTACAGGGACAGCGGCGAGCGGCGTCCCGCCACGATCGCGGAGCCGTGATCGAGTCGCATCCGGACGTCGCCGGACACCACGCGCTGAGAGGATGCCACGTAGCCGCGCAGATCCCGATGCAGGGCCGAGAACCATAGTCCGTCGTAGGTGAGCTGGGCATGCTCATCGGCCACGAGCCGGTTGAATCGAAGGGTGTCCTTGGACAGGGTCAGTCCCTCGAGAGCGCGATGCGCGGTGTGGAGGATCGTGGCGGCCGGGGTCTCGTAGATCTCACGGCTCTTGATCCCGACGAGCCGATCCTCAACATGATCCACGCGTCCAATCCCGTGTGCGCCACCGAGTGCGTGCAGGCGATCGACGAGCTCGACGGGTGGGAGGAACGCTCCGTCGAGGGCGACCGGGATGCCTCCTTCGAACGAGATCGAGATCTCGACGGGATCCGGCGCATCCGACGGCGCAACCGTCCATTCGTAGGCATCGGCCGGCGGGGTAACCCAGGGATCTTCGAGGACGCCCGTCTCGCATGAGCGGCCCCACAGGTTGACGTCGATCGAGTAGGGCGACGACTTCGTGATCGGGATCTCGATGCCACGCTCGGCGGCATAGTCGATCTCCTGGTCCCGGGTGAGGCCCATGCCAACGCGCATCGGCGCGACGACGCTGAGCCCCGGATCGAGGGCATGGACGGCGACGTCGAATCGAACCTGATCGTTGCCCTTGCCGGTGCAGCCATGGGCAACCGCGTCGGCACCCTCCTTCTGGGCGACTTCCACCAGCAACTGGGCGATGAGCGGGCGGGCGAGCGCCGTCGCGAGGGGATAGGCGCCCTGGTAGAGCGCATTGGCCTGCAGATGCGGCCAGACGAAATCGGTCACGAAGCGTTCACGGGCATCGACGACATAGGCGCGCGATGCCCCGGCCGACATTGCGCGGCGCTCGACGCCTTCGCGCAACGATCCGCCTCCGACATCGACGGTGAGCGTGATGACCTCGACGTCGTGCTGCTCCCTGAGCCATGCCACCGCGACGGATGTATCGAGACCGCCGGAGTAGGCAAGGACGACTTTCTTCATCGGGTTCCCTCCGAGCCGGCGCCCGCGGCGGTCGGCAACTGCAGTTCGTTGAAGCGTTCGAGCCAGCGCTGGAGCGAGCGTTCGTCCGCGAAGAGCACGAGGAGCGTGTTGTCGCCGGCGACGGTGCCGACTTGTTGACTGAGGGCCGACTCGTCGATCGCCTGGGCGATGACGGCGGCGGTCCCCGGGGTCCCGGTCAGTACGAGGATGAGCCCGCTTCGCGCCACGGTGACCGGGATGTCCGACAGGATCCGGCGCAGATGATCGTCCGCGTCGGCGGGAGATCGGGCGAGGTCATCCGCCAGGACGTAGAGGTGCCGGTCTCCGCGGGAAACCTTGGCCAGACCGAGCTCGGCAATGTCCCGCGACACGGTCGCCTGGGTGACCGTGAACCCCCGCGCGGCGAGGCGCGCGGCGAGCTCATGCTGACTGGCGATGCCCTCACGGCCGACGATCTCGCGGATGATTCGCTGCCGATCCCGCTTCGCGACGACCCCGGATCCCAGCGTGGGCGCGGACTTCATGCGGCCCCCACGCCCGAGGTCCGGGCCGCGCGCCCGACCGTGAGGCGAGTCCCGAACGTGGGGTCGTCCAGGGCGCGCACGACCGCGTCGGGCGCAGATCCGTCCGCGATGATGGCCTCGATGCCCTCCCACGCCAGGGCGCCCATCGCAGCGCGTACCTTCGCGACCATGCCGCCGGCGATGACGCCGCTCGCGATCAGGCGCTCGGCTTCGGCCGCGGTGAGCGTATCCAGCTTCTGCCCGGACGCGTCGCGCACGCCGTCCACATCGGTCATCAGGATCAACTGTCGGGCTCCGATTCCGGCGGCAATCCCGGCAGCCACGTCGTCGGCATTGACATTACAGACGATCCCGTGCTCGTCCCTGGCCAGCGGCGCCACGACCGGCACCTGACCGGCGACCATGAGGGCATCGAGGAGATCGCGTCGAAGCCCCACCACACGAGCCACAAACCCGAGATCCTCGATCCGCTCGGCGATCAGCAGGCCGCCGTCGACACCAGACAGGCCGACTGCGTCCACGCCGAGGGCTCGCAGTCCGGCAACAAGCTCGCTGTTGATGACGCCGCGAAGGACGGCGGCCGCGACCTCGAGCGACGCCGCGTCGGTGACGCGAAGGCCCCCTCGGAATTGCGAGACGACGCCCATGCGCTCCAGCCACTCCGTGAGGCGCTTGCCTCCGCCGTGCACGAGGATCACGGGGCGCCTGCGGGCGAGGCAGGCGACCTCGGCCAGGACCTGGGATTGGTCGGCGATCGTGGTGCCGCCGAGCTTGACGACGACGGTCTCGCTCATGTCGTGTACTCCGAGTTCTCCCGGACATAGGCCTCGGTGAGGTCGCAGCCGAACGCCTCGCCGTAGCCGGAACCGAGGCCCAGATCCAGCCGGATCGTGATTTCCGATGCCTCCATCGCTCGCCGCGCGGCGGTCCGGTCGAATGTCTGCGGTCCGCCGGCAGCACCGTCGAACACGAGCGTTCCGGCGATCGCGATGCGAAGGCGATCCGGGTCCATCGCCGCCGGGCGACCCGAACGAGCAGTGGCCGCCTCCCTGGTGAGCCCCCCGGCCTCGAGGACCGCGGCGTCGGCGAGCCTGGCATTCCCGGCCGCGCCGGCGATCCGACCCCAGTTCGGGTCCTTCCCGTGTGCGGCGGCCTTGACCAGGCTGCTGGAGATCACCGCCCGCGCCACCGCCCGGGCGTCGGCATCGTCCGCGGCGCCCGTCACCTGACAGGTGAGCAGGCACGTCGCGCCCTCGCCATCGGCAGCCTGTTGGCGAGCCAGATCCCGCGCGACCGCCTCGACTCCGTCCGCCAATGCCGCGGCCGAGGAACTGCCCGCGGCCACGACGGCTTCCGGGATCGCCCCCGAGGCGAGCAGGAAGACCGTGTCGTTGGTGCTGGTGTCGCCATCCACGGACAGCTGGTTCCAGGTTCGGGCAGCGACCGGACGGAGGATCGACCGCAACACGTCGGGCGACGCGGACGCGTCGGTCAGGATCACCGACAGCATCGTGGCCATGTTGGGATGGATCATCCCGACGCCCTTGGCGATGCCGGTGACGCGGACCTCGCGGATGACTCCCCGCGCGTCGGTGATCTGGACCGCCACACTGGCCAGTTTCGTCGTGGAATCCGTCGTCCGAAGCGCGGCGGCGGCCGCCTCCAGGCCCTCGTCCGTGGCCGCGAGCGTCGGCACCAGGGCGGCCAGGCCGAGCGCCACCTTCTCGAGCGGCAACCGCGTTCCGATGATCCCGGTGGACAGGTGGAGGACGGCGTTGCCGCCGATGCCGAGTTCATCCGCCACGAATTCCCCCACGCGAGCCTGGTCCTCGTCGCCCGCCGCGCCCGTGGCCGCGTTCGCCGAGCCGCTCGTCGAGACCACCGCGCTCGCCCAGCCGCCCGAGGCCGCCAGAACGGCGCGGGATCGGCGCACCGGGGCCGCCGCGAAGGTGTTCGGGGTGAACACGGCGGCCGCAGCCGCGGGCTTGCCGCTCACCGCGATGAGGGCGAGGTCGGGCCGCCCGCTGGCCTTGATTCCGGCCGCCCGTCCACCGGCCCGGAACCCGGCCGGGATCCTGGCGCGCCGCTCGACCACCGGTAGCACCGGTGGGGCAGGGGACAGGACGTCGAGGGTTGCGGTCATCGGTGGGGAGTCGCGGTCATGGGGCGAGCGGAAGCCAATCGAGGCCCGCCGTCTCCGGCAGTCCGAACACGAGGTTGAGCGCCTGAACACCCTGCCCGGCGGCCCCCTTGACGAGGTTGTCGATGACGCCGATTGCCAGGATCCGGCCGGTTCGCTCGTCCGCACGCACGAAAACCCGGACGTGGTTGCTGCCCAGGACGTGTCCTGTTGCGGGCGGTGCCTCGACGACCGTGACGAACGGCTCTGCGTCATACGACTCCGCGTAGAGGTCGTCCAGCTCCGCCTGGCTGACCGGGCGCGTCGGGCGGACGTGGCAGGCCGCCAGGATGCCCCGCGTCATGGGGATCAGGTGGGGCAGGAAATCGATGCCCGCGAAGGCCGCCTCGGTCGCCGTGCCGCGAGCCAGCGCGCCGAGTTCCTGTTCCATCTCCGCGGTATGTCGATGCGTGAAGATGCCGTAGGCGCGGACGCTTTCATTGACTTCGGCAAACAGCATCTCGGCCTTGGCCTCCCGTCCTGCGCCGCTGACACCGCTCTTCGCGTCCACCACGACATCCGCGATCAGGCCGGCGCGGGCCAGCGGAGCGAGGGCGAGAATCGTGGCCGTCGGATAGCAGCCCGGTGACCCGACGAGGGCCGGCGTCCCGGCTGCCCGGGCGGTGCCGGCGCCGAGCAGCGCGTCCCGGTGGAGTTCCGGAAGGCCAAATACGGCGCGATCCAGCAAGTCCGGATGGGCGTGCTCGAACCCGTACCAGCGCGGATAGTCGGCTGGGTTCCGGAGCCGGAAATCGGGACCCTGGTCGATGACCGTGATGCCACGGTCGAGGAACTCGGGCACACGGCTGGCTGCAGTGCCGTGCGGAAGCGCCAGAAAGACCGCATCGACCTCCGCTCCGAGGTCACTGTCCAGCGTCAGCCCGGTCGTGGCGAGGTGCGGATGGACGTGCCCGACGGGATCCCCGTGCCGCTCCCGCCCGGTCAGGCCGACAAGCTCGACCGCCGGATGGCGTGCCAGGAGCCGGATCAGCTCGCCACCGACGTAGCCGGTCGCGCCGATGATCCCTACTCGAACCGGGTTGCCGTCGCTCGCTGCCATTGCCGCATGACTATACACATCTCTGCATAGTCATGCATGCGGCCTTGGTCAGGCGACGATATCGGGCCGCCGGTACGGTCCCGTGACAATGACCTCACCGCTCGCCTCGAAGGGTTCGGCGCCGGTGCCGCGAACCACGTACCGGTGGTGAACTTCGGTCGCCCCGGCCGAGAGCATCGCGTTGACCGGGCAGTACTTGGTCGCGGACAGTTCGATGCTCCGGCGAATGGCGGCCTCCTCGACCTTCGGACCCTCCACCTGATGGGTGACATCCACCCGTGTCAGGACCTGTGGATACGCCGCCCGCTGTTCGGCGCGCACGTCGATGGCGTACCGGGAGATCTCCTGGCGCTTCTTCGCGGCGATCGAGATCACGTCCATGGCACTGCACGCCGCCAGCGCGACGGCCACGGTTTCCACGGGACCCAGTTCAGGTACGTCGGCGTGGTCGCCCCACCGAAATGCACGACCACTGCCGGTCGTCGTGGCGAAGGTATTGCCGTTCTCATGGATGAGGGTGGCAGTTCTGATCGTGGACATCGGTGCTCTACTCCGGTCGTCTCGTGGGGACCCGATCGATCCTATCGCTCCGGGGCATGCAACGCGTCCGCCGACTCGAACTGCTCGTGGTAGAGGCGTGCATACAGTCCGTCCTGGGCCAGCAGTTCCGCGTGCGTGCCGCGCTCCACGATCCGGCCGCCGTCGTAGACGAGGATCCGGTTGGCCCGCAGGATTGTGGACAGGCGGTGCGCGATGGCGATGGTGGTCCGGCCGCGCTCCAGGCGCTCGAGGGCTGCCTGGATGAGCCGCTCGCTGACGGTATCGAGCGCCGAGGTCGCCTCGTCGAGGATGAGGATCCGGGGATCCTTCAGGAGCACCCGTGCGATCGCGATTCGCTGTTTCTCGCCGCCGGACAGTTTGTAGCCACGCTCGCCGACGATCGTGTCGTAGCCGTCCGGGAGTTCCACGATCCGGTCGTGCATCGCTGCGGCCCGGGCGGCAGCCTCCAGCTCCGCCTGCGTCGCATCCGGCTTCGCGTACAGGAGGTTGTCGCGGACGCTGGCGTGGAAGAGATACGTCTCCTGGGTGACGAAGCCGATCACCGACCCGAGTGACTCGAGGGTGAGCTTCCGAATGTCCGCCCCATCGATCTCGATGGCACCCGCATCGACGTCGTACAGCCTCGGGAGGAGATAGGTCGTGGTCGTCTTGCCCGAGCCGGAGGGTCCAACGAGCGCCACGAGTTCGCCGGCGCCGGCCTCGAAGTCGATCCCCGTCACGCCGAACGGTTGCGCATGCTCGGCAGGCGCGATCTCCTGGGGCTCCGCAGCGGCCATCGAGGCGGTATCCGTGTCCAGATCGGCCTCCGCGACCGCGTCCGCGACCGCGTCCGGATCCGCGTCCTGGGCCACAGCCCGCGGGACCGGCGCGGCAGCCGGATATCGGAAGGCCACGTCACGGAAGCGGATCTGGCCGCGAACGGTGGCGCGATCCAGCGCGACTGCGTCCGGCGCGTCCACGATCTCCGGGTCCATTTCGAGGTACTCGAAGATCCGATCGAAGAGCGCCAGCGCGCCCTGGATTTCCACCTGCACGGTGAGGAGTGACCCGAGCGGGAAGAACAACCGGGACTGCAAGGTGGTGAAGGCCACGATGTCGCCGATCGTCGGCGCCGTGGGGTCGCCGTTGATGGCCAGCCAGCCGGCCAGCCAGTAGACGAACGCCGGCGTGATGCTGAAAACGGTGCCGACGATCATGAAGAACCAGCGACCCACCATCGCCTGCCGGATCTGGAGCGCGGCCAGACGCCGGTTCAGCCCCACGAAGCGGTGGATCGCCGCGCCCTGCTGGCCGAATGTCTTGGACAGCAGGATGCCGGATACCGACAAGGTCTCTTCGGTAACCGCCGACAACTCCGCCAGGGACTTCTGGGTCTCGCCGCTGACCTCACGCCGGACCTTGCCGACGCGATAGGTCAGGTACATGAAGAACGGCAACATTCCCAGCGACAGCGCGGTGAGGCGCCAGTCGATGATGAGCATGGCGATGACGGTGCTGAGCGCGATCGCGATATTTGCGGTGACCGACGATGCGGTATCGGTGACCACGCCCTGGACGCCCCCGACGTCGTTGGCGAGCCGGCTCTGGATCTCGCCGGTCTTGGTCTCGGTGAAGAACCGGAGCGGCATCCGCTGCAGGTGGGCATACAGCGCCGCCCGCAGGTCCTGCATCACGTTCTGGCCGATGACGTTGTTGAGGTAGCTCTGCCCGAGCCCGACGAGGCCGGACACGACCGGCACGCCGATCATCAGGGCGACATACAGGTTCAACCGCCCGAAATCGAGGTTCGGGATGGCGTCGTCGATCAGGAGCTTCAGGAGGATCGGGTTGATGAGCCCGAGTCCGCTCGTGAGCAGGATCGCGACCATGACGACACCCACCTGGAGTCGGTAGGGCCGGAAGAAGGCAACGATCCGGCCGATGGTCCGGCCACGTCGCTCGCGCGGTACCGGCTGGTAGTCGGGTGCTGAGCCGCCGCCGTGGAAGCCTCCGCGGAAGGTCATCGGGAACGGCCCCCGGGTGAGCGCGCGGGGCGTGCGGGCCCGCGGCCCGGGGTCGGCCGGGTCACCACGCCGTCAGCGTGTTCGCCTCCGTGATGCCCTGCGCCTCGAGCCACCGCTCGGCATCGATCGCGGCCTTGCAGCCGTCGCCGGCGGCGGTGACGGCCTGGCGGTACCGGTGGTCGTGGACGTCGCCGGCGATGAACACGCCGTCGATCCTTGAGTGCGTCTCGTCGCTCACGACGAGGTAACCCTTCGCGTCGACCTCGAGCACGTCGGCGAACGCCTCCGTGTTCGGTTTGTGGCCGATCGCGATGAAGAGGCCTTCGATCGGCAGCGTCCGCGCCTCGCCGGTCACCGTATCTCGCAGAGCGAGGCCCTCCACCTTGGCATCGCCGAGGACCTCGTCGATGCCGGTGTTCGTGTGGATCTCGATCTTCGGATTCGCGAGTGCCCGGTCGACCATGATCCGGCTGGCCCGGAACTCGTCCCGCCGGTGCAGCATGTGGACCTTGGTCGCGAAGCGGGTCAGGTAGTTGGCCTCCTCGAAGGCGGTGTCACCGCCACCCACCACCGCGATCTCCCGGTCCTTGAAGAAGAATCCGTCGCAGGTGGCACACGCGGACACGCCGCGGCCGCGCAACCGCGTCTCGCTTTCGAGACCGAGCCACATGGCCGACGCGCCGGTGGCGACGATGACGGCCTGGGCGCGGTATTCCACGCCTCGGGCCCAGAGGCGGAACGGGCGTGACGAGAAGTCCACGCGCTCGACGTCCACGTCGACGATGTGCGTCCCGAATCGTTCGGCCTGGGCCCGGAAGGCGGCCATCAGCTCGGGACCCTGGATCCCGTCGGGGAATCCCGGATAGTTCTCGACGTCGCTCGTCAGCATCAACTGGCCGCCGGCAGCGGATCCGGCGATCACGATCGGTTCGAGGTTGGCCCGGGCCGCGTAGATCGCGGCGGTGAGGCCGGCCGGCCCGGAGCCGACGATCAGGACCTTGGCCTCGGTGCGGCCCGGCCGGTCGACGATGGAGACGGGTGCGCCGGCCGTCGGTGCAGGGGCGTCCGGGGCGAAGGCAATGGAAAGGCCCCCAAATGGGGCCGGGTTGGTCGAGTCAGTCATCTGGTCAATCCTACCATACTGGTGATACTCCTGGGGGGTATACGATCTGGATCGGCGACGCGGCTCGGCGGGCGAACGGGCCGACGCCGAGGCCTCACAACGATCCAAGGTCGGCGAGGACCGTCCGCCCGAGCAGCTCGAGCTTGTCGGTGCGCCAGACATCCCGAACGCTGAACAGCACGTGCTGGGCGCCGGCGTCACCGAGCTCAGCGAATCGTTCGGTGATCTGGGTGGGCGTCTCCGCGCCGCCCGCGCCGGCGAGATCCACGTTCACGTTCTGAAGCGTCGAGCGTTCGATCTCGTCGAACGGTCGCCCGAGTTCCTCGCAATGCCGTCGGAGCACTTCGTACTTGTGATGGATCTTCTCCGGACCGCCGAACACATTGCAGGCATCGGCGTACTTCGCGACCAGCCGAAGCGTCTTCTGCTCGCCGCCGCCGCCGATCATGATCGGGACGCGAGGCCGGCTCAGCGCCTGGGGGGAGTTGAGCATCCGGGTCGCCCGGACGTGACGACCCTGGAGATCCTCCTGCGTGCCATGGTCCCCGGACCACATCGCATGCGCCATCCGGAGCGTGTCCTCGAGCATCTCGAATCGCACGCCGAGCGGCGGGAACGGGAAGCCGAGCGCCTCAGATTCCTCCTGGTTCCAGGCCGCCCCGATACCGAACCAGGCGCGTCCTCCGGACAGGACGTCGAGCGTGGTCGTCGCCTTGACCCACAGCCCCGGCTGTCGATAGTGGATGCCACCGACCATCAGGCCGAGCCGCGCGCGATCGGAATGGGCGGCCATGTATCCGAGCGCCGTCATCCCGTCGAGCATCGGCTCCTCCGGCCGTCCGACGCCGCGGATCTGGAAGAAATGATCCATGACCCAGATCGAGTCGAAGCCGGCGTCGTCGGCGGCATGAACGACCCGGGCAAGCGTGGGCCCGATCTCCGGCGCGCCGCCGGGCCAGGTGAACGAACTGATCTGGAGGCCGAATTTCACGCAGTGAGCTCCTGTTGTTGCGCACGCAAGGGTATCGCGACCTGGCCCGCCGCGGGATCTTTGGCGGTCGCCGCGGATCTTTGGCGGGCGCGGCGGATCCCTGCCTGGCGCGGCGGATCCCTGCCCGGCGCGGCGGATCCCTGTCCGCGCCGTTCGTCAGCGGAACAGGTCGAACGAGGCCGGCATCAGCGCATCGCGAATCGAACCCTCACCGCGCGTGAAGGCGGCTCCGCGAACGAGGGCCGCCGGCCGTCCCGCGGTCTTGCCGAGTGCCAGCTCGGCGGCCGACGCCAGTTCATCAGCAACGGCCCGGATCGTGGATCGCATGATGCGTCCATCGCGGTCCGGCGATCCGCGCAGGTCCTCGATGGGAAGGAGTCCAGAAACGCCGATCGCGACATCCACGATGCCCCAGCGCCATGGCCGGCCGAAGGAATCCGAGACGACCACCGGCACATCCACACCGTGACGCTCGCGGATCGCTTCACGAATCCTGGCAGCGGATGCATCCGAATCCATCGGCAGCAGGGTCACGATGTCGCCGCTGGCCGGCCCGACGTTGCTGGCGTCGACGCCGCCGTTGGCGCAGATGAATCCATGTGATGTCTCCGTGATCAGCACACCGTTGGCCATGCGGACCACGCGGCGAGCCTCGCGCAGCACGACCTCCAGCTGGCGGGGATCGCGATCCCAGCGCTCGCCGAACTCGACCGCTTCGGGTCGCGGAACGATGCCCGCGAGCGCCACGACGGCACCCTCGGCCTTGGACACCACCTTCTGGGTCACCACGAGCACGTCGTCCGAGGCGAGGGGGAGCGCACCGGGTGTGGCCTCGAGGGCATCCAGGAGCATGGCCGGCAGGTCGTCGCCGGGCACCACCTCCGGGATCCCGGTGAGGCCGATGACCGTGAGGGATGGGCCAGGGATCACCGGCGCGACAGGTCGGGGATCAGGAGGCATCGATGTGCCCTGCGCGGGCGGTGGCGGCGTCGGCATGCCGAGCAGCGCTGGCGGCGGTTTCAGCGGCGAGGAGGTCGTCGCCCGTGTCCACGTCGAGCACCAGCGGTCCGCCGATTTCCACGAGCTGCGCCCCAGCCTCGAGCGCGGCAGTCCGATGGGCCGCCAGGCTTCCGTCGCCGAAGGCCGGGTCGATGGCATCGGGTGGCGCGGTATAGAGGACGTTCGTTCCGCGCCCGTGTCGATCGGGGACCAGGCCCACGACCGCACCGGCGCCGCTCCGAGCGGCGGCGATCTTCGCGAGCAACGCATCGAGGCCGGCCGCGTCGATCGCCGGCAGGTCGATGGGAATGATGATCGTGGCGGTCGCGCCGGAACGCACGGCCTCGGCCCGGGCTTCCCGCAGCGCGGCATTGAGTCCCGGCAATCGCTGGACGAGGGTCCGCGCGCCGAAACTCCGGGCCAGATCCGCCGCCGCGGCGTCGGCCGTGACGAGGACCGTCCCGGCAATCGCCTCGGCGTCGCGCGTTGCGGTGAGCGTTCGTGAGGCCATGGCGATCACCAGCGCGAGACGCTCCTCGGCGTCCAGCGCGGGCCCCAGCCGGGTCTTCGCCGTCTCGAGCCCGCGCAGCGGGACGATCGCCCACGTTCCGGCTTGACGTCCGCCTCGGCCCTCGAGCATGTCGCGGCCCGTCATGCCTCGGCTGCTCCGGCCAGGACCTCGAGCACGGTCGCGGCAACCCGTGCCCGGGCCGGATCGTCGGACATGATCGTATCGGTGACAAGGACGTTGATGCCGAGGGCGCGCACGTCCGGTTCGAGCGCGGCGTCCACGTTGTCCAGGACGAACAGGTCGATCAGGTCCTCATAGAAGCGGGCCACCCCGAGTGCCGAAGCCTCATGGCCCAGCGACGCGAGAATCCGATCCGCCGGCCCCTTGATCGCGCGCCCGCCGACGATCCCCGAGATCGCCACGACCGGGACGCCGCGGGAGCGCGCGCCATCGACGGCCTCGCGCAGCCCCGGGACGCCGAGGATCGGTGCGACCGAGAGGAACGGATTCGACGGCGCGATCACGATCGCATCGGCGGTCGCGAAGACATCGAGAATCTCGGGCGTCACGCGGGCGTCGTCGATCCCCCGATATCGAAGCTCGCGGACCTCCGGGGCCTGGTGGAGTCGGACGAAGTAGGTCTGGAAATCGAGCCAGCCGTCAGCGGTTCGCACCTCGGTCCGGACCGGCGCATCGGTCATCGGCAGGATCCGGGCCGGGACGCCAAGGGATTGCTGGAGGCCAAGGCACACGTCGGTCAGGCGCATGCCCTCGCCAAGGCGCCGGCTGCGGACGATGTGGGTGGCGAGATCGCGATCTCCGAGCCGGAACCAGCTCTCCTCACCGTAGCGAGCCAGCATCTCGGCCGCCGCGAACGTCTCGCCGGCGATGCCCCAGCCCCACTCGCGATTGTCGATCCCGGCCAGCGTGTACATGACGGTGTCGTGGTCCGGGCAGACGAGGAGCCCGTGTCGTTCGAGGTCGTCGCCCGTGTTGACGACGACGGTGAGCCGGTCGCCCAGGTGCGCCTGGAGGCCGTGCGCGAGTTTCGCCCCGCCGACGCCGCCGGCGAGCAGCACGACCCGAGGTCGAGGGCCGCCGGCCATCAGCGGGTCGGCCACGAGCCGGTCAGCCACCGGCGTGTCAGCCACCGGACAGGAGTGCGCGGACCTCGATCATGCGATCGATGGTCTCGAGATCGTACGGCGCCGGCAGTCGGGCAATGACCGTCCTGAAACCAAGATCGACGTACGGTCGAATCGCGTCGGCGACCTGCCCGGGATTGCCGAACAGGTGCGGCACTGCTCCAGCATGCGTCGTTCCGTTGGAGCCGATGAGCGTGGCCCAGGCCGCTTCGGCGTCGGCGCGTCGATCACGGATCAGGATCGGAAAACTGACCGTCAGCTCGATCTCGGCACGATCTCGTCCGACATCGGCGCAGTGCGCCTCCAGGATCTCGAGACGCGTCCGGACCTCATCGAGGGTGCCCGCGGTATTCCAGGCGTCGCCACGGAGCGCGGTGGTTCGAAGCGTCTTCTTTGGCCCCGAGCCGCCGATCAGGATCGGCAGGTGGGGCTGGATGGGCCGCGGCTCGCAGAGGGCGTCGTTCAACTGGTAGAAGCGGCCATCGTGCGTGATCCGTTCCCCGTCGAGCAGGCGGCGCAACAGCATGACCGCCTCGTCGAGCCGGTCCAGGCGCTCGCCGAACCCGGCCCCGAAATCGATCCCGAAGGCGTCGTGCTCCCGCTCGAACCACGCCCCGCCGATCCCGAGGACCGCGCGGCCGCCGGACACGTGGTCCAGCGTCGTGGCGAGCTTGGCCGTCAGACCCGGGTTTCGGAAGGTGTTCGCGCCGACCATCAAGCCGAGCTGCATGCGGGTCGTTACGGAACTCAGGGCGGCGAGGGTCGTCCAGCCCTCGAGGATCGGCTGCTCGGCCGGGCCGAAGATGGCGAGCAGGTGGTCCCAGGTCCAGACCGAATCCCAGCCGGCTGCCTCGGCCGCGATGGCCGCGTCGCGGATGGACGGCCAGTCCGTCTGCTGCGACCACAGTTGCGCGCCGAGCCTGACCCGGGGCGCGGACGGCGCGTCGGCTGATGAGCCCACATCGGCCGAGGCCGCGGTACGCGCGTTCATTCGTCGCCCAGATGGTCGTGGATCGCGATGATCCGGATCCGGAAGGAGATGCGGACCTGCGTCCGGAAGGCGGCGAGGCCCTCCGGATCGGCGTCGTCGTAGCGAACGGCGAGCTCGCAGATGTCGTCACGTGCCCGCGCGACGTCGTCGACGATGGTCTCCACCACCCCAGTGATGCCGACCCAGCGCAGGGAATCGCCGCCGTCGAGCACGGCCAGGGAGACCCGACCGTCCCGCTGGAGGTCCGCCGGCCAGCGGCGCGGATAGCGGCTGTTCAGGAGAATGCGGTCGTCGGGGTCGAGCCGATACCAGGCGATGGCCTGGTGCGGGGCACCGTCCTCGCCGGTGGTTCCCACCGAAGCCACGTGCGGCTCTTCGAGGAACAGGCGGATGTGCTCGGGGATCGGCGCGGCACCGGGAAGATCGCTCGTCATGGCTCGATGGTAGAGCGAACCGGAGAAGAGAATCGGCAGCCGACCTTCAGCCGGGCGTTGTTGGCCCTGGACGCAACGAGCGCTCCTTGGCGCCCCGGCGAGATCGCGCGTCGGTCATCGGATCCGTTCGCCCGCCTCGATCGGCACGTCCAGCCGGTTCTCGGGTGGCGCCAGCGGACACGACCACTGCGGATCGAAGGCGCACGACGGCTGAAAGGCGAAGTTGAAGTCGAGGATCAGGCGATCGGTCGCCCCGGCGGTGCCGAGATCGGCACTTTTCGCGGCATCCAGCAGGTAACGGCCCGCGCCATAGGTGTGTGACCCGTTCGTGTCGTCGCGGAAGGGGAGGAACAACCCGCCCGCGTAACCGGCCATCCAGAACAGGCCCAGGGTTCGCGGTCCCTGCGGCAACGGCACCCGAACCTCGCCGATCCGCGCGAACGTCATGGCGTCGCCGCTGCTCATCGGCAGGTGCATGGCGGGGCCTGCGCCGCGCGCTGGCACCGACCCGCCGCCGAGGACGTCGACATCCGCCGGGGCAGCCGGCCCGGGATCACTGGTCCGGATCTGGACCTCGAAGCGGAAGGCCGGGTCGTAGGGCCAGTAGCGGCCCTGAAAGGCGGATCGGCCGTCGGCCGGGACCGGCGACTGCGGGTGTACCCGATACAGCTCGTCACGGACCCTGCGCCACTGAATCCACGCGAGCTGTGGATCGCTCGTCGCGATTTCGCGCACCGACGCGTAGAGGTCCGCGATCCGCCGACGCCAGTCGGCGAGGGTGGCGAAGTCGGGATTGGTCATCGGTCACTCCAGTGACGAGTCGGGCGCCCGGCCATGCTAGTGCAGGTGGTCCAACCTGGGCCGCCGATGGAGCATGGCCGGCCGATTGAACACGGCCGGCCGATCGGTCCCGTGGCCTGCCGGCATACAATCGACCTCGCCCGCGTGGTCCGTTCGGCGTGCTCGACGCCGACCCGCGGCGTTGCCCGGAGGTCGCGCGTGACGGAGCAGGCAGAGATCGGCGTTTTCGGGGGATCCGGCTTTTACTCACTGCTCGACGACGTCCGCGAAATCAAGGTGGATACGCCGTACGGCGCCCCGTCGGACAGCTTCTTCCTGGCCACCGTCGGCAGCCGCAGGGTCGCGTTTCTGCCGCGCCACGGGCGCCGCCACACGATCCCGCCGCATCGGATCAACTACCGGGCCAACGTCTGGGCGATGCGCTCGCTCGGGGTCAAGGCCGTGATCTCGCCGTGCGCCGCCGGCTCGCTGGCGCTGCATGTGAAGCCCGGCGACTTCGTGGTCTGCGATCAGTTCGTGGATCGAACCAGCGGCCAGCGGCCGCACACCTTCTACGACGGCCCGATCGTCACCCACCTCTCCTCGGCCGAAACGTACGACCCGGTGTTGCGGAGCCTCGCGATCCAGACGATCCGCGATCACGGGATCGAGGTCCACGAGCGTGGCACGGTGGTGGTCATCGAAGGCCCGCGGTTCTCGACGAAATCGGAATCGAAGTGGTTCTCCGATGCCGGCTGGGAGGTCATCAACATGACCCAGTATCCGGAGGCCTGGCTGTGCCGCGAGCTCGGGATGGCCGTCGTGAACATCGCCCTGATCACGGATTACGACGCGGGCGTCCACGAGGGCACCGAGGCGGTCGACGCCATGAGCGTCCTCGAGGTCTTCGCCCAGAACGCCGAACGCATTCAGGCCGTGGTGATCGACCTCATCGGGCGATTCCCGGCGGACCTCGACGCGCTGGGTGCGCGCGGCGCTCTCGGACCCACGCGCGGGGACGGTCACGCGATGAGCTCCGAGGACATCCGCCTCTTCGAGACCGGGCTGTAGGCCCGATGTCCGACGCGAGGAGCGAGGTCGCCGCGAAGGCACGAATCGGGGTCTCACTCGGCCCCATCGGCGTCGACGTCCAGTGGTGGCTCGAAAGCGCGCGCCGGCTCGATGCCGCGGGCTATGCCGGGGTGTGGTGCTGGGACCACTTCGTGGGCAAGGGCGACCGGACCAAGCCCGTCCTCGAGCAGTGGACGACGCTCACCGCGGCAGCGGCCACGACCCGACAGGTCGAGATCGGATCGTTCGTTGCGAATGTCATGAATCGCCATCCGGCGGTTCTCGCGAGGATGGTCGGGAACGCGCAGGCGATCAGCGGCGGACGCGTGACGCTGGGAATCGGAATCGGTGGGCACCCGAAGGAGCATCTGGCCTACGGGATCGACTTCCCGGCTGCTGAGGAGCGCGCGGCCCGCCTCGAGGAGGCCATCGCCGTGATCCGCGCGCTATGGGGTGGGGGACCGGTCAGTCGACCCAGTCCGTATTACCCACTCGACGATGCGTACGCCCACCCGGTCCCGATGCCGACGCCCCGGATCATCATCGGCGGCGAATCGGTCGCCGGAGCGAGGCTTGCCGGCCGGATCGGGGACGGCTGGACGGCATTCGATCGGACCTTCGAACACGACCTGCCGCTGTACCTGGAAGCGCTTGCCGCGGCGGGGCGGGACCGCGCTGAACAGCGGTTGATCGTTGCATTCGAGGCGGGACGGAGCGGCGAGGACGCGCTCGGTGACAGCCCGTGGGTCAAGCGTCCGGACGAGGAGCTCGGCCGCTGGCTGGAGGCGGGTGCCGATGACGTGATCATCACTGCCCGGACCACCGCTGACGTGGATCGACTCGTAAGCGCCGCAGGTCGTTGAATCGGCCGGGACGTCCAATTCACTTGTTCGTGGCACCATCGAACCGCGCATGACCACTCCCCAGGTTTCGAAACCCGCACCCCTCCACGGCTGCGTCCGATGCGGTCGCGCCGTGGCCATCGAGGTGGCGCTGTGCGAGGACTGCAACCCGATTGGGCTGAAGCAACCCGCGACGACCCAGGTCCACGCGATCGCGGCGGGCGGGATCCTGTTCTTCGTCCTGTTCCTGGCGGTTGTCGGGCGCGTTGCCATCGGCGGCATTGGTCCGTTCAGTGGCGAGGTGCGCGCCGTGGCCCCGATCGCAGGGGGCCTGGAAGTGACCCTCTCGGTGACCAATGCCGGCTCGACGGCGTCGGCCACGACCTGTCGAGTCGTCGAGGCATCTCGTGATGTCGGGGGGCCTGGACAGTTGCTCCAGACGCCGAACATCCAGCCCGGCCAGACCCTCGAATTCTCCGCACCGGTGTCGGTGTTCGGCGTTGACGTGCAGGATCTGGCCGTCGATTGCCAGTCGCCCGGCCGATGACCGACGCTGGGCGGTACGCATTGGAACGAGCCCTCGCGCTCGACCTCGCGGCGCGGGCGGGCGAGCTCCAGATGAACCACTACGAGCGCCTCGAACAGATCGACTACAAGTCGGCACGGGACGTCGTCACCGAGGCGGACCATCTGTCCGAAGCACTGATTCTTGATGGGATACGGGCCGCCTTTCCGGGTGACGCCCTGATGGCCGAGGAGACCGGCGAGCACTATGCGGCCGCGGGAGAAGCGGCGTCCTCGGGCGTCGGTCGGGTCTGGGTCGTGGACCCACTCGACGGAACCATCAACTACGCGAACGGCATCCCCGTATTCTGCGTGTCGATCGCGCTGGTGATCGACGGAGTAGCGGTTGTCGGGGTCGTTCGTGATCCATCCCGCAACGAGTCATTCGCGGCGACCATCGACGGCCCGGCAACCCTGAACGGCCACACCATCCGGACCTCGACCAAGGAGCGGCTCAGCGACTTCGTCATCTCGATGTCGCTCAACGGCCGCAATGTCGCCAGTCGGGGACGGGACGTCCGCAAGGCCATCCGGATCTCACGTTCGATGGGTTCTGCAGCGCTCGCGCTCGCGTACGTTGCGAACGGGCGCTTCGACGCGTTCGTGCAGCAGGGCGGCCTGTCGCCTTGGGATGTTGCCGCGGCCGGGCTCATCGCCGAGCGCGCGGGAGCCACGGTCACGAATCCCGATGGCGGGCCGTGGTTCGACATTTCTACGCCGCCCAAGTCCGTCGGGGCGATGGCCGCGCCGCCGGCGCACCATGCCGAACTCCTGCGGCGGATGACGGGTCGCTGAGGGCCCCGCTCAGTCGTCGGTGCCCGCGATGCGATCCTAAAGTCCGTCCGAGGCGATTCGGCTCTACTGATGGCTACGGCATTGCCGTCAGCAGCAAGTCCACATCAAGAGCGACCTTCGTCCCGGCGAGATCAGTCAGCGTCAGTGAGTGCCCGCTTGAACCTACCACCGTGAGGCCCCTCCCCCCAATGGGCCCTTGATTTCCTGAGCGAGCTCAGCAGGATCTGCGGGGCACTCGACGCCGAGGTCGAGCGGTTCCGCTGCCGGCGCTCACCGACGCCGCCTTTCCGTACCTCTGGCTCGACGCGACGTACCTCAAGGTCCGCGAGGCAGGGACGGTCGTGTCGATGGCAGCCCTCGTCGCGGTCGGCGTCGCGATGACCGGCGAGCGCCGGGTTCTCGGGCTCGAGCTGTCACCCGGCAACGACGAGGGATCGGCCTGGCCCGGCTTCATCCGCGGTCTCGTCGAACGCGGCCTCCACGGGGTCCGCCTCGTCGTCACCGACGACCATGCGGGCCTGGTGAAGGCGGTCCGCGAGCAGCTCCTCGGATCGGGCTGGCAGCGGTGTCGGGTGTACTTCACCCGCAACGCCCAGGACCTCGTGCCGCGGTCTGCCCGGAGCATCGTCGCGAGCGCCATCCGCTCGGTGTTCGAGCAGCCCGACGCGGTCTCCGCCCGGGAGCAGCTCGACCGGGTGATCGACGGGATGGCCCGGCCGTACCCGAAGGTCGCCGAGCTGCTCACCGCGGCCGAGCCCGATCTCCTGGCGCACTTTCGTTCCCCGAGACCCACCGGGCCAGGATCCGCAGCACCAACCCGCTCGAGCGGCTCAACAAGGAGATCAAGCGCCGGACGGCGGTCGTCGGCATCTTTCCCAACCGTGCGTCGGTCATCCGCCTCGTCGGCATGATCCTCGCCGAGCAGGACGACGAGTGGCAGGGCGGGAGACGCTACTTCCGACCCGAGACCATGACGGCGATCGACGCCGTCGCGATCGAGGAGGTGGGCCAGCCGCTCCTGCTTGCAAGCTGATTATCAGACAGAGGCGCGAGGACAACAGACTTGTTACACCACGTGCTGGGACTTGACCCGACGTCTCCGGCCGTGATAGCGTGCGAACTGCTTTAGAGGGCGACTTGTACCGCATTGGGGACCGGAGGAAAGCGGTGCACTGGGATCTGGTTGACACGCGACCTCGCCGACAAGCCCTACGCTTCCGACGAGTAGCCCTCGTTGCGGCCGCGGCCTTCTCACTGCTGGCGCCGGTTGGCGCAAGGGTGCATGCCGAGGAGGCAGGCGCCATAGACGACGGTTCGGCCGAGGCGATGGTGGGTGCTTACGCTGAGCTGTTTGGGGTCTCTCGGGCAACAGCGGCCTCAGAGCTGGACGAGATGAGTGCGATCGCCGAGCTTGAAGCAAGGCTCCGTGATGCTATGCCTGATACATTCGCCGGATTGTGGATAAGCCACGAGCCATACGGCGTCCACGTGGCGGCATTGAGTGCCGCTGACCACGGTCTGATCTCGAAGCTCGCGGCGGACTCAGGGGTTCTGGTGGCGCCGGTCGTTGAATCTGCTGGGTCGTCGTTGGCTCAGCTCGAGGCAGCAGCCTCGCTGGTAAGTCAACTCGTTCCAGGCGATCTCGACATAAACGTCATCGAAAACCGTATCGATGTATCTGTGGCAGATAAATCGAGCGCGATGTCTGCGGTTGCCGCGATCGCCGCCGAAACGAAGGTTCGTATCGACCTTCGACAGGTTGCGACCCTCGCAGAGCCTGCAACGAACGTCACGGGCGGCCTCGGAGGGTCATCGATCGGGTGGTCGGGTTGTCCTTCGGGCTTTACGGTCAAACAGCAGATTAGCCTCCCTGTCTACGGATTCATTACCGCCGGTCACTGCGGCAATACGTCGAGTTACCAGGGAATCACGTTCGGTTTTGCTGGGGAATGCTTGATTCACTCCTGCGATTCGCAATGGTTTGTTACCGCTCCCGCGACTGTGACAGCGCAGTTCGTTTGGAACGCTGGGCAACTGTTTTGGGTGACCGGGACGAAGACCCTCAGCAACATTACGATCGGCAGTCTGGTGTGCAAGTACGGCCCCGTAACAGGCTATACGTGCGGAACCGTTCAATCGAAGTCATTCAAGCCTTCGTGGGTGCCCCAAGCCTACCCGACGTTCGTCAAGGTAGGGAACTGCAACGCCAACCTTGTTAGTCCGGGCGACAGCGGGGGCCCGGTCTTTAACGGAGGGACCGCATACGGGATTGTCAGTGGCTATGAGATTGATATCTTCTGCAACTCGGTCAACAAGTTGATCTTCACAGCACTCGATCAGGCAACGGTGCCTTTGAATGTGGCCGTTCTTGTCCATTAGATCCGAGGTTGCGGGCCAGCTCAACGTGAGCCGTCGTCACAGGCCGATTGCCGCGCTCGGGGCCGGATTGATTGTGGCTGCGTGCCTTGCTCCCTCTCCAACGAATCTGCCGACCTTCCGCGGATTTGGCGGTCAGGGCCCAGCGGGCGTGCAATCTGGAACGTTGGTCCGTGAAGACCCGTGCCTCTGGATTGAGGAGCCCGTTGCACACGAACTCATCCTGGTCGTTTGGCCTCAGGGAACGAGCCTGAGCGGCGACCTGGTGCTGACTGGATCCGGCACGACATTGGCTCGTGTTGGAGATAGCCTCGACCTTGGTGGTGGCGTCTACGAGGAGGCGCAGTTCGACTTCGTCTCGAGCCTGCTGATAGGAACTATCCCTGATGCCTGTCGCGGTCGCGGGTACGTTCTAGTTGATGGTCTCGTCGAGTACCCACCCTAGAAGGCCTCGGACGACCTACGTCACCCGGACCGGAACCGCACGGCTGCGCCCGAGACACGGCACGGCGTTGGCCGCCAAATACGCGCGGTTACCCATCGCACTGTAAAGGTCCATGCCGGTGCCGGGTCAAAACCAACCCGGGCGAACAAGTCGCGGGTGTTGCGCGAATTCGGGGTATTGAGCCGCGCCAGCCCATCCATGGTGTGGGCCCGGACGTGGCTGAAGACCGCCGCGGAGCCGCCTGGTGCGTTCAGGTCCTGCAGAAATCGCCCTCGTTGTCTCCTCAAAGTAGGCCTGCCAGGCGGCCATGGCGAAGACAACCGTGGCTCTGTTGAGACTCATTTCAGGGTGCCGTCGTCCGCCTCTGCGACCGCTCTGCACCGATTACGACCAGGTCGATCGCATCGCCCATGAGGCGCTGGAAAACTGTGAAGGCGGATTGCGTCGCGGCGCTCATCGACCACCTCGGGCGTTCACCGTAAACCCCATCCCACGCGATTCGCGACCTGCTGAAGAGAGCGCAGTGCTCGCGCATCCCGGCTCCGGAGGCCGACGCTCTATCCACTGAGCTACAGGCGCGCGAGGGGCCGATCATAGCGGTCGAGCGTGGATCGGGTCCATCATGGGTGCGACGAGCGGTCTCGCAGTCCGGGGGCCGATCACGCTCGCGGAGGCTCGCGATGACCAGCCGGCGCCCCGATTCCCGCTCGTGCCTCGCGTGCCCTCGCTTCCCGGCTGGCCCCGCGCCCATCACGGCAGCCCGGAAGTCTCCATTGGAGGCGCGTCCGGAGGACGTCGCGGCGCCGGTCGAGCAGAGCATGGTCGACGCCGCGATCTATCGGGACGGCATTCGGATCGACAGCCCGGCCACCGTTGCCGATGCTGTGCGGCGGCTGGCAGCCGAACCCGGCGCATTCGGCTGGATCGGCCTCTTCCGGCCCGCCGCGGCCCAGTTCCTGCCTGGACAAGACCCTATGGGATCTAGCCCTAGATGCGTCCACAGCACGGGGCCCCGCTCAACCGTCGGCGCGCCACCGAAGGGGCCGGTTGCGGAGGCCCGGGAGCCCCCATTGATCGCAGAATGCCTCCCACTTCGCCCGGGGCGCACCTTGCCAGCGAAGGTCCTCGGCCGAGGCCTGCGGGATCGGCACCCCGTCTTCGACCGAGCGAAGCCGCGCCAGTGATCGGAACAGCAGCGCATCATCCCAGTGCTCACGGAGCGTGGCCGCCAGGACCGGCCCTCCTCGCAGCCGCCCGACATCCCAGGCGAACGCCTTCTCCGGGATGTCCTCGAGGTGCGGATACCGCGCCAGGACCGCGGCCGCCGACTTGGCGCCCCAGCCGGTCAGGCCCGGGAAGCCGTCCGAGCTGTCGCCGACGAGGGCGAGCCAATCGGGGATCGAGGTCGGGGCAACCCCCCACTTCTCCCAGACTCCGGCCTCGTCATAGGTGATCCGTCGGCGCCGATCGAGGAGGACCACTCGCTCTCCCTCGACGAGCTGGGCCATGTCCTTGTCCGGCGTGCAGACGAGGATTCGCTCGACGGAAGGGTCCGCGGCGAACCGTCGACACGCCGCACCGATGGCGTCGTCCGCCTCGAACTCGACCATCGGCCAGAGGACGATGCCGAGGGCCTCGATGGCCTGTTCGGCGATCGGGAACTGGGACAGCAGCTCGGGCGGCATGCCGGCCGATGACTTGTACCCGGGATAGAGGTCGTTCCGGAAGGACTCGATGACGCGGTCCGTGGCGCACCCGACGTGCGTCGCGCCCTCGTCTCGAAGCAGGTAGCAGAGCTGGTCCACCAGCCCCGACACGGCGGAGAGTGCGATCCCGTTGACGCCGAGGACCGGCGGGCGCGGGGCGTAGTGCGCCCGGAACAATTCATACGTGGCATCGACGAGGTGGATCTGCACCGGTCAGCCGGCCCGAGCCGGGTCCGCCCGCGCCAGGTCCGCCCGAGCCGGGTCCGCCCGAGCCGGGTCTGACTCGGCGAGGCGGGCAAGGCGCTCCAGGTCGGCCTGGAAGATCGGCCGGAACACGAAGGCAAGGACCAGCGCTCCAAGGTGGGGGAGCACCGGCGCGACGAGCGTCTCGTCCCAGGTCACGACGGTCGCGCCGACCTGCCCATCCCTGCCACCCGGTCCGGCCACCAGCCGGATGTCGCCCACGCCCTTGACGAGACCTTCGTGGCGAATCGCGAAATGGGACGGTGCCTCGAACGCCGTGACCTCGACCAAATCCTCGACACTGATGCCGAACGCCTGAACGCGCCCGATGCCGCGCGTTCCGACGCCGACCGGCGGTGCCGTGGTCAGCCGAACGCTCCTGAGGTCGTGCATCCATTCGGGCTGGCGCTCGATGTCGGCGAGGACGTCCCAGACCCGTTCGCGGGGCGCCTGGATGTCGATCCTCGTCCGGATCGGCTCAGGACCCGCGCCGGCCGATCGATCGCGGAGCCATCGGTCGGCCAGCCAGCCCGCGACGCCCGCCGCGGCCGCCAGTCGAACGACGAAGCCGACGAGACGCCCCATGGTCAGGCTCGGCTCGATCCATCCAGGTGCGCGAGCGTCACGCCGGCTGCCCGCATCTCCTCGAGCGAGCGGTCCCCGTCGCCCGGCGTGAGATCGACCGCTGCGATGCCGTCGAGGAGGACGCTCGTCTCGTACCCGAGCCGTGCGGCATCGAGCGCCGTGGCCTTGACGCAGTAGTCGGTCGCGAGGCCGCAGACGACGACGCGTTCGATCGAGCGAACGCGGAGCAGTGCGTCGAGCTCGGTGGGGATCTCGGCACCGGTGGTCGGATCGCGCATCGTGAAGCCCGAGTAGCCGTCCTCGCCGTGGGCGCCCTTGTGCACGCTCGGACCGACGATCTCGAGGGTCGGATGGAACGCCGAGCCCCACGCATCGCCGACACAGTGGACCGGCCAGACCCCGCCGTCCTGGGCGAAGTGCGGCGTGTGCTCCGGATGCCAGTCCTGGGTATACGCCACGAACGCGCCGGCCCGGATCGCCGCCCACGCCGCGGCGTTCACGACCGGGATCGCCGCCTCGCCGCCGGCGACGCTCAACGACCCGTTCGGGTCGGCGAAATCGTTCTGCACGTCGACGACGATGAGGGCGGTTCGGGGGTCGAACTGGTGCATCATCCGACGCTAGCACAGCGCCTCCCGTCATGGGCTTGTCACCGTCCCGCAACGCGGCCGCAACCCGATCGAACCGGGGCGCTCGCGGGCGGCATGGTCTACCCTTTCGAGCGCATGTACATCGACGAATTCAAGCACCAACTGCCCGACCTCGACAGCAACGAGACCACCGAATGGATCGAATCGCTCGATCAGGTGGTCAAGGACGAGGGCGAAACGCGCGCACGCTTCCTGCTGTTCAAGCTCCTCAAGCGGGCGCGACAGCTCCAGGTGGGCCTGCCGCCCCTCACGAACACCCGCTACATCAACACGATCAGCCCGGAGCAGGAGCCGTATTTCCCGGGCGATGAGGGGATCGAGCGCCGCATTCGCCGGCTGATCCGCTGGAATGCGGTCGCCATGGTGCTCCGTGCCAACTCGCAGTTCGCCGGGATCGGCGGGCACCTCGCGACCTACGCCTCGGCGGCCACGCTCTACGAAGTCGGGTTCAACCACTTCTTCCGGGGCAAGGACGGCGAGGGCAGCGGCGACCAGATCTTCTACCAGGGTCACGCGGCACCGGGGATCTACGCGCGCGCGTTCCTCGAAGGTCGGCTCAGCGAAGCGCAGCTGGACCATTTCCGCCGCGAGACGCCGCCCCAGGATGGGCTGTCGTCCTACCCGCACCCCCGGCTCATGCCGGACTTCTGGGAGTTCCCGACCGTCTCGATGGGCCTCGGACCCATCAGCGCCATCTACCAGGCGCGCTACAACCGCTACCTCGAGAATCGGGGACTCCTGGACACGTCGAAGTCGCGGGTGTGGGCGTTCCTCGGAGACGGCGAGACCGACGAGCCCGAGGCCCTCGGCGCGCTCCATGTCGCCGCCCGCGAGGGCCTGGACAACCTGACCTTCGTCGTCAACTGCAACCTCCAGCGGCTCGATGGACCGGTTCGCGGCAACGGCAAGATCATCCAGGAGCTCGAGGCGGTCTTCCGCGGCTCGGGCTGGAACGTGATCAAGGTGATCTGGGGCCGCGAGTGGGACGATCTCCTTGCTCGGGACGTGGACGGCACGCTCGTCGAGAAGATGAACACGACCGTCGACGGCGAGTTCCAGAAGTACTCCGTGGCCGGTGGCGCCTATATCCGTGAGCACTTCTTCGGCCCGGATCCGCGCCTCGGCAAGCTCGTGGAGCACCTGACCGACGACGACCTCGCCAAGCTTCGCCGCGGCGGCCACGACTACCACAAGGTCTACGCGGCCTACAAGGCGGCGACCGAGCACCGTGACGTCCCGACCGTGATCCTCGCCAAGACCGTCAAGGGCTGGACGCTCGGGCCCGGTGTGGAAGCGCGGAACATCACCCACCAGGCCAAGAAGCTGTCCGAGGCGGAACTCAGGATCTTCCGCGACCGCCTCGAGCTGCCGATCCCGGACAGTCACCTCAAGGACGCCCCGTATTACCATCCGGGCCCCGATTCCGAGGAAGTCGAATACCTCCACGAACGACGGCGGGCCCTTGGCGGCGAGCTGCCGAAGCGGGTCGTTCGGTCCGCGCCCCTGCCCTCACCCAAGCCGACGTTCGACGCCGAATTTGCGGCCGGCAGCGCGACCCCGGTGTCGACGACGATGGTGTTTGCGCGGCTCCTGCGCAACCTCATCCGGGACGCGGATCTGGGTCCGCGGGTCGTCCCGATCATCCCGGACGAAGCGCGCACGTTCGGCCTCGATCCCCTGTTCAACGAAGTGGGGATCTACGCCAGCGCCGGGCAGCGGTATTCGCCCGTGGATTCCGAACTGGTCATGAAATATCGCGAGGCGATCGACGGGCAGGTCCTCGAGGAGGGCATCACCGAGGCCGGATCGATGGCCAGCTTCACCGCCGCCGCAACCTCGTATGCCACGCATGGCCACCCGATGATCCCCTTCTACATCTTCTACTCGATGTTCGGGTTCCAGCGGACGGGTGATCAGATCTGGGCGCTCGGCGACGCTCGCGGACGAGGCTTCCTCATGGGCGCGACCGCCGGGCGGACCACGCTCGCCGGCGAGGGTCTCCAGCACGATGACGGGCACAGCCACGTCCTCGCGTCCACCGTCCCGAACGTCCGGCAGTACGACCCCGCGTTCGCGTACGAGCTGGCCGCGGTGGTCCGCGACGGGATCGAGCGCATGTACGTGCAGGGGGAGGACGTCTTCTACTACGTCACGCTCTACAACGACAATTACGCACAGGCCGCGAAGCCCGAGGGCGTCGACGAGGGCCTGCTCCGTGGGATCTATCGGTTCGCCCCGGCTCCGAAACTCGGGCGCGGGGCCAGGCGTGTCCGACTGGTGGGATCCGGGGCCATCCTGCAGTCCGTCATCGCCGCCCAGGCCCTGCTCGCCGACAAGTTCGGCGTCGCGGCCGAGGTGTACTCGGCGCCGTCGTTCCCGCTGCTTCGACGCGAGGGCCTGGATGTGGACCGCTGGAACCGGCTCCATCCGACGGCGAAGCCGCGCGTGCCGTACGTCGCGCAGGTCCTGGGGGCCGCTGGCGGTCCGATCGTGGCCGCTTCCGACTGGATGGCCACGATCCCACAGGGTGTCGAGCCCTGGGTACCGGCGACGTTCGTTGCCCTGGGCACCGACGGCTTCGGGCGCAGCGACACCCGGGAATCGCTGCGGTCCTACTTCGAGATCGACGCCCCGCACGTGGCCGCCGCCGCGATGTCCGCCCTTGCCCGCGACGGCGCGATCACCGGCGAGGAGGCCGCGGCCGCGATCAGCGAACTCGGCATCGATCCGGACAAGGCCGACCCCCGCTCCAGCTGACCGGGTCGCTTCCCGGATCGCGCCGGCCCCGGGGCGGTGCGGTTGGACGGCGCGCAGGATCGCTGTGGCGCTGCGGTAAGGCTGCCTGTCATTGTTTGACAAGGGCGCTTGCGCAATCCCGAGTGCCCGGCTAGGATTTGCGAGCGCTGGTGCCGCAGACGAACGTGGCGAGCGCCGTTTGCCAGGAGTTGCACAGTGGATTTCGGCGCACTGATCAGCGGCGCGCTCATTGGTCTGCGCGAAGGCGTCGAAGCGGCGCTCATCGTCGCCATCGTCCTCGCGTACCTCGTCCGGACGGGCAATGGACATCACGCGGGCAAGGTCTGGCTTGGCGCCGGAGCCGCAGCCGCGCTCAGCGCCGTCGTCGGCGGGGCCCTGTTCCTCACCGTGGGTGCGCTCCGGGAGCCGTATGAGCAGCTCTTCGAGGGCACGACCATGCTGCTCGCCGCCATCGTCGTGACGTGGATGCTCTTCTGGATGCGCCGACAGTCGGCCGGCCTCAAGGGTGAGCTCCAGGCGGCCGTGGACCGAACGCTCGGCGAAGGATCGGCCATCGGCCTTGCCGTCCTCGCGTTCACCGCGGTCATTCGGGAAGGCGTCGAGACCGCGCTGTTCCTGGCAGGCCAGGCCACGTCTCTCGCCGCCTCGGCCGGCAGCGTTGCCCTGGGCGCGTTGTTCGGACTGCTGGTCGCCGCCCTCATCGGTTGGGGCTTCTATCGGGGCAGCCGGGCGGTGGATCTGCGCAAGTTCTTCCGCTGGACCGGAATCGCCCTCGTGTTCATCGCGGCTGGTCTCCTCTCGAACGCGATTCACGAGTTCATCGAGGTCGCCGGAATTGCCGGGATACCCGTCCTCGGCTCCCAGCAGGCGTTCGACATCAGCGCCGTGCTTTCCCACGACACCGGGATCGGACAATTCCTGCGCGCCGTCTTCGGCTACAGCGCGTCACCGGAGGTCCTGACCCTCATCGTGCATATCGGTTACGTGGTCGGTGTCCTGTGGCTGTATCTGCGACCCCTGCAGCCGCCGGTTCGACCGGCTGCGCCCTCGACGGCCGGGGCCTGACGGGCGGGGGCCTGACGGGCGGGGCCTGACGGGCGGGGCCTGACGGGCGGGGCCTGACGGGCGGGGCCTGACGGG
>JAZJZX010000003.1:96748-148281 GCA_040389445.1 Chloroflexota bacterium
CGGGGCCTGGCCGCCGGTCAGCGCGTCGAGGCGACGATCCGCGAGATGGTTCCGTCGAGGTTCGCTGCGTAGAGTTCGCCGTCGGCATCCTCGCCGAAGGCCGCGATCCCGGCACCCGCCGTCCCGACCCTGACCGGCTCCACGGGTCCCGAGTTCGCGGCGTCGAGGGCCCACAGCCGGCCCGAGCAGTAGTCGGCGAAGAGGTACCCGCCCACCAGCAGCGGCTGCGCCTCACCCCGATAGACCGCGCCCCCGATGACGGTGCAACCGAGGTCATGGCCGTATTCCGTCACGGGCAGTGTCAGCCCGGCAGTGCTGCAGCCGCTCTTCGGGGCGAAGCAGTGGGCACCCTCCATCGCGTTCCAGCCGAAGTTGTTGCCGCCGACGCCGTCCCGGGCAACATCGATCTCCTCCCAGTCGCCCTGGCCCACGTCGCCGATCCAGAGGTCGCCGGTGACCCGGTCGAACGCCATCCGCCACGGGTTGCGCAGGCCGGTCAGCCAGATCTCCGGTCGCACGGTCGAACGTCGCACGAACGGGTTGTCGGGAGGAACCAGGTAGGGAGCCTGCTCGCCGGCATCCACGTTGACATCGATCCGGAGCACCTTGCCGAGCAGCGTGTCGAGACGCTGCCCGTTGCCGAGCGGATCTCCGCCGCCGCCGCCATCGCCGAGCGAGACATACAGCATGCCGTCCGGCCCGAATGCGACCGCCCCGCCGTTGTGGTTGGGGTACGGCTGGTCCACCGTGATGATCGTTGCCTGCGTCGTGGGATCCAGCCGGTCGGGATCGGTTGCCGAGACCCAGTACGACGCGACGACCGTGTTTCCATCCACATCCGTGTAGTCGACGAAGACGCGCGGATCTGCCGGAAACTCCGGGTGGACGGCGACTCCGAGAAGTCCCTGCTCTCCGCCCGTCGAGACCAGCGACCGAAGGTCGAGGAGCGGGTCCCGGGCCGCGGAACCGTCTCGCAGGATCCAGATCCGTCCGTCCTTGGCGGCCACGAACAGCCGCCCGGAACCATCCGATGGCGCGGCGAATGCCAATGGCCCGCCCGCCACGTTCGCGATCGGCTCGAGGGTCACGGAGATCGCCCCTGGATCGAACGACGCGGGGGGCGAGGCGCCCGGCGAGGAGCCCGTCGTGGGCCCGGGCACGCCGGTCGCGGGACGCGAAGGGGCCTCGCTGGCAACGACTGGCGTCGATCCCGAAGGCGACGGCCCCGGGGACACGGACGCGTTGCATGCGGCCAGCGCCAACAGCCCGGCCGCGGCGGCCACCAGCAGGTGGGTGGGTCCGGATCCGGCTGACGATCGTCGGTTCACCGTGCGAATCTACGATGAACCTGGACATCGAACCTGTGACTCGCCGGAGGACCCGTGGACGCCTTCGAACTCGACGAACTCCGCTCCGACCGCCTGGTCTCGGGCCGGGCCTATCTGGAGTTCATCCGAAGGCCCGATCTGTCGGTCGGGCTGTACGAGTTGCCGGTCGGCGGCATCGATCCCCAGGGCCCCCACACCGAGGACGAGGTCTACTACGTCGTCTCAGGCCGGGCGACGATCACGGTGGGCGACGAGGAGCGGGCGGTTGTGGCGGGCTCCGTGGTGTTCGTGGCCGCGGAAGTCGCTCATCGCTTCCACGACATCGAGCAAGACCTCGTGATCATCGTGGCGTTCGGTCCGGCCGAGGGCAGCCGTGCAGGCTGAGGGCGGCGCAGCCCGATCAATCGTGGCCTGAGCGAGCGTGGCGCCGGTGGCTCGAGCCGGCCGGTCACGCCGGTCCTTGATCCCGGCGGCCGGGGGTCCGGGTCTCGGGATCGCTCCCGCCCATCAGCGCGGTCATTTCCGCGGCCAGTTCCGCGGCCCGGCCGGAGTCGTCGTGGCGGAAGAACACGAACGCCGGATGTCCCGCATCGAGAAACGGCTGGATGCGCGCGGCCCATGCCGCGAGTTCCGGGATGGTGTAGTCGTGGCGACGTAGCCGGAGATACAGGCCCGTGCCCGTGACGCGAATATCGGGTGGGACCTCGGAATCGGGAAGCTCGGTGGTACAAAGCACGGCGCCCGCCTCCCGCAGCGCCGCAAAGGTCGCATCGACGTGCCACGACGCATGGAGGAACTCCATCACCAGCGGGATCGATCGAGGCCAGGCAGCCAGCAGCCGACCCAGTGCGGCATCGGACGTCCCGTCGTCGCGGCGATGGATGTTCTCCGGCAGGCGAAAGAGCACGGCCCCAAGGCGATCCCCGAACCCGTCCAGGCGCTCCGTCAGCCATGCGACGCTCTCCTCGGGGGTCGTCATCAGGGCCCGCATCGAGGCACCGCGCTGGGCCTTCACGACGAACCGGAACTCGGTCGGCACCGCCGCACACCACGCCGCGATCCGCTCCGCGGTCGGTCGTTGGTAGAAGGTGTTGTTCAGTTCCACCGTCCCGAGCCGGGAGGCGAAGAAGGCGAGACGGTTGGCGTCGGGCAGTCCGCGCGGGTAGAAGCGCGGCGCCCAGTCGGGGTACGCAAACCCGGATGTTCCGCCGAGCAGGCGACCGGCAGGGCTGCCGAGACCGCGGATCAGGCTCGTGCGGTCGACTCGGCGATCGGAGCGCCGGCGCCGGATTCGGCGCGGGCATCGTCGGCCGCGTCGGCTGCCTTGCCGTCGAAGCCGTGGTCGCACGGAGCGGCCGAGGCGCACAGGCGCGAAGCAACGGCGCTCATCGCACGTTCGACCACCGCCATGTCGTCGCCGTCGATGGCCCCGTAGAAGTGGTCCCGGATGCCCGCGAGGTGCGTCGGCGCGGCGGCTCGCAGCCGCGCTGCCCCGCTGCCAGTGAGCGATGCTTCAGCACCGCGAGCGTCGCTGGAGCAGCTGGTTCGCTCGACCAGGCCGTCGTCCACGAGCCGGTCGACGAGGCGCGTCACGCCGCTCTTGGAGAGGAGCAGTGAATCGGCCAATCGGCCCATCCGCAGCCGATGATCCTGTGCCTCGGCAAGATGGAGGAGCGTCTCGTACTCCTGGAGCGAAAGGGCGTGTCGGCTCCGGAGGTCCTCATCCAGGCGACGGGCCAGCCGCGCGTGCGCGTGCAGGAAGGACCGCCAGGGACCGAGGTCCATGGCGCGAGGACGTTGGGGGGCGCTGCGCTCTGTCACCCGCCCATCCTACCCCGGGGAGTCGTTGCATGGCCAACGATTCCGCAGACCGAGTCCCGGATGGACGTTCAGCGACGTCCGGATTCGACGGCGTCGGAGAGGGCTCGCAGGCCGCCGGCGAGCTCAGCGGGCGTCGGCCACCCGAATCCGAGCCGGAAGCTGCGCCGGGATTGTTCGAACCAGTGGCCGGGACCCACCACCGTGCCGTGATCCTCGAACAGGGCGGCGTAGAACCGGTCAAGGTCGATCTCGATGCCGTCCCGGAGCTGGGGAAATCCGACCGCGCCGCCGGCCGGGGCCACCCATTCGAACGAAGAATCCGCGATCCACGCTGCGACCGTGTCGCGAGCGACCATGACGCCACTGCGCAGCCCGGGGAGCCAGATCTCGCGCCGCTCGAGCGCAGCCAGGGCAATGGTCTCGTCCACGACCGAGTTCGCGATGACGATCTGCTCCTTCGCCGCGAGCAGCGTCTCGAACAGCGCGCCATCCCTTGTCGCCAGCCAGCCGATGCGGATCCCGGGAATGCCGTACGCCTTGGAGAGACTGGACACGCCGATCACCCGATCGGACAGGGCCGCACCGGGCGTGGTCGGCGACCCGAACGTCAGGTCCCGATACGTTTCGTCCAGGAGAAGGCGGGCCGTGGGGTGGCGCTCGACGAGCTCGATGATCGTCCGAAGGTCCGCCTCGGAGATGACGGCGCCGGTGGGGTTGCCGGGAGTGGTGAGCGAGACGAGCGTGGTCCGATCCGTCATTGCCCCGGCCACCCGGTCCGGCGTCACGCGCCAGCCCGTCTCCCGGGTCGTGTCCAGGAAGGTGACCTGCGCCCCGATGGCGCGCGGCGTTTCCACGTTGGTCGCGTAATTCGGGCGGGCAATCACCACGTGATCGCCGGGCCGGATGCAGGTCGTGTTCACCAGGAAGAGGGCGGCCGCAGCGCCCGGCGTGACGATGATCGCGTCGGAGGGCACGGCCCACAGGCTCGCTATCTGGTCGCGCAACCCGGGCAGACCAAGGTGGTCGCCGTAGGCGAGGACCAGGCGTGCCAGCCTGTCGGGCAGGTCCGGGTCGAGATCGCCCAGGACGAGATCGCGAACCGAACTCTCCGCGAGGTTGTGGCGTATCCGGTGGTAGCCGAATTGTTCCGGCGACTCGATCTCGATGGGCATTCGTCGATAGCGCATGGTCGGGCAGTGTAGGGCGCGCACGCGGCGGCCCGCCGCCCGGTAGGATCGGGGCCATGACCACCCTCGACATCGACGCCCTGCGCCTGCGCTTTCCCGCCCTCTCCCGGATGCACGGCGGGCATCCCTATATCTATTTCGATGGCCCCGGTGGGACGCAGGTTCCCGCGTCGGTGATCGAGGCCGTGGCTCGCTACTACGAGACGTCCAATGCCAACCACGGAGGAACCTTCGCGACCTCCGAGATTTCCGACGCGCTGGTAGCCGACGCGCACGCCGCCATCGCCGACTTCCTCGGGGTGACCGCCGGCGAGATCGTTCTCGGAGCGAACATGACCACGCTCACCTTCCACCTCAGTCGTTCCATCGCGGCGACCTTCGGGCCGGGTGACGAGATCGTGGTCACCGGACTGGATCACGCGGCGAACGTGGATCCTTGGATCGCGATGGCCAGGGATCGCGATCTCGTGATCCGCTGGTGGGAACCGCGCCTCGACGACTGCACGCTGCATCTGGAGGACCTGGAGTCCGTCCTCTCGCCGCGCACGCGGCTGGTCGCCGCCGGCTGGGCTTCCAATGCCGTGGGAACCATCAATCCCGTCGCGGAGATCGTGGCGCTGGCGCATGCCGCCGGGGCGTGGGCATACGTCGACGCGGTCCACGCGGCGCCCCATCTGGCCGTCGACGCCCGGGCCGTCGGCGCGGACTTCGTGGCCTGTTCGGTCTACAAGTTCTTCGGACCGCACGTTGGGGCGGTCTATGGCCGGGCGTCGGTTCTCGAAGGCCTTCCCACGTACAAGGTGCGACCGTCGGACTCGCGATTTGAGACCGGCACGGGCAACTTCGAGGGCTATGCCGGCGCCCGTGCGGCCATCGGCTACCTCGAGGACGTCGGGGTCATGGCCGGTGCCGCGGCCGAGGCCACGCGACGCGACAGGCTGCTCGCGGCGATGGCCGCGATCCGGGCCGTTGAGATGACCCTCTACCAACGCCTCCACGACGGCCTCGCCGCGATCGACGGTGTGCGCCTGTTCGGCATCACGGATTCCGGCCGATTCGACCGCCGGACGCCGACCGCCGCCCTCACCGTCGCCGGGGTGCCGTCGCACGATGTGGCCACGATGCTGGGGGCCGAGGGTATCGCCGTCTGGGATGGCGACTTCTACGCCACCGGCCTCATCGAACGGCTCGGCCTTGCCGACACGGGCGGCATCGTGCGCATCGGGTTGACTCACTACAACACCGCGGCCGAGGTGGACCGGCTGCTCGAGGCCCTCGACCGCATCGCCGCCAGGGCGTCGCGGTGAACGGCATGCCATCCACGGACCGCACATTCGGTGCGCAGAGCATGACGGCGCCGCTCCATGAGGTGCTCGTGAAGCGCCCCGGCCGGGCGTTCGGGCGAGCCTTCGACGATCCGGCCCACGGATTCCTGCACCCGGTTGACCTGGCGGTGGCCCAGCGGGAGCACGATCGGTTCGTGGAGGTCCTGGCCTCGCTGGGGCCGAGCGTCCACGCCCTCGACACGGAGATCGCGAGCCCCGACCTCGTCTACACCTTCGACCCGCTGCTCATCAGCGACCGCGGTGCGATCCCGCTCCGGCCGGGCAAGCCGAACCGGCGGGACGAGCCGGCGGTCATCGAGGCCTGGACGGCGGCGGCCGGGATCCCGACCATCGGGCGAATCGAGGCCCCCGGCACCGTCGAGGGCGGCGACACGTTCTGGCTCCGACCGGACCTCCTGTGCATCGGGCGGACCCTGCGCACGAACAGCGATGGGGTGCGCCAGCTGGCCTCGATCGTGGGCGGTGACGTTCGCGTCTTCGACGTGCCGTACTGGCGTGGGCCGGCCGAGCTGATCCATCTCCTCTCCGTCATCTCCCCGGTCGCCGACGATGTGGCGGTCGTGTTCCAGCCACTCCTGCCGGTCGGGCTGTGGGAGTTATTGGGCGATCTCGGGGTGCGGATGATCGAGGTTCCGGAGGACGAATTCGGGACGCTCGGCTGCAACGTGCTGGCGGTCCGCCCGGGCGTGGTGATTCTCGCCGAAGGCAATCCCGTCACGGCGACGGCCCTGGCGGCCGCGGGCTGCGAGGTCCACACCTACCCGGCCACGGAGATCGGGATCAACGGCTCCGGCGGTCCGACCTGCATGACGCGGCCGATGTTCCGTGGTTGACCTCATCGGCGGTTCTGCCGGACGCGCGGCCGACGCGGTGGACGGCGGTCGGGCAATCGCGGACCTGGCGAGCCTGGTCCGGACGCCGAGTGTGACCGGGGACGAGCGAGCGGTTCAGGATCTGGTGGCCGCCCTCCTGTCCGAGATCGGGTGTCGCGTGGAGCGCATTGAAACCGATCCTGCCGTCTTCGCCCGCACTGACCCCGACTGGCCGGGCGAGGAGATGGCTCGGACAGATCTGCCTGTGGTCTTCGCGCGGCTGGGCCGGCCCGGGGGACGCCGGGTCCTGCTCGTGGGGCACACGGATGTCGTGCCGGTCGGGGACCCGGCGACCTGGACGGTGGACCCGTGGGGCGCGACGATCCGCGATGGGCAGTTGTTCGGTCGAGGCGCCGCGGACATGAAGGGCGGTTGCGTCTCGATCATCGCCGCCTTGCGCGCGCTGGTGTCGTCGGGCGTGGCCGGGGAACTCCGCGGCGAGCTCCTCGCGGTCTTCGTCCCGTCCGAGGAGGACGGTGGTCAGGGCATGCTCGCCGCCATCCGCGCCGGCGCGACGGGCGACATGGCCGTGATCACCGAGCCGACCGATATGGACGTCGTCATCGCGCATGCCGGCGCCATCGTGTTCCGCCTCACGGTGCCGGGTCGCGCGGCCCATGCCTCGATGCGCCGAGAGGGCGTTTCCGCGCTCGACAACCTGGGGCATCTCATCCGTGCCCTCGAAGCCGACGAGACGGCACGCAATGCGGCTGAGACGGATCCCCTGATGACGGCGCTCGGGCTGCCGTACCCCACGATCATCGGGATCGTCCGGGGCGGGGAATGGGCGTCCACGGTCATGGACCAGGTGGTCGCCGACGGTCGCTACGGGGTCGCCCTGGGGGAATCGTGGCGCGACGCGGAAGTTCGCCTCCGGGCGTGCATTGCGACCGCGGCGGCGTCCGATCCATTCCTCCGCGAACACCCGCCGACCGTGGAGCTGGTTGGGGGCAGGTTCTCGTCGGCCCGGGTTCCAGCCGACCACCCACTTCCGGTGTCGCTCGCGGCGGCTGCTGAGGCCACGCTTGGTCGAGCCCCGGCGTTCCTCGGCGAGCCGTACGGCGCCGACATGCGCCTGCTGGTCAACGAGGGCAGGACGCCCACCGTGATCTTTGGACCTGGGCATGTCGCGAAGGCGCACAGCGCCGACGAATCGGTCCCGGTCGACGACGTCGTTGCCTGCGCCCGGGTGCTCGCCGCATGGGTGGCCCGGATCCTGGCCGAACCCGTCTGACGCGGGCAACGATCAGGGCAGGAGCGACGCCTCGTCCGACGACTGATGCCGGTGAGCCAGGGCATGCCGATGCGCCCGGAGCGTCAGGATCGGGATCAGCACGAGACCCAGACCCAGGACGCCGAGCGCGGTGTAGCCCGCTCCGGCCATGATCACGCCCGACCCGAGGCTGGCGGCTGCCGCCGCGCTCCAGATCAGCGCATCGGCGAACCCCTGGACGCGTGTCCGTTCGTGGACCTCGAGGTGCTCCGACAGGAGCGCGCTCCCGGCGACGAACCCGATGTTCCAGCCCAGCCCGAGCAGGAACAGCGCGATCAGGAGGATGTCGCCGCCCGACGTGGGCGCGACCGCGGCGAGAATCGCCGAGATGGCGAGGACGGACGTGCCCGTGAAGATGGTTGGAACCGCTCCCAGGCGCTCGGTCAGCCGGCCCGATAACGGCGAGAGCGCGTACATGCCGAGCGTATGAGCGGAGAGCACGATTCCCACCGCGGCCAGGCCGTGACCGTTCTGGGTCATGTGGAGCGGGGTCATCGTCATGATCAGCGTCATCACGAACTGCCCGACCACGAGCGCTACGATGGCAGCGGTGACGCCGGGCCGTCGGAGCATGGAGCCGAGAGCGTCCGTGGCGGACCCGGAGATCTGCCGCTCGCCCGGGCCGGGCGCCGTGGTATCGGCGATCGCATACGGGTCCGGGCGCAGCAGGATGAATGACAGGACGGCCGCGATGCCGACGAAGAGGACCGGCACGAGGTACGGCCCCGACAACGGGGGCAGGCCGACCGCGGCGGCCATCGCACTCGCGACCGGCACGAGCGTGGGACCAACCACGGACCCGACCGTCGCCCCCCAGACCACCAGGCCGATTGCCGAGGCCCGACGCGCGGCGGGGACGAGATCAGCCGCCGTATAGCGCGAGAGCTGATTCGAGCTGTTGCCGAAGCCGATCAGCAGGGTCCCGACGAGCAGGAGCGGGAAGGAGCGAAGGATGACCGCGGCCGTGGCGATGAACGCGCCCACCACGCCAACCGAATAGCCGGTCACGAGACCGATCCGTCGGCCGCGGCGGGCCATCAGCCAGGACAACATGACGGACCCGATGGCGGCACCGAGGACGACGGTCGCGCCGGGAGCGCCGGCAAAGGTCGGCGAGCCGAGCAGATCCTGCGCGACGATGGTCGCGACGGTCACCGCAGCGATGTGTCCGGTGCTGCCGAGGGCGACGCCCGCGATCAGGCTGCGGCGGGAACGGATCCGGGCAGCCGCAAGTTTGGTGGGGGACAGGGTGAGCTGGGCATGCACGGCGCGATCATAGGAGGCGGTGCGCTGGGCCGTGGCCCGGTGATGCCGGTCGGCCCGGCCAGGTGCGGCCCGGCGCGAGTCGTTCAACGCGAGTCGCTCGGCGCCTTGCGGCCCGGCGCTCGGTGCTCAAGCGCGAGTCGCTCGGCGCCTTGCGGCCCGGCGGAACGCGGCTCAGCCGGGTGCGGCTCGGCGTGAGTCGTTTGGAGGTGCATTTCGTGAGCGACCACGCTCGTCACGTACGCCGGATCGACAGATTCGCCTGCGTGCCACGCACAGTCGGGCGCGAAATGATGCGTTGGACGCCTCAGCGACGGCTGGCGCAGGGGCAGGTCCGAGAACGTGGGGGCACAGGACGTGAGCGCGGCTGCCCGATCAGCGCGCCTGCCCGATCAGCGCGGCTGCCCGATCAGCGCGCCTGCCCGATCAGCGCGCCTGCGTCACCCGCGCCCTGCTCGCCGATGGTCTCGACGCCCAGGGTGCCGTCAACCGGGTCGGCGAGCTCGATGAACCGGCACAGGACACTGAGCAGGCGCATCTGCTCGGGCGTCCGGCAGGCGACCCTCAGGAGCGCCGGATTGGCAACCAGCACCGCGAGACCCCTGGCACGCGAGATCGCGACGTTCAGGCGATTCCCGGAGTACAGGAATTCGAGATCGCGGGGCGCGTCGTCCGGTGTGGACGTGGTCATGGAATAGATGGCGACCGGTGCTTCACGGCCCTGGAACTTGTCGACCGTCCCGACATTGGGACGCCTTCCGACGCGTGCCTCGACCTGCCTTCCGATCTCCGCGACCTGGGCGTTGTAGGGCGCCACCACCAGGATGTCATCGATGGCCAGCTGGTGCTGCCGTCCGTCCCGGTCCTGCCACGCGCGGCCGACCAGGCGCTCGATGGCAGCCGCGATCCAGGCAGCTTCGTCCGGTGAGCGGCTCGACGCGTCACTGTGCTCGATGCGCACGTGGCGAACTCCGGTGCCCCCGACGGGCAGGCCCGGACCGACGTCCTGGAGCGCATTCGCGGTGTCCGTGGCCAGGCGCCCGTCGTAGAACGCCGGCGAGATGAAGGCGTTGATGTCGGGATGCAGTCGATACGTTCGATCGAGGAGCAGGCCGCGGTCCGGGGCGATCGTCCGGGCCCCACCCACGAAGTGCTCCAGCACGGAAACCTCGGCACCCTCCGGGTGCATGCCACTGGAGACCTGCGGGAGCTGGTTCGGGTCGCCGAGCAGGACGACTGATCGCGCGGCCCCGGATACCGCCAGGGCGTCGGCCAGGGAGAATTGGCCCGCCTCGTCCACGAACAGGACGTCGATGGAGCCCTCGAGATCCTCACGGGCCCAGAGCCATGCGGTGCCGCCCACGACATCGAACGTGCGCGCAGCGAGCCCGTCGCGGACCTCGTCATTGGTTCCAAGTCGGGTGATCCGGGCCCAGGGCGGCGTGAGTCCCACCTCGTCCGTCTTCTGGGCGATCCGAACGGCCTGACCCTCGAGTCGGGCGGCGCTCGCGACAGCCTCCAGCGCATTGGCGATGACCCGATGCGACTGCGCGGTCAGCCCGACCCTTCGACCCGCGGCGACGAGGTCCAGGATCATCCTCGCCGCGGTGTGGGTCTTGCCGGTTCCGGGCGGCCCCTGAATCGGCAGGACGCCGTCCTGCAGGCGCAGGCCAAGGGCGCGGGCCGCCGGCAGGGCAGGCGCACCTGCCGGCAGCAGCGGGTCGCCGTCCATGTGGTCGACCAGGCGAGGCGGGTGACGGAGCAGCATGTCGCGCGCCGCGCGATAGGGCCCGGGCCCGTCGATTCCGCGAGCAACGACGTCGTCGGCAAGGCGCCCGAGCGCCATCCACTGTGCGTCCGTCCGCATTGGTCCCGTCGTGATGAGTGCGCGCGGGTGCGCCGCCGTGCGCCCGACCTTGATGTCCACGGTGCCGGCGATCCCGTCGAACTCGAGCACGTCGACCGCCCAGGGCCTGGCATCGGGATCTGGCGACAGGGCGTTGTAGCTCCTGCCGCGATCCACCTTCGTGTCCTGGTCCGGGTCGAAGCCATAGCGACGAACCACGGACCGGGCGCTCGGTCCGAGTTCCTCGACGAAGGTGAGATCGGCCAGCGCGGACGCGTCGGCAACCAGTTCCTCCATCGGTGCCTCACGCAGGCGGTACTGGTCCCACCACTGCGGTTTGGCCTCGCGCCGGTGCCAGTCCAGGAGTCCGGCAAGGAGCCACGTCGCCTGCTGCTCGTCCGTCCGGTCCTCGCGGGCGACGGGCAGGTTGGTGCGCAGGCGGTCTTCCCTGGCGCGGGTCAGGGCGACCTTCTCGGCGAGGTCCCTTTCCGGTTCCCCGTCCCTTGGTCCGGGGCGCGGCACGAATCCGTCCGGATACCAGTCCGGGTGCTCAGCAAGGGCCTGGACGCGCCGTTCCTCGAGCCAGTCACGAAGCTTCAGGTTGGAGATGCAGTCGTCCCGGTTGTAGGCAAGGATCGCGTCCAGGATGGCCTGGTCCCGTTCCTCGATCCAGCGCTCGTACTCCACGATCGAAAACCCGGCATTCGTGATCCCTCCCTCGCGATGGGGAAGGTAGAAGGCCTCGAGCTGCTTGATCGAATAACTCTCGACGCTGGCCAGGATGGCGTGGCGCACCACGTGGTCGTACAGGTTCACGAGGACGCCCGCCCGCAGGAGCACGTCGATCTCGTCCTCGCGGGTTGCGTGGCGTTGCATCAACCGCTTGAGGGCGCCCGATTCGTAGCCGCCGTAGTGGTAGACGTGCATGCCCGGGTCTCGCTCGCGCCGCTCCACGACGAGGTCCACGAATGCCTCGAGGGCGGCTTTCTCGGCCGTTCGATCGTGGGCCCAGGTCGCATGAAACGCGGGCTCGCCGTCGGGTCCGACCTCGGTCCAGCCGAACAGGTATTCGAGACCGCCGTCCATGGCGAGCGGGTCGGCTTCGAGATCCCAGAACACGTCCAGTGGCGACGGTTCGGGCAGGGCCGCCAGCCCCTTGCCGGGATTGCCGGCCTCGGGCGCAAGGAGCTCGAAGCGATGAACCCCGGTCCGGCGATGCTCCAGCTGGAGAGCCGCCTGACGACGAAGACGGTCCTGGATTCGCGGCGTCATCTTCGGGATGTGGGCATCCGGGCTGAGGTCCGCAAGCGCCGTGTGGGTCGCCACGCCGGCGTCCACCAACTTGCGCCGCTGCACGCGGGTGGCCCCGGCAACGATCGAGAGGTGGTCATCGGCGCGACGCTGGTCCATGCATCGCGTCCACCAGGGGCAGATGTCGCAGTGACCGACCGGCTCGGGATACGTGCGCGCGATCGGCGCCGCAGCCGGGCCGCCAGCCGGGAAGATCCGCTCCTCGAAGCGCGTCTTCACCGAGCGGTAGTACGCCGCGTAGTCCTGGTAGCGATGGGCATGGGTGGTCGAATCACCGGTAACCACCGAGAGGGTTTCCGGCGGTATGCCCTGCAACTGCTCCAGACGATCCGCATAGACGCACATCTGGAGGATCGCCGATGCCTTGACGTGGCTCGCCAGCTTCGTGTCGGCGACGTCGTAGCTCCACGAGCCGAGGCTGGATGGTCGCTCGTCCCGGCGGACCAGGAAGTCAGGATGCCCACGCCAGCGGCCGTCGAAGAACGTGCCCTGGAAGATGACCTCTGTGCCGGCCCGCATCGCCGCCAAGGTTTCCGCCTCGGCGGCGCGAAGCTCCGCGGGCGTCTTCGGGTTCCGGAGCTGCATCTCCACGACCGTGCGGGAGGCGGCGGTCAGCCGGGCGATCTCCGCCTGCTCGTGCGCGTACCCACGCTTCTGCGTGAGATCGAGGAGGGGATCGAAATGGAACGGCTTCTCGATCTCGCCACGGGCACGCGAAAGCTCGAGGCTGACCAGGTGGTCGCACTCGAGGAAGCCGACGAGATCGGTGGCGGAGACGACGAGCGTTCCGTCTTCATGGCGTTGCACTGCCGCCCACTCTAGCCCGACGCCGTGTCAGGTTGCGTGGCACGCGAGGCCGACCGGCCGAGCTCAGCCGAACAGCGCCTCGACCGCGGCCTCGAACACCTCGGCGTGCCGGTCGACGTCCGTCTCGGTCGTCGCGGGCGACATCAGGGCCATGTTGTGGAACGGGGTCATGAGGATGCCGCGGTTCATCGCCCACAGGTGGAGGAAGCGCTCGAGCTCGGAATCGCCGTGATCCCACTGCTCGCGTCCGTTCCGGGGCGGCGTCGGCATGAAGTGGTACTCCGCCCGGGCTCCGAGGCGGGTCACGTGCCAGGGGACATCGTGCCCTGCGATGACGTCGTTGACGCCGGCCGCCCATCGTTCGGCGAGCGGGATCATCCTGGTGAACGCCTCCGCCGTGAGGACCTCACCAAGCGTGGCTCGAATCGCGGCCAAGGACAGGGCATAGCCTGCAAGCGTCCCACCGATCCCGCCGGCATCGGAATCCTCGTAGGGAACCCTGGTGCTGACCTGGGCCGCCACCTCGGCCGACATGCCGTAGGTTGCGGCGGGGATTCCTCCACCGATCGTCTTGCCGATGACCAGCATGTCCGGCTCGTATCCGCCAAGGGCCGTGACGCCACCGGGTCCCGCACAGATCGTGTGGGTCTCATCGTGGATGAGGATGGTGCCGTGGCGCCGGGTGATCTCTCGTACGCCCTCCAGGTAGCCGGATTCGGGCAGCACGATACCGACGTTGGTCAGCGCCGGTTCAATGAGGAAGGCCGCGACCTTCCTGTCAGCGAGCGCCCGCTCGAGCGCATCGAGATCGTTGAACGGCACGACCCGGGTCGTCAGCGCCGGATCCACCTGCGGTCCGATGTTTCCACGGCGCGGCACGACGGTTCCGTCGTCGGCCAGCGAGGCAAAAGTCTCGTCAACGGTGCCGTGATAGTTCCGATCATGGACGGCAACGAGCGGCCGATCGGTGATGAGGCGTGCCAGTCGGAGGGAGAATCGGTTTGCGTCCGTGGCGGTCAGCGTGAACTGCCAGTAGGGGAGCCCGAACCGGCGGGTCAGCTCCTCGCCCGCCCAGATCGCATCCTCGGTCGGGAGCATGTGGGTGATCCCGCGGCGCATCTGTCGCTCGACAGCGGCGATCGTCGGGGCCGGTCCATGGCCGGCCATGGCCCCGGTGTCGCCGAGGCAGAAGTCGATGTAGTCGTGGCCGTCCACATCGGTGAAATGGGCGCCCGATGCCACCTCGACGTAGAGCGGAAACGCTCCCGCCCACTTGATCATCCAGTTCATCGGAACGCCGTCCAGCAGGGAGTCCCGGGCCCGGGCGTGGAGCGCCGCAGCAAGCGGATGGCGGACCACGAAGTCCGCCTGCTCGCGCGCCATCAGGGATTCGAGGCGGCTCCGGTCAAGGGTTTGCACGATGGGTCACCGATGCGGTTGGTTTCGCCATCGATGATCGGTCATCGCCGCCGAGCGCGAGGAACCGTTTCGCTGCATGGGCGTGTTGGCGCCCGAGGCAGCCGCCTGGCCCCGACGTCCGGGGACAGTCGCTCAGTCGAGGCGGCGGCGGAACCCGCAGACCGGGCAGACGGCCGCGTGGCCGTCGAGATCCAGCTCGAGGAAGCTGGGGCAGCCGTTGGTGCTGCAGTAGAGACGGGTCGACGCGCCCTGGCGTCGGCGAAGGCGGCGCATGGAGGCAGCGCGTCCTACGGTGGAGGTATGGAGTGTTCGCGAAAGCATGTGCTCGATGGTCCTTCTGGCCGCTCCTGGCTGGGCGTGTTGGGCCCACCGAAGCGGTGATGCTGTGTGCAGGGAACCGCGTGATGATGCGATTCGATGCGATGCGATGCGAGGGTCCGGACGGTGATCGCGGGAGTTCGCCAGTTCCACTCAGGAACTCGATCGATACTCAGACCTGCGGCCGTCGTTGCGGACCCGGTTGTCCTCGACAGAATGCGGCCCGATGGCCGATCTGTCAAACCTCGCTGCTCGTTCAATCACTCCGGGGCATGTTGCGGACTCGAAATCGAGCCTTCATTCGAGCACGGTTGCGCTTGTGCCACACTCTCGTCAGAGTTTGCGACGCGCGTCCCGTGCGGGGACCCAGCCGGGCTGGCCGACGACGCGCTCGTCGAGGGAGCGTGGTGAGACCCGCCGACCGGCGCGCGCTCCATTCGAATGATTGACGCAAGAGGAGATCGTGGCGAGCATGACGACTGATCGACGACGTTCCGGCGCACCGATCGCGGAATCGAGCCGCGACCCGCGGCGTGCAGGTGCCGGCCTCCGCCGAGCGTTCGTGGCGCTTGCGGTAGCCGCTCTTGGGCTGGCGTCCCTGGCTCCGGCAGTGTTCGCGGCCGAGCCGCTCACCCTCACGACGCCGTATCCCGCAGTCGTGGTGGCTCCCGGTGCCAAGGTCAGCTTCAACGTCGCCGTTGCGACGGCCGCACCCGCGCGGGTCGTCCTCTCCCTGTCCGGAGCGCCGGCCTCGTGGAAGGCATCGCTCCACGGCGGCGGCTTCGTGATTGACGCCGTCGAGACCAACGGGACGGATGCCGGGACGGTTCGGGTCGACCTCGAAGTGCCCGCAGATGCCACCGGTACGACCAGGCTGACCCTCAAGGGCTCCACGGCGGCCAGCACCGTCGAGCTCGGCCTCGAGGTTCGGGTCGAGGCGAACGCGACGGGCGACGTCACCCTCAAGACCGATTTCCCGAGCCTGAAGGGCCCGTCCACCCAGACGTTCAACTTCAACCTGACCCTTGCCAACGGAACGACCGAGGACCTCACGTTCTCGGTCAACGCGCAGGGCCCCACCGGCTGGACGGTGCAGGCCAACCTGACCGGTCAGGCGCAGGCGGCCAGCGCGGTCGTCAAGGCCGGGTCGTCGAGCGGCGTCACGGTCTCCGCCATCCCGCCGGTCGGGGCGGCCGCCGGAACGTATGAGATCCAGGTCGTGGCGGTTGCCGGTGAGCGCACGATCCAGGGCACCCTGTCGGTGGACGTGACCGGAACCTACACGCTGTCGATGGACACATCTGACGGACGTCTCAATGGACGCGGTGCGGCCGGAAGCGTCAGCCCCCTGGCCATCGTCCTGACGAACACCGGTACGGCCGAGATCACGAACATCAAGCTGACCGGAACCGGCCCCGGGAAGTGGGACATCTCCTTCGACCAGCCGACGGTCGCTTCGATCCCCGCCAACCAGTCGGTCACCGTCACGGCGCAGATCAAGCCGTCGGGTGACGCCATCGCGGGGGACTACACGGTCACGATCTCGGCCAGCGGCGATCCGGCGGCGCGCGACTCACTCGAGATTCGGTACACCGTCGAGACATCCGTGATCTGGGGCGCGGTGGGCGTGGCGCTCATCGTCGCCGTGGGAGCCGGCGTCTGGTGGGTCTTCCAGCGCTACGGCCGGCGGTAATCGGTGACGGACATCGCACCGGCACGGCCGTCACGGCGCCGCCGGACGGCGCCCGTCGCTGATCCGGCAGCGGCGGCCGCGCCCATCCGCACCCGGGCACTGACCAAGCGCTACGGCGACCTCGTGGCGGTGGATGCCCTCGATCTCGAGGTCCGGGCCGGCGAGATTTTCGGGCTGCTCGGGCAGAACGGCGCCGGCAAGACCACCACGATCCTGATGCTGCTCGGGCTCACCGAGCCATCGGGAGGGACGGCGCGCGTCGTGGGACTCGATCCCGCACGGCGGCCGCTCGAGGTCAAGCGTCGGGTCGGGTACCTGCCGGACGCCGTCGGCTTCTACGGCAACCTGACGGGCCGCGAAAACCTGCGGTACACCGGCCGCCTCAACGGCCTGGCGGACGTGGAGATCGAGGAGCAGATCGCCCATGTCCTCGAGCAGGTCGGGCTCGTCGGTCGGGCAGACACCCCCACGGACACCTACTCCCGGGGCATGCTCCAGCGTCTGGGCATCGCGGACGCGCTGCTGAAGAGCCCCGACGTGCTGATTCTCGACGAGCCGACGACTTCGATCGACCCGATCGGCGTGGTCGAGATCCTGGATCTGCTGCGCTCGCTGGTCCAGGCGCGCGGGATGACGATCCTGCTCTCGAGCCACCTCCTCGGACAGGTCCAGTCGGTCTGCGACCGCGTCGGGATCTTTGCCGCGGGCCGGCTGATCGGCGTCGGGACGGTGGCCGAACTCGCAGAACGATTCGGCGACGGAGCCGCCCATATCGAGATCGCCGTTGCGACTGACGGAGACGGGGAGTCCGCCCCGGATCCGCAGAGCACCCTGGCCGCCATCGAGCACGTTTCGTCGGTGGGCTGGGATGCCCCGACCGGGACCTGGCATGTGGCCGTCCGGCCGATGGAGGAATCCGGAAGAGTTCGCGAGGCCATCCTTCGGGCCGCCGTTGAGCGCGGGCTTCGACTGACCTCGCTCCGCGTCCTGGAACCATCCCTGGACGACATCTATCGAACCGCGGTCGCGGGCATGCCCCGCGCCGGCGTCACCACGGAGGTTGGGGCATGACGGCTGAAGCGGCTGCGGCGTTGTCGGGCCTTCACGGTCGCGCCCCAGGCTGGCGAATCGTGGCCCGCAAGGAATTCGCGGATCACATCTCGAGCGCCCGATTCATGGTCCTGCTGCTGGTGCTCGGTGCGGCTGCCATCGTCCCGCTCTATTTCGCCTCGGACACCATCCGTTCGGTGGCCTCACAGGTCACCGACACCCGGGATGCGTTCCTCGCCCTGTTCCTCGTCAGCCCGAAGGGCGTGCCGATCCCGAACGTCTTCAACTTCGTCGGGATCGTGGCGCCCCTGCTCGGTGTCGCCTTCGCCTTCGACGCGATCAACAGCGAGCGGACCGACGGCACCCTGCCGCGGCTGCTCTCGCAGCCGATCTATCGCGATGATGTCGTCAACGGCAAGTTTGCGGCCGGCCTCGCGGCGATCAGCCTGGTGCTGCTTGCCGTCGTCGGCGTGATCTCCGGATTCGGGATCGTGCGCCTCGGCATCATCCCCAGCCCTGACGAAGTCGTGCGGCTGCTGGCATGGCTGGCGCTCACCGTGCTGTGGGTGAGCCTCTGGCTCGCCTTCGGGTTGCTGCTCTCGGTCGTCATCCGGCGGGCGGCGACGGCCGCACTCGTCGGGTTCGGCGTATGGCTCCTGGTCGCGATCTTCGGGCAGCTGATCGTCAGCCTGATCGCCGGGATCGTGGCACCCGTTGCCAACGCGGGTTCCATCGAGGAGGCGCTGTCACTGACGGCGTTGTCGGCCACGATCGCCCGGCTCCTGCCCTTGACGCTCTACCAGGAGGCCTCGGCGGTCCTGCTGAATCCGACGGTCACGACCGTCTCGACTCCCACGACCATCGGCCAATGGCAGCAATGGCAGCAGCAGGCCCAGGGCCAGCTCCTGTCCTTCGATCAGAGCGCCCTGCTCGTATGGCCCCATCTCGTGGTCCTGGTGGCGATGACGGCGGCCTGCTTCGCGGCGGGCTATGTCATGTTCATGCGCCAGGAAGTCCGGGCCTAGCGATTCGGGTCAGCCACGCACCCGCGGGCGGGCTAGAGTTCGACCATGCCTGCGCCGCGCTGCTCCTGCTGCTACGACAAGGCGTTCGATGAAGCGTTCGCCGCGTCCGAACTGCGCCTCTATCGGCGCAAGGGACCCGGCCGCGCCTCACGAGCCGTCGCCGAGGCACTTGCTCGTCCCCGGGTCGACGGCCTGACGGTCCTGGACATCGGCGCCGGCGTCGGCGCCGTGCACCAGCTGCTCCTCGAGCGCGGTGCCGCATCGGCGACCGACGTTGACGCGTCCGCACCGTACCTCGGTGCTGCGCGCGAAGAGGCCGAGGCCCGCGGGCTCACCGACCGGGTCACCTTTCGGCATGGCGATTTCGTGGCCCTCGCGCCGGAGATCGAGGCCGCGGACCTCGTGGCCCTGGATCGTGTCGTGTGCTGCTACCGGGATGTCGACGCGCTCGTCGGACGCGCCGCCGAACGGACGCGTCGCCGGCTCGCCATCACCTTGCCGCCCGACATCTGGCTTGCCCGGGCCGTGATCCGGCTCCTGAACACCTGGGAGTGGCTCACCCGCTCCGACCTCCGGATCTACGGGCACTCCCACGCCCGCGTGGTCGAAGCGGCCCGGGCGGCCGGCCTCGTGCCGGTGAGCAGTGCTGCGGTGCGCTCGTGGCGTCTGCTCGTCTTCGAGCGGCCAATCCTTACTTCGGATAGCCAGTGATGCGGCGGATCTCGAGGTACAACGGGCGCAGACGGTCGTACATCGGCAGGTAGACCGAGCGGTAGAGGTCCTCGTAGATCCGGCTGGCGTCACGCGACGGCTCGAACCGCTCCCCGATACGCACCATTTCAGCCACGGCCGTGAGCGGATCCGGGTGGATCCCGAGGCCGATCGCCGCATCGATGGCGGCCCCGAGGCCGGCGGCCTCGTGCGTGTGCGGACGACTGGCCGGAATGCCGAAGACGTCGGCGAAGAGCTGCACCGCCGCCCCCGACTGCGACCCGCCGCCGGACACACGGAGCTCCCGGATCCCGACGCCGCTGCGCTTCACCGTCCGCTCCGCGCCTTCGCGGAGACCGTAGGCAAGACCCTCGAGGATCGCCCGATAGATGTGGGCACGGCCGTGGACGTCCCCGAACCCGACGATGGCACCCTTGGCTTCCGGGCCCGGATAGCGAACGCCGGGCATCCAGTAGGGCTGAAGGACGAGACCCATCGATCCGGGCGGGGAGGCGGCGAGGAGATCATCGAACAGCGCCTCCGGCGGCACATCCAGCGCCGCTCCGCGCGCGATCTCGGCCGCGCCGAATTCGCGCTTGAACCATTCCACCATCCAGAACCCGCGGAGGACCTGGAGCTCCACCAGCCACGCGCCGGGGAGCGCGGCGGGGTAGGGCGGCAGGAGCGGGATCGCCTCGAGGTAGCGGCGGTGGGTCGTGCCGATGGTGGCCGTGGTGCCGAACGACAGGGCGGCGACGTCCGGCGTCACGGCGCCGGCCCCGAGGGCCTCTGCCTGCTTGTCCCCGGCCGATGCGATGAGCGGAATTCCGGCCGCCAGACCCAGATGCGCGGCGGCGGCCGCGGTCAGCTCCCCGAGCGTGCCGGTGGGGTCCACGAGCTCGGGCAGCCATGTCCGATCGAAGTTGGCGACCTGCCACTTCCAGTCGAGCCTGCCGGCCCACCGCGACCGCTTGAAATCGAACGGCAGGTATCCGACCTGCGCGGCCGAGGAATCCGTCCATCGACCGACGAACCTGGCTGTGAGCCACGATGACAGCACGCCGTAGCGCCGGATCCGGCGCCAGACGGACGGTTCATACCGTTCGATCCAGTTTGCTTCGCAGTCGGCCTGGAATCGGGCGACGGTGTCGCGGACCCGGGCGGCACGAAAGGCAAGCCCCCACGCGCCGCCCACCGGGGCCAGTCCGTCCGTCTGGCGTTGATCCAGCCAGACGATGGCCGGCCGAAGCGGCTTCCCGTCCGCATCCGCCACGACGATCGTGACGCGCTGCGTCGTCAGGCCGACACCGGCCACGGAATCCGGCCGCGCCGCCGGATCGGCCCACAAACGCCGGCAGGCTTCGCCGATCGCTTCCCACCAGACCTCGGGGTCCTGCTCGGCCCACCCGGGTTGTGGCGATTCGTAGGGCTCCACCGCGACGCGACCCATGGCGACCAGGGCGCCTTGCGGGTGGAACAGGAGCGCCCTGACGCTCTGCGTGCCCACGTCGATCGCGAGCAGATGATCGGCTGAACCCACGGGACCCTCCTGCTGCCTATCCTGACCGATCCGCGCCGAGCCGGGAGCCTCTCGAGGCCCGTCGCTGCCCTCAGAACACCGGAGAGGGAACGGCCGGCCAGTTTCGGCCGGGGCGCGGGAACTTGCCACGCCGGAGCAGTGCGGCGCAGCGCCGGCGGATGGCGGTCACCTCGCGGCGCGCGAGGAGCGTCCGAAGGTCTGCGCCGAGGTCGCCGTCCAGGGCCATCAGCACCCGCTCGATCCCGGCGATCTCATCGGGCTCCAGCGGTTCGCCCATCCAGCCCCAGAGCACGGTGCGGAGCTTGGGCACCGTCGAAAATGTCACCCCGTGGTCGACGCCGAAGACATGCCCGCCCGGTACCGGGAGCAGGTGTCCGCCCTTCCGGTCCGTGTTGTTGACGATCGCATCGAACACGGCCATCCGGCGCAGCCGCTCGTCCGGGCGCAGCACCATCGCCATGACATCCGCCTCGGGATCCAGGTGAATCCACTGCTGGACCATGCCCTCGCCGAACGGTCCTTCTCGATGAACGGTGGGCGGCACGAGTCGCCACCCGAGCGCCTCCGAGACGAGAAACGCCGCCACCTCGCGGCGGGCAAGCGTCCCGGGCGGGAAGTCCGCGAGGGGCCGTTCGGCGATCGTCGCCTTGTACACGGCGTGGAACGGTTCGGTCAGGTCGGGGTGATGGACCAGGACCACGAGTGCCTGATTGGAAGACCCGGGCAGCCGACCGAGGACCTCGAGGTCTCCATCGCGGATCCCCCGAAGCGTTGCGGCGTCCGCGGCTTGCGTCTCAGTTGACGTACTGGCCGTTCCGACGCGGACAGATGTGCCCCTGCGGATCAAGCGGATTGCCGCACAGCGGGCAGGGCGGTCGACCGGCCCGGACGACCCGTACGGCGCGCTCCACGAACGCCCGCGCCACAACCGCGCTGAGATGCACGCGCAGGATGTCGGGGCCGTCCGGATCGTCGGCGGCGAGGAGTTGCTCGATGGCCGCCGCGACCGAATCCTCATCCGGTTCTTCTTCGTCGTCTTCGGCCGGCTCGTCCTCATCGGTGATCGCGCGCGCCTCGATGAGGACGCGTTCGAGGTCGCCGTCCCAGCCGAGGGTCAGCGTTCCGGCCCGAAATGCCTCGAGCAGCGGTTCGTCGAGCGGCGCGACGTCTTCAACGGGCCGGTCCGGCCCGAGGTTCACCACCCCCCGTTCATCGAGTTCGAACAAGAGGTGGCCGAGGCGTTCGGCAAGAGCCGCGACCTGGACCTTCTCGAGGGAGACGCTGACCACCCGGGAGCCGGCCCTGGCCTGGAGGAAGAACGTCCTGTTCCCGGGCTCGCCAACGGTGCCCGCAACGAAACGATCGGGTGGGTCGAAGACGAAGGTGCGACGTGCCATGGATCGACTCTACCGGATTCCGGGGTCGGACCAGATCGGCGGCCGGGTCGTCAGGCGACCGTGAACGGAATCCGGTGCCAGCCCCGGGCGCCATTTGGGTCGGGACGGGTGACGACCTCGGTCTGCGTCTCGCCCGTCGAATCGGTGGCACGCACCCGGGCGGTGTGGCTGCCGGAAGTCGCCACCCATGGGTATTCCCACTGGACCCAGGTCGCGGCGGAGATCGGCGCGGACAGCGTCGCGTCGCGGAAATCGCCGTCGTCGAGGGAGACCTCGACGCGGGAGATGCCTCGATCCGGAGCCCAGGCAACGCCGGCGATCTTCATCGGACCGGCCGGGATCTGCGTGTTTCGTGGCGGGACGTCGATCCGGGACTGGGTCAGGATCGGCGCCTCCTTCGACCAGCCCAGCGGGATCCAGTAGGCATCGAATGCTTCGAGGGTGGTGAACTCCAGCTCCTTCAGCCATTTCGTCGCGGAGACGTAGCCGTACAGGCCCGGGACGACGACCCGAGCGGGATAGCCGTGCTCGCGCGTGAGCGGAGCGCCGTTCATCCCGATCGCGATCATCGGCTCGCGCTCCGGATTCATGATCCAGGCCGTGGGCGAGCCGGCCGTCCAGCCATCGACCGAGCGTCCGACCATCTGCGTTGCCCCGGGTTTCACGCCGGCGAGGTCGAGGACGTCCCGGAGTCGAACGCCGGTCCACTTGGTATTCCCGACCAGGTCGCCGCCGACGCGATTGCTGACGCAGGCAATGGTCACGAACTGCTCGATGATCGGCAACTCGATGAGTTGCGCGTAGGTGAGCGTCACCTCACGCTCAACCATGCCGTGGATTCGCAACTGCCACGTGTTTCGGTCGATGTTCGGCGGAATCAGGGCCGTGTCGATGCGGTAGAAGTCCTCGGTCGGTACGACGATCGGGGTCAGGCCCGGGATGGCGAGGTCCGCGCCGGCCGGCAGTGCCACCGGATCAGGCACGTTCGGGAGCTCGCCCGGCCTCGTGACGCGCTGGCGATCGAGGAGGGTGCGGCCCACGGCCGATGCCGCAACGGAACCGACGGCCACCAGTCCACCCCGGATCAGCAGGGTGCGTCGGGACCAGTCCGGCATGACGGCACCCGGCATGGCTGTCCGCGGCGCCATCCCTCGAGCCAGCCGGAGCAGGCGGTCGAGCGCGGTCGCACCGACGGCGAACTCGGCGAGGGCGCCGCCCACGGCCAGGGTCAGCACCGTGTCCGGATCCCGCAGCCCCGCCACCAGCCCGAGAGCCACGAACGCCCCGATGACCCCCATCGCGACACCCGGTCGCGTGCGCCCGATCAGCCCGACGCATGCGCCGACGACGAGCGCGACCGTGAGTACCAGGATCTCCAGCGCGAGCTTGTCGGCGGTTCCGAAGAGGGAGACGACGAATTCCTTGGCGCCCGGCGGCTGGAGGTCGATGACCTGGCGTCCGACCGAGAGGATCGGGGATGGGACGCCGGCGAGGACGCCGGCCAGCAACTCGCCGGCGGCGAGCGCCGCTCCGGTCGCGACCATGCCGACCAGCGCGGCCGCCCGGCGGTTGGGACCGGGCTGGAGGGCGTCGCGCGTGACGGTCGGGGATCCGCTCATGGGGCGACCATACCGCGGAACGCGTGACGCCTTGGTGACGGCGCCGCGGCTGGACGATCGGTTGAGTGGCTATGATGGCAAACATGCCTCCGACCGACCGACGATGATCAACATCGACCTCCAGCTGGACCTCGCCGTCCGGTTGATCATCGCCGCCGCGCTCGGTGCCGCCGTCGGTGCGGAGCGGGAGATCCACGGGCATCCCGCGGGCATACGAACCCACATGCTGGTCGCTCTCGGATCGGCCCTCTTCACGGTGCTCTCGATCTACGGCTTCACGGTGGACGGCGCGCCCCCAGGGTCCATCGATCCGGCCCGCATCGCGGCGCAGATCGTGTCCGGCATCGGCTTCCTCGGCGCCGGCGCGATCCTCAAGGACGGCGTGGTGATCCGTGGTCTGACGACGGCCGCAAGCCTGTGGGCCACCTCTGCGGTCGGCATGGCCGCGGGCGCCGGCGAATACATCGTGGCCGCCGTCGGCGGGGTGATCATCCTGACCAGCCTGTGGCCGATCAATGCGCTGGCCGAACGCCTCCGCGGGACGCATCTTCCCGAGCTCCAGCTGCGTCTCGCGCTCGTGCAGGTCGAGGCGCTCGGGGACATTTCCACGATCCTGAGCAACGCCAAGCTCGACATCGCATCGATCCAGACGCAGCGCCTCGGCAAGGACAGCTACCGGGCCGACCTGTCCGTGCGCGGTCGCACCAATGCCGGGATCGCGATGGCTCTCGAGGCGATCGCAAAGATCCCCGGCGTGGACATCGTCTCCACCAGTCGCTCCGACTGAACGGGCGCGGCCCGTCGGGTCCCCTCCGGCGGCATACCGGGCGCGCCGGGGGCTACCGGGCGAGCCGGGGCGGACGTGGCGAGCCGGGGACTACCGGGCGCGCCGGGGACACCTCGCGACGCTCGTCCTCTGCTAGCCTCCGGATCGTGCGCAACGTCATCCGCGTCCTGATTTCGATGCCGGCCGGGACCCGGTAGCCACGATGAGCGAACCTCGGCCGCGCGCCCGCGATCTCGGGATCGTCATCGGGACGATGACGCCGGGCCCGTTCAACGCCATCACCGACGTGTCGGGTGTCCGGGTCGGTCATGCCACGATCATCGAGGGCGACGGACCGCTGGTCGTGGGGCGGGGGCCCGTGCGGACCGGCGTGACCGTCGTCCTTCCGCACGCCGGCGACGTCTGGCAGCAGCCGGTCTTTGCCGCACCGCATGTCCTCAACGGGAATGGCGAAATGACCGGACTGGAATGGGTCCGCGAGGCGGGCATGCTGGGTGGGCCGGTCGGGATCACCAACACCCACTCCGTGGGTGTCGTACGCGATGCGCTGGTCGCCGAGGGCGTGGCGTCGCACCCGGACGGCGCGTTCTACTGGTCACTTCCGGTTGTCGGGGAGACCTGGGACGGTCTCCTCAACGACGCGGACGGGTTCCACGTCCGTCCGGAGCACGTGCGGGAGGCGCTCGACAATGCGCGCTCCGGACCGGTGCCGGAAGGCAGCGTCGGCGGCGGAACGGGCATGATCTGCCACGAGTTCAAGGGCGGAATCGGGACATCCTCGCGTCGCCTCGTGACGAGCGCCGGGGGCTGGACCGTCGGGGTCCTCGTCCAGGCCAACTACGGGCGGCGGGGGCTCCTCCGGATCGACGGCGTTCGCGTCGGGGAGGAGATCGGGTTGAGCGAGGTCCCGACCCCCTACCGGAAGGAGTCTGGTCCGGCCTCTCGTAGGCTCGTCGACGGTCCGCCTCGCCGACGCGACGGCTCGATCATCATCATCGTGGCGACCGACGCGCCGCTCCTTCCGGGTCAATGCGCGCGCCTGGCTCAGCGTGCCGGGCTCGGCCTGGCCCGCGCCGGAGGAGTGGGAGCCACCACGTCGGGTGACATCTTCCTGGCCTTCTCGACCGGGAACCTGGACCTTCCGACACCCGAGACGGAGCACGAGCCACCCGGCGTCACGACGGTCCGGATGCTCGTCGACACGGCGCTCGACCCGCTGTTCGAGGCCACGGTCGAGGCGACGGAGGAAGCGATCGTCAACGCGCTGGTCGCCGCGGAGACGATGACCGGGCGCGACGGGATCGTCGCTCATCGATTGCCGCACGATCGACTCCGAGCGGTGATGGCACGCTTCGGGCGTCTTCGCACCTGACGTCAGCCATCCGATCGCGGGCGCGCTTCGCAGCAACGGTTGACAGCGGGGTGGGCGATCTACCAAGCTATTGCAACATGTTGCATCAAGGACGCTGACGATCCATGCTCGCATTTGCTGCGACCGACCTCGCCATTGCCGGAGGCGCCGGTCTCCTGGGGACGGCGCTCCTCCTCGGGATCCGACACGGGTTCGACTGGGACCACATCGCGGCCATCACCGACGTAACCTCGACCACGGCGGCCGCGGAGGCCGCCGAGGAGGTCCACGAGGCCGCCCATGCGGACGGAGCCGAGGCTCGGGACGGGCGACCGCTCGATCTCGCCGCACCCGGACATGCCGGGCCCCACGCGCACGCTCATACGCACGGAGGGCCCGCCGAGCTGGCCGCTCATGCTGATCCCGGCGCCCATGCCCACGTGGCAACGAGCCACGCGCCTGCGGCGGGCCACGTCGCGGTGGAGGCCGTCCACCCTCGGCTGCTGGTGGAACAACGGCGTGCGCTCGCGCTGGGCACGCTCTATGCCCTCGGGCATGCGCTGGTGGTGCTGATCCTCGGATCGCTCGCGCTCATGTTCGGCACGGTGCTTCCGGACTGGGTGGATCCGATCATGGGTCGCGTCGTCGGGCTGACCCTCGTGCTGCTCGGGACATGGGTGTTCGTGTCCCTGTACCAGTACGCACGGCACGGTCATGCCTTCCGCCTTCGGTCGAGGTGGATGCTGGTGTTCGATTCCGCCCGGTATGGCTGGCGCCGCTTCCAGGCCCGGCTGCATGGACATGAGCATGCCGACCCGATCGAAATGACGGCGTACGGTCCGAAGACGGCCCTCGGCGTCGGGATGATCCACGGCGTCGGCGCCGAGACGGGGACGCAGGTCCTGCTGATCGCCGCGATCGGCGGGGCCTCGAGTCAGGGACTGGGCATCCCGATGCTCCTCGCGTTCATCGTCGGGCTGCTGATCTCGAATTCGGTCATCGTGTTCGTGACCGCGACCGGGTTCATCGCGAGTCGAGTTCGCGAGCGCCTGTACATCGCGGTCGGCGTCGTCGCAGGGACGTTCAGCCTGGTCATCGGACTGGTGTTCCTCATCGGCGTGGACGGATCGTTGCCGGCCATCGATCAATGGCTCGAGTCGATCGGCCTTCGGTGAACGAGCCCGTCGGGGCAGCGGGCCCGGCCTGGGATCGCCTTCCGGATCGTCTTCGGGAGCAGGGGCTGCGCTGGACCCGGCAACGCGCAACCCTCCTCACCGTGCTCCGCGCATCCGAAGGACACGTCACGGGAAGTCAGCTCATCGATCGCTGCCGGGAGATCGAACCGGCGACCACGCCGTCGACCGTCTATCGGACCCTCGGCGTCCTCGAATCGCTGGGTGTCATCAGCCACAGCCACGGCCTCGACGGCCGCGAGGAGTTCCATGTCCGCCCGGAGGCGGAGCATGGGCATTTGATCTGCGGGACCTGCGGTGCGGACGCGGAGCTTCCGGCGGCCGATGCAGCGTCGTTCCTGGCTGCCCTGCGCCGCGACCACGGGTTCACCGCCCGGGTGGATCACCTGACGGTGACGGGTCGCTGCCGAACCTGCACGACCGAGGGCTCGGGCACCTGAGTGGTGTCATTGGCTGGTGATCGTGGTTCCCACGGAACCTGTCCTGCTTTGAGCGACTCCTGACGCGCTCAGCGGCTCGCACGGTTGGGGTGCCGCTGCGCTGAGGCGCCGCCTCGAAGGGCCGCAGTCCGCGCCCGGGAGTACGAAAGTACGAATTACCGATCGCGATCCTGGATGCGAATGTCCGAGCGACGGGTTGCTCGCAGAATCGTTCGGCTGATTGCAGCCCGTTGCAGGCCGATGGATCCAATCGATGGCGACGAGCCCAGCCGCGCAGTGACGCAGCGCGAACGTTCGGCGCCGGCCGATCGCGCACGAGGAAGGCACCACCGCTTGAGTTCGACCCGTCGATCTGCATCCGGCTCGCGGACATCCGCCATTGTGGCGGAGGTCTCGACCGCGGTGCGATCGGTGGCGAACCCCGTCCATGGCGGCGCATGGAAGCGCCTGGCGCGGCCATCCTTTCCGACCGGAAAGCTGGCCGTCCTCGTCTGGACCTATGTGCTGGTGGCAGTGGTCCTGCTGGTCGGGCTCACGGCGGCCGTGCCGGTCGCGTCACCGATCGCGGTGCCGTTTGATGTCCTTGGCCTTGATCCGGCCGTGCTCGGAGTCCTCATCTGGATCGCGGTCGGCCTCGCGACCTCGTCCCGTGGGTCGACCGACGAAGGTCGCGTGACGATCATCTTCGGCGTGGCCCCGGTCGTCGCATCGTTCGCCCTGGGTGGCCCCACGGCAGCGATCTGGGTGGCGGCGATCGGCAGCCTCGAGTGGCGCGAGCTGAGCGGGCGAGTCCCCTGGTACGGGGTCCTCGCGAATCACGCGATGATCATGATCCCGGCAGGCCTGGGCGGAATCGTCACGCTCGGGATGCTCGAACTGGGCATCGGCGACGACGCGCAGCTCGGGAATCTCATCGCGGTCGCCGCCGGCGCGCTGACATTCTGCTTGATCAATATCGCCCTGGCCGTGCTCACGGTCTACATCCGTGCCGGCCGTCGGCCATCCGACGCCCTCGGGATATCCTGGCGGGCGGTGGCCACGATGATGACCGCCGAGTCGGCTCTCGCATGGGTCTTCGCCGCGGCCTACGTCTCGCTGGCCTGGTGGAGTCCGGTCGTGCTGGTCTTCGCCGACGCGGCGGCGTCGTCATCGATCGATCGCAGTCGAGCCCACTGGCTGGTCCGTCACCACCAGCTCACCCACCTGCCCAATCGCCTCGCGCTGACCGAGCATGCCGCTGCGTTGCGGAAGATGATGGCCGACGCGGCGTGCATCTTCTACATCGACCTCGACGGATTCAAGGCCGTCAACGACACCTTCGATCACCAGGTCGGCGACGATGTCCTGCGCGAGGTCGGCAGCCGCCTCGGCGAGTTCGTGACTCAGCGCGACTTCCTGGCGCATCTCCACGGTGACGAGTTCGTTCTGGTATCGGACGGGATCCGGACCGAAGCCGAGGCCGAAGCGATGATCGAGACACTGACCAGGGCTGTGGAAGTGCCGATTACGCACGGGGACGGTCTCATTCGAGTCTCGGCCTCAATCGGCTATCAGTTCCTGTCCGACCCGGCCGGCCTGGAAGCGGCATTGCGGGACGCGGACCGGGGCATGGCCGCCGCGAAGCAGGCGAGGGCCATCGCAAGCGGACGCGACCGCCGCCGGGCCTGACGAGCTGATCGCGGCGGCCGATGCCTGGTCGACGTTCCGGTCGAACCGGGATCGCGCCTTTCAATGTGTTGGCTGGCGAGGAAGGATTCGAACCTTCAATCCCCTGATCCAGAATCAGGTGCCTTACCGTTTGGCCACTCGCCAGCGATCGCGCCGTCGCGGCGCGGGGCGCATGATATCGCACCCGGCCCGATTCTCTCACCGACCGTAACCCCGTCGAGGAGCCCGCGTCCGTGATCCCCGAGATGTTCCGCGCCTACATCGTTGACCGCCACGGGGACCAGTTCGAGCGCGGCCTGGGGACGCTCTCGCCCGCCGACCTCCACGCCGGGGACGTCGACATCGAGGTCGGCTGGTCGTCCATCAACTACAAGGACGGGCTGGCCGCGACGGCGGACGGCAAGGTGGCCCGGGCGTATCCGCTGGTACCCGGGATCGATCTGGCCGGGACCGTGGTTCGGTCCGGCAATCCTTCGTTCGTGCCCGGGCGCCAGGTGATCGCCCACGGCTACGACCTCGGGGTGAGCCACCATGGTGGGTTCGCGGAGTTCGCGCGCGTTCCGGCCGAGTGGCTGGTCCCGTTGCCGCGCGGATTGTCGGCTCGGGATGCGATGGCCATCGGCACCGCCGGGTTCACCGCAGGCCTGTCCATCGTCGAGCTGGAGGCGCGCGGGCTCGAGCCCGCCCAGGGTCCGGTGCTCGTCACCGGGGCATCGGGTGGCGTCGGGAGCACCGCCATCGGCATCCTGTCCGAACTCGGCTACGAAGTCTGGGCCGCGACCGGCAAGGCCGACGAGCACGACTGGCTGCGCGGGCTGGGTGCCGCCGGATTCCTGTCACGCGACGAAATCGCGGCGGACGGACGGCCGCTGGAGGGCGAGCGCTGGGCCGGGGCGATCGACTCCGTGGGTGCCGCCGCGCTGCCCTACATCCTGCGGACGCTCAAGCGCGGCGGCGCGGTGGCGGCCTGCGGAAACGCCTCGGGTCCGGCGCTGACGACCACCGTCTTCCCGTTCATCCTCCGCGGCGCGGCCATCCTCGGCATCGACTCGGCATACCTGCCGATCGAGCGGAGGCGCCGAACCTGGGAGCGGCTTGCGACCGACCTGCGGCCGCGGGCGCTCGGGGAACGGGTCTCGGAGGTAACGCTCGAGTCCCTCGAGCCGGCGCTCGATGCCATCCGCGCCGGCGAAGCTCGCGGGCGGTGGGTCGTTCGCGTGAAGCCCGGCCCCGGGCATCAAGCCCGGAATCGTCGGCCCGGTCGTTGAGGCCAGGAATCGACGCGTCGTCCTCGCGTCGTCCTCGCGTCGTCCTCGCCTAGCCCAGATCGCCTCGCAGCTGGGCGAGCGCGCGATCGAGCGGGGACTCGGCCGCATCGGCGCGGTACGGCATGTCGGCGAGCGCGGCAGCCCGGCTCAGGTCGCCGGCGTCGACTCGGCGCGCGACGTCGGCGACGGCGCGGAAATCGGCCAACTGACGCTCCACGAACCCGCGATTGCCGATGGATCCGTGCCCCGGTACGACGGGCCCGGCGACCAGCGCGAGCAGTCGCTCGACGGTGTCCGGCCAGTCCATCGGGTAGCCGTCATCGAACCAGGGGACGGCATCGTTCTCGAGCAGATCGCCGGCGAAGAGCACGCCCGCATCGGGGACGATCACGACGATATCCCCGTCCGTGTGGCCTCGGCCCAGGTAGCGGAGCTCGACCCGGCGCCCGCCGACATCCACGTCGGCCGCGATCGTGAGCGTCCGCTCCGGCGGGTCGATCACGACGGCCTCGAAGTCGGCCCGACGTGCCGGATCGTCGGCGGCCTGCTTGGCGCGCTCGGTCGCCCCGTCGGCGAGCAGGCGCTCGCGACAGCGCTCGTGGCCCCAGATGACGACCGGACGGAAGGCGTGATTGCCGAAGGCGTGGTCCCAGTGCCAGTGCGTGTTCACCGCGGTCGTCACCGGATGGCGGGTCAGACGACGGAGGTCGGCCTGGAGCTCGCGAGCGTCGGCGGATGTCGCCCGCGTGTCGATGACGAGGGCCTGCCCGTCGCCCAGGATCACGCCGATCTGCTGGTCCAGGTACCGGTATCGGCGCGTGAAGATTCGATCGCCGACCTCGAGCCAATCTGTCCGTGCAGCCATCGCTCGATCCTACGCGGTCGTCGAGAGTGTCTGCGCCGCGGCCGCCCGGCGCGCGGAAGCGGAGCTATGTGGCCCCGGGGCCATGCGGCCACGGGACCCGCAGGCTAGGATGGGGTCAATGCCATCGACGACCGACAGCGCGACCACTCGCGACGGGATCCGCCTCCTCATCCGCCATTGGGAGGCGGCAGCGCCGCGGGCCGGCGTGCTCCTCGTCCATGGCGTCGGCGAGCACTCGGGTCGTTACGAGGAGGTCGGCGAGCAACTCTCGGCGGCCGGACTCGAAGCCTTCGCGTGGGATCTCCGCGGCTTCGGGGCGTCGGGCGGGGAGCGAGCATGGGTCGACCGGTTCGACCGTTTCCATGACGATGTCGAGGACCGACTCGCCGCCACCCGGGCCGCGCTGCCGGGCCGGCCCGTGATCCTGTACGGGCACTCGATGGGCGGGCTCATCGCCCTTGGATACACCCTCTCGGAGCGGCCGAAGCCGGATCTGCTCGTACTGTCCGCGCCCGGTATCGACGACGACCTCGCGGCATGGAAGCACAAACTCGCGCCACTTTTGGCCCGCGTGGCTCCAAGGCTCAGCATTCCCAACGGCATCACCCCGGCGATGCTGTCCAGGGACGATGATCGCCAGGAGGCGGCGCGCACGGACGAGTTGATGCTCGGGGCATCGACGGCGAAGCTCGGGGCCGCGGCGTTTGCCGAACAGGCCCGCGTCCGGGCTGCCGCGTCCGGACTGGCCGTCCCCGCGCTGGTCATCCACGGGCTCGACGATCCGATCGTGCCGGCGCGCGCGACCGAACCGCTTGCGGCACTCGGCATCGTGACGCGCCGTACCTACCCGGGTATTCGACACGAGCTCCACAACGAGCCCGAGGGCCCCGCGATCATCGCCGACGTCATCGCCTGGATTGACGACCGTCTTGTCGCGAGCCAGGGCCCGGGCCCCGGGACGACGGGCGGCGCTGCCGACCGGGTGTAGACTCCGCGGCACAATTGAAGATCGCCTCCGGGGAGCGCAGCAGCGCTGAGAGTGTGGCGCAGGCCACAGACCCGCCGAACCTGATCCGGCTCATACCGGCGAAGGAAGCAGGCCGTTCGACTCGATGATGCCGTCCTCTCCCGAGGGCGGCATTACGCGAATCGGAGGACCTGCGCCATGACATCGACGCCCGCCACGAGCCCCTTGATCAGCGTCGCCTCGCCCGCGGAGTCGCGCTGGCGCACCCGGGACATCCTCGTCGCCGCGGTGATCGGTGTCGCCTTCGGCGTCGTGTTCTGGGCGTGGGGACTCGCCTGGAGCCTGTTCGCACCGCTCAACGCGGTCTTCCCGGTCGCGCGGGATCTGCTCTACGCCGTCTGGCTCGTGCCGGCCGTCCTCGCGCCACTCGTGGTGCGAAAGCCCGGCGCCGCCCTGTTCGCGGAGATGGTGGCGGCCGGCGTCTCCGCTCTCCTCGGGAGCGCGTGGGGCGTGGATACCCTGCTGTCGGGGTTCGTTCAGGGTGCCGCCGCGGAACTGGTCTTCGCGTTCACGCTCTACCGCCTCTGGTCGTTCCCGGTGCTGTCCCTCGCCGCGATCTCGAGCGCAGCCGCAGCCTGGGTCCACGACTGGGTCCTGTACTATCCGGAGATCGCCCTGGACCTCCAGATCGCACGAGGGATCGCCATGGCCGTATCGGCAATCATCTTCGTGGCTGCGGGTTCGAGGGCCCTTGCTGCGTCGCTTCGGCGCGCGGGCGTCCTCGAGGGCTTTCCCGACTGACGGCCATCCGCGTGTCACCGGGCCCGTTGCCGCTCGTCGCGGAAGGTGTCGGGTTCAGGTATCTCGGCGCCGACCGTCCCGCCCTGGCCGGGATCGACTTCCGGCTCCCTGCGGGCGCCGTGCTGCTGGTCGTTGGTCCTTCGGGGTCCGGAAAGAGCACCCTGGCCCGGGCGATCGCCGGCCTTGTCCCGAGGGACGTTCCCGGCACCTGGTCGGGTTCACTGCGGGTCGGCGAGCTCGAGACAGCGTCCGCCGGGCGGACCCAGATTGCCGCCCGCGTGGGCCTCCTGTTCCAGGACCCGGGCAGCCAGCTCGTCATGGACCGTGCTGCCGACGACGTGGCGTTCGGGCTGGAGAATCGTGGTTGGGCACTCGAGGCCATGCGCGACGCCGTGCCCGGTGCCCTCCGGGACGCCGGGCTGGCCGGTTTCGAGCGACGCCGCGGCTCGCGCCTGTCGGGGGGTGAGCAGCAGCGCCTTGCCCTCGCGGGGGTCATGGCTCCTTCGCCCGCCGTGATCGCCCTGGATGAACCGACGGCAAACCTCGATGTGGCCGGGGCGACGGCGCTATTCGAGCGCCTCGCCGCAACGAAGGCCCTGGGCAACACCACGATGGTCCTGGTGGAGCATCGGGCGGACCTGGCATGGCCACTGGCCGACCTGGTGCTGGCGCTCGATCGGACCGGCACACCGATCGATCTCGGCCCCCCTGGCCTGGTCCTCGCTCGTTCCCGGGATCGGCTCGTAAGCGAGGGAATCTGGCTGCCGGGGGACGCCCCGGACGCCGGGGGCGAGTCCCGCCCGGGAATGCTTGAGGTCGAGGACGACGGTCCATTCCTGGTCGATGCACGCGACGTGCGATTCGCCTACGAACCGGGACGCCCGGTGGTCCGGGATGTCCACCTCGTCATCAGGGCCGGCGAGCGTGTCGCGCTCGTCGGCCCCAACGGCAGCGGGAAGTCGACGCTGCTCCGATTGATCGCCGGTCTCCTCCGCCCTTCGGCTGGCGCCGTTCGTCTCGACGGCCACGACCCGGCCCGCCTGCGGCCGAGCCTTCTTGCCGGACTCGTGGGATACGTCTTTCAGGACCCCGAGCTGGGGTTCATCGAGGACACCGTTGCTGCCGAGGTCGGCCTCGGGCTGTCGGGCGGAGCTGCCACGGCAGGACTGATGGACCGGCTCGGCCTTCCGCTCCAGACCTTCGGCGGCCGCAACCCGTACCGGCTGTCCGGAGGCGAACAGCGTCGGCTCTCCCTCGCGACGGCGCTGGCCCGCCGCCCGCGCCTCCTCGTCCTCGACGAGCCCACGTTCGGCCAGGATCGTCGCGGTTGGGAGTCGATTGCCGAGATCGTCGACGAGGTCACGGACGCGGGAACGGCCGTCCTGGTCGCGACGCACGACGAGGCCTTCGCCGCACGGGTCGCGACTCGACGGATCGAGATGGCCGAAGGCTGGATCGTTGCAGACGACCGCGGAGCCGTCGCGGAGCGTGAACCACGGTCGGGCACGGCTTGATGCTGAGCCCCGTCGATCTCAGCGCCGGGCAGGAGGGGAGCCTCCTGAACCGGACGAGCCCGCTCGTGAAGCTGGGACTTGCGCTCATCTGGCTCATCGGACTGGCCCTGATCCAGGACCCGATTCGGCCGCTGACGCTTGCGGTCGTCGCGGTCGCCGCCGGCCTCACGCTGGGCCGGATTCCGCCACGGCGCCTCATCCGGAGCCTCGTCCCGCTGGGCGCGGCGGCGATCTCGATCGCCCTTGCCAACCTGCTGTTTGCGGCCGCCAATACGGATCCTGCGGCGCACGAGTTGCTCCGCGTCGGGCCGCTCCGGCTTACCCGCGAGGCCGCTGAAGCCGCCGCGGCTCTGGGGACTCGCGTGATCGCGATCGTCTCCACCGGGGTGGTGTTCGCTCAAACGACCGACCCGACCCGGCTCGTGGACGCGCTCGTCCAGCAGGCCCGCATGCCGGAGCGGTTCGCCTACGGCGCGCTGGCCGCCTACCAGGCCGTTCCCCGGCTCGGCCAGGATCTCGCCACGCTGCGTCAGGCCCGGCGCGTCCGCGGCCTTGCCCGAAGCTGGCACCCTCGGCTGCTCGTCGGCCTTCTGGTGCGTTCCATCCGTCACGCGGACCAGCTTGCCCTGGCCATGGACGCGCGCGCGTTCGGATCCGGCCCGCGAACCGCGTTCCGGCCGCTCCGATGGCGCTGGATGGACCTTGTGGTGGGCGTGGGCGGCGTCACGATCCTCGGCGCGATGCTGATCCGCTAGGAGGCCGGCCCATGGGCCGGAACGCACTTCCGCCGCTGGCGCACAATGGTCGGACATCCACCAGATCCATCGTTCGCGCCCGGCAGGGACGCGTGCAGACAATGTCTTCGGAGGTACCCGCGATGACCGATGTCATGGACCAGGTCGAGACCCGCAAGCAGTTCATCAACGGCGAATGGGTCGCCAGCGCGAGCGGCAAGACCCTCGCGGTCGAGAACCCCGCCAACGGCAAGGTGATCGCCCACGTGCCGGCGTCGGACAGCGAAGACGTCGACCGGGCCGTCGAGTCGGCCGCGACGGCGTTCCAGACATGGCAGCACACGACCCCGCAGGACCGCAGCGGGATGATGCTGAAGCTGGCCGACGCCATCGAGGCCCGGGCCGACGAGATCGGCCGGCTCGAGAGCCAGAACGCCGGCAAGCCGGTCGGCGCGGCGATCGACGAGGTCCCCGTCGTCGTGGACAACCTCCGCTTCTTCGCTGGTGCGGGCCGCGTCCTCGAGGGCAAGGCGGCCAACGAATACGTCGCCGGCCGGACCAGCCTGATCCGGCGCGAGCCGGTCGGCGTCGTCGCCTCGATCGCGCCGTGGAACTACCCGATCATGATGGCCGGCTGGAAGATCGGTCCCGCGCTGATGGCCGGCAACACGGTCGTCCTCAAGCCGTCGGCCCGGACGCCGCTGACCGCCCTCGTCCTGGCCGAGATCGCCGGCGAGATCCTCCCGCCCGGCGTCCTGAACGTGATCACGGGCACCGGCGCCGCCATCGGCGATGCCCTCGTCGGTCACGACAAGGTCGGCATGATCTCGGTTACCGGCGACACCGAGACGGGCAAGCACATCGCCCGAACCGCCGCGAACCGAGTCAAGCGGCTCCACCTCGAGCTCGGCGGCAAGGCCCCGGTCGTCGTTTTCGACGATGCCGACATGGAAGCGGTCATCGATAACCTCAAGACGTTCTCCTACTGGAATTCGGGCCAGGACTGCACGGCTCCCTGCCGCGTGATCACCGGGCCCAAGATCCACGAGCGCTTCGTGGCCGACCTCGCGGCCGCCGTGAAGACGATCAAGTGGGGCGACCCGGCCGAGGGCGACGACATCGAGATGGGGTCGCTCATCGCCAAGGCCCAGGCGGACAAGGTCGAGGGCATGGTTGACCGGGCGAAGTCGGGGGCGGAGATCGTCACCGGCGGCCACCGTCCGAACCGCCCCGGCGCCTACTTCGAGCCGACGGTCATCGCTGGCCCCGGCCAGAACAGCGAGATCGTCCAGGACGAGGTCTTCGGGCCGGTCGTCACGGTCCAGCGGTTCCGGGACGAGGACCAGGCCATCGCCTGGGCCAACGACGTCCGTTTCGGGCTCGCGGCTTCGGTCTGGACGGCCGATATCGGCCGGGCCATGCGCGTCGCCAAGGCCATCCAGTTCGGCACGGTCTGGGTCAACGACCACTTCACGCTCGTCTCCGAGATGCCGCACGGCGGCTTCAAGGAATCCGGCTACGGCAAGGACCAGTCGATGTATGCGATCGAGGACTACACGGTCGTCAAGCACGTGATGCTCAAGATCTGACCGGCCCGCGACTCGGCGCCCGCGACTCGGCGCCCGCGACTCGGCGCACGCGACTCGGCGCACGCGACTCGGCGCCCGCGACTCGGCGCACGCGACTCGGCGCGCGGGACTCGGCGCGCGCGACCTTGCCGCGCGGGACCTTGCCGCGCGGGACCTTGCCGCGCGGGACTCGGCGCGCGGGACCTTGCCGCCAAGGCAACCTGACCAGCGGTGCCGAAGGGCCCCGGAGTGCAGCGCCGGAGCGCCCCGAGGCGTCAAGTTGCGCCCTGGGATCAGATACGAACCCGGTTCGTGGTAGGTGCGGCTCCACCAATTCGACGACGTCGCGCGCGGGATCTTTGACCCCGTCCACGTTCAGCATGGCACCGGGCTGGTCAGGATTCGGGTCTCCGAGGGTCGATTCCCGTGCCTACCACGAATCCGGCTCGTAACTGGGGGCGAATCCGGGAATAGGCACGGTTAGTACGAACCGTGTTCGTATCTGAGCGGCGAACCGCCACGACGCCGCTCCGTCTCCCGCACCGCGAGCCGCCACGATGTCGCGACGGCTATTCGACCAGCGCTCGGACCTCGCCGAGGCGGCTGATCGTCTCGAGATCGAACGGATTGCGGAAGATCCAGAGGACCTCCTCGATCCCGATCTCGGCATAGCTGCGCACAAAGTCCGCGACCAATGCCGGCGAGCCGCCGACGCCGAGCCCGCGGGCGGAACCGTCAGCCCCGATTCGGCCGCGGATCTGGTGAACCTCCTCGATCTCGTCAAAGGCTGCCATGGCCGCCGACTCGGTGTCGCGGATGACGACTTCCATCGACACGGTCCGGCGGATGTCGCCGAACGGACGGCCGATCTCATCGCACCGTTCCGCCAGGACCGCCGATGTCTCCGCAACTCGTTCCGGAGTCCCGTAGCCGTTCCAGCGGTCGGCGTATCGGGCAGTCGTCCGCAAGGTCTTCTGCTTACCGGAGCCGCCGATGAGGATCGGCAGGGGCTGCCGGATCGGACGGGGCTCACACAGCGCGTCGCTGAACCGGTAGAAGCGCCCCTCATGCGTCACTCGCTCGCCGTCGAGAAGCCGGCGGATCAGGTTGACCGCTTCGTCGAGCCGGTCGAGGCGCTCTCCGAAACCCGATCCGAAATCGATCCCGAACGCGTCATGTTCGCGCTCGAACCAGCCGCCCCCGATCCCCAGCACCGCGCGGCCACCCGAGAGATGGTCGAGGGTCGTGGCCAGCTTCGCGGTCAATCCGGGGTTGCGAAATGTGTTGGCCGACACCATGAGACCGAGATCCGCGCGACTCGTCAGTGGTGCCAGGGCGGCCAGCGAGGTCCAGCCCTCGAGTTTCGCGCTGGTCCAGTCGCCCTCATCGGACAGCAGATGGTCGTCCAGCCAGATCGCGTCGAAACCGGCCGTTTCCGCCGCAAGGCAGGCATCCCGCAACGCCGGCCAATCGGTTCGCTGGATCCAGTACGCCGCGCCATATCGCATCATCGCTATCGTACGGCCGTGCCCACCCACCACGCGCCCGTCCCGGCCCCCGCGACGGCCGCCCCCGCGACGGCCGCGCCCGCGACGGCGACGGCAGCCCCCGCGACGGCCGCGCCCGCGACGGCGACGGCAGCCCCCGCGACGGCCGCGCCCGCGACGGCGACGGCAGCCCCAGCAACGGCCGCCCCCGCGACGGCCGCCCAGGCGCCCGTCCCGGCCCCCGCGACGGCCGCGCCCGTGGCGGCATCGCGCGCCCTCCGCGACGCCATCCTCGCCTGGTACGCCGTTCGTGGCCGCGATCTCGCGTTTCGAGGGACGACGGATCCGTACGCGATCCTCGTCTCCGAGGCGATGGCCCAGCAGACGCAGGCGGCTCGCGCCGCCGGGTACTGGACGAGGTTCCTGGACGAGTTTCCGACGGTCCATGCGCTGGCCGCGGCCACGCCGGCGGCGGTCCTCCGGGCCTGGCGAGGCCTCGGGTACAACCGTCGCGCGATCGCGTTGCGGCGGGCGGCGATTGCGATCGTCCAGGAGCACGGCGGGGTCGTCCCGCACGACCTCGATGCCCTCGAACGGCTGCCCGGCGTGGGGCCATACACCGCGCGGGCCGTCGCGGCTCTGGCATTCAGGCGTCGAGTGGGTGCGGTGGATGTCAACGTCCGGCGCGTCCTCGCCCGGTCCCTCGGGGGCTCACTGGATGCGTTCTCGGCCGCCGACCTCCAGGCTGCGGCCGATGCCAGTGTCCCGACGAAGGCGCCGGGCGTCTGGACGCATGCGCTGATGGACGTCGGTGCGACGTTCTGCAAGCCGCGAGACCCGCTGTGCGGCGGCTGCCCCGCGCGCGGGGCCTGTCGATACGCTGCCTCAGGCATGCCGGCCGCACGGGGCCTGCCTCTCGATCCAGGCCCGGGCCGGATCGCCCGGGAACGGCCCGTCCGGGAACGGCCTGCCCGGGAACGGCCTGCCCGGGAACGGCCTGCCCGGGAACGGCCTGCCCGGGAACGACGCGCCCCGTTCAGGACCACCAGTCGCTGGCTGCGTGGTCAGATCCTCGATCTCCTCCGCGATTCGCCCGATGACGCGTGGGCGCCGGTTCCCATGTCCATCGGTCTCCATGGCGACGCCGCAGTCGCCGCCGCGCTCGTGGGACTCGAACGCGACGGCCTGATCCAGCGGCATCCCGACGATCCCGGCCGGGCGCGGCTGCCGATCGACTGACGCTCGGCTACCCTTGCCTCGCCGTGAGTCCTTCGTCCTCGCCCCCAGAAGCTGCCGCCGGGCCGCTGCCCGCGGATGACCCCGCGCTCCTTGCGCTCGATCTTCGCGGGTTGCGTCGTCGCTGGGCCGGGTCTGCCGCACGCACACCCATCGGTGCCGAGGCGATGGCCGGGATCGACCGCCGGGCGCACGCCTTCGGCATGCCCGGAGAACGGCTCATGGAGCACGCCGGCGCCGCCGTCGCGGCTGCCACCCGCGCCCTCGCCGAGGGGACGGGACGACTCGGGAAGGGCCCGATCCTCGTCATGTGCGGGCCCGGCAACAACGGCGGCGACGGGCTGGTGGCTGCGCGTCGCCTCTCCCAGGCCGGCTTCGATGTGATTGCCGTGTTGGTTTCGTCAGCTGCCCGCCCGAGCACGATGGATGCGACGCGGAACTGGGATCGACTGGCCGCCGAGCCGCGGGTCACGCGCGTGCACACAGCGGTCGCACGGGAACTGGCGATCCTCGCCAACGACGTGGATCATGCGTCGATCGTCGTGGACGCCCTGGTCGGGACAGGCGTGAGTGGCGTGCTCCGCGAGCCGATCCGCGGCGCGGTCGAGCTGATCGCACGAGCCCGACGGGCGGGCGTTCCGATCGTCGCCGTCGACACGCCGTCTGCCGTGGACATGTCATCGGGCGACCCATCCGATCCGGTGGTCCAGGCGGACCTCACCGTGACTTTCCACCGACCCAAGACCGGTCTCCGAACGCGCCGAGGAGCTGCGCTGGCCGGCAAGGTCCTCGTGGCGCCGATCGGCATTCCCCCCGAGGCCGATCGTGGCTGAGCCGTCGCAGCCCGGCGTGCGTCGGGTCGTCCTCGTGGCCGCGGCTGCGGTCGCCGTCGTGCTGGGGGCCGCGGTGGCCACGAGCCTGCTGCCGGAGCCCGTCCAGCGATTCGTGTTCCATGCGCCGGTGACCATCCTCGTCCTGATGGTGGGCACGGGATTCGTCCTGTGGCGGGTCGCGACGCGCCGCCCTCCGGAAATCTGATGACCGGACGCATCGCCAGCGTCGTGCCGTCCGCCGCCGGCCCGGATGGGGCCCCGGCGGCGCGTCGAGCCACGCTGGCCCGGCTGTCGGGCGAGCGCTTCGACGTGCTGATCGTGGGCGGTGGTGTCGTCGGCGCGGGAGCCCTCCTGGATGCGCAGAGTCGAGGCCTTCGGGCAGCGCTCATCGAGCAGACGGACATTGCGGCAGGAACGTCGAGCCGCTCGTCGCGACTGATCCACGGAGGCCTTCGCTATCTCGAACAGCTCCACTTCGGTCTCGTGGCCGAGGCCCTGGAGGAGCGAGCGCGTCTCCTGCGAAATGCCCCGCACCTCGTCCGGCTGGAACCGTTCCTGTTCCCGATCTACGGCTGGCCGCTGGTTCACCAGGGGTTCTACGGGGCCGGAATCTTCCTGTACGACCTCCTGGGATCGAGGCACGGCGCAGGGTTTGCCCAGCACATGCGACCGCGCGCCGCCCTCGAGTTCGCCCCGCAACTGCGACCGGCGGGACTCCAGGCGGGGATCCTGTATCACGACGGCGTCGAGGACGATGCGCGCTTCGCGCTGGCCGTCGTCCGCTCCGCCATGCGGCTCGGCGCGGTCGTGGCCACCCGGGTTCGGGCCGACGCCCCGCTCCTCGATGCGGATCGGGCGATTGGGGTCCGCGCCCGGGACCAGCTGACCGGCGAGACCTTCGAGATCCGGGCAACGCACGTCATCGATGCGACCGGCGTCTGGGCCGCGCACCCTGACGAGCGGTTCGCACCAGTTACCGGGGCCGCCCGGATCGTACCGAGCCGGGGTGCCCACATCGTCATCCGTCGGGATCGCCTTCAGGCCCGCGGCGGCATGACCCTGCGCATCCCCGGCCGCGTGGTGTTCATCATCCCGTGGCCGAATCACTGGCTGATCGGCACCACGGATCACGAGGACGGGCGGGCGCTGGACCGACCGAACGCCCTGGATGAGGACGTTGACGAGCTGCTCGGCGTCGTGAATCACCGGATGACGCTCGACCTGTCGCGTGACGACATCCTCGGCACCTACGCCGGTCTGCGCCCGCTCGTCGGCGACGTCGGCGGCTCCACGGTCAAGGCGTCGCGCGAACACAAGGTCACCACCGATCCATCCGGGGTGGTCCGAATCGGGGGCGGCAAGTACACGACGTATCGGGTCATGGCGCGTGACACGATCGATGCTGCACTCGGACCGGACGAGGCGAAGTCCCGGCCGTCGCAGACCGCGGATCTTGCCCTCGTCGGCGCCGCGTCGCTCGCAGAACTGTCCATCCTCGCGGCGCGCATCGGGCGCGAGACCGGCCTGTCGGAGGCGATGGCGCGTCGCCTCGTGGATCGACACGGGACGGAAGCCGAAGACGTGGTGGCCCTTGGTCGCGAGCGCAACCTCCTGGACCTGCTCGGGTCGGTCACCGAGCACATCGAGGCCGAGGTCATCTGGGCCGTGCGGCGCGAGCTCGCCGGAACCCTCGACGACGTGCTGAGTCGGCGGATGCGCCTGACCCAGGAGCTCCCGGACCGGGGCGCGTCGATCGCGCCACGGATTGCCGCACTCATGGGCGCGGAACTCGGCTGGGATGCCGGCAGGCAGACAACGGAGGTCGCGAACTTCCTCGCGACGGCGAGGGCCGAATTCGGCGTTCCGGGCCGCTGAGGCAGGCGTGGCCGACGATCGATTGATCCTTGCCCTCGACCAGGGCACGACCTCGTCGCGGGCGATCGCCTTCGGCCGTGACGGTCGACCCGTGGCCACGGCGCAGCGCCCGTTCGAGCAGCAGTACCCGTCACCGGGGCACGTGACCCACGATCCGGAAGCGATCTGGGACAGCCAGCTCGCGGTCGCGCGCGAGGTCGTCGAAGCGGTGGGAGGGCCGGCGAGGATCGCGGCCATCGGGATCGCGAACCAGCGCGAAACGACGATCGTCTGGGATCGCGCGACGGGTCGGCCGGTGGCCGATGCCATCGTCTGGCAAAGCCGGATCACCGCGCCCGCCTGCGAGGCACTTCGCGCCCGCGGCCTCGAGAAGCTGTTTCGTGCACGCACGGGCCTTCCGCTCGATGCCTATTTCTCGGGCCCGAAGATCGCCCACATCATCGATACGACGCCGGGCCTCCGGACCCGTGCGGAACGCGGCGAACTGGCGTTCGGGACGGTGGACAGCTTCCTCGCCTGGCGGCTCACTGATGGGCGGCATCATGTGACGGACGTGTCCAATGCCAGCCGGACGCTCCTGTTCGACCTCCGTCGACTGGCCTGGGACCAGGAATTGCTCGACCTCGTCGGCGTCCCGGCCGCGATGCTGCCCGGGATCGTGCCGACCTCCGGGATCATCGGCGAGACCGAGCCTTCGTTGTTCGGCGGTTCCATCCCCATCGCGGCGATGGCTGGGGACCAGCAGGCGGCAACCTTCGGGCAGGCCTGCTTCGACGTCGGTCAGACCAAGACAACCTACGGAACGGGGGCATTCCTCCTTCTCAATACCGGCGCGGTGCCGGTCGATTCACGGAATCGCCTGATCACCACCATCCTCTGGCAGCTCGCTCCAGATGGACCGGTGACCTATGCCCTGGAAGGGTCCGTGTTCGTCGCCGGCGCGGCAGTTCAGTGGCTGCGTGACGGCCTCCACGCGATCGTGGACTCGGGCGACGTCGAGGCCCTGGCTGCCTCGGTCGAGGACGCCGGCGGCGTCGTCGTGGTGCCGGCGTTCACGGGCCTCGGGGCCCCGTACTGGGATCCGGATGCGCGGGGTGCCATCCTGGGGATTACCCGGGGAACGAGCCTCGGCCATATCGCGCGAGCGACTCTCGATTCCGTCGTCCAGCAGGTGGCCGATGTCGTCGAGGCGATGGCTGCCGATATCGGCCGACCGCTCGAGGTGCTCCGCGCCGATGGGGGAGCGTCGGCCAACGACGGGCTCATGCAGCTCCAGGCCGACCTCCTCGGCGTCCCGGTCGAGCGCCCGGTCGTCGCCGAGACGACGGCCCTCGGCGCCGCCTGTCTCGCCGGGCTCGCGCTCGGGTACTGGGCCGGCCTTGACGACCTTCGGGCGAACTGGGCGCTCGAGCGGCGGTTCGAGCCTTCGATGGGCACGGTGGATCGAGCGCAACGACGACGGCGCTGGGCGCGCGCGGTGGAGCGAGTCCGCGGGTGGGCGAGCGAAGGCTGAACGGACGCCCCGCTCGCGCCCATGACGAACGGGCAACGATCGCGACACGAATGTTCGGTCTGCGTCACAATTGAGGACTAGGCAGGTTCGTGGATACCGGGTATGCTGCGCGACGCCCAATGTCACGGCACGGTCCGTGACTGCATACGCGTAGACGACCTCGAACCGGACTCCTCTCACGGCTGACGCGAGAACCCGAACGGCATCGCGGCGGCTACCGAGAGGAGTTCTCGTTTGTACAACGACAAGAATCTGACCTGCGCGGATTGCGGACAGGAGTTCGTCTTCACCGCATCTGAGCAGGACTTTTACGCGCAGCGTGGCTTCACCGAGCCGCGCCGCTGCCCGTCCTGTCGAGCCAGCCGCAAGGCTGCTCGTGGGTCGAGCGGCGCGGGCTACGGCTCGGGCAGCGACTACGGCTCGTCCGGCAGCTACTCGGCTGGCGGCAGCTACAGCGCCGGTGGTGGCGGCGGTGGGTACGGCAGCGCCGCCGGTGGTGGTGGCTACGGCAACCGCGATCGGGGCACCCGTGAAATGTTCGCGGCGACCTGCTCCAACTGCGGCAACGAGGCCAAGGTCCCGTTCCGCCCGACCAGCGGCAAGCCGGTCTACTGCTCCGATTGTTTCCGGACGATGCGGGGCTAGCACTCTCCTCTCGGCGCGCGGGCCCACTGGGGGTCCGCGGAAACCAGAGTCCAATACGCGACCCGGGCAGTCAGCCGGCCCGGGTCGTTGTGATTCCCGGGCTAGGTCGCCCAACGCCAAAGCGACGCGCGTGCGACCACTCGCCCTCGGCGGACGAGTCAGCTAGCGGATCACCCGGTAGCGGAGGTAGACGAACTTCGAGCTGAAGGTGCGTGTCTCGACGAGCTCGAGATCCACCCGGCGCTCGTGCCGCGGAAAGTACGGGATGCCGCCGCCGACCAGCACCGGGTGGACCACGACCCGGTACTCGTCGATCAGGCCCAACGCGGCGGCCTCCGCGGCCAGGGTGGCGCCACCGATTGCGATCTCGCTTGCGCCGGGCTCGGCCCGCAACCGCTCGATCTCCTGCGCGAGGCCGCCGCCGGCCACGCGGGCATTGCCCTCGACCGCGGACAGCGTGGTGGAGAACACCACCTTGGGGAGCGGCTTCCACAATGCGGCCCACTCGAGCTCCGCCTCGTCGAGCGATTGTTCCTGGTCGGCGGTTTCCCAATACAGCATCGTCTCGTACAGTCGTCGTCCCATGACGTGGACGCCGACGTGGCGAAGCTCGTCGATCCAATGGCGGAAGACTGCCTCGTCCGGCGTCGTCCAGTCCAAGCCGCCGTCCGGCCCGACGATGTATCCGTCGAGCGAGACGCCCATCGAATAGGTCACGCGGCGCATGAGAGATCCTCCTCGCTCGCTTCGACGACATGACCACCGTACGCGTGAGCCTGCAACGGTGAGTCGAGTGCCGGGATGGAGACCAGGTACCGTGAATCCATGACGTGGAAACCGATGGCGCTCGACCTCGAGACCGAGCGGCTCACTCTACGGCTCCGCGACGAGCGCGATGCGGCCTGGTACCGCGTACTCGTCGCTGAGCGCGGCGAGGAAACGCCGACGCTGGAAGAGGCGACCGAGCGCCTCGCGCGATTCCGGAACCTCACCATCGAGACCGGGATCGGCGCCCTGGCGATCCGTCGACGCGTGGAAGACGACGTCAACGGCTACTGCGCGCTCGTCGTTGGGCGCTGCAGCCTCGATGAGCCGGAGATCGCCTGCGAGCTGCTTCGGCAGTGACACGGCCATGGAATGGCGACGGAAGCGGCACAGGCCCTCGTAACTGCCGCCGCGGCGACGGGTCGCCGCCGGCTCTGGTCGACCGTGCGGCCATGGAGTACCGCGTCATGGCGGGTCCTCGAGAAGACCGGATTCCACCGGGACCACATCGATGCCGAGGATCGTGGCGAGATCGTCTGCCTGGTCCGCGATCTCTGGAGCGACCGTCGGGAGGTGGGACCGCCTCCAACCGTCGATCGGCCTGGGACTCGCCGCCCGGCCTGGGTCCCTCGTGAGGCCCAGAAATGAAACCCAGTTCTGCTCGGTGCGGCTCCACCACGCTCGAGCCGAGTCCGGCGGGGATTGTTGGACCAGGTCGTGCTCAGGGCTGCCGGCGCCGCGACGACGCCGGGTTATGGAAGGCCCGAGTCCGGACCTTGCACGCGCCCCGTTCATAGATGGGCATGATTCGGCCGTTCGGAGGAGTTACCACGCGCCCGGTTCATATTTGGCGGGATTGCCGGAAAGGTGCGCGGCGTGCGCAATCGGGACGCAGGATTCCGGGTACTGCGCTCGCACGCGGTGTGGGCTCGGCCCAGTCGCGCGGCGGCGACGCGGACGCTAGGATCCCCGAATGACAACATCACTGCTCTCGGACGCCTTCGGCCACCACGTATGGGCGACGCTCACGCTGATCGACGCCTGTCTGCCGCTCACACCCGAGCAGCTCGCGTCGACCGTGCCCGGGACCTACGGCTCCATCCTGGATACCATGCGCCACATTCTGGGCGGTGATTCCGGCTATCTCTACGCGCTGACCTTCGGCCGCGTCCCGGAGATCGACGAGGACTCGATGGACCTCACCCAGCTTCGCGCGGCGATGGTCGCCAACGGCGCCGCCTGGACCGAATTCCTCGCTCAGGATCTCGATCCCGAATCCGTGGTCACCCGCCACCGCGACGATGGATCGCAGAGCCACGCGCCGCTGGGAATCCGCGTGGCCCAGGCGCTCCACCATGGGACCGACCATCGGAGCCAGATCTGCACCGCGCTGACGAACCTCGGCATCGAGCCGCCGGCGATCGACGCCTGGGACTTCGCCTGGAAGGACGGCCGGCTCAGCGAGACGCCACCCGCGGGCTGAGGAACCGCGCTTCGCCGCGCCTCGTTTAAGCGCCGAGCCCGAGCCGGCGCCCGCCACGTACCTATGCCGAGCCGCCTCCGTGGCCGCGTCCGCCGAGGAGCCCCAGGTCGAACTTTCGCTCCTGGCCGGTGAGCAACCGGTGGATGTTGTCCGCGTGTGCCAGCCAGATGAGCGCCGGGCCGGCGGCGGCCCAGAGCAGGTAGGCCGGCGGGACCGCGCCCGACGCGACCGCCCAGATCAACAGCATCGCGGGGAACATCGCCGCGGAGCCCAGCAGCGATCCCAGCGACACGTAGCGGGTGATCAGGATCACACCGATGAACACCGGCGCCGTGATCACGATCGCGAGCGGCTGGATCACGAGCATCGTCCCGACGCCGGTCCCCACGCCGCGGCCGCCCTTGAAGCCGAGGAACATTGATCGCGACGAGCCGACAACCGCCGCCGCCGCGACAAGGACCTCGGCGAGAGCGTCGCCGCCAGTAAGGAAACGGGCAAGGAGCACCGGCAGCGCCCCCTTGGCGAGATCACCGGTCACGACGACCGCGGCCCACTTCCGTCCCAGTGCCCGAAGGGCGTTCGTGCCGCCGGTTCGCCCCGAACCGATGGTCCGCGGGTCGATGCCGCCGCTCGCCCGCGCGACCAGGACGCCGAACGGAATCGACCCCGCCACGTAAGCGACGATCACCAGCAGGACGCGCAGCAGTGTCGGGTCCAAGGCTTCCCTTCCGGCGGGGTCCGAGACTCCCGAAAAAGGGGCCGACGGACGCCCGGCTGGACGCGAGTCTAGCACCGCCCGACGGGCCCTTCGGTACCGCGTTCGTTTGCGCCTTTCGCGACGGGCCGCGTACCATCGTGGTCGATGACATCCCTGCCCGGTCGGCTCCGTTCCAGGCGTGCCGCCGCCGCCGACATCGGGCATTTCGCGGCCGAACCGGAGTCTCGCTGACCATGGCCGTCGGTTCGTCCAACGACTTCGATCTGATCGTGCTCGGGGCGGGCACCGGGGGCTACAGCGCTGCGTTCCGGGCCGCCCAGCTGGGCCTTCGCGTCGCCCTCGTCGACGAGGGCAAGATCGGCGGAACCTGCCTTCACCGCGGCTGCATTCCCACCAAGGCGCTCCTTGAATCCGCCGCGTTCGCCGATCGGATCAAGCACGCGAAGGACTTCGGTCTCGATCTCCCCGGGGACGCCGTCGTCGACTACGCGCGGATGGCCGCGCGGCGCGATCAGGTCGTGAAGCGGATGTGGACCGGGCTCAAGACGCTCGTCGACAAGAACAAGGTGGCCTGGATCCAGGGTCGCGGCCGCCTTGAAGGCCCAACCACCGTTCGCGTCCAGATGCACGGCGAGGACGGCACGCCCGGCGCCGGCGGGGAGCGCATCCTCCAGGCCACGGACGTCATCCTCGCGACCGGCTCCCGGGTCAAGTCGCTGCCGGGCCTCGAGCCGGATGGCAGGCGGATCGTGACCTCGGACGACGTCCTCAGGACCGACTCGCTCCCGAAGGACGTGATCATCATCGGGGCCGGCGCGGTCGGGGTCGAGTTCGCCTCGATGTACCACGACCTCGGCGTCAAGGTGACGCTGCTGGAGTACCTCCCGGCGGTCGTGCCGGCCGAGGATCGCGAGGTCAGCCAGCTCCTCGAGCGCAGCCTGACCCGACGCGGTGTGACGGTGATGACCAACGCCCGGTTCGACGTGCAGTCCGTCAAGGCATCGAAATCGGCCGTGAGGATCACGGTGGGCCCGGAGGGCAAGGATGCGTCGGAGCTCAGCGCAGAGCTGCTCCTCGTAGCCACCGGCCGCGCCCCAAACGTCGAGGACGTCGGGCTCGAGACCACCAGGGCCGAGCTGGAGCGCGGATTCGTGAAGGTTGACGGCCGGATGCGCACCAGGGTGCCGCACCTCTATGCCATCGGGGACATCGTCGGCGGACTCCTGCTCGCCCACACCGCGGCCCACGAGGGGATCGTGGCGGCCCATGTCATCGCCGGGGACAAGGACGTCCATCCGATCGACTACGTGAAGCAGCCCCGCGCCACCTACTGCCGCCCCGAAATCGCCTCGATCGGGCTCACCGAGCAGCAGTGCCAGGAGCGCGAGATCCCGTACACGGTCGGCAAGGTCCCGTTCCAGGCCATCGCCAAGGCCATCATCGGAGGCGAGTACGAGGGCTTCGCCAAGGTCATCGGCCACCGGGACACGAAGGACACGCTCGGCATCCACCTCATCGGGCCCCACGCCACCGACCTCATCGCCGAGGCGTCGCTGGCCTTCCAGCTCGACGCGACGCCGTGGGAGATCGGCGGCGCCACGCATGCCCATCCGACGCTCGCCGAGATCATCGGCGAGGCCGCGATGGCCGTCGACGGCCAGTCCATCAACTTCTGAGCTGGGACGAACTGATCGATCGATGACGACCAAGGGCAAGGCGCAATCGGACCTCGCGACTTCGGTCGGGTTGACCGACGAAGACCTGCTCGCGATGTACCGCACGGTTGCGCTGGCGCGCGCCGTGGACGAGCGGATGTGGATCCTCAACCGCGCCGGGCGCATCCCGTTCGTGATCAGCGGCCAGGGCCACGAGGGAGCCGAGGTCGGCATCGCCTGGCCGCTCGAGCGCAAGAAGGACTGGATCGCCCCGTTCTACCGGTCCATCGCCACGTGCCTCACGTTCGGGATGACGGCCCGGGACATCCTCATGGCCCAGTACGCCAAGGCCAGTGACCCGTCATCGGGCGGACGCCAAATGCCCGGCCACTACGGCAATGCCGAGAACAACCTCCTGTCGCTGTCGTCGCCGGTGGCAACCCAGATGCTCCACGCCGTCGGGATCGCGCTCGCGGCCAAGATTCGCGGCACCGGGCAGGTGGCGATGTCGTCGATGGGCGAGGGGAGCTCGAACCAGGGCGACGTCCACGAGGGCCTCAACTTCGCGGCCATCCACAAGCTGCCGTTCATCCTGGTGATCGAGAACAACGGCTACGCGATCAGCGTGCCGGCAAGTCGCCAGGTCGCGACGCCGGATGTCGCTGATCGGGCTGCCGGCTACGGGATCCCGGGTGTCGTGGTGGACGGCTCCGACGTCCTCGCCTGCTACGTGGCGGCGAAGGCGGCCGTGGATCGGGCGCGGCGGGGCGATGGTCCGACCCTGATCGAGGCCAAGGTCATCCGGCTGACCGCCCACTCATCCGACGACCAGCAGACGAAGTACCGACCGGAGCAGGAGCTGGCCGGTCTCAAGGCGCTCGACGCGCTCCCGCACTTCCGGTCCCAACTCGTGGATGCAGGAGTGCTGACAGAAGAGATCGAGGCAGCGTTGATCGCCTCGATCAAGGCCGATGTCCACGATGCGACCGAGTTTGCCGAGGCCGAGCCGGACCCGGATCCGTCGACGGCCATGCGCTGGGTCTACGCCGAGGAGTGGCCGTCGGAGACGCCGCCGCCGTGGGGTCTGGGCGAAGGTCATGGGATGGAAGGTCACGGCGGTGCCGACGATCGATCGGCCGCCGAGGGCGCGAGCGGCTGATGGCCCTCAAGACGTTCATCGAGGCGATTCGGGAGACGCTTGCCGACGAGATGCGGCGCGACCCGAGCGTGATCCTGCTGGGCGAGGATGTCGGCAAGAAGGGCGGCGTGTTCCTGGCGACCGACGGCCTGTGGGCCGAGTTCGGCGACGACCGGGTCATCGACACGCCGTTGACCGAATCGCTGATCGTCGGCGCCTCGATCGGGGCCTCGATGAACGGGCTCCGGCCAATTGCGGAGATCCAGTTCGCCGACTTCATCTTTCCGGCCTTCAACCAGATCCTGTCCGAGGCGGCGCGAATGCGTTACCGCTCCAACAACGGCTTCGGCGTCCCGATGACGATCCGGGCGCCGTACGGCGGCGGCGTCCACGGAGCGCTCTATCACTCGCAGTCGGTGGAGGCGTTCTTCGCCCACATCCCGGGCCTGAAAGTCGTGATCCCATCCACGCCGTACGACGCCAAGGGGCTGCTGCGCTCGTCGATCCGTGATAACGACCCGGTGTTGTTCTTCGAGCACAAGAAGATGTACCGCTCGGTCCGAGGCGACGTGCCGGACACGGACTACACCGTGCCGCTCGGGCGGGCTTCCATCACCCGTGCGGGCTCGCAGATCACGGTCATCGCCTACGGGTTGATGGCCCACTACGCGCTCGAGGCGGCCGACGTCGTGGCTGACGAGGGGATCAGCGTGGAGGTCGTCGATCTCCGCACGCTCCGCCCGATCGACAAGGAAACGGTCCTCAATTCGGTCCGCAAGACCGGCAAGTGCCTCGTGGTCTACGAAGACAACCGGTTCGGGGGCTACGGCGCCGAGGTGGCCGCGATCGTCGCCGAGGAGGCGTTCGACTATCTCGATGGGCCCGTCACGCGGATCGCCGGCCCCGATGTCCCGGGCGTCCCCTACAACCACGTCCTCGAGGACTGGTTCATGGTGAACCCTGAGAAGATTGCCGACGGGATTCGCCGCCTCGCCGCGTACTGAGGCGTGCTGCGCAGCGGCCCGACCGGGTTCGGCCCCGGACCACGCGCGCCTCGCCGCGATCGAGGGGGGCCTGCGTGCCCTGCTCGAGGCGTTGACCGGGGCGGACATCGCTCGCCATGGCGCACCCCTGGCGAGGGCAAAGGCGGCGGACATCGCTCGCCATGGCGCACCCCTGGCGAGGGCAAAGGCGGCGGACATC
>JAZJZX010000003.1:148381-149478 GCA_040389445.1 Chloroflexota bacterium
GCTCGCCATGGCGCACCCCTGGCGAGGGCAAAGGCGGCGGACGACGAGGCCAGGCGTCTCTGAAGAGGCTCGCGGCGGCCCGCTGGACCCGGTACGCGACCGCCGGGTAAGCGCCGGCTAATTGCCGCTCGTCAACATCTCGGGCATGGATGCCACGCGACTCGGTCGTACCATCCGTGCGCTCCGAGTGCGGCAGCACCTTCGACAGGAGGACCTCGGCCGAGCCGCCGGCGTGAGTCAGAGCCTGGTGTCCCTGGTCGAGCGCGGGCAGTTGGACGGTATTCGACTCCGTGTGCTCGAGTCCATCGTGCAGAAGGTCGGCGGCGACCTCCGGGTCTCGTTGCAGTGGCGTGGCGGCGACATCGATCGGTTGCTGGACGAGGGTCATGCCGCGCTGATGGGTCGCGCGGTGGTCGTGCTCGAGAAGGAGCGCTGGCACGTCCGGCCCGAGGTCACGTTCGCTCATTACGCCGATCGCGGCTCGATCGACGTCCTCGCCTGGCATCCCGGTACAGCCACCGTTCTGGTGGTCGAGATCAAGACCGAGCTCACTTCGATCGAGGAGACGCTCCGCACCCACGACATGAAGACCCGCAACGCGCTCAAGGTCGCTCGCGAACGTGCCGGATGGGAGGGGCGTGTGGCCGGGCGCCTCCTCGTGCTGCCCGATTCCTCGACGGCCCGACGGCGGGCGGCCAGGCAGGAGCCCGTCCTCCGCCGCGCCTATCCGCTCGCCGGCATCGCCGCGCGGGCTTGGCTCCGGACACCCTCCGGCGCCGCCGGGCTCCTCCTGTTTCTCCCATTTACGAATGCCGCTCGTGGTAGGTGCGGTCCCGTCAGTCGCCGCCGGGTTCGCGCCCCGCGGGCGAGCGGGCCTGAGCACGGATCGACACATCCGGACGCCCCGGGACCCGCTCGCCGGCCCAGTTCCGGTGCCTAACACGACCCGGGTTCGTATATGCACCCGATTCCGGTCCCTGCCGCGAATACCACGAGCCGGGTTCGTATCTGACGGCAATCAGCAGGCCCGCGGCATCTCCATCCCCGCCCGGCCGATCCGTCCGTGCCGCCGTCCGTGCCTGTGCCCGATCCACGCC
>JAZJZX010000004.1:0-155999 GCA_040389445.1 Chloroflexota bacterium
CGCCGGCCCCGCCGCGCCCGCGCCGCGCCGGTCACGCCCGGCCCGCGCCGGCCCGCCTGCGCCGGCCCGCCTGCGCCCGCGCCTGCCCGATGGTCCGCGGTCACGCCCGATGGCGGACCGAGCAGGACTCAGGCCTTGCCGCGCGATTCCAGGAGGACCGCGGTGACCTCCTGCGGCAGCGTCGAGATCGTGACCGACAACTTCGGCTGGGGTGCCGGGACACCGCCCATCTCGTGGAAGAACTTCGAGACCGCCTCCATGCAGTCCGCCTCGTCCGCGCACACCGGCATGGCCACGACCAGCTTGGGATCGAGCTGAGCCACGAGTTCCGCGGCGCGCGTCGCCGTCAGTGCTCCGCCGATCGGCACGCAGACCACATCCACGCTGCCGATATCACCGATCTTCTCCTCGGTCAGGAGATGGCCGATGTCCCCGAGGTGAAGGGTATGGAGCCCATCGAGTTCCACGACGAACGCGGTCTGGCGCCCTCGCTCACTGCCGCGCGAGTCGTCCCGATAGGTCCGAACCCCGGTTACGAGCACATCCTTGATCTCGTACTCGCCGGGGCTGTCGAGGACGAAGGCCTCCTCGAGGCTGCCGGGGATGACCGTTCCACCGTCCCGCGACCGTTTGCCCCTGGACTTCGGCAGGGGTTCGTCATCCGGATGGCTGAACGTGATGATGTCCCCGGTCACGCCGCGCCCGGTGGGGCCCACGACGCCGGGATACGCATCCGCAACAACGACCGCGTCGCGGCCGCGCAGGCGGATGCAGGTCCGCCCATACCAGGTGAGTTCCATCCCGCTGATTCTGACACACGGCGCTTCGCGCCGCGTTCACTCGCGGACCCCCGGGAAAAGGAAAGACCGGAGACGCCTGCCCAATTGGCGCCCCCGGTCGGAGGGAGGGAGGATGGAACCTCGAGGGTTCGGTCCGCAACGAACAGTAGACATCGAGGATTCAGACACGAGCCAGCACTCGATTAAGAAAGGGACATTCGGGGCGCCCTGTTGAGCGTGGATGCACCTGGATCGCGGGCGAACGGACGAACGGACGTGAGTCGATCCGGGGATCGGCGATAGGATCGCGCTCGATGGCACCTCGACCACCCGCCCGCGTCCAGCATCACCCGCGAGCGGTGCTGTTCAACCTGTACCTCGCGCTGGTGGTCCTCGCGTGTGGTCCCGCGATCGCATCTCCATCCGGAGAGCCGCCGATCGGATCTCCGTCGCCGGGGTCCGTGACGCTCGCGCCCGATGCCAAGGCGATCTACCAAACGATCGCGAGGCAGGTCAGCACGATCCGGCAACTCGAGGCACCGGACCGTGTCGAACCGGTCGTGATCGATGGCCCAACGCTGCTGCGCAACCTCCAGGCCGAATTCAACGACGCAAATCCGGCAGAGGAAATCGCGAAATCGGAGCGGCTGCTACGGATCATGGGCCTGCTCGGCGCCGACATTTCCCTGGCCCAGGCCTACCTGGATCTCCAGGGCAGCCAGGTCATCGGCTACTACGATCCCAAGGTCAAGGAGCTGTTCATCGTCAGCCGCGACGGGGCACTCGGGGCGATCGAGGAGGTCACCTACGCCCACGAGTTCACCCACGAGCTCCAGGACCGGCGCTTCAACCTGGACTCGCTCGGCCTCGACACGATCAAGGACGATTCGGACCGGGCCCTCGCGATCCTGTCACTGGTCGAGGGCGATGCGGTCAGCGCCCAGATCGCCTGGATGACCGCCAACCTCACGGCCGCCCAACTCGGTGAGGTAGCGGCCCAGGCGTCGGACCCCGCGATGCTCGCCGTGCTGGCCCGGACGCCCCGGATCCTGCTCGAAACCTCGCTGTTCCCATACCAGGCAGGTCCCGGGTTCGTGGCGCGACTTCAGGCCCGGGGTGGCTATCCGAGTGTGAATGCGGCGTACGGGAATCCACCGGTTTCCACCGAACAGATCCTGCATCCCGACGCCGATGCGACCACGCTTGCGCCGATCGCGATGGTGGTGCCGGCCGACCTTGCGGCCAGGTTGGGACCCGATTGGTCGGTCGCGGCCCGGGACACCTTCGGCGAGCTCCAGACGCGTGTCTGGCTGCGAGAGGGCGGCGTTGCGGGTGACGTCGCACGTCTGGCGGCCGAAGGCTGGGGGGGCGATCGCCTGGTGCTCATGGACGGGCCCGACGGCGCCGCCGTCGTCGTCTGGACGACGGCATGGGACAGCGTCCAGGATGCCCGGGCGTTCGAGTCCGCGGCGCGAACCGCACTCGGTGGTCTGCGCCTGGATGCACGGCTCGCGAGTTCGGGCGTCCGCGTGGCGATCGCGATCCGGTCCGCCGCGGCGCCCGACCGGTCCACCGCGGCGCCCGACGATGCCACCCTCGTGACCGTCCTGGAGGCGCTGATTCGAAGCTGAGGCTCGACCGCTACATCGTGTCCGGGGCGGAGATCCCGAGCAGGCCGAGCGCGTTGGCCAGGGTGATCCGGGTCGCATCGACCAGGGCAAGGCGGGCGGCCGAGGTCGCGGGATCGGCCGGGTCGACGACCTTGGCGTCGCGATAGAAGGCGTGGAAGGCCGTCGCCAGCTCGGTGGCGTAGGTCGTGATCCCCTGCGTTTCCTGGGCTGCGGCCGCGTCCTCGACGACCTCCGGGTAGCGGACGACGATCCGCGCGAGAACTCCCCCGGGACTGTCGTGCCCGACGCCCGTCAGCTCCGTGGCGGCAACCAGGCCAGCCGCGTCCGCCTTGCGAAGGATCGATGCGATCCGCGCATGGGCGTACTGCACGTAGTAGACCGGGTTCTCGTTGGACTGCTTCTTGGCGAGCTCGATGTCGAAGTCGATGTTCATGTTCGCCCCGCGGCTCGCGAAGAACCATCGCGCGGCGTCCACCCCGATCTCGGACAGAAGCTCATCCAGCGTCACGAACGTGCCGGCGCGCTTGGACATGGAGATCTCCACGCCGTCCCGCACGAACCTGACCCATCCGGTCAGGATCATCTCGACCGCCGCCCGGTCGAATCCCATGGCCTCGGCGGCATTGCGGACGCGGGCGACCGTCCCGTGATGGTCGACGCCCCAGATGTAGATCAGATGGTCGAACCCCCGGCTGAACTTCTCGGTCACATACCCGATGTCCGACGCAAAGTAGGTCGGCTCGCCGTTCGAGCGGATGACCACCCGATCCTTGTCGTCGCCGTACTCGGTGGATCGAAACCACAGCGCGCCGTCCTGCTCGTACAGGTGCCCGCCCTGTTGGAGCCGCTCAACGGCCCGTCCGACCCAGCCCTCCGTGTGGAGGCTGCCCTCCGTTTTCCAGACATCGAAATGGACGCCCAGCCTCGCCAGCGAGGCCTCGATTCCGGTCCGAACCTGCTCCGACGCCCATCGCCCTGCAGCCCAGGCGGCGTCCTCATCCGAGGCGTCGGCGGTGGCCAGGATCTCCGCGGGCATCGCCTGGGCCAGTTCCGCGACGTACTCCCCGTGGTAGCCGTCCTCGGGGACCGGCGCCCCGCGTCGCAGCGCCACGACCGAAACCCCGAGTTTCTGCACCTGCGTGCCGGAGTCATTGAAGTAGTACTCGCGCGTGACCTGCTGCCCTCCTGCCTCGAGGACGCGGCACAGGAGGTCTCCGGTGAATGCGCCTCGGGCATTGCCGATGGTCAGCGGTCCGGTCGGATTGGCGGACACGAACTCCACGTTGACGTGGCGCGCGACGCCGACGGCCGACCTGCCCCACGCGTCCGGCGCCGCCAGCGCGCTGCGGATGACCCGCTCCAGGGCGTGGTCGGCCAGGCGGACGTTGATGAATCCGGGAGCCGCCACTGAAGCCGTCGCGATCGGCGCCAGCGGGTCGCCGGCGGCCGTCGCGTTGAGTGCCTCGGCAATGACGGTGGCGATGGCCAATGGCGCCATCCGGAGTGGTCTGGCAAGACGAAGGGCCAGGTTCGTCGCGAGGTCCCCGTGCTCGGCATTCGCCGGCCGCGACACCTCGATGTCGACGTCCCGTCCGTCCGGCCCACTCGGCAGGGCTCCAGATCGGGTCGCCTCTGCCCACGCCGCTGCGATCGAGGCCCGGACGCTCGCGCGGATCGTGGGGAGGCTCGGACCAGGCTGCTCGGCGGACATGGCGGACATGGCGGCCATGGTAACGGCGCCGCGAGGGACCGGCCCGGCGGCGGGATCACCGACATTCCGTCGATCGAGCTCCCGGCCACGGACACGCTGTCCAGAGCGCCGAGCCCGATCGCACCGGCACTCCTGATCGCCGGCACTCCTGATCGCCGGCCCGGTCGTCTGGATTCCAGAGGCCCTCGGGCGCCCGGGGCGCTCCGATCAGTGCGCCGGCGAACGGCTCGGAAGGGGCGACAATTCCTCCTTGAGTGTGTCCTCGAGCACCTGATCCGACGCTTCCGGGGGCCGCGAGGCATCCGGCGACGAGTCCTGGGACGGTGGTGCGATCTCCCTCGGCTCGACGCTCGACTCCGTCGACTTCGAAGCCTTCGGGGTCGCCGCGGGCTTGTCCGGGTGACCGACTCCGGGCTTGACGGGGTCGGGTGACGAGGCATCGATCCGTTCCACGGCCCGGTGGCTGGCCTCGATCGCGTGTTTGATGGCATCCATCGCCGGCTTCGGCACGCGCTCGGAAAGCGTCTGAAGCACCACGAGATGCAGGCCAAGGGCCGCCTTGAGGCTCTTGAGCCGATCGCCGTAATTCCCGATTTCGGCCACCGCCGCGGCGACGGCGTCGCGATAGGCATCGATGGCTGCCGTGATTCCATTCTGGTCCCCGGCGGTTGCCGCCCGCTCGAGCTCGAGAACCCGGGCGTCGATCTGATGCAGGCGTTCGAGGGCGCGGGTATCCGCATCCATCGATAGCGCGGCGGTCTCCAGCCAGATTCGGGCCTGGTAGAGGGGCCCTCCGGCGGTCGTGGCCGCGGCCACCGTTGCAGCCCCGCCTGCCGTCAAAACGGCGGCCAATGCGACGGCCGCGATGCGTCGTCGCACCCGGTGTCGTCGTGTGCCGCGCGACAGGGTCGCCTCGAGGGTGCGGATCCGCGCCTCGTCGATCAGGTTGGATCGCATCTGACCCATCGCCAGCCGATTCGGGGCAAGGCGAGCCGACGCATACGCTTCGAGGCGTCGCGCCAGTTCTTCCGTCCCCGGATCTTCGTCGTTCACCGGCACCTCATCAGCGCGGATCCCCCGCGCTCGGCAGAAGCGTTGCGGATCGGTCCTCGCCGGCGTCCAGCTCCATCCCAAGCTCCCGGCGGAGCGCGGCGATCGCTCGGAACTGCAGGCCCCGGACCGTGCCTTCCTGCTTGCCCATGACCTCGGCCGCCTCGCGGGCCGACAGCCCCGCGAAGAATCGCAGTTCGATGGCCTCGCGCTGCTCCCCGGTCAGGCCGGCGAGCGCTTGCGCCACGGCGTTCATCTCCTCGCGCACCGAGGCAAGGTGCTCAGGTCCAGCGGCGCCCGAGGGTTGCTCCAGCGCGGCATCCAGATCGGCGTGTTCGTGGCGTGTCCTCGCATGGTCGATGACGGTGTTCCGGGCCAGCCGGAAGAGCCAGCCCCCGAAGGGAATGCCCCGTTGCTCGTAGCGCGGGAGCGCCTCCAGGGCCTTGACGAAGACGAGCTGCGTCAGGTCCTCCGCGTCGCTCGGGCGATGGACGCGGCTGGCAATGAAGCGATAGACCGGCACATGGAACTCATCGAAGATCCGCCCGAACGCCCAGGAGTTGCCTGCCTGAGCCTCACGGACGAGTCGCTCCAGCGCTTCGTCGTCGATGTTCACAACGATTCAGACCGCCCCTTGTTAGGCGGACTTCGAATCGTCGCCGGCGACGCGCGACCGCCCGGGGAGATGGATCTGCACGCGATCATTCCCGCGACGGAAGGCCAGCGACGGAAATCCCGCCTCGGTCAAGGCACGATACCCGTCCGCCAGCCCCCATGCGAACCAATCCGCCCGATGCGCGTCGGAACCGGTGACAGCATGCACCCCCCCGAGCTCGCGGTACCGCGCGATCGCCCAGGGGGCTGGATACGTCTCCCCGACACGATGCCGAAGGCCGCTCGTGTTGACCTCCAGCGCGACCCCCGATTCGGCGATCGCGGCAAGGGCCGGATCCAGCAGCTCCGGCCGCGCGGCCAGGTCCGCCGGCCGGACCAGCGGATACAGGTAGCGCTTCACCACGTCGAGGTGGCCGATCGTGTCGAACATCCCCGAATGCGCCGCCGCCACGATCTCATCGAAGTACGGGCCCACGACCTCGTCGATGGGGCGGTTGGCGGCCCAGGTTCCGATTCGGCTCGGGATGTAGGGCGAATCCGGCCAGTCGTGGACGGACCCGATCGTGTAGTCGTACCGATGCCGCCGAAGGTGGTCGCGCAGGTCCGACTCCCAGGTTCGGTTGTAGGTCAGTTCGGCCCCGAAGCGGATCTGGACCCCACGCGGCGCCCAGCGCTCGGCGGCGGCGCGGACGACGCGCTCGCGCTCGGAGAACGCCACGTAGTCGTAGGCCGGGTCACGGGCGTCGAAATCGACATGATCGGTGATCGCCAGCTCGGCGATCCCACGCTCCAGGGCCAGCGCCGCGTACACGTCGATTGGAACGTTGCTGTCGGGCGACTGGTCGGTGTGCAGGTGGGCGTCCAGCGGGAGGTTGCGGCCGAGCGGGTCCGCGGGCGGCTCCACGGCCCCCGGAACGTTCCCCGGAACGTTCCCCGGGTTGCTCCTCGAATCGGGCCCCGGGCTCCTCGAATCGCTCACCCGGCGATGAGCCCGAGACGCTTCCCGACGGCCGAGAACGCCTCGAGCGCCCGGTCGAGGTGCTCGTCCGTGAGCGCCGCGGTCACGATGGTCCGGAGGCGCGCCTGGTCGAGGGGAACGGTGGGAAAGACGACCGAGGTTGCAAAGACGCCGGCTTCGAAGAGCTCGGTCGAAAAGCGGATCGCCGCCCCGGATTCGCCCACGATCACCGGGGTGATGGGCGTTTCCGATCGGCCGGTGTCGAAACCGAGGCGCGCGAGCTCGGCCTTGAACCGCCGTGTACTCGCCCACAGCCGATCCATGCGCCAGGTCTCGTCCTCCATGACTCGGATCGCCTCGCGACAGGCTGCCGCGACGGCCGGGGGATGTGAGGTGGAGAACAGGAATGGGCGCGCCCGCTGGACGAGGATGTCGCGCAGGGCCTGCGAGCCGGCCACGTAGCCACCGAGTACGCCCATCGCCTTGGACATGGTTCCGACCTGGATGGCCACCCGGCCGGTGAGCCCGAAGTGGTCGACCGACCCGCGGCCGTTCCGACCGAGGACGCCCGAGGCGTGGGCGTCGTCCACGAACACGGCGGCGCCGTACCGCTCCGCGACCTCGACGATCCCCGGCAGGGGCGCGATGTCCCCGTCCATCGAAAAGACGCCGTCGGTCACCACGAGGATCAGGCGATACGGGCCGGCTCCACCGGGGCGACCCAGCTCGGTCGCTTCGCGCAGGACGGATTCCAGACCCGCGACGTCGGCGTGGGGATAGATCTTCCGGGGTGCCCGGGACAGGCGCATACCGTCGATGATCGAGGCGTGGTTGAGCGCGTCGGACACGATGAGGTCGGTCTCGCCGGTGATCGTCGGGATGACCCCGGTATTGGCCGTGAAGCCGCTCTGGAACGTGAGCACGGCCTCCGTGCCCTTGAAGGCGGCCAGCTCGGCCTCGAGGGCCTCGTGGAGGTCCATGGTGCCGGCGATCGTGCGGACCGCGCCCGACCCGGCGCCGTACTCGCGGACCGCCTCGACGGCCGCCGCCTTGAGGCGCGGATGGTGGGTCAGGCCGAGGTAGTCGTTCGAGGACAGGCTGATGACCTCATGCCCGTCCACGGTGGCCACCGGCCCCTGTTGCGACGACATGATCCGGAGCGGACGGTACAGGTGTCTGGCCTGGAGATCGGCGACCTCATCGGCCAGGAACGCGAGCGGATCGGGGCGCGACGGGGTCGTCATGCGAGCAAACCTCCGGCCGAGCGGCCCATCAGGCCGTCCAGTCCATGATCACCTTGCCCGAATCGCCGGATCGGGCCGCGGCGAAGGCCGCCTCATGATCCCGGAACGAGAACCGGTGGGTGATGGCCGGGGTGATGTCCAGGCCCGACTGGAGCATGACCGTCATCTTGTACCAGGTCTCGTACATCTCGCGACCATAGATCCCGCGCAGCGTGAGCTGGTTGAAGACGATCTCGTTGACGTCGATGGAGATCTCGGCCGTCGGGATGCCCAGGATGGCCACGCCTCCGCCGTGGGCCATGGTGCTGAGCGCCGTCCGGAGCGCCACGGCATTGCCGGACATCTCCATGGCCACGTCGAACCCCTCGACCATGCCGAGCTCGGCCTGCACCTCGCGCAGATCGCGCTCGCGGGGATCCACGACCACGGTCGCGCCCATCCGTTCGGCCAGGGCCCGGCGGTAGGCGTTCGGCTCCGACACCACGATGTAGCGCGCTCCGGCATGGCGCGCGACGGCAACTGCCATCAGCCCGATCGGCCCGGCGCCCGAGACCAGGACGTCCTCACCCAGCACGGGGAACGCGAGCGCGGTGTGAACGGCGTTGCCGAACGGGTCGAAGATCGCGGCAACCTCCTCGTCCACGCCCGGCCAGTGATGCCAGATGTTGGCCATGGGCAAGGCCACGAACTCGGCGAAGGCGCCATCGCGTCCCACGCCCAGCCCGATCGTATTGGCGCACAGGTGGCGCCGGCCGGCCAGGCAGTGCCGGCACCGGCCGCAGACCACGTGGCCCTCGCCGCTCACCAGGTCTCCGGCGTGGAAGTCGGCCACGTTGCTGCCGACGGCGACGACCTCGCCCATGAACTCGTGTCCCACGACGAGCGGGGGCTTGATGGTCCTGGCCGCCCATGGATCCCACGATTCGATGTGGAGGTCGGTGCCGCAGATCCCGGTCTTCCGGACGCGAACGAGGACATCGTTGATCCCGACGATCGGCTCCGGGACGTCGAGCAGGGTGAGCCCGGGGCCGGCCTGGGTCTTCACCAGTGCGCGCATGCTCGTCTCCTCGATGGTCGGCGTCCGGCGTCCACCGGCCGTCAGTCGCTGTCGTCCGCCGCGTCCGCGGGCACGGCGGACCAGTCGATGATGGGATTCTCCACCGTTCCGATCCCGTCGACCTCGCAACGGACACGATCACCCGGTACCAGGAATACCGGCGGGTCTCGGAACACGCCGACACCCGATGGCGTGCCGGTGGCGATGATGTCGCCGGGCTCGAGCGTGATCTGCCGGCTGATGAACTCGATGAGCCGCGGGACGGACCAGACGAGGTCGGCGGTCGTTCCATCCTGCATCAGGATGGGCGTCCCCGCCTCCGGGCCGGTGCCGGGGATCCGCCAGCTGCGGATCCGATGACCAGCCGCGGGATCGAACGCGTCGGCCGTCGCCATGACCGACCCAACCGGCAGGAAGGTGTCCGAGCCCTTGGCCCGCAGCCACTGGCCGTCGCCCTTCTCGCCATCGCGGAGCGCTGCCGGGACGCCCTGCCAGTCGCGGGCACTGACGTCGTTGAGGACGACATAGCCGGCAAGGTACGCGGGAGCATCCTCGGCAGCCACACGACGAGCCCGCCGCCCGATCACCACGCCCAGCTCGACCTCCAGATCGAGCGCCTGCGTTCCCTCGGGGCGAATGATCGGCTCGCCGTCACCGACGACCGCGTTCCCGAACTTGGCGAACAGCATCGGCCGTTCCGGCGCGGCTCGGCCACCTTCGGCGACGTGGTCGGCGTAATTGAGGCCGACGCACACGATCTTGCCCGGGAATTCCACCGCCGGCAGTGGATCGAGGTCGACCCGGGGGACCCCGGCGGCCCTGGCGCGGCCGGACGCTGTCGGCGCGGTGGCGGTGGCGGTGGCGGTGGCGGTGGCCGTGGCCGTGGCCGTGGCCGTGGCCGTGGCCGTGGCGGCCTCTTCCATGAGTGCCGTCAGCCGATCCTCGGCCAGAGCCAGGTCCAGTCCGCCGTCTACGCTGCGCAGCCGGATGACCCGGTCGTCGGCCGTCAGGACACCGACGGCCGGACCGTCGTCAGCGAGGAACGCGAAAAGTCGCACCGCGCTGATCGAACTCAGCTGGCGCCGGGCGTCGGGCTCGCGGAGGCGTCGGCGGACGGGGTCGGGGAGTCGGTGGGGGCGGATGTCGGGGATGCCGACGGGGCCGTCGTGTCCGTTGGGGCCGGCGTGGGTGCCGGCGGCTGGCATTTCTCGGGGCTCGTCCGGTCGCCCTGCTGGGCAAAGAACGCATTCACCTGATCGATGTCGAGCGAATCCAGTGGCAGCACGAGCCCCCAGAGGAGTGCCGCATACGGCCAGTTCATCTGGTCGAAGCGGGCCACGACGGGGCCGACGGCGCCCCGTGGTGTCTGACACAGGGGGCTGTCGGGAAAGGATGCGTTGTACTGCTTCAGCGCCGCCTGCCCGCTGTCGGTGCACGCCGTGTCGCCTTCAGCACACCGATAGAGCAGGACGAGGCCGCCGTGCTCGAGGTTGTGGATCCAGCCCTGCGGCGTCGCCTGATCCTCGGGGCCGTAGACGCCGGGTCGAATGGGACCTTCGCCTGAGGCGTTGTAGTGATTGCCGCTGGCCGGCGGACAGAGTGCGTACCTGACGAAGGAACCCAGCGCCGGGTGGTCGCGCCCGAGGTCCGTCTGGACGTAGCCGAGGCGCTGCGTGGCGTCCGGACCGGGCGTGGACGTCGGTGCCGGCGACCACTGCGTCGTGCAGGCGTAGGTCGGGGACGTGGCGTTCAGGAAGGCGAGACCCGCCATGCCGACGAGCGCGATGCCGGCGAAAGCCCACAGGAGCCGGCGCCGGTTGCGGGCGAGGAACGACCGCTGGGGCAGGGCGCGGGCGGTGCGGCCGGGGCGGCCCGAAGTGGTTCGTCGATGTTCGGTGTTCACAAACGGCCTCGTGGTGCGTGTCGGGTCGCGTCGCAGCGGCCGCCGAGCGGCCACAGGACCTGCGGGTTGCTGTGCGTGCGAAGGGTATCCTGCCGCGCCGCGGGTCGCGCGCGGCGCACGTCAGCCGTCCGGCTCACGGTCAGGGCTCGAGCCGTCCGGCGCCGGTCAGGGCTCGGTCAGCCACGCCGCCACGGCCGGACTTCGCAGGCCCCGGATGAGCAAAGCCGCCAGCGCGGCGAAGAACACGGCAACCGGCAGCAACCCGAAGTTGAGAGCCCAGAAGACCGGCGGGATCGCCAGCGAGGCGAGGCCGAGGGCCAGGTTGCGCGAGGCCGCCTTTCGCTGCAATACCAGCGTCGTCGTGAAGATCGTATACGCCAGCAACACCATGACGACGACGCCCACCGGGCTCACCGGGGCGGCAATGGCGAGGTCCACGACATAGCGCAGGGACAGCCCGATCCCGGTCAGGAGCAGGAACGCATATCCGAGGAACAGCCGGATGGCCCAGGGCATGCCGCGAACGGTGGATCGCACCCGACGATTCTGCCCCAACGCGCGGCCGGCGGCACAGGATGCAAGCCCGTCCTGCTCTGTCCCGGCCAAGGCCGGCCCGCGGGCGGGTGCCACGGCGGGCCTGGCCGTCGGCCTGACGGAGCGCCTTCGGCCTGGCCCGGCGCAGGAGCATGGCCCGGCGCCCCTTCGGCCCGGCGGCGTCCGGACCTATACTCCATCCCTCGTGTCGGACCTGCCGTTTCAGCTTCCCCCGGAGCATGCCCGCGTCCTGGCCTCCGCACTCGACGTCGAGGGAAAGATCCTTCGTGGCCTCGAGGCCCTGGGGCCCGTCGCGGGCCGTGACGTCCTGCTCGTGGAGGCGGCGGGCTCGGCAGTCGCGTCCGGACTCACGGCCATGGGCGCCGCGGTCACGCATGAGCCCGTCGCCGCGCCCTTCCGGTCGGCGCTTCCGGACGAATCGGTCGACGTCGTGATCGGGATGTGGTCGTCGTTCCGAGGCATCCCGGCCGCCGACCTGGCGGAGGCAGAGCGCGTCCTCCGGCCGGGTGGTCGACTGCTCGTGGTTCACGACTATGGGCGCGACGACGTGTCGCGGCTGCAACCCGATCGCGAGGAATACGGAGTCTGGAGCCGCCGCAACGGCACCTTTCTCGCCGGCGGCTTCCGGGTCCGGGTCCTGCACTGCTTCTGGACGTTCCCATCGTCCGAGGCCACGACGGACTTTCTCGCATCGGCATTCGGGGAAACCGGCGCAACGGTCGCGGGCACGCTCAAGCGACCGCGCCTCTCGTACAACGTGGCCATCTACCACCGCACGCGCGGAGGGGATCCCCAGCCCGCCGCCTGACGCTCCCGCCGGCCGTGAGTCCGTGGGCCGGCCGTGAGTCCGTGGGCCGGCCGTGGGCCCGTCCGCCGGCCGTGAGGCCGTCCGCCGGCCGTGAGCCCGTCCTCCCGCCCGCCGCGCGACCCTGGCGACCCGGGCTGGTACATTGCGGCCGATGAGTTCCCCCTCGACGCGTTCCTCCGGCCGTTCCTCCGGCCCCCGGCGGTCCAACGCGGGATCGGGCAGGAAGATCGGTCCGTTCGCGATCACACCGATCAGGATCATCCTGGCCCTTGGATTTCTCGGCGCCCTCGCCTACCTGGCTTGGGCCACCGTGAAGGTTCGTGACTCGACCCAGATCCCGATGGTCACCACCGGGTTGGGGGTGCTGGCCCTGCTGTTCGCAGTGACATCGGCGGGCGGTGCCGTCCGCATGTGGCAGGCGTGGAAGCACGGCGACCAGGCCCAGACGCTGCTGTTTGCGATTCTCGGCGGCATCGCCGGGATGCTGGCGCTCGGCTCGTTCGCCGGGATGCTCGTCCTGTCGCTCGTCTGGGGTTCCTGACCCGGGGTCGGACGATGCGCCGTTCCGTGGCGGTCCCGTCGCGCGTTTCGTGGCGGATGCGTCGCGTGCCGCCCGGGATCCGGCGCGGATCCATCACCCTCGTGGTCGAGGCGGCTCCAGGAAACCCCTCTGGTAAACTTCGCCGACTCCCGCCCCCATCGTCTAGAGGCCTAGGACGCCACCCTTTCAAGGTGGAGATCAGGGGTTCGAATCCCCTTGGGGGCACCAGCCCAGGCGGCGCCGTCGGCCGTGCTCGGCCGAGCACGGCCCGGGCGGGATCGCATGATAGGATCGATCCGATGGAGATCATGGGCGTCCGGATCCCGACGATCGTCAAGGACAACGTCGCGCTGCGTTGCGACGATTGCCTCGAGGTCATCGACGGGACCCCCTGGCGAATCAACATTCTGGACGCGGTGGCGGCCGAGACGCCCGTGTCGTGGGCAGGTCGTCCGATCCTCAACCCGGGACCATTCCAGTTCCACCGCGATCCGTCGCACGTCCGCAGATGGATGCGCCGGCGTGGCTGGCTGTTCTGCCGGCGCGGCGAGGTCCGGGAGATCATGCGACCCGTCTCGATCCCCGGCGACGAAGTCCGGTGGGGCCTGTGCGACGGTCTCCATCGCGACGACCACGAGTTCGTCCAGGCCTGATCACCCGACGTCGCGGCGCGTCGCCGTGACCATTGGTTCGGCGGTTGACACGGCCATCCGGCCTCCGTATTCTGCGCCGGTCCCCGGACCGACCTCGATACCGAGATTTGCCCGGCTTTTGAAGCCCGCTCACCACCCGGACGTCCGATCGCGTCCTGGTTCGGAGGTTGCAGCCGAATGGCTCGTCCCGCGCCGCTTTCCGTCGGCGTCCCCGGCGACTGGCTCTCGCTGGGACCGGCGAGCCGCATCCTCGGCGTGGATCCGGACACGCTTCGGCGGTGGGCCGACGACGGTCGCGTTCGCGCGTACGCCACGCCGGGGGGTCACCGCCGCTTCAGCCAGGCCGACCTCCAGCGCCTGGCAACCAGTCGCCGATCCGTTCGACGCCCGCTGTCGGCACTCGGCGCGACCTCCGATCGGGTGAATCGGGCCTACGTCCGTTCGTATCGATCGGACAGCGGGCCGCCGGCCATCGATCGGCTGGAGGCCGACGAGCGAGCCGAGTTCCGGACGGAGGGCCGGCGCCTGGTCGCCGTCCTCCTCGCCTGCCTCGATGCGACCGAGTCGAGCGACCGCCGGCGCTGGGAATCGGAGGCCCTCGGGCTGATCGAGATCACGGCCCGCCGCCTTGCCGAAGCCGGAGCCAGCAGCACCGAGGTCGTGGCGGTCTACGTGCGGGCCCGCCAACCGTTTCTGACGGAGATCGCGTCGCTGGGCCGCCGCCGCGCTCTGGACGCCACGCAGCTTGCGTCGCTCTTCGAGCAGGCCGTGGCGCTCCTGGATCGGCTCCTGCTCCACCTCGTCGGGGTCCATGCAGCCACGAGCGCCCGTCGCTCGATGAGGGAGACCATCCGGTGAACTTCAACGTCGCCCTGCCGCTGGCGTCGTCCGTGCTTTCGCTTGTCTTCTTCGTCTTCCTCCTGGACCAGTGGCTGGAGCGCCGGCGACCGTACCAGCTGATCTGGGCCATCGGGATGCTCTGGTATGCGCTCTCGGCGGGCACGGAATTCCTGGGCGGCGCCTTCGGCTGGAGCGAACCGCTCTATCGAAGCTGGTACCTCATCGGGGCCATCTGGGTGGCCGGATGGCTCGGCCTCGGCACCGTCTTCCTGCTCGCGAAGACCCGCTTCGGATATGCCTTCGCGGTGTCGCTGGCGTTGGCGGGCCTGTTCACGGTGCTGTCCTGGGCCAGGTACGACTACCCGGGATCCGGTGCGACCCCGTACGTCTACGGCCTGGCGGCCCTGGTGCTGGCGATCGGCGTCGTGGTCATGACGGCCCGTCGCGACGATCGGTGGGTCTGGCTCGCCGGCGGGGCGATCGTGGGCGGATCAGTCCTCTCCCTCGTCCTCGTGGTGATGACGCCGCTCGCGGCGCCCGGCTACGCGGTTGACCCGGCGACCCACATTCCGGTCGGGACGCTGTTCCCCGGCTCGATCCGGCTGCTGACGCCGTTCTTCAACGTCACCGGGGCGTTCGCGCTCACCTTCGGGGCGCTGTATTCCGCCTACGTCTTCATGCCCAAGCGCCGGGTCATCCGCTACGACCTGGGTCGCGGCCGCTCGCCGCTGACGTTCGCCATCGCGGCCGTCGGGATCCCCGTCAACTTCCTCGCGTCGCTCCCCGGCGCGATCATTGCCCTGCTGTCGGGGCGCCTCAATACCCGGGTACCGGCGACCATCCTGATCGCCATCGGCGGATTCATCCCGGCCATCACGAGTGGCGCCAACCGCTTCGGGTCGACCAGCGGGTTCTTTGTCGGTGAGTTCCTGGGCGTCCTGTTCCTGTTCGCCGGTTTCCTCGTCTCGGTCGAGGTCTTCCGCGAGTTCCGAATTCCTTTCACCGGTCGCGTCCTTCGAACACGAGGCGTCGAGGGATGACGGACGTGCTCATTCCGGGTCTGACCGCCGTTCTCGCGCTCGCCTTCGCCATCGCACTCCTCGACCAGTGGCGGGAGCGGCGGCAGACCTTCCAGCTGGTGTGGGCCGTCGGCATGGCGTTCTTCGGGATCGCGGCCGGGAGCGAGGCAGTTGCGGCGGCCAGCGGCTGGAACGAGACGCTGTACCGAACCTGGTACCTCACCGGAGCCGTCTGGACGGCTGGCTGGCTGGGTCTCGGCACGGCATTCCTCCTCAATCGGACGCGCTTCGGCTATGCCTTCGCGTTCACCCTGTTCCTGGGTGGGCTGTTCGCCTTCCTGACGCAGCGCAAGTTCGACTACGACGGTGCGGGCGCGACCCCCGTCATCTACTTCATCACCGCCACGATCCTCGGGCTGGCGGTGGCCGTGGAGACCTATTTCCAGAACGAGCGATGGCCCCGGATCGCTGCGATCGGCGTGGTCGGGGCGACGCTCGCCTCCATCGTCCTGTCCGTCGGCGTGACGCTCCCGGCGCCGGGCTACGTCCTCGACGCAGCGACCGGTCAACCGACCGCCGCGCTGTTCCCCGGCTCGCTCCGGCTCCTGACCCCGTTCCTGAACGTGACGGGCGGCCTGGCGCTCCTGTTCGGAGCGCTGTTCTCGGCCTACGTGTTCATGCCCAAGCGGCGGGTGCTCGAGTACTCGCTGGATCCCGGGCAGACCGGCGACCAGTTTCTCTTCAACCTGTTCATCGCGCCGTTCGCCCTCACCGTGAACTTCGTGGCTTCGCTGCCGGCGGCGATCCGCGACCTGGCGCGGGGACGCCTCCACAGCCGCGTCCCGGCGACGCTCCTCATCGCCATCGGGGCCTTCGTGGCGTCCGCGGGCGACACGCTGAACCGGTTCGGGATCACGGCGCCCTTCGCCATCGCGAAGCTGGTGGCGGTCGTCTTCCTGCTCGCCGGATTCCTGGTGTCGATCGAGGTCTTCCGGGAATTCCGCATTCCGTTCACCTCGATACGGCTCGGCGTCGCGCGCCGGGAACGGGGATCGAGCCCCCGCTGACTCGGCCCGTACCATGCGCACGTGGATGGACGACGGAGCCCGCTGCTCGGCAGCCTGACGGTCGCGGTCGCCGCGAGCCTCTTCGCGATGCTCGGCGTCCTGTCCCGCAGTGCCTACGCATTCGGCCTGACGCCCTTCGCGTTCGTGACCTGGCGGGCGGGGATCGGCGCCCTGGCCATGACCCTGATCATCGGCGTCGCTCTCCGAAGCGGCCGCCGGCTCGTCGGCTGGCGCTCCCTCGATGGTCGAGGACGAGCCTCGCTGGGGCTGGCGGCGCTCACGGGCGCCACCCTGAACATGGCGATGTTCCTGGCCTTCGCGCGGGTGCCCGTCGCGATCGTGCTGCTCTGCTTCTACCTGTATCCGGCGATCGTCACGGGCGCGTCCGCGCTCCTCGGCTGGGAGCGGATGGACCGGACGCGTGCGACCGCGCTCGTCGTGGCCCTCGCCGGCATGGTCGCGGTGGTCGTGGGCGGCCCTGCGGCATCGACGGGATCGGGCATCGATCCGGTCGGGGTGCTCCTGGCGCTGTCGGCCGCCGCAAGCCAGGCCGTGTTCGTGCTGGTCAGCCGGCACGGCTACCGAGCGGTGCCCACCGATCAGGCGATGGGGTTCATCCTCGGTGCCTCGGCCGGCATCGCGGCCGTCCCGGCCGTCGCCGGGGACGGGGTGTCGTCGCTGGCCCTGCCGCTCGCGACGCCGGGGCTGCTCTGGCTGCTCCTGTTCGGCGGGATCTTCGCGGCAGCCGTCCCGAGCACGATGTTCCTCGCCGGGATCCGCTGGATCGGCCCGGTGCGGGCGGGGATCCTGATGCTCTTCGAACCACTCGTCGGCGTCCTGCTCGCGGCAGTGTTCCTCCAGGAGGCGGTCGGCCCGGTACAGGCGGCCGGCGGCGTCGCCATCCTCGGCGCAGCCGTCCTGATCCAGCGGGCCCGTCCCGCGGAGCCGGCCATGTTGCCGGCCGCCGAGCCGGACTTCGCGGAGCCGGAGCCGGAACCGGACCTCGCGGAGCCATGACACCCGACGCCTGGGTTACCGCCGGGCCGGCCGAGGGATCGCTGATCGTGTTCATCCACGGCACGCGCCTGACCCGCGTGTCCTGGGGAGCGGTGGTGGCCCGACTGTCCGACACGTATCGGTGCGTCAGCGTCGATCTGCCGGGCCACGGCGCGCTCGCCGATGTGCCGTTCTCGCTGGACGCGGCCGCCGCCGTGGTTGAGGCCGCGATCAACGACGCGGGCGGGGGACCGGCGGTGCTGGTGGGCCTGTCCCTGGGCGGATACGTCGCCATGACCACGGCCGCCCGGTCGCCCGGGCACGTCCGTGGGCTGGTCCTGGCGGGGTCCACGGCCGAGCCGTCCGGGATCACGGGCTTCGCGTTCCGACTGTTCGCGTGGGCGCTGGCCGCGGCACCGGAGCGGCGCCTCGACGCGCTCAACACGTGGGTCTTCCGGCGCCGCTATCCAGCCGAGATCGCGGAGCCGATCGTGGCGGCCGGGTACTGGTCCCAAGGTGGCGCGGCGGCCGTCCGCTCGCTGACGGAGGCGCGGTTCCGGGACCGTCTTCGAGCCTACGGCGGACCGATCCTGGTGATCAATGGCGGCCTCGATCTGGTCTTCCGGCTCGGCGAGCGATCGTTCCTGCGCGGTATCGGGCAAGTCTCGCGACGCGTCCTCCCGCTGTCGAGTCACCTGACACCGCTGGACCGTCCGGATGCCTTCGCGAGCGCCGTTCGAACCTTCGTGGAGCGCCTGCCGGCCTGACCGCAGCGAGGGTCGGCGAGCCGTCGGGTGGTATCCTCGGGGCTGCCCATCAACCGCCCAAGGGGTGTCATGCGCGTCCGAAAAGCAGTCTTCCCGGCAGCCGGCTGGGGTACCCGCTTCCTCCCGGCGACCAAGGCGCAGCCCAAGGAAATGCTGCCGCTCGTGGACAAGCCGATCATCCAGTACGCGGTCGAAGAAGCCGTCGCCGCCGGTATCGAGCAGGTGATCATCGTCACCTCCAGCCAGAAGCGGGCGATCGAGGACCACTTCGACCTCTCCTACGAACTCGAGCATCTGCTCGAGGAGAAGGGGGAAATCGAGAAGCTCCGCCAGGTGCGCCACATCAGCGACCTCGCCCAGATTGCGTACGTTCGCCAGAAGGAGCAGCTCGGCCTCGGGCATGCGGTGCTGATGGCGAAGGACCTCATCGGACACGAGCCGTTCGCGGTGCTCCTGCCGGACGACGTGGTGATCGCCGACCGACCCGCCATCGGACAGCTGATCCACGCCTATCAGCAGACCCACGGGTCGGTCCTGGCCGTGAGCGAGGTGGCGCCCGACGAGACGTCCAGGTACGGCATCGTGGGCACCGTGGCCGGACCGGATGATCACGATCCACGCCTCCGACAGGTGACCAGGGTCGTCGAGAAGCCGGCGCCCGGCACTGCGCCCTCCAATCTCGCGATCATCGGCCGCTACGTCCTGACGCCGAAGATCTTCGACAAGCTCGAGCAGACCCAGCGCGGATCGGGGGGAGAAATCCAGCTGACCGATGCCATCGAGGCGCTCATGGCGGAGCAGTCGGTCTTTGCCTATGAGTTCGAGGGCAGGCGCTACGACGCCGGCACCACGATGGGTTGGCTGAAGGCGACCGTCGAGCTCGCACTCGAGCGCCCCGACCTCGCCGCCGAACTCCGCGCCCACCTCCGGAGCCTCGAGCTCCAGGGGTAGCGCGTCGTCACCGTATCGGACGACCCGCCGTCGTACGCTACGATCCGGGCATACGGCGCTCCGGGCATCGTCATTCGGAGGATTCCTTGGCAGAGATCGGCACCGTCCTCGGCGGTCGATACCGACTGATCGAACTGCTCGGGCAGGGCGGGATGGCCACGATCTATCGCGCCCGGGATGCCCAGCTGGAGCGCGACGTCGCCGTCAAGGTGCTCCGACCGGAGTACGGCCGGGACCCTGATTTCTTTGCCCGGTTCCGGCAGGAGGCGCAGTCCGCCGCCTCGCTGAATCACCCCGGCGTCGTTGGGGTCTACGACTACGGCACGGATCCCGCCGGCCCGTTCATCATCATGGAGCTGGTGGACGGCGAGGATCTCGCCTCCATCGTTCGGCGCAGCGGGGCGCTACCGCCGCGGCAGGCGGCCCGGTTGACGTCGCAGATCGCCCGGGCGATTGCGGCGGCCCATGCCAGCGGCTTCGTGCATCGCGACATCAAGCCGAGCAATGTCCTCGTCACCCGCGAGGGCCGCGTCAAGGTCACCGACTTCGGGATTGCCCGGGCCATTGCCGAGGCCGCCCTGACGCTCCCCGGCACCACCCTCGGTTCGGTCCACTACTTCAGCCCCGAGCAGGCACGGGGCGAGACGGCCACCCCGGCTTCGGACATCTACAGCCTCGGCATCGTCCTGTACGAGCTCCTGACGGGACGACGTCCCTGGGACGGCGATTCCGCTGCGGCCATCGCGACGGCCCGGCTCACGGGACCGGTTCCGAGCCCGTCGGCGGTTCGGAGCGGCATCCCCCCGGCCCTCGAGGCCATCGCACGCAAGGCCATGGCCACGGACGCCGTGGACCGCTTCGCGTCTGCCGAGGCCATGGCGGATGTCCTCGACCGGTTCCTGGCCGAGCAGTCTGCCGGCGCGGCTGCGTCGTCGGCGGGTGCCGCAGCATCGCCGGTCGTCGGTGCCGCCGGTGCGGCCGGGTCGGCCGGTGCCGCGGCGATCGGGGCGGCTGGGGCGGCTGGTGCGGCCGCCATCGGCGGGGCAGCGGCACCCGGCCCGGCCGGGGCCGATGCGACTTTGGCCGGAACCGCACGACCCAACCCCGGCGCACGGGTTCCCTACGCCCCTGATGCGTACGCCGGGGCCGGGGATCGGTCGCGCCCGATGGGTGCCGGACGCCGGAAACCGGACGACGATCCCGACGATGGGGATCGCGACGACGGTGGGACCAGCCCGTGGCTGTGGATTTCCGGCCTCCTCGCAATCGTCATCCTCGGGCTCGCGGCGTTCCTCCTCTTCCGGCTCCTCAACAGCACGCCGACGCCGGGTCCGGAGCAGGTCGTGGTGCCGAATCTCGTGGGCATGACCTTCGACCAGGCACAGGCGGCTGCGGACAAGGACGGACTCAAGGTCGTGCGGGCGGACTTCCAGCCGAGCGACCAGCCCGCCGACACGGTGATCGCCCAGGACCCGGGTGCCGGCGGGACCGTGGACAGCGGCACGACCATCAAACTGACGCTCGCGCAGGGCGATCAGCCGGTGGCCGTGCCCGATCTTCGGGGCAAGTCGGAATCCGAGGCGCTCAACCTGATCGCGGCCGCCAAGCTCAAGATCGGCACCCGCACGGAGGCCTTCGACGCCTTCATCCCGATCGGGGCGGTGGTCAGCCAGGATCCCGGACCGGGCCAGCTCGTGATCCAGGACCTTGCCGTCAACTACGTGATCTCGAAGGGTCCCGAGCCGACCCCATCGCCGACGCCGACCCCATCGCCGACGCCATCGCCGACACCGGTACCCACGCCGGCACCCACGCCGACGCCGGTACCCACGCCGGCACCCACCCCGACGCCCGCACCAACGGATACCCCCACACCCTCAGCCTGACCACGGTCGGCACTTGCGCCTGTTCGGTCAGGCCGGAGCGCTGCCACCGGCCACGCGCCACCGGCCACCGGCCACCGGCCACCGGCCGCGTGCCGGCCACGCGCCACCGGCCACCGGCCGCGTGCCGGCCACGCTCGTGATGGAGGCCGCTACCTAGCGATCAAGCTCCCCGAACAGGGTCACCCGATTGGTCCAGCGGTCTGCGACCACCAGATCGGGAACTGGATCGGCAAGACCGCCCGCGGCGGAGGCAAGACCGCTGGCGGCGGCCAAACCGCCCGCGCCGGCAATACCGCCCGCGGCGGAGGCAAGACCGCCCGCGCCGGCGGAGGCAAGACCGCCCGCGCCGGCGGCAGCGAGACCGCTCGCGGCACCCACGACGATCGGCGTCCCGTTCGCCGCGCCGGCCTGCCGATCGCGACCGAGTTCCACCGGCACGAAGTCACGGACGTTCTCGGGATCGAGCCGCCGCGCGTGAGGCATCGCCGCGGCGACGGGCGCTTCGGGCGTCGGGGCAACCCCGGCCTCCCAGCAGCCGCGGTGCTCGGTCCCCGCCAGGGGAAGGCGTCTTCGATCGAGGCCGCAGAACCCCACCTGCGCTGCCACGCTCCGTCGGAAATGGCGGCACGTCGAACAGGTGGTCGACGATCGATGGCAGACCCAGCAGCGGGCGGTCTCCGCCTGGGGCGTGGCGCAGTGGGGGCACCGCCACATGGACATGCCCGCATGGTAGCTGCGCATGCAAGGCCCGTCGAGGTCCCGGTGTCACGGACGGACGAAGTCACCGATGTTGACGATCCGCAGCGGGGCGACGGTTGATCCCAGCATCGCCGGCCAGGCGCGATCGTTCGTGACCAGGACTTCGGCGCCATCCTCGATCGCGGTCCCGACGACGATCGCGTCGGGCATCGCGAGGCCCGTCCCCGCCCGGACGCGCGCGGCCGTCCGGGCGATCATGTACGAGACGTCGACCAACCGAATCGAGCCGAAGAATCGTAGGAACGACTCGACGCTCGCGACCGACGCATCGCCGGCCCGAAACGGCCTGACGAGCAGTTCGGCCGCGGTGAGGGTCGAGAGGACGCCGGTGTTTCGACCCGCGTTGAGGCAACCGTCGAAGATCCAGGTGGCGGCTTCGCTCACGACCTCCGTTCCGGCGAGATACGCCAGGGTGACCGAGGCATCGAGCGCGATCACGGCTGAGACTGGCACCGCTCGCTCGAGCCCGGCGTAATCGACCGTCATCGCCAGCCGGTCCGCTCCTCGGCCAGGGCCGCGGCGGGATCCCCGTACACGTCACGCAGGGCGCCGGCATAGCTCGTGCGGAGCCGATGCAGGTGAACCGTGTCCGGATCCGCAGGGTCGATCTCGACGGCGAACCGCTCCCCTTCCGCCAGCCCACCAGCCTGGACGATCAATTCCGGGAGGGTCAGCTGGTTTCGTCCTCTGAGCCTCGCCTCGACAATCACACTGCTGCCTGTCATGTGCGAATGATCGACCATCGATCGCACCATGTCAATGCCGGACGAGCGCCTCCGCGGAGCCGGTTGGCTAGGAAGCTTGGGCGTGGTCCGAGGAACGGTGGCGATGCTGCGCTCGCGAGTTGCCGCGTAGGCAAGCACCGCGAGGACATCATTAGCGGCGAGCGGAGGGAAATCGGCCACGATCTGGTCGACGGTCATGCCCGCCGCCAAGTATGAAAGCACGTCGTCTACGGTGATCCGGAGACCGCGGATGACCGGCTTGCCGCCGCGCTTGCCCGGCTCGATGGTCATGATCCCCTGATAGTCCACGGCTCCACCGTAGACCCCGACTGGATGATCGCCAACGGTCCTCATCCAGCGACCCTACCCGCCGTCGCTCAACCAGCGCTTATGCGCTAGCTGAACAGCTCGGCGTCCGGCCCGGCGCAGCTCGGCGTCCGGCGCGAATCCTTGCCAGGCGGCTAGCGAGACGAACGACTGGGCGAACGCGGTCGCAGGAACGGTTCAGGGCTGCGGCCGCTCTCGGCTGGATCGGGCCCGTCCCAGATGAGTGTCTCTGGTGCGATGTCGAGATTGCCCGGCCAGACGACCGTCCCGTACCGCGCGCGGACGCGGCGGAAAAGCGCGTCGTCGGAGCGCAAGCGATCGAACACAGGGCCCCAGAGCAGGTCCTGGACGTCCCGCTCCACAACGGCACCGTTTGTCAAGGTCAGGCGGAGCCGTCGACCTTCGAGCGGCTCGGCACTTTGAACGCGAAGCAACATCACACCGGATGCTATCGCAGGGGTGCGATGCGATTCAATGGACGGTTCGATCTGGCCAGTTCCCAGTCCGCCCAGAGTTCTTCCACATGGAGCGATGCCCACTCCACAACCAATGCATGCGCGCGCGACGAAAGCCGACCTCTGACGATCGCCATCGTGTCGAACGCGACCACGACCTCCATTCCCGCGTGACGAGCGTGGAAGTGGGGCGGGACATGATCATCGACGTACATCTGAATGACGATGCCAAAGAACCGCGACACCTCGGGCATCGCCCGACCCTACCGGCCGGCGCTTGGCTGCGACTCACCTTGGAGTTACGACATCATCCAGCGACCTTAGGTGTGGTCGCTCAACCGCCACTTACTCGGCCGACGCGCCTCCCGGCTCGCAATCACTGCACGGGCAGTCTTCCCGGGTCGATACTGGCGCCCATGGACATCCACCTCGACGCCTCTGGCGAGTCGCGGCTGCACCAGGCGCTGCGGCGGTGCTGGCACCCGGTGGTGCGGGTCGATGAGCTCGATGCCGCAGGGGGGCGCCCGCTCCCCGTGACCCTGCTCGACGAGCAGCTCGTGGTCGTGCGGCTGGGCGATGACATCGTGTGCTTCCCGGACCTGTGCGTCCATCGCGGGACGGCGCTGAGCCTCGGCTGGGTGGACGACGGGTCACAGCCCGCCCCGGATGGGAGCGGCACGGTTGGCGAGCCGTGCCTCGTGTGCGCCTACCACGGCTGGAGCTACGACCGGCGCGGGATCGTGCGGCGGATCCCGGCCGTCCACGGCCGGTCGATCCCGACGCGGGCCCGGGTCGAGCGCTTCGCGACGGCGGTCGCGGTCGGCCTCGTGTGGGTGCTGCTGGAACCCGGGCCCGGCGGCTGGGAGGCGCCCGAGGCCGCCTGGCCCCTCCCCGATGCCTCGACCTGGTGGGGCGGCGAGGGCATCCGGACGATCCCGATCGAGACCTACGACTGGGCCTGCTCGGCGGCCCGGCGGGTCGAGAACTTCGTCGACTTCAGCCACTTCCCGTGGGTCCACGAGGGCATCCTCGGCGATCGGGGCAAGCCGCTCAGCCCCGAGCACGAGGTCCGCGACGACGGGACGACGATCTCGTTCGATATCGCCCTCGAGGAGCCGCAGGCCTCGGTCAAGGGCGACGCCGCGCCCGGCGACAAGGTCCAGCGCGACCCGACGACCTACACGCTCCACCTGCCGCTGTCCGTGACCCTCGACCAGCGCCTGCCGCCGTCGGCCGATCGACCCGAGGGCCATCGGTTCGTGCTGTTCGTGGCCGTGGCGCCGCTGTCGGCCCGGAGCTGCCGGTCGTTCACCTGGAACGCCCGGACCTACAAGCTCGAGCCCGAGGCCGACGCCGAGCTCGCCGCCTTCCAGGCGGTCATCCTCGACCAGGACCGCCCGATCGCCGAGTCACAGCGCCCGGAGGCGCTCCCGGTGGATCTCAGCGCGGAGCTGCATATCGCGGGGCCGGATCGGGCGTCGATCGCGTATCGGCGGCGGTTGGCCGAGCTGGCCGATGGTAGGAGCTGAGTCCGGGCACGCGTCGCCGGGCATGACCGTAATCCACTCGAGCCCCACAACGAGCATCGGGCCGTCCGACTCGGCGACGACGGCCGGGCGGACCTCGATGACGCTGGGCGCGCGGTGCGCACCCGTCCCGCCGATTCCGCGACCCTGGTGGTGCGGCGATGATCGACAGATGAGGGCCGACCGATTCCTTTGGCGCCCGCCGTCCCCGCACGTCGCGAGGACCCCTGTGCCGACGCTTCTCCGCGCTGGTCCGTACCGGCTGTTCATGTTCATGTCCGACTGCGTCGAACCCCACCACGTCCACGTCGAGGGAAACGACGGTCTGGCCAAGTTCTGGCTGAGGCCGGTTTCCCTTGCCGAGCACGTCGGGTACAGTCCTCGCGAACTCCACCGGATCAGGAGGGTCGTCGAGGGCGACCGAGCCGTTCTGATCCAGGCTATCGACACCGTCTGCGAGCGAGCGTAGCGATGACACCACCGACCATCAAGGCGATCCGGGCGATCGACGATCGGCTGATCTTCGAGCTGGACCAGGACCGTGAGGTGAGCCTTCCGGTCTCGGCATCGGCTCGCCTCGCGAAGGCGACGCAGGCGGAACGCGAGCACTGGACGATCGGGCCGCGCGGAATTTCCGTGCACTGGCCCGATGTCGACGAGGACATCGCGATCTGGGAGGTTCTCGGGATCGCGGAGGACGCCTACCTGCGGTCGCTCCGCGAGGCGCCCGTCAGCTGACGTGACGAGCCACCGATCGGGTGACGCTCTCCGTCGAAGACGGCGTTGACCTCCAACTCCCCTCCAAGCGCCTCGACGTACTCCCGGAGGGACGAGAGGTAGACGTCGGATCGCCGTTCGAGTTCTGAGATGTTGCCCTGGCTCCGGTCGAGGCGGGCTGCGAGCTCCACCTGGGTGACCCGGCGTTCGGCCCGAATCCGGGCCAGACCCAGGGCATCGCGCAGCGCACGTCGACCTTCGGCGGTACGAGTGCGCCAGAGCCACCGTAGGTCGCGAGGCTTACCCGCGGCTTATCGACCAGCGAGCTCGGCCGCGTCGCCTGGAATGGGCGCCAATTCGCGGCTAACATTGACAGACTTAGCACATGCAGCCAGACTCACCGCTAACTTGGCAACACTTAGCGATGGATTGACAGTGGCCCTTCCCCAGCGCGCGCCCTCGTTTGAAGAGCTGTACGACCCGGCAACGTTCGGGGAGCTCCTGCCCCGGATCATGGCGGCGGAAATCGGCCCAGTTATCGAGGGACAGTACCTGCATTGGGATGAGCTGCGACGCCGGGAACCACCGGACAACCTCGACGTTCGCGCCTGGTGGCTTGGGGTCAAACTGGCTAGAAACTCAAGCACCCGAACGGTTCCGCTTCGCTCTGTCGATGGACAGTTCTTCCGGTTTGCATTGCCGGATCGAGCTCTCGAACTCCTCCACTGGCTCGACCAGCACGCTGCGGGCGAGATCATCGTCAGCGACACGATCAAGGATCCCGGAGACCGCAGCCGATATCTTGTGAATTCATTGTTCGAAGAGGCGATCACGTCGAGTCAGCTCGAAGGTGCGAGCGCAACCCGCAAGGTCGCCAAGGAAATGCTTCGGACCGGGCGGCCCCCTCGTGACCGTGGCGAACGGATGATCGTGAACAACTACCGTGCGATGACGCTCATCCACGACATGGCGCAGCGACCGCTGACGACAGCCGATGTGCTCCTCTTGCACCGCGTTGTCACAGAGGACACCCTCTCTGATGCTTCGGCGGCCGGCCGGCTGCAACGGCCGGATGAGGACCGCGTTGTGATCATGGATCAGAACGGGAATGTTACGCACACTCCACCTCCGGCGGCGGAGTTGCCCGATCGACTCGCGGCCATGGTGCGTTTCGCGAACGGAGAAGGGATCACGGGGTTCATGCATCCCGTGATCCGGGCGATCATCCTGCATCTGTGGCTCGCCTACGACCACCCGTTTGAGGACGGCAACGGCCGGACTGCCCGGACGCTCTTCTACCGTCAGATGCTTGCCAGCGGCTATTGGCTCTTCGAATACGTGACGATCTCGAGGCTGCTGGTCCGCGCTCCGATGCGGTATGCACGCGCGTTCCTCTACACAGAGACCGACGAGTTCGACGCGACCTACTTCATCCTTCACCAGCTTGAGATTGCAAAACGGGCGATTGAGGAGCTTCATGGCTATATCCGGCGGAAGATTGCCGAGGTCCGCGAGACGATCGGCCTGCTCCGACGGACCGACCTGAATCATCGGCAGGTTGCGCTCCTCACAAACGCGTTGCGGCACTCGGATGCGGAGTACACCTTCAAGTCACACGCGACGAGCCATCGAGTCGTTCGACAATCGGCCCGCACGGACCTCCTCGACCTGGAGCGCCGAGGCTTTCTGGTCCGGCGCACGGTCGGCCGACGTCACTTGTTCGCTCCGGCGCCCGACCTGCAGGTCAAGGTTCTTCAGCCGATCGCAGATTCGTAGAACCGGCGATTTCGGGTGCTCGTTCGAGGACCGGTCAGCCCACACGCGTCTCGACACGAGCTCGGCGTTCAGGGCACCTTGCGAATGAGCGTCAGCCTCATCTCGAGTGAAGGCGACCCCTACCCCACGGCCGCCCGGAACTGCTCGTAGCGGCGCTCGAGGCGGGCGCGGTCGGGGAGGTCGATGGTCCGGCGCGGCAGGTGGATCGGCTGGCCGTGGATCTGCTGGAGGCCCACGACCAGCATCGGCCCGTCCGACTCGGCGAGGAGGGACGGGCGGACCTCGATGACGTAGTCGGGCCGGATGGCGAAGAAGAAGCGATCGAACGCGGCGTGGTGGAGCTTGCACAGCGCCACGCCGTTGCTGATCACCGGCTCGCCCTCGGCGTCGCTGTCGGGCGTGATGTGGGCCGCGTCCAGGAGCTCCTGGTGACGCAGCCGGCAGAGCGCGCAGCGCTCGGCGTAGGTGAGCGAGGGATAAGTACGCCTGTGCTACGGTGCCGATGACCACCCGCTCATTGCGAGAACAGCTGCGACCGCGCCCCAGACGGAGGCCACCCGATGGTCATCGACCAGCGACGTGAGGATCTTGTCTACGAAATCGAGCCCCAAGTCCAGGAGCAGCTTCTCCGGCATCCGGGGAAGTGGGCCGCCCTGACGCGGTCCGAAGTGATCGCGATACGAGAGACCTCGACGGAGGCATGGGCTGCAGCTCGCGAACTGGGGGTCGAGGCACCAATCCTCTACCAGATCCCGGACACCCGGGCCGGTTACTCATACTTCTGAGGGGGTCGAGTGCCACGGATCCCCGCGACCCACGTTGGGGTAGGCCCGGATGGGGCGGACGTGTTCCGCCCCATCATCATTGTCGCCATCGAGATCGGGGCCCAGTGGATCCGGGTGCCGGCGCTGGTCGACTCGGGCGCGGAAAACACATTGGTTCCCTCCGCGTTCGTCGCCCCACTCGGAGTGGACTTCGGGACGCTACCAGCAGGACCCGGCGGTCTGGGTCCGGGAGGCGGCCTAGACGTTCGGCCCTGCGCGGGCGTCATACGCTGGGAGAGGGAGAAGGTCGTCCTGATGACGAGCTTTCTGGTCGCCGAACCGGACAAGGGACCGGATACGGTCCTCCTTGGCCGCGCAGACTTCTTTCGGCGTTACGTCCCCCGTTTCCATTGGCACCGAGATCCGCCCGTCTTCGACCTGGACCCAGTGTCCAGGAGCAGGTAGTCCGCCCTACCCCGCGGCCGCCTGGAACTGTTCGTAGCGGCGCTCGAGGCGGGCGCGGTCGGGGAGGTCGATGGTGCGACGCGGCAGGTGGATCGGCTGGCCGTGGATCTGCTGGAGGCCCACCATGAGCATCGGGCCGTCCGACTCGGCGAGGACGGACGGGCGGACCTCGATGACGTAGTCGGGCCGGATGGCGAAGAAGAACCGATCGAACGCGGCGTGATGGAGCTTGCACAGCGCCACGCCGTTGCTGATCACCGGCTCGCCCTCGGCGTCGCTGTCGGGCGTGATGTGCGCCGCGTCGAGGAGCTCCTGGTGGCGCAGCCGGCACAGGGCGCAGCGCTCGGCATACGCGCGGAGCACCCGCTCGCGGAAGGCGACCTGGTGGAGCCGCGGGCGAGTCGCTCGACGGTGGAGCGTTTCCTCAGGCGCCCACGACCCGGGGCACCTGCGGCGACTCGTTTCGCAGCCCGAACTGGACCGTCCACGTTTCCCCTACAGCGTCCGCGATGCGAGCCAACATCCTGATCTCGACCGGCTGTCGGCCGGATTCGAGGCGCGCCACGACCGATTGCGGCGTGCCGACGAGTTCCGCGAGGGCTCGCTGGGTCAGTCCATGACGCTCCCGCAGGGCGACCACCGCCAGCGCCACGTTGGCGTACGGAAGCTGCTGCTCGAACGCGGCTCGATAGCCAGGTCGGCCTTCGAGCTCCGTCGCGACGTCCCGCCATCTCATCTGCTCACCTCATTGATCCTGGTCGATGAACCCGTTGGCTCCGAGTTCGGCGAGGAACGCATCGACCTTGCGCTGCGCAAGGTCGATGACCGACCTCGGCAGGCTCTGCTCGCTCTTCTTGCGTCCGTGCGCGACGGCGGTGATCCGCCGGTCTCCGATCCTGCCGAAGCGGAAGAACATCCGATATGCACCGGTCGGGTCCTTGACTCGCGCTTCCCACATGCCCTGGGTGGCGACCAGCTTCTTGATGTCCGGCTCCCCGACTCGCGGGCCGGCGATCTCCAACTTCTGGAAGATGAAACTGAAACTGCTCATGACCCTCGCCAACGCGGCCTGATCGGTGGTGCAACTGATCAGCCAGTCCCGTGCCTCGGTCGATAGATGAACCCCCCAGGCGCGAGGACGATCAAGCTTCGTCGACAGCATTGATAGCACCTACGCTATCGGATGGCAAGCGGTACCCGCGTTTGGCCGCCATTCGGACCGTGTCGCAGCATGCATCGCTGCAGGGTACGAACGAGCGCTTACCTGCGACTCACCTCGACGAGCCAACCCCGATGAGCCATGACGGCAACAACCGATGGTCCTCCCGTCGACAGCGCTGCCCTGACGAAGCGACGCCGTCCGGGAGGCGGGCTCGGCGCCCGCCCTACCCCGCGGCCTGCCGGAACTGCTGGTAGCGGCGCTCGAGGCGGGCGCGGTCGGGGAGGTCGACGGTGCGGCGCGGCAGGTGGATCGGCTGACCGTGGATCTGCTGGAGTCCCACGACCAGCATCGGGCCGTCCGACTCGGCGAGGACGGACGGGCGGACCTCGATCACGTAGTCGGGCCGGATGGCGAAGAAGAAGCGATCGAACGCGGCGTGATGGAGCTTGCACAGGGCGACGCCGTTGCTGATCACCGGCTCGCCCTCGGCGTCGCTGTCGGGCGTGATGTGCGCCGCGTCGAGGAGCTCCAGATGGCGCAGCCGGCAGAGGGCACAGCGCTCGGCGTACGCGCGGAGCACCCGCTCGCGGAAGGCGACCTGGTGGAGCCGCCGGCGGAACGTCGCGGTCACATACGCTCGCCGGGGCTCGGCGGCGCCCTCACCGATGGCGCCGTTGCCCACGAGTTCGTGCTCCGCCGCGTAGAGGTCATCCACCTGCATGGAGAAGCGGAGCTGCCCGGGTTGGTCCTCGACCACGAAGACCGGGTAGGCCGCGACGTAGCTCCCGGGCTCGATCGCATGGAAGTAGACGATCGGGACCCGTTCGACCATCGCGCGCCGCAAGCCGCGGTTGTCTCGATGCTGCGGGTCGAGTCCGCGGTAGGCGTAGCGAAGCGTTCCGGCCCGGCGATCGAAGGAGTCGTCGTACGGGCCGCCGACCGTCGTCGTGATCGAGACCGGGAGTTCGCACGCGGCGGGCTTCCAGATCCCCGATGGGCCCACGAGCGGGATCCGGCGACCATCCAGGCTGAAGGTCTCCAGCGCCGTCCTCGAGATGGTCTCGCCGAACTCTTCGCGCTGGCGGGTCAGCCAGGCGAAGGTGCGGAGCCTGATCTCGCGGTCTGCGTCGCCGATCATCGAGTTGAGCTTACCCGCCGGAGCAGCCCTGCGTGGGAGTGCCCAGTCGGCTTCTTCGTCGCAGCACGCCTATCCAGGCACCCGCCGTCGCTGCCAGGATCTCCCGTATACGCCCATAGCTGGCGTATGCGTCGTGCCGGGCTGATGTGACTAGACTCGGACGTGATGGAAACCTCCGACTGGCTCGAGGCGGCCATCGGCGCAATCCCAGCCGACTGGCTTCATGCTCTTGGACCGGCTGCATCGCCAGGCCGACTTGCCACGATCGCCGCGTACGTCGCGGACCGGCGCCTGACCACCACCGTCCTGCCTGGTCCAGGTCAGGTGTTCGCCGCACTACGTGCCACGCCCTTTGACTCGGTCCGCGCGGTGATCCTCGGTCAGGATCCGTATCCCACCAAGACGCACGCAATGGGTCTTGCCTTCTCGGTGCCCAGGGACCTCCCGCCGCCGCTACCACGCTCGCTCCAGAACATCCGGGCTGAACTGCGATCCGACCGCAGGTTGCTGCTGCCTGACCACGGATCGCTTGAGTCATGGACCCGCCAAGGCGTGCTCCTCCTCAACACGACTCTGACGGTTCAGGAAGGTCACCCTGGAAGCCACCGCCGAGGTCGCTGGTGGGTGCTCACGAACGCGATCATCGCGGCCATCGCGGACAAGAAAGAGCCAGTCGCATTCCTGCTCTGGGGCAGGCACGCCCAGGCCAAGGCCCGGCTCATCGACGAGCGACGTCACGTCGTCGTGTGTTCCGCTCATCCATCGCCGCTCTCGGAGAAGGGCTTCCTTGGCACCAAGCCGTTCAGCCGAGGGAACGAGGGCCTCGAGCAACGCCGCGCGGATCCGATCGTCTGGAGCCTGGATGACTAGACCAAGTCCTCAACGGTCTGCGGTCGCCGGCGCTCTGTCAGGCGGTCAGGCCAGGCACCAATCCGACGAGATCAACGATTTGGACCAGGTCGCGCACCGTCATGTAGTACTCGCGCACCGTCTGGAACCGATCCCCGTAGATCTCCCGAAAGCGGGCGGCGGTCGCGGCATCCTTGCTCAGGACACTGCTCAGGGCTCGGCGGTTCTCCAGAAACCGCACCGGGTGCTTCGTGCCGACGAGGTACAGGACCCGGCGCTTTTTCGTCGGGTTGCTGGCCAGACCAAAGAGGTCCTTGAACACGCCGTTCTGTCGGATGGACTCAGGCCCGCCACGCCATTCGATGAACTTGAACTCTGCGACGCGTCGATCAGTCTCGAGGTCGTGGGCTCGGCCCGTGTTGCCAGCACCGAGCGACAGACTCTCCACGACCTCACCGGGATCGAGGATGTACGGCAGGGCATTCAGGATCCCGATCGCATGGACGAGAACGTCGATCTGCGCCGAGGCGCGCTTCATGAGCAGCGCCGCGTCCAGCGTTTCGCGCCCGATCCCCTCGCGCGCTGTCACCGCGCGAACTTGGGCTCCGTCCGTTCCCCGGAGTCGGGCCTCCAGCTCTCCAATCCATGACCTCGGGCCGAGAGATTGCCCGAGTCCTTCGAGCAGGACTAACGCCTCCTGGAGACCGTCGCTCCCGCCCGTTGGCGTCATGAACCGGTGGACGATGAGAGTCGGAGGCGCGGTCGTGCTTCGACGACGAAGGTGTCCATCAGATCGGTCGGGATCGACATCTCGTTCGCGATCGCCGCCGCATCCAGCCCGCGATCCTCCCGCAGGAGGGCGACGGCCTGGGCCAAGACGTACGGTTCCTCGACGTCCGAGATGCTGTTCGGCTCTCCAGCCCGCCATCCCCACATCGATATCTTCATCATCGCCCGCCTGTAGGCCGCCTCGCTGACCGCGCCGAGGACGCGCGCCCGATAGAGCAGCGCCTGGATCGATACCCGCCATCGCTGTTTCAACGCCACGAACGCTGATAGGTCAAACCGGGTAGGCAACTCAAGGCGGATCGCCTCTGCCGGCATCAAGAACGCCGCGGCGAAAATCTGTGACTGCTCCTCGGCGAGGCGGGAGCCAGGTTGGGCGTCCCGGTGCATGACCAGGTGGCCCAACTCGTGGGCAGCGTCGAAGTTCGACCTCGCAGCGTCGTTCTTGTCCATGGTCAGCACAATTACCGGCCGCGGGCCGGCCCATCGCGAATAGGCATCGATGCTTTCGCTCTCGGCCACCAGACGGACTGCGACGCATCCCTTGGACTCGAGCAGGGCGATCATGTTGGCTAACGGACCATGACCGAGGCGCCAGTGCGCCCGAACCGAGGCGGCGAGCGCCTCGATCTCCTCTCGGTCGCCCGTCTCGAGGTCAAGGGCGGGAATGTCGACGGTCGGGAGTTCGACGTCCCGCTCGATCCTGGCGACCAATTCATCGAGCAGGGCGAGACGCGCGATCTGTTGGTTTCGGGCTGCCGTCGTCACCGAGCGCAGTCGCCTGAAATGGGCCGAGTCGGCCGACATGTTGCCCATCCGACGCCCGGCCTCGAAGAACGACACCGGGAAACCCAGCGCTACCGCAAGCCGGCCCAGGACGTCGGCGCTCGGTTTGATATGCCCAGCCTCGTACTGCCCGATCGAGGCGGGAGTCACCCCTACCATCACCGCCAGATCGACCATCTTCATGCCTCGCGCGAGACGGGCTTGTCCGAGCCTCCCCGGTTCGAACATCGCTCTGGCCCGGCCGAGGCTCGGGTCAGTCGGCATGGGCTGCTTGCTCATCATTCGGGCGCAAGGCCACGAGCGGGGGCGGGGTCACCACGACCGGTTCGGCCGGCTGGAGGTCAGGGCCGAGGGGCCAGACCAGCGACTCATCCGTGTCCGCTCGGAAGATGGTGTGGACGTGAGCCCACTGTCGCACCGTCTCGTCGAAAGAAGTGCCGACCGGCAGGCATAGGTGGACGGCGCGGAGCCCGGCAATCGAGGTCCCGCAGTGGCCGAGGATGAACTCGGTGCCGCGACCGGCGCTCTCAGGATGGAGGGTCGCCTCGGGGAACATCGCGATCTGGATCTGGTTCTGCGCGGCCGCAGCCGGTGCGCCGCCCCGGTTCGACGGAAACGAAGTCCAGGGATTGTCGAATTCGCTGGTCCCGATCGGGTACGCCCGCAACCCAAATGCACCTTGTCGAACGACGAAGACGCTGTTGTCCAACTCGATGCGCACGTCGTCGAAATGGCGCATGGCGCCTGGGAGAAAGTGTGTGATGGTCTGGTAGAGGAGGTAGCGGAAGGACCCTTCGTTGTGGCCGAGATCGGGATCGATCCTGTCGCCGTTGGCTTCGTAGGCCTGGCGGATCACCCCGATGTAAGCATCGAGGACCTCGCGCGAGAACGGGAGAGGGCCTGCTCTTGTCATGCGCCACACAATAGCCGAAGCGCGCGACCTGCGTCAAGAACTAAAGTTTTTCGGCACCGCGAAGCGACGCCGCGTGTTACGACCGGAGGCCCTGGCTCCCACCCTGGCTTGCACTGATCTCGCGCGCGACCCACGGGCCCGCTCTTCTCGTCAGCTGCCCATATTCACGTCGTCGCCCAGCCCTCCGAGAGCACCTCGGCCTGCTCGAGGACAAGCTGGGTGGCCTTGGCCTGCTTGTCCGGCGGGTAGCCGTGCTTGCGGAGGATCCGCTTTACCAGGACTCGCAACTGGGCGCGGACGTTCTCGCGGACGGTCCAGTCGATCGTGACGTTCTTCCGGACGATCTCGGTCAGCTCGCGGGCGATTGCGAGGAGCTCGGGCTCGCCCAGGACCGCCACCGCGCTGTCGTTCGTCTCGAGGGCGTCGTAGAAGGCGAGTTCGTCCTCACTGAGGCCGAGCTCGACGCCCCGCTCCCCTGCCGTCCGCATCTCCTTGGCGAGCGCGATGAGCTCTTCGATGACCTGGGCGGTTTCGATGGCGCGGTTCTGGTAGCGGCGCAGGGCCTGCTCGAGCAACTCCGCGAACGAGCGCGCCTGGACGACGTTGCGCCGGGACCGGGCCCTGATCTCGCCGCGCAGAAGCTTCCCGAGCAGCTCGACGGCGAGGTTGCGCTGAGGCATCCCGCGGACCTCGGCGAGGAAGGTATCGGACAGGATCGAGATGTCGGGCTTCATCAAGCCCGCGGCGGCGAAGATGTCGACGACCTCTTCCGAGGCAACCGCCCGCGACACGATCTGGCGGATCGCGTGATCGAGATCCTCGTCGGGACGAGGCCCACCCTCGGCGCCCTTGGCAAGGACGGCCCGGACCGCCTGGAAAAACCCGACGTCATCGCGGATCGCGAGCGCGGCGTCGGACGGGACGGCAAGCGCGAACGCCCGCGAGAGCTCCGTGACCGCCTGGAGGAGCCGGTTCTTCCCATCGTCGAGCGTGAGGATGTGCTCCTGCGCCTGCGGCAGGAGCGACAGCCGCTCCTGCGGGGTCCCCGTGACCCAACGGGACCAGTCGAACCGATGGAAGAGCCCCGTGCAGACCTCGTACGCCCGCTGCATGAACGCGATCGCCTCGGCCTGGTCGATCGCCGTCTCGCCGGTGCCGCCGCTCTCGGTATACGTCGCGAGCGCCTTCTTGAGCTCGTCGGCGAGGCCGAGGTAGTCGACGACGAGGCCGCCGGGCTTGTCCCGGAAGACGCGGTTTACGCGGGCGATCGCCTGCATCAGCCCATGGCCGCGCATCGGCTTGTCGAGGTACATCGTGTGAAGTGACGGGGCATCAAAGCCCGTCAGCCACATGTCTCGCACGATGACGATCCGGAATGGGTCGGCGGGATCGCGGAAGCGCGCGGCGAGCGCCTCACGCCGGGCCTTGTTCCGGATGTGCGGCTGCATGACCAGCGGATCCGACGCGGAGCCGGTCATAACGACCTTGAGCGAGCCCGCGTCATCGGTGTCGGCCGCCCACTCCGGCCGGAGCAGTGCGATCTCTCGGTACAGCTCGACCGCGATCCGGCGGCTCATCGTGACCACCATCGCCTTGCCGTCCATCGCGGCGAGCCGGTTCTCGTAATGGTCGACGAGATCCCGGGCCACGAGCGCCAACCGGTGCTCCGCGCCGACGACCGCCTCGAGCTGCGCCCACTTGCTCTTGAGCCGCTCCTTGCGCTCGACCTCCTCGCCCTCGGTCGCCTCCTCGAAGTCCTCGTCAATTCGGGGGCGCTCGGACTCCCGCAGCTCGAGCTTCGCGAGGCGGCCCTCGTAGTAGATCGGGACGGTGGCGCCGTCGTGGACCGCACGCTGGATGTCATAGACGCTGATGTAGTCGCCGAAGACGGCGCGGGTGTTGGCGTCGGTCAGCTCGATTGGCGTGCCCGTGAACCCGATGAACGACGCCTGCGGGAGGGCATCGTGCATGTGGCGGGCATAACCATCGATGAAGTCGTACTGGCTCCGGTGCGCCTCGTCGGCGATGACGACGATGTTGCGGCGATCTGAGAGAACCGGATGGTGGTCGCCCTTCGCATCGGGAAAGAACTTCTGGATCGTGGTGAAGACGACACCGCCCGAGGCGACCGAGAGCTTCGATCGGAGATCCGCCCGATCCTGAGCCTGGACGGGATCCTGCCGGAGCAGGTCGCGACAGCGGGCGAAGGTGCCGAAGAGCTGGTCATCCAGATCGTTCCGGTCGGTCAGGACAACGATCGTTGGGTTGGCCATCGCCGGCTCGAGGATCACCCGGCCGGCATAGAACGCCATCGTCAGGCTCTTGCCTGAGCCTTGGGTATGCCAGACGACGCCAACCCGCCGGTCGCCGGGATCGCCACCGGGGCGCTCGCCGGTCTCGTAGCGGCCAGGCGGATCGGTGGTCCGATGTCCCGTTGTGGACGCCTGAGCGGCCCGAAGCGTCTCCTCGACGGCGACGTTCACGGCGTGGAACTGATGGTAGCCGGCAAGCTTCTTCGCGACGCCACCGCCACCGAAGTCCTCGAACACAACGAAGTGGCGGACGAGATCGAGAAATCGGCGCTTCTCGAACACGCCTTCGAGTACGACCTGAAGCTCACTCAGCGACGCCGGCGCGTCACCGTGCCCTGCGATCGTCCGCCACGGCTTGAACCACTCGCGGCCCGCGCCGATGACGCCAATCCGCGCTTGCGTCCCGTCTGAGGCGACGAGTGCCGCGTTGTACGCGAAGAGCGTTGGGATCTGCGCCTGGTACGTCTCGAGTTGGTGGAACGCCGACCAGATCGTCGTGTTCTCGTCGGCCGGATTCTTCAACTCGATGACCGCCAGTGGCAGGCCATTCAGGAAGACGATGACGTCCGGCCGGCGCGTGTGCTGGCCCTCGGCCAGGGTGAACTGGTTGACCGCAAGCCAGTCGTTGTTCTCCGGGTCGTCGAAGTCGATCACTCGCGCCTGCGCCCCTGCGATCGAGCCGTCCGGTCGGCGGTACTCCACGGTCACGCCGTCGACGAGCATCCGGTGGAGTGCGTGGTTGCGATCGAGGAGCGTCGGGGCATCGGTCCGGGTCAGCTTCCGGTATACGTCGTCGAGCGCTTCTGGCGGGATTGCGGGGGTGAGGCGTGAGAGCGCCTGGCGGAGCCGGCGCTCCAGGACGACATCGCGGTATCCGGGGTCGGTGCGCTCGGCAGCGGGTTCGCCGAAGGCAATATCCGGCCCATGGAGGACCACGTACCCAAGCTCACCGAGCCATGCCAGGGCAGCATCCTCGACTACCGATTCGGTGAACCCAGCGCCGGTCACTCGGCAGTCTCCCGGGCGCCGTCGAAGGCACGAAGGGCGATCCGAACTGTCTCGACGGCCTCGTTGCGGAGACGTGCTCGCGCCTCAGGATCGCCCGTCACCTCGAGAAACGCCGCGTACGCCGTGGGCGCGTCATTGCGAGCTTCGCTGAACCGGTCGCGAAGGAGTGCGAGCGCCTCGGCGGCAAGAGGATCCGCGACAACCTGGCTCACGGCCATTTCCCGACCAGAGCCCTCAGGTCCATCCGGGTGGTTCGCGAGGATCCAGATGATGTCGTACGCGTCCTTGTCGTGGTGTCGATCGAAGAAGGCCGAGATCTTCAGGATCACGAACGGCAGCAGACCGGCCACCCGCACTCTGGCAGTGGCCACGCCGCCGCCGTCGAGCCTCTCGGCAGCGATCTCCACGAGCTTGTAGTCCAGGCTCACGAGATGGGCTCCATGGACATTGAACGCCTGGAAGCGCGACCCCGACCCAGACCGAGGTTTGAAGCTAACACCCGGTTCGACCTTGTCCGTGTCGCAGATGAATTCGAGGATCAGGCTGACGCCGTCGGCCTCCTTGCGCCATCGGAAGTCCGGGTCGTCCACGAGCGGAGCCTGGCGGAACCCGGCATCCAGGAGGTTCCGCGCCAGCGTCTCGTACGATTTGGAGGTCGGGTCGTCCACCATGAGAATCACGGCAAGGTCGACGTCTCGGGATCCCACGTGAGCCGGGGCCTCATCGCTGGCGCGACCGTACAGGTACCGGGGCACGAGCCCACCCACAAGATAGAGCCGCCGTCCCCAGAAGCCGGCGTTCCCGATGACCGTGACGAGCATCCGCTCGCACAGGTCGGTAATGGTCGGGTCGTAGTCCCCCGCGCTGGCCATCGTCAGATCCCCAGAACCGACTCGCGGAAGAACTGCGCCTGCTCCTTGCCACGGCGCGGGTCCCGGAGGGAGTCAAGGTAGATCCGCGTGTCCGCGGCAAGCCAGATCCCGCCCACCACGCGGCGGAACCGCAGCTCCGCGTCATCCGCACCCTGGACGATCACGAGGTTGGAGCCCTCATCCGTCTGGCGAGCCTCCAGAGCGTGCAGCGCATCGCTCGCCGAGATGCCGGCGGTCACGCGAACCTGGGTGACCGGAACCGAGGTGAGTGCGGGAGCCAGGATCGCCGCGGCGGCGATCCCCGTGATCGCGTGCGGGATCCCGGCCCCAACCAGCCGCTCGGAGAGCAGCGCAGCGGTTCGGGCGCCGGGTCGGGTAAGCACGAACGCCGCCGTGCGCCGAGCGCCCCGCTCCTTCTCCTCTTCGGACCAGAGGTCAAGAAGCGCCCCGGGGTTTGCTATCCGGCGCACCTTGCGGGGGCCGGTTCCCTCGGCGGCCAGAATGGCCGCAGTCTCCAGGCGGGCGAGCACTCGATGGGCCAGCCCGCTGGACACGCCGGCCTCAGCGGCAATGTCCGCCACGCGCCACGAACGATCCCGATCGAGGAGGAGCGCCTGCGCAATGAGTCCCGCCTTGCCGGCCAGGCGCGCCTTCACGTGCTCCCGATCGACGATCACTGCGGCGGCGCCGAACGATCCGGTGCGGACGAAGACGCCCGGAAGGCGGATGGAGGCGTTCCCAAGCCCATCCAGGTACGCGACCCCGTTCGCTTCGAGGATCTGCCGCGCACCTTCGCTCGTGTGTTCAGCGACGAGGATGAAGTCGCGGCCCTTTGGCGTTCGACGAGCCAGTGCCACGATCGCGTGGGCATTCGCCGCATCTACGCGCCGCTTCGTCTCGAGGACGATCGGGCGAGGCCGGCCCTCGATACTAATCTCCGCATCTGGCCGAGTTGCCGCGTCGAAACCCGGCTGCGCCCTGATGGCGCTCAGCGCCCACGCTTCGAGAGGGGCGGCAATCTTCACTGGAAGTTGGTTCTTCACTGCAGCAGTGAAGATACCTGTTGGAGTGAATATGTCAACCACTGTCGGCAGGTCGCCAGCGGCTCTCGATCCGCTTGACTGCCTGGACCGACTCGTCGAAGTCCTGCTCGACGGGCGACGGAAGCGACGCGAGATGGGCGGAGGAGCACTCGGATTCGGACTCGGCCCACGCCACCGCGACTTCGTGCGAGACCATGCCGGCTTGTCCCGCAGACCCTTCGAGGGCCGTGGCGCGCGCGCAGGCTCATCGCCGCAGAACTCTCACCCGGACCGGTCCCCGCTCCTCGAACCGCCCTACGAAGTCCGAGTCATCGGCGATGAATCCCCCCAGGTCGTAAACGAGGAACAGGGCGCTTCGCCCCCGATCCGCGTACTTCGGGATGTCGGCGAGCATCTCATCAGTCACTTTCCGCACGTCCGACTTCATGCGAACGAGCTTCGCCTCGACGAACAGGTCCGGCTCGTCGGCGGCGTCCCCCTGCGTCGATCCGCTGAAGTCTGGTCTCGTTCCGACCTGGCCGAAGCTGACGGTCGGGAACTCGCGGTCGAGGTTCATCTTCGCTGCGGTCTGAGCGACGTCGATCTGCCTCTGGAGCTCGTCCTCGTTGGATGGCTGGTGGCCAGCGAAGCCTTTCCGGATGGCCGGCGTCACGACCTCGGCGATCCGGTCAGCGAGTCGTTCCCACGGCTCTCGGCGGTGCTCAAGCTCGCCAATCCTTCTGAGAAGGCCCCCCGTCGGCAGCTTGCCACGTACATAGTCGGGGTGGTTTCGCGTCCAGACGGCCTGGTACGCCCCATCGATTTGCTCCGCGTGGCGCTGGACAAGCGCGTAGATCCTTGTGATCTCGTCATTCACATTGCCGGCGACTTGGGCGGCCCGCCACACGTCCTGCTCCCGCGCGAGATCATCCGGGGTCATGTCGAGCGTGGTCCACGCGAAGCGCAGGTACTGCTCCGCATACATGGCCGGCTCGCCATCTTTCAACGGGTCCCGAAACAAGTCCACCTGATGCTGCGGACGCTCGATGTCGTCATCCCACCCCGCCGCGATGCCGGCAAAGCGACGGTCGACGCACTGCGAGCAGGTGCCACAGTGGGGCTGGATCGGCCGCCGGAACATGCCACGCGCGCATGAGACCGTGCGGTGAGCCAAGGCTTCCCCGCCCCGAGTGATGGCTTCCCTAATCACGTCGGCCTTGGTGCTGTCGGCAAAGGGCGTTTCGACGGTGACCTCGATACCGAGGGCAACGAGGAGCTGGCGATAGAGCCAGAGCGTCTTGGGGTGCGTCGTCCGCGAGCGCATGGCTCCGACCGACTGGGCCGACTGGGCGAGGTTCAGGCTTGTCACCCCATTTTCCGGCACGATCAACCGATTCAGCCCGGCCTGCATCGCCACGGCGACGCCAAGGCCGAGGTAGAGCACGCCTCTCGACCGCTGGGTGTAGTCCTGGGCATCGCCCGCTCCGGGACCCCGGACGGTCTGGAGCGTGGGATTCGGAAAACGCCAGCCCGCCTTCGTCGTTCTGAGAACTTCGAGCACTCCATCCTTGAAGCTCCGGCCCGTGTTCGTCGTCCAGTGGCTCGCGAGGATCGGCCGTTCGCCGTCGTCGACGAGACGAAGCGCGCCAGCGAGCGAGTCAAGGCCGCCCGAGAAGAGCGAGACGCACGTTGGATCATCGCCGCCGGCCGCAACAAGATCGAGCTTGAGTTGCTCGTCGGCCTGGCCCCGGCGGAATTCGAATGTCCAGGAGTCGTCTGTCGCGAACTCGAGCACTGCCGTCAACTCGTCGCGGACCGCGTTCCACCGGTCTGGCTCGTGAACGGGCACGTGCAGCGCGAGCTCCCGGCGCCAGTTCTTGGCGAGCGGATCCCGCTTCCGCGCCCGCGGCACAGCTCCGTCTGCGAGGAAAACGTAGGCGGCGACAGTCAACAGGTCCCGGACCAGGGGCAGGAGTGTCCTCGCGGCGGACTTCTCGACGCCGGTGACGTTGAGCACGACCTGGCGGTTTGGCGGTGATGGATCGAGCGTCACGGAGGCGCCCGACACGGTAGGCGGTGGTCCGCAGTGGATGACCGTCATGAGGCGCGCGTGATCTCGTCCGCGATCTTCCGCATCGCCACCGCGGCCACGCCTTCAGTCCGATCCAGGCCACCGAGCCATTGACGCTTCGAGTACCAGGCGCCGGCGAAGTCCTCGACGATTCGAGCCGCCTCGGATGCGTAGCGATCGACGCCATCGGTGAACAACTGAATCTCTGCCTCGGATCGGAGCCGTCCGTCGCCCCCGAGGAGATTGGCGGCCTCGTGGTCGGTGAAATACCGGAGCGAGCGGGAGAGGAGCCGGGCAAAGAACAGGTGGGCGAGCTGCGCGAAGCCTCGCTCGGTTGAGAACGAGTGGTAAGCCTGCCGCGCATCGTCCAGCCCGGAGAGGAAGAGGCTGCCGGTCTGCGACGTGATGGTCCGGGTCAGCGACTCCTGGAGAGCGCCGAGAGCGAACTCCGTGAAGATCGTTCGCTGACTCGTCGGTCCGAACCGGTTCTCGGCCTCGCGCAGGACGTTCCCGAGAAGACCCAGGGCATCTTCGTTGCCCGTCACGGTGAAGCCGTAGCCGCGCAGGGCTTCGGCGAAGTCATCGCGACGTGACGCATCGGCCAGGAGCGCCATCACCCGGAGGCTCTCCACGACGCCTGGGTCTTCGCCAGCCGCACGATAAGCCTTCTCGGCTGCGCCAACGACAGCGCGCGCTACGGTTCCGACGTCCACGTCAGGATCGTCCATGAGCCGGACGACGTGCGACCAGCGTCGCGTCTTAGGGAGCTCGCCGAGGCGAATGTGCCCCATCAACCGACCCCGTGGCTTTCGCGCCGCGACCCGAGTGTGCGCACGGAGCGTTCCTCTTGACTTCGGGAGATGTGCAGTACGCCCGAGATCAGGTCTGGTAGCAGCGCGTCGCGCAGGGCGGCGAGAGTTCGGGATTGCGCAGTCATCATCGACGCCTGTTCGAGAAGACGGTGGACCACGGTTCCAAAGAGCCGGGCAACTTCGGACGACGGGGACACGGCGAGGAAATAGGACAGGGACTCTGCTGGCACCCGCTGTCGACCGCTGGAGCCCGTCATGCTCTGGATCGCGAACTCCCGAAACTCATCGCTACGCGCCAAGCAGTAGGCGTACTCGGTCGGAAGCGGGGGCTCTGCGCGGAGGACGATGTACTCGGTTGAGCCCCAGCCAACCTGGCCAGGCTCGAGGAAGTCAACGTATGCAGTCTTGCCGTTCTCGAGACACGGCGTGATCCGGGCGACCAACGTATCCCCGTTCTGGAAACGCATTCCCGAACCGAAGGGGCGATCAACCACAGCGTCTGGCGAGTGGCCGCGAGTCGGCATGTTGGCCATGTCCAGGTATGGCGCGACAACGCCCTTGCGCAATGAGCGCGGCGGGTTGACCTTCACGACCGCAGGCAGCGGCGCCAATCGCCAGCCCGTCGGGATCTCCCCAAGCTCCGAGTCCTCGAAGGAACCCGGGAACAAATCGGCGAGGTGGGGTGGGAGGCCGGGGTCGCGGCCTTCGGACTTGGCGCGGACGGGGTCGAAGTCGACGAACCAGGACTTGAAGAGGGCCCGCGCGATCGCCTCGAGGGCCTCGCTCATCCGGCGGTTCAGCTCGATCTTGTCGTCCAGCGTGCCGAGGATGTGGGCGATGCGGCGCTGCACCCTATCAGGCGGTAATCCGAACCGGAAGCCAAGTAGCCGTTCCTTCGACAGGTTCATGATCGCCGTGCCTACTGCGTACGCTTCGATGCGCTCACGGAAGTCGGCCGATTGCAGGACGTAGCCGAGGTATGCCGGGTCAATCCGGTCAGGTTTTGGCCGGATTGCGGCACAGAATGCTCCGACGCACCCGTCCCACGTTTGGCGCAATGGGGCGAGACGACCAACAGCCTTGCGGCTACCACTCGACATCGCAATCACGACGTCGAAACGGCGCAAGTGCTGTGCTTCTCGGACGAGACGCGTCGGGACGTAGATGACATTGGCGAGATCCAGAGTGTGATCCCCGATGTTCGTGGCGCGCAGCAGTGGTACCGCGCCCGTGGACTCAGTTGCGAGCTCGCTGGGACGGAAGTTGACGCCACGCACAAGATCGGCAACTTCGCCGAGCTGAACCTCACCCTCAGTCACCGAAGCCGAGCTCCCGCAGGTTCGCATCGATGAGCGCGTCGAGCCGCTGGCCCTCGGCGACCTGTTCGCGTAAGGTCGCGCCAAGCCTCGCCATCTTCTCGTCGAACGGCTCGGCGTCCTCCTCGGTGGCGGCAGCGCCGACGTAGCGGCCGGGGGTAAGCACGTGACCGTGCTTGCGGATCTCGTCGAGCGGGACGGACCGGCAGAAGCCGGGCACGTCGGCGTACTCGCCGGCGCCCTCGTCGCCGCGCCAGGCGTGGTAGGTACCGGCGATCGTCGCCACGTCATCGTCGGTCAGTTCGCGGTGCGTTCGATCGACGAGCGAGCCCATCTTCCGGGCGTCGATGAAGAGCGTCTCGCCGCGGCGGTCGCGGAAGCGGCCGTTGCGCCGGTCGCGGGCGAGGAACCAGAGGCAGACCGGGATCTGGGTCGAGTAGAAGAGCTGGCCCGGCAGGGCGACCATGCAGTCGACGAGGTCAGCCTCGATGATCGCCTTGCGGATCTCGCCCTCGCCCGACTGGTTGGTCGACATCGAGCCGTTGGCGAGGACGAAGCCGGCGATTCCGGTCGGCGCGAGATGGTGGATGAAGTGCTGGACCCAGGCGAAGTTCGCGTTGCCCGCCGGCGGCTCGCCGTACACCCAGCGCTTGTCGCCCTTCAGGAGTTCGCCCCGCCAGTCGCTGTCGTTGAAGGGCGGATTGGCCAGGACCCAGTCGGCCTTGAGGTCCGGGTGGCGGTCGTTGTGGAAGGTGTCGCCGTGGGCGATCTGGGCGTCGATGCCGCGGATCGCGAGGTTCATCGCGGCCAGCCGCCAGGTCGTGTAGTTGGACTCCTGGCCGTAGATGCTGATGTCGCCGAGCTTGCCCGCGTGGGCCTCGATGAACTTCTCGCTGCTCACGAACATCCCACCCGAGCCGCAGCACGGGTCATACACGCGGCCCTTGTAGGGCGCCAGCATCTCGACGAGGATCCGGACGACGTGCGACGGCGTGTAGAACTGGCCGCCCTTCTTGCCCTCGGCGCTCGCGAACTGGGCGAGGAAGTACTCATAGACCCGACCGAGCGTGTCCTTCGCCCGGTCGGCGGGGGCTCCCAGCGCGATGTCGGAGACGAGGTTGATGAGCTGGCCGAGGCGCGCCTTGTCGAGGCCGGGCCGGGCGTAGTCCTTGGGCAGCACGCCCTTGAGGGTCGGGTTGTCCCGCTCGATGGCGGCCATCGCGTCGTCGACGAGGGTGCCGATCGTGGGCTGGGGAGCGCTCGCCTTCAGGTGCGTCCAGCGGGCTTCCCTGGGGACCCAGAAGATGCTGACGGCCCGGTACTCGTCGGGGTCCTCGGGGTCGGCGCCAGCGGCGCGGTCGGCCTCGAGTTCGGCGTGCTTCGCCTCGAAGGCGTCGCTGATGTACTTCAGGAAGATCAGGCCCAGGACGACGTGCTTGTACTCGGCCGCGTCCATGTTGTTGCGCAGGGCGTCGGCGGTCTGCCAGAGGCGCGCCTCGAAGCTAACGGGAGCGGCGGTGTCCGGGCGGCCGGAGCCCCTTGCCATCAGATCCCCCCTCCAGCGACATCCGCAGGCCCCGCGTACCCCACAGCCACGAGCCGCTGCCTGGCCCGGTGGAGCGCCTCCTCGGAGAACAGGCCCTGAAACTCGGGACGAAGCGCCTGCGCTTCAACGGACAGGTCGAGGCGACCCTTTGACCAGAGTGCGACGAACCCCTCAGATGGGTCCGTGGCCTGTAGGAGTCGCTTGGCCGTTTCGAGACCTCCAATATCGGAGACCATCGACAGGAACCGCGACGCGTTGTATCCCGCCTCGCGCTTGGCTCGGTCGTGAACCTCGAGCATCGCCTGGTGGAAACGTTCAGCGGCAGCGGTTGAAGGCTCCGGCGCGACCTCCTCGGCTGAGGCAAGCTCCGGCGGCGCCATGAGGTAGCGCTTGAACGCGTCGGGCGTGGTGAAGACTCGGTATCCCAAGGCCGCGAGTCGACTGACTGCGGCGTCCTCGGCCTCGAACTCGAAAACGACTGGGTCGCTCAGACCCTCCTGGACTCCGTTCGGCCAGACGAGATCACCTACGATAATCAGCTCCTGAGTCTCGGGATCCGCGATCTCCTGGTCCACGTTGGGTTGAGAAATACCTTGTTGCCCAATCCAGGCCAGCAGCTCCGTCACGACTGGGTCCATCGCCTCCGCGACGTCTGGGGCGGCGCCAAGCTCCAGCTCGAGCGCTGTGTCGACGGGTGCGCCGGCCGCAGGATGGAGGAGATTCTCGAGCACGTGATTCGCTGCATCCGCCAGAAGGGCGCGCCTCGCCGCCAAAAAGTCCCGATACCGATCCACTTCCCACAACTGCTCGTCCATCGGGATCCACTGTGACTCGAGAGCCCCGGGATAGTCTGTGGCGATCTTCCGGAAGTAGTCGCGCGGCGCGCTGTCACTGATCGCGATGTTCGTGTCCTTCGTCAGGAAGCAGAAATTGGCGAGCGCGTTCACTTCGGATCGCTGGTAGTCGTGGCGATACAGGTGGGCCTTCGGGAAGATGTGGTGGATCTCGAGGGCTGCCCCCTTTCCGAGCATTCCGGCGGACAGGACTGGAAATGGTGCGCCCCAATCCCGTGCCCCTTGCATCCGCGTGAGGAGATACAGCATCGGGTAGAAGCGAGCGCCAAGGCTCCAGCCGGAGAAGTCAACGTCCCGAACGGTTAGGTCACCTCGCGAGAGCCGGATCTGTTGGATCAGGCGATCGATCGACGCCTCCGTACCATCGACGAGGTCCAGGTCCTGGTTCAATACCGTCTCAACAGAGCCGGCAAATCGGCCCCACAGGAAGCTCTGGATGTACCAGTACAGCAGCTTGTCCTGCTCGATCGCGCTGTGGAACTTGCCTCCGCGTGTCGACAAGTACCGAGTCATCACCGGGAACGCGTACCGCCCACCAAGGACGCGGTCATGGTCCAGTCCAAGACGCGCGCCAATGACGTTCAGCAAGACATTCGCGGATTTCGTCGCGTTCTTGAGACCCTCCTGGAATTCCGATGTGGTCACTCCAGTAAGGGCGGCGAACTTCGCTTCACCGGCTACGATCGTGGTGATGTTGCGGAGAAGCCAGTCGAGCTGGAAGTGGAAGCCACGGTCCGACCAGTACCGGAGGACCTTCTTCATCTCGTCGCGTGCGTCGGGCCACGACGCGCAGATCCGGGCGAGGGCGAGATCACCTTTCGAGAGCTTGGTGCCCCCACTGTTCACTCGATTGAAGATGTCGACAACCACCTCGATCGTCTTGTCCTCACCGACGACCTTCTCGACGTGGAACTCAATGTCTTTGACAGCGTCAAGCCGCGTCAGCCGATTGACGTAGTCCCCGGCGCGCAAGCTCAGGTCCGGGTTTTCGAAGACAGCCTTGATCGACTCGGCGACCCCCTCCGTCATCAGCTGCGTGACGCTGATCCAGCGGGGGTTGCCCTTCATCTTTGCCGGCGCGTAGAACTCGAAGACCTCGTCCTCGATGTCGAAATGCAAGCCGGTGAAGGCGCTGGCGTCGCCGTCGAAGAACCGCGGGGCACGGCCGCGGATGATTCCGTACAGGGTCGTGACGCGTTGCTGGCCATCAAGCAGAAGGTCAACAGTGCCGGCGGCAAGCATCCCGCCACCTCGCACGTCAGCCACCTCGGTCGGCGTCACCCAGACCATGAGACTTCCGACCGGATACTTCCGGTAGAGGGACGTCATGAGCCCCCGAACCTGGTCGCGGTTCCAGACGTAGCCACGCTGGAACTCGGGCAGGGCGATGGATCCAAGGTCGATCTGGCTCAGGATGGTCCGGACGTCCATGCGTATCCTTTCTGCAATGTCACGTAGGGTACGGCGCGTCGTGCCGGACACACGGATTGTCCTGACGAAGCGTCGATCGTCATTCGCGGACGTCTCCGTCTCGTCTTCGGTCGAATAGGATTTCGTAATCGCGCTCGGTCCAAAGCTCACCCCATCGATCACCTGTCTCGATCGGCGCGATGTCGTTGCCGATCAGTCGCTCAACGTCGCCGCCGTAACTAGAGATGTTGTAGAGGCGAGTCTGTACGCGGAGCATCGCGCGCAGGCCATCCGTGACGATCGGCAATCGCCGATCGAGGTCGACCGCAAGAAACTCGACCGGCAGGATGTGACCGAACCGCTCATTGAAACGCCGGGGGGCGTCCATCGCGTATTGGTATGAGCCCGTTACGCGAAAGACTGATAGTCGGCCCCACTCTGGCAGGTTCGGAGCCACGACAACGTCACCGAGCCGCATTCCGTCGTGTGCCGATGTTCGCATCCGCCGCGACCGCCACGTCATCCGCTGCTCGTCGCTGAGCTCGCCTCCACGACGGACCACCTCGGCGACCACGTCGAGGTTCATCTCGGGGTTCCAGCCCCAGCCCTGGCGAAGGCGTCCGCGTTGGGCCTCGGCCCAAATGTAGGGCCGCTCCCAGGGGCTAGTTCGCATCACCCAGTACCCGCGACCTGCGAGCCCCGGAGTTCCCATTGGCCTCGCGCTGACGGGCGCGCGGGAGCCCGCTCGGGGCGCCGATTTCGGGCGCCCGAGTGCTGCGAGAGCACCGTCGACGTCCCCAGCGAGATGCGATGGGAGCTCCTCCCGGTCGACCGTTCCAAATACACCGAGGACCGCATTACGAGTAGCGGGATTGCGCCCTATTCGCTCGAGCACACGGATCGCGAACGCTGCAAGTCGCTCGTCGCCGAGCCAATCAGTCATCGCATCGATAGCCATCTCGCCGTGTGCAGCGATCGCATCACGAAGCTCGATCCGCGCCATCGAGTCAGCCTCTCGGGCACTCGCGAGCAGGTCGTCCAGTGCTGCTGTGGTCATCGGTAGCCGCATAGTGAACGCGCCCCGGACTCCCGCCGTCTGGTCGCCGAGGACATTGCGTGTTCCTGGTGCACTGGGGCCATCACGCTGGAATCATCCCGACGGGCCGTGCCATCTCTGGTGTCACATCGAGCACGATGTCCCGCGCGGCGACCTTCTCATCGTGTCGAAGTCGAAACAGCAGCGTGCGCAGCGCCTCCAGCGCCTCGGCCGGCGTCGAGACGTCGATGACCTCCGGCGCTCGACCACGAGCCGCTCGGCCCTCGCGCCGGCGCGCTCATCAAGCGATTCCACCACCGGGGCGTCAGCCATCAATCCCAACCCTCCCCTCGTCGGGTTCGGTGCCACGCGCGCGCTCCCGGGGAGTGTAGCGGGGCGGGGTGGCGCGATGCTGGCCTCGTGGAGCAAGGCCTCGCCAGGTCCGGGTTACTCGAACGGTGCCACGGACGTTCCTGGACGCGCCCAGCGTCTGCGGGGCCGCAACCCGCTACTTGACGATCGTGATGGCCTTCTGGGCCGAGGTCGACCCGTACTGCGTGGTTGCGACGAGCACGGTGGCCAGCCCACCGCCGACGGTCACGTCCTTCGGCAGCGTGGTCGTGAAGGTCGCGCGGCCGTCGCCGCCCGACACCGCGTCCTTCGAAATCGGCGGGATCCCCGGAACGGTGAGGGTGAAGGTGATGGTGGCGCCGGGAAGCGGCGCGCCGTCGGGATCCAGCACCAGGACGGTGAGCTGGATCGACACGGGCAGCGAGCTCGTGGAGATCCGGTAGGCCGATGCCGTCAGGGTCGAGCTGAGCGCCCCGCTCCCGCGGACCACGGACAGGGCAAGTTCGCCCGGATTGCCCGCCGGATCGCGCGCCGTGATCGTGATCGCGTTCGTCCCGTTCTCGAGGGGCAGTTCCAGCGCGAATGCCCCGTCGCTCCCCGTCTGGCCCGAAATCGACGTGCCGTTCGTGGCGTTCCGGGCCAGCAGGGTCGTCCGCGGCTGGGTCGTGCCGGTGAGCGTGGCCGTCGCACGATTGACGGTTGCCCCGTCCTTCGGCGAGGTCAGCACGATCTTCGGCGGGTCCGTGTCCAGGATGAAGGTCACGATCGGTGAGGGCTCGGACTCGATGCCGCCTTCCACGATCGTCGCGTGGAAGTCGTTGCGACCCTGGGTCAGCTCCACCGGAACCACCATCCTGATGGTGCTGCCCATCGGGACCTCAGAAATCGGCGCCGGCGCCTGCCCTTCCAGCGTCAGGTAGATGCGCAGCCGTGCCGCCGTGTTGCCGACCTGTGCCGACGGCACCGTGACCTGCAGGTCCGCGGTGGGCAGGTTCGTGTACGGCTCGGTCGGGAGGGCGATGACCGGGGCGTCCGCTGCCACCAACTCGGTCGCGGTCGGTTGCGCGGTGGCCGTGACCCTGTCGATGAACCCCGTTACCGAGGTCGACAGGGCTCCAACGAGGACGCCGACGCCGCCGCCGGCCGTCATGAATACGGCACCGCCGAGGACGACGAGGGCGACGACGAGCAGCATCCGGGCCGCGAACGGGACCCCTCGTCGACGACCTCCGAGACCCTTGGCCTTCTTGAGCCGATACGCGTCGGGCGCGCGCACGCGGACACGCTGGGGCTTCGGGCGGCCCGTGCTGGGGGGGCGGGGCCGAACGTGAGACGAGCTGGCTCCGCGTCGGGTCGGCATCGGTGCCTATGGTCGCATGGATGGGACCATGGCCGGCGGGAGCGTCAAGGTGCGGTGTACCCTGCTGCAATCCGGAGGGGTCCGGACGGTTGGGTTCGGCATCGGGAGGGAGCACTTGGACGGACGCGATCTGCGTTCGGCACGGCCGGTCCGTGTGGCGCAGGAGGCACGGCGCCGCGACGGGCGTCCCGTGTTCGGACTGGGTCCGATTGCCCGGGTACCCACTCTGGCCGCCCTCAACGCACCCGGCTGGCCCGTTGGACCCGGCCGTGGGCAAGGCGCCGGCGAGGTCGGCCGACGACCGGAAATCCATGGTGGCGCCCAGCGATCGGGTGCCGAAACGGCTCGCGCGCGAGCCTTCGGGCTTCCGAACCTGCGCCGCAATGTCTGCCCCCACTTCTACATGACGGGCATGCGCGGCGCGATCCCGATCCACGCCCCGCACCTCCTGAAGGCGCTGGTCCGCCAGGATGCAACGACCTCGCGCTGCCAGTTGCGAGGGGGCGTCCATCTCGAGCAGAACTACGTCAACGACGTCTGCCTCTCGCCGCGTTTCAACCAGTGCATCTTCTACGAGGAAGACCTGTCCGCGGGTTGATCTTCCCGCTCCGCGAGATCAACCACCGGGCCACCACCAAGCATGGATGCCATCGACGGGCGGGCGTACCACGGGGCCGTTCGCGCCCTTGAAGCTCGAGGCCGATTCGGGATCCGATTGGGCCTTGGTCGGACCCGTGCCCTGCTGCACGCCCTGGGTGATCCGCAGCTGGCGTTTCGTGGGGCGCTGGTGGGCGGGACCAACGGCAAGGGCAGCGTCCTGGCGCTTGCGGGCAGCGCCCTCCGCGCGGCAGGTTCACGGGTCGGGGAGACACCCAAGCCGCATCTCGTCTCGTACCGCGAGCGACTGGTCATCGACGGGAAGCCGGTCGACCCGGGCACCTTCGCGCGGCTCGTGGCCGAGGTCCTCCCGCTCGCCGATCGGGTGGCGCGGCGGCACGGTGAACCGACTGAATTCGAGCTCCTGACCGCGGTCGTCTTTCAATGGTTTGCCGAGTCGGGCGTGGAGGTGGCCGTCGTGGAGGTGGGGCTCGGTGGCCGCCTCGACGCGACCCATGCCTGGGACGGCGGTGTCGCCGTGATCACCAACGTCGCGCTCGATCACATGGATCGCCTGGGCGGCACGATCCCGCTCATCGCCCGTGAGAAGGCCGCGATCATCGAACGCGGCGACCTTGCCGTGACGGGGGCGGACCCGCCGGCCCTCGAGGTCATTCGACGGCGGGCGCGACGGATGGGCGCCCCACTGCGGGAAGTGCCGCCGGCGCCGTTGCTCCGTGTCGGGCGGGACGGCATCGATGTCGTGCTCCCGACCCTCGGCCAGACCCACGTCGCCCTCCGAGGGCGGCATCAGGCGGCCAACGTCGCGGTCGCCGACGCCACGCTTGACGCGCTTGCTGCGGCGGGAATCGCAACGGTCGGTCCCGAGGATCGGCGTCGAGGCTACGAGCAGGCCGTCTGGCCCGGTCGCCTCGAGCTGATTCGGGCCGGCGGCCGCGACGTCCTGCTCGACGGTGCGCACAATCCGGCCGGCGCCGCGACACTCGCGACCGCGCTGGACGACCTGCGGCCCGTCCTGACCGGCGGTGACGAGGCAAGCCCCCCGCCGCTCACGCTGGTCGTGGCGTCCATGGAGGACAAGGACGTCGATGGGACCATCGGGGCCATCCTGACCGCAGCAGCCATGGATGGGGCCGTGGTGATCTGCACGTCGCTGGACCTGCCGCGCGCCCTCCCGGCGGCGTCGCTGGCCGCTCGGTGGCACGCCGCCGCGCCGGGCCTGGAGCTCAGGGTCATCCCGGATCCGGGGGAGGCCCTCGATCTGGCGCTCGCGACGGCACCGGGTCCGGTGATCGTCGCCGGGTCGCTGTACCTTGTCGGCGACGCGCGCAACCGGCTCGTGGACGATTCGAGCTCCCGCGACCCCGAGGATTCGCCCGCATGACCGACCCGGCCCACCGCCACCGCCACGGCCTGCCTGAAGGTACCGTCCTGGCGGCACGTCCGGAACTCGGCGGCGCTCGCAGCACGCCGGCATTCGGGCTGCCACCGGATGCGTCGAGCGGCCTTCCGGGACCGCTCGGGACCACGCACATCGGGACCCGGCTGTTCGCCTGGGGTGCGTGCACGTACGTGATGGGGATCATCAACGTGACGCCCGACTCCTTCTCGGGCGACGGCCTCCTCGCCCGGGCCGGGCCCGCGGCACCAGGTCGAGCCGGGGCCGGGCCCGCGGCAACAGATCGGGCGGGAGCCGGGCCCGCGGCAACAGATCGGGCCGGGGCCGGGCGCGCGGCAACAGATCGGGCCGGGGCCGGGCCGGCCGCCGCCGCGGTGGCCCTCGCCAGCTCGATGGTCGAGGCAGGTGCCGACATCGTGGACGTCGGAGGGGAATCGACACGCCCGGGCCATGCCGTGGTCGATATCGCAGACGAGATCGCGCGCGTCGTGCCCGTGGTGCGCGCCGTCCGGGAGGCCCTGCCGGACACGCCGATCTCCGTGGACACCACCAAGCCGGCGGTCGCCGCCGCCGCCCTCGAGGCCGGAGCGGACCTGGTCAACGACGTCTGGGGCGTGGCCGACGAGGACACCCTGGCGCGGCTCGCGGCCGACCACGGGGTCCCGATCGTGCTCATGCACAACCGGGCCGAGGCCCGCTACGCGAACCTGATCCCGGAGATCATCGGCGATCTGCAGCGCGCCATCGAGCGCACGCTGCGGGCCGGGGTCGCCTGGGATGACATCCTCATCGATCCCGGGTTCGGGTTCGGCAAGACCGCGGACCACAACCTGGCGCTCCTGCGCGAACTGCGGACCCTCGCCATCCTGGGCCGGCCCATCGTCCTCGGCACGTCCAGGAAGTCCACCCTCGGGCGCGTCCTGGATCTGCCGGCGGATCAGCGCCTCGAGGCGACGCTCGCCACGACGGCCCTGGGCATCGCCGCCGGCGCCGACATCGTGCGCGTCCACGACGTCCGCGAGAATGTTCGCGCCGCCCGGATGGCCGACGCCGTCGTCCGCGGCATATGGCCGGAGGAGCCCCGGTGACGACCGATCGAATCGTCCTCACGGACATGGTGTTCCAGGCCCGCCACGGCGTCTTCGACCACGAGAAGGCGACGGCCCAACGGTTCGAGATCGACGCGGAGCTGTTCATCGACCTGCAGCCGGCCGGGCTGGAGGACGATCTGGCCCGGACCCTGGACTACGGCCGGGTCTACGAGACGGTCCGGACCATCGTCGAGTCCACGACCTTCAATCTGATCGAGGCGCTCGCCGAAGCGATCGCCCATGAACTGCTGGCCGACTTCCCGGCGCTCGAGGAGGTCGTCCTGCGGGTCCGGAAGCCGCAGGTGCAGCTCGGCGGACCGCTGGCCCACGCGAGCGTGGAGATCCGCCGCCGTCGATCCGGCTGACGGCCGGTCAGAGGTTGGCCGGACGCGTCCCGAGCGTCAGCGAGAGCGTGATCGTCTCCGTTCCCCGGACGATCCGCAGTTCGACCGTCTGACCCGGGGAAAAGCCGGCGAGGACGAGGTCGAGCGGGTGCTCGGCATCGACGTCCTGGCTGCCGACGCCGATGATGATGTCGCCTTCCCTGACGCCGGCCTTGTCCGCCGGACCGCCCTTGACAACCGCATCCTGCGTACCGCCCGAGGCGTCCTGGGCGCGGCTCACGAGCGCACCCCTGTCCTGCGAAAGCCGGTCCCGCGCCTGGACCTGGGGCGTGATGGGCTCGTAGCGGATGCCGATGTAGGGCCGGGCGAGCGGCTGTCCGGCAAGGGCCTGCTGCATGATCGGGCGGGCGATGTCGATGGGAATGGCGAACCCGATCCCGTTGGAGCCGGTTGCAACGGCGGTGTTGATGCCGATGACGTCGCCGATGGCATCGAGCAGCGGTCCGCCGCTGTTGCCGGGGTTGATGGCCGCATCGGTCTGGATCAGGTTGTTCAGGCGATCGCCGCTCTGCACGGTCACGGAACGGCCGGTCGCGGACACGATCCCGGAGGTGACCGAGTTCGAGTACGTCCCCAGCGGGCTGCCGATTGCCACGGCGAGCTGGCCGACCTGGAGATCCGCCGATACGCCGATCGTGGCGGCCGTCAGGCCCGAGGCCGTGATCTTCACGATCGCAAGGTCGGTGAGGGTGTCGATCCCGTAGACCGTCCCCTGGTACTGATGCCCATCCTTGACCTCGACGACCACCGACGACGCGGTCTGGCCGTTCGAATCCGTGACGACGTGGCGGTTGGTGAGGATCCAGCCGCCCGCATCGAAGATGATCCCGGAGCCGACACCCTGCTCGGGGATCGAACCGCCGGCCGGATCCGCAACGGTCCCGGAGACGAGAATCCGGACGACGGCCGGACCGGCTTTCGCAGCGGCCGCGATGACGGCCGACGATTCGTCGATCGTGACCGGAACGCGAGCGCCGGCGGTCGTGATCGGCGAGATGCCCGGCTGGGGCCCGGCGCCGTCGAGCGCGCCACTTGCGCGCAGGAAGGCGAAGGTCCCGCCGCTGGCGAGGACGGCCGACAGGACGGCGGCAGTCACGATCGATCCGACGCCCGCCTGGCGAGGGCCACGCTTCGTGGCAGCCGCCGCAGCGGCCGCCGTGGCCGCAGCCGCCGCAGCCTCGGCGGCATCCCAGGCCTCCGGCGAGGGCGCGCCGGGCGGAAGGGCCGGCCCGTCCTGCCACGCCGAAGCGGCCCACCCGGGTCGATGCTCACGCTCGGGCGCAAATGACGCGGTCGGGGCCTCCTCGAACGGGGATGCGGCCACAGCCGCAGCGGCGCCCTCGGGTTCGGCCGTCGGCGCGGTGGCGTCGGCCGCCGCGAAGTCAGCGCCGGCCGCCGGGAGGTCTGCGCCGGCCGCCGGGAGGTCGGCGCCCTCGGGTTGCGCCGCCGGCGCGGTGGCGTCGGCGGCTGGAAGGTCGGCGGCCTGGTCGTCTGGCTCGTTGGGGGTTGTCATGCTGGATCTGCGCTCACGATGCTCACCGGGTGGAGACCCGGTCGCAATCGTGGCGCCCGGATCCTGAGGACGCCGCTCATGCTGCCCCTTCCGGATTCACCTTGAGGTCTGTGGACGATGAAGTTTCCACCACGATCTCATCCGTTCCGGCACCGCGCCCCGTCGTGGCGGGAGTCCTCTTGCGAGGGTCGCGCGGCAGGGTCACGGTGAACGAGGACCCCGCATTGAGGCGACTGACGACGCTGACCGCTCCACCGTGCATCTCGACGATGCTCTGGACGATGGCCAGGCCGAGCCCGCTCCCGCTGCCTCGCGCCTCATTCGCCCGGGTGCCGCGATAGAACCGTTCGAAGATGCGCGGCAGCTCCGTGGCATCGATGCCCACCCCGGTATCAGCGACGACGATCTGGACGCCGAAGTCCGTTCCGGCGACATCCACGCTGATGTGACCCCCACGAGGCGTGAACTTGATGGCATTGCCCACGAGGTTCGCGACCACCTGACCGACGCGGACCGGATCGTGGCGGATCCGGAGCGGATGTTCGGGCAGGTGGACCGCCAGGTCGAGACCGCGCCGCCGGGCGGCCGCGTCGGCCTGCTCGACGGCCTGTTCCACCGTGGCCCGGATGTCGTCGGGCCGCAGGTCGAGCAGGACGAGGCCTGAATCCAGCTTGGACAACTCGAGCAGGTTCTGGGCCAGCCAGTCGAGGCGTTCGAGCTGGACGGCGCTGGCCTCGAGGAACTCCGCCCGGGCGGTCGGGTCCTCTCCGGCGCGCTCCCGGAGGAGTTCATTGAACGTCCGCATGGCCGCGATCGGGGTTCGCAGCTCATGGGACACGTCGGCCAGGAAATCGCGACTTCGGTCACGGTCGCGCCGGATGATCTCCACGCTCTCCTGGACCTGGTCGGCCATCGTGTTGAACTGGAGGGCGAGCTCCACGAACTCGCGCGAACCCCACTGTGCCGGGTCATCCGGGACGCGCCGGGCGAGATCGCCCTCGGCGAGGCCGCGGCTCGCCTCGGTCAGGCGACGCAGCGGGACCGTGATTCGGCGAGCCATCGCGGCCCCGGCGGAGAGGGCCACCGCCATCGCCAGGAGACCGATGACGGCGAGCAGGCCCGTCGTCGTGGAGAGCGCCGTCGCGCGATAGGTGTAGGGGTTGGAGAGGGTCACCTCGATCCAGTAGGGCACCAGGGTCCCGTTGACGGGGTAGTAGGTCGGGTCGCTGGTGATCGGCTCGCGCGTCTGCCCCACCGGCGCGGCGGATTCGAGCAGGGCGGTGAACTCGCCGTTCGACGCCGGCCTGAAGGTGCGATCCATGATCGTCCCGATCCGGATCCGGACGTCCGCCTTGGCGAGTCGGTCCGCCAGGATCCGCTCCTGGGTGTTGCGCGTCAGCTGGACCACGACCCTCGGGTCCACCACGTTGTCCACGCTCAGCACCGGGCTGACACTGCTGGCGCTCTCGGCGACCAGGGCCACGTACTGGGCGACACCCAGCGAACGGGCAGTGAGGTCCTCCCGCTGTTGCTGGTCGAAGTAGTCTCCGAGCCGGTTCACCACGCCGAGCGCGACGAGGCTCAACGTCAGGGCGAGGATCGCCACGAACGCGAGGGTGAGGCGACCCTGGAAGGTCCGGGGGATCAGCCGTCGCAGGCCCCGCGGCTGATCCCACGTGGAGCCGGTTGTTCGCGCGGGCGCGGTCGGGCTCATCGGCTCGGCCGTCGGGCCGTCGCGGTCGGGCATCTCAGCGCTCGGCGAAGGCGTAACCGACACCCCGGATGGTCTGGACGAAGATCGGATGCGTCGGGTCATCCTCGATCTTGTCGCGGAGATGACTGATGTGAACGTTGATCGTCTTCTCGTCCTGGTCCAGGGCTTCGTAGTCGCGAAGCAGCTCCAGGAGCTCACCTCGCGTGTAGACCCGACCCGGCCGGCTTGCGAGGTGGCGAAGGATCTCGAATTCGGTGGGCGTGAGGCTGATCCGGCGATCACCACGGGTCACCCGCCGCCGCTCCAGATCGATGACCAGGTCCTCGTGCCGGATCACGCGGCCACCAACGGCGTCGGCGAGGTCCCCGTACGCACGGCGGAGCAGGGCCTTCACGCGGCTGAGGAGCTCGCGCAGACCGAACGGCTTGGTCATGTAGTCGTCGGCCCCGAGTTCGAGCCCGATGACCTTGTCCACCTCTTCATCGCGAGCGGTCAGCATCAGGACCGGTGCGCGCGAGCCCGCCGCCCTGAGTCGGCGCAGGACCTCGAAGCCGTCGATGCCGGGCAGGCGCACATCGAGGATCACGAGATCGGGCGCCTGGGTCACGGCGAGGTCGAGGCCCTCCTCACCGGACCGGGCGAGCGCGACGATATAGCCCTCCTGCTGGAGCGCATATTCGATCCCGCGAGCGACCGCGTGCTCGTCTTCGACGATCAGGATGGTGCTGGACATCCGATCGATCGTACATCGGGTCCGCCATCCGGGCCGTAACCCGGTCTCCGTGGTACCGTGGCGCTTCCAAAACCAGAGGTATCGCCTTCCCATGTCCACTGCACGACCTTCTCTCGCGGCGACGAGGCGCGACGTCACCGGCAAAGCCGTCAGCCAGCTTCGCCGCAGCGGCCAGCTGCCGGCCGTCGTCTTCGGCCACGGCGTCGAATCGACGAACGTATCCGTCGACGCCCACGCGTTCGAGATGCTCCGACGCAAGACCAGCGCCAACACGCTCGTCGACCTGTCGATCGACGGCAAGAAGCCGCGCCCGGTGCTCGTACACGGCGTGCAGCTCCATGTCGTGACGCAGCGGCCGCTCCACGCGGACCTCTATGTCGTTCGCATGACGGACGAACTCACGGTGGATGTGCCGCTGGTGACGACCGGCGAGTCGGAAGCCGTCAAGGTGCACGGCGGCACCCTGCTGCATCCCATCTCGCATATCCGTGTCAAGGCCCTGCCGGATCACCTTCCGCAGTCGATCTCCTACGACATCACCCGACTGGCCGGATTTGACGACCTCGTTCACGTGAGCGATCTCGTCATTCCTGCGGATGTCACCCTGCTGACCGACCCCACCGAGATCGTGGCTCGCGTTTCGCCGCCGCGCGTCGAGGAAGAGCCGACCGTGGTCGGTGCCGCGGAAGCTGCCGAGAGCGCGGTTGCTGCCGAGAGCGCCGACGGCGCGGGCGCCGGGACCGGGGCCACGTCAGCCGAGGGCTCTTCGTCCGAGGGCTGATCCCGGGAATCCAGCGGCCGCCCGCGAGGCGGGCCGCCGTCAGGCAGGTCCGTCGCCGGCGCGTCCCAGGACGTACACGACGGGCAGCCGCAGCCGCAGCTCGTGAGGTCGCAGGCTCCGAAGCCGCTGGACGAGTCGGTGTCGCAGGGCGCGGCGTTCCCGCGCCACGAGCTCGTCGAACAGCGACGCTTCGGAGAAGTGTTCGATGAAGTCGGCGTAGCCGCGAACCGTCCATCGGTGGGCGAGCACGCCCTCGCGCGCCACGACGTTGCGGAACCCCGCTCGTCGCAGTCCGTCGGCCGCCGCCCGGGCACTGGCCGGATCACCGGATCGCGAATCGGGCTCGGGTGGATCGAAGCCGAACTCGTCGAGCACCTCATCCAGGATGCGATCGGGCGGGTCGATCTCGCCGGTGCCTCGCAGCCAGGCGGCATAGCCGAAGGGAGCGCCGGGTCGCAGGACGCGGCGTGCCTCGCGCAGGGCAGCCGCCCGATTCGGTACGAGCTGCATCACGAACGACGACATCCCCAGGTCGAAGGATGCGTCCTGGAAGGGGAGGCGGTCGGCAAACGCAACTGCCGTCGCGAACCGAACGTCGTTCCCCGTTGCGAGGCCGTCTTCCGGGGCGCTGCCGTTCGCGGCCTGGGCCCGCGCCCAGGCCACCATTTCCGACGATGCATCGATCGCGGTGACCCGCGCCGACGGCCAGCGCTCGAGCGCGCCGATCGCCAGCGTGCCTGTCCCCGTTCCGATGTCGAGGATGTGCGGCGTCGGAGGAACCATCGGATCCAGGTCATCGAGGAGGCGAATCGCCGCCGGCCGGATGACGGGCGCCCAATACCGGGCATAGCCCTCGGCGATGCGGTCGTAGCGGGTGCCCTGGTCCTCGGCCATCACGGGCATCGTACGCGGATGGATGGGGCGATTCGGCCCCTCCGGTCAGTCCCGACGGCCGCTGACCTTCCAGGATGAACCTCGCATGCTGAGGGTCCTGGAAAGGAGCTCGATCATGAAGAAGATTCTCGTTGCCTATGACGGCGGCGATCCCGCGCGACGAGCGCTCGACACCGCGGCCGAACTCGCCCATCTCACCGGCGCGACGGTGTCCGTCGTGAGTGTCGTTCCCGTCCACCCGGGCCGGGTCCCGGTCGATCCGTGGGACGACGTGAGCACCCATGCCCAGGAACTGATCGAAGCTCGCCGGCTCCTTGGGGACAAGGGGATCGAGGCGGAGCTGCTCGAACCGACCGGAGACCCGGCCGTCACCATCGAGCGCATCGCCGAGGACGGCGCGTTCGATACGGTCGTCGTCGGGTCGCGGGGCCTGAACCTGATGAGCCGTGTGCTCCAGGGGAGTGTGTCCGAGCACGTGGCAACGCACGCCAAGGCCACCGTGATCATCGCCCGCTGAGGGAGCAGGCGTGGCCGCGCGCGGTCCATTTCGGGCCCGCCCGGCCGCGTCACCTCGCGTTCCGCCGTCGGGCCCGTCCGGCCCGGAGCTCGTCAGTCAGGCCGGGCGTCCCAGGGCCGCGGCTACACTGCGCGCATGGCCCTGGATCGGCTGCCGTTCCCGCCACCGCTGGAGCCGATGCTGGCGAAGGCATCGGACGCCCTGCCCGACGGGGACGGCTGGCTGTTCGAGCCGAAATGGGATGGCTTTCGGGCGATCGTGTTCCGGGACGGCGATGAGATGCTCATCCAGTCCCGGGACCTGAAGCCGCTCGATCGCTACTTCCCGGAGCTCGCGGCGCCGCTCAGGGCAAACCTGCCGGATCGATGCGTGCTCGACGGCGAGGTCGTGATCTCGCGCGGCGGCGGGCTCGACTTCGAGGCCCTCCTGCTCCGGATCCATCCCGCCGCATCGCGGGTGAAGATGCTGGCCGCCGAATCCCCGGCATCGTTCGTGGCGTGGGACCTGCTCGCGCTCGGGGACGAGGATCTGCGATCGGTACCCCAGGGCGATCGGCGCGAACGGTTGGAGTCGGTCCTGCGGACGACCGCGCTACCGATCCACCTGACCCCCGCGACCCGTGACCGCGCCCTCGCAGCCGAGTGGTTCGACCATTTCGAGGGCGCCGGCCTCGACGGCGTCGTTGCCAAGCGTCTCGACGCGCCGTACCAGCCCGGCAAGCGGGCGATGCTCAAGATCAAGCACCAGCGCACCGCCGATTGCGTGGTCGCCGGCTTTCGCTGGCACAAGAACGGGCCCGGCACGCACGTCGGCTCGCTGCTCCTCGGCCTGTTCGATGACGAGGGTGCGCTCCATCACGTCGGGATCACGAGCTCGTTCTCCTGGGATCGCCGCGCCGCGCTCGTGCAGGAGCTGGCCCCGCTCCGGGACCGAGCGCTGGACGAGCATCCCTGGAAGGAGTGGGCCGATTGGGCATCCTCCGGCGACGCCGACGCCTCGGGTCAGCGCCTGCCCGGCGCAACCTCGCGCTGGAACCGGGGCAAGGACCTGTCCTGGGAGCCGCTCAGGACGGAGCGCGTGGTCGAGGTCGCCTACGACCACCTCCAGGGCACTCGGTTCCGCCACGCGACGACCTTCAAGCGCTGGCGCCCGGACAAGCCGCCGGCGGACTGCCGCTACGACCAGTTGGAGGAAACGGCGCCCTACGAGATCGCGCGCATCTTCGGCGTCGAACGAGAGTAGCGTTAGCGCACTTGCATTGCCTCCCGCACTTCGCGGGCGGTCCGCGTCCCTGGACCCGGCGCGCCCACGCGCCCGAACCGGAGGACATCCATGTCCGGCGAATCGCTCCACACGATGGGGCAGCAACACGGTCGCCGCAGCTGGGCCGAGCCCTGGAAGATCAAGATGGTCGAGCCGCTGCGTGTCACGACGCGAGCGGACCGCGAGGCGGCGCTCAGCGAGGCCGGCTACAACACGTTTCTGCTCCGTTCGGACGACGTCTACATCGATCTCCTGACCGACTCGGGTACCTCGGCGATGAGCGACCGTCAGTGGGCCGGGATGATGCTCGGCGATGAGGCGTACGCGGGGAGCCGGAACTTCTACCACCTCGAGGAGGCCGTCCAGCGCTGTTACGGCTACAGGCACGTGGTCCCGACCCATCAGGGCCGCGGCGCGGAGCACCTGATCAGCCAGACCCTCATCAAGGCCGGCGACCACATCCCCGGCAACATGTACTTCACGACCACGCGGCTCCACCAGGAGCTGGCGGGCGCAACCTTCCACGACGTCATCGTCGACATCGCCCACGACGCGGCCGCGATCCATCCGTTCAAGGGGGACATCGACCTCGAGAGGCTCGGCGCGCTCATCGACGAGGTCGGGGCGGAGCGGATCCCGTACGTGAGCCTCGCCGGCACCGTGAACATGGCGGGCGGCCAGCCGGTCTCGATGGCGAACGTCCGGGCGCTGCGCGCCCTGTGCGACCGGCACGGGATCAAGCTCATGCTCGACGCCACCCGGATGGTCGAAAACGCCCTCTTCATCCAGGAGCGCGAGGCGGGTTATGCCGACCAGTCGATCGCGCAGATCCTTCTCGAGTTCTGTTCGTACACGGACGGCGCCTGGATGTCCGCCAAGAAGGACAACCTCGTCAACATCGGCGGTTGGCTCGCGGTCAACGACGACGACGTCTTCGAGGAGCTGCGCAACCTCGTGGTCGTCTACGAGGGCCTCCACACCTACGGCGGCCTCGCCGGCCGTGACATGGAGGCGCTTGCGATCGGGATCGCGGAAGCCGTCCAGGACGAGCACGTCCGGTCGCGGGTCGGGCAGGTCCGCTACCTCGGCGAGCTGCTGACGGAGTGGGGGATCCCCATCGTCCAGCCCATCGGCGGGCACGCCATCTTCCTGGACGCGAGGCGCTTCTACCCGCACCTCGAGCAGGACCTGTTCCCGGCCCAGACGCTGGCGGCCGAGCTCTACCTGGACTCCGGCATCCGCTCGATGGAGCGCGGGATCGCCTCGGCCGGTCGGGATCCGGAGACCGGTGATCACCACCGTCCGATGCTGGAACTGACCCGGCTCACCATCCCGCGGAGGGTTTACACGCAGGCGCATATGGACGTGGTCGCGGAATCGGTCAAGGCCTGCTTCGATGCCCGGGCGTCGGCGCGCGGTCTCCAGATGGTCTACGAGCCGAAGTACCTGCGCTTCTTCCAGGCCCGCTTCGAACCGACGCAGCGGGCGGCCCGCTGACCGGGCGCCTCGTCGGGCCGGTGTCAGGCCGTGTGATACGCTGTCATACATGAGCGAGCGGCCCCGACCCACGCATGCTGTGCGCGAGCTTCGAAGCTTTCGCTTGCCGGCGGAGACGGCGACAAGGCTCGATCGGAGCGCGGCCGAGTCGGGAATGACGCGCACGGCTCTTGCCGAGCGGCTGCTGGACGAAGGCCTCCGGCGCATCCGGCATCCTCGGATCGACTTCGTAAGCGGCCCCGCCGGGCGGCGCCCGTTCGTCCTCGGAACGGGTCTCGATGTCTGGGAAATCGTGGCGACGATCCGGGCAAACAACAACTCCATCGAGGAGGCAGCCGGCTATCTCCAGGTGCCGCCCGGGATCGTCGAGGCGGCCGCCCGATATCACGCCGAGTTCGCCGACGAGATCGATCGCTGGATCGAGACGAACGACGCGATGGCAGAGCGTGAAGAGCGGTTGTATCGACAGCAGATCACCCGCCGCGCGTGAGGCTGCTGCTCGACGAGCACTACAGCCCGCTCATCGCCGAGCATCTTCGCGCGCGAGGGCACGATGTGACGGCGGTGGTCGCGCAGCCCACCCTGGCGGGCCTTGCCGACCGGACCTTGATCCTGGCGGCCCGCCGGGACGGCCGTGCGCTCCTGACCGAGAACATCGTCGATTTCGTGCCGATCGCCACGGAGTTCGCTCGCACCGGGACGCCTCATGCGGGGATCATCCTCGCCAACCCACACCGTTTCCCGCGATCGCGAGACGGCATGGGCAGGCTCGTGGAGGCCCTCCACGAGCTCCTCGTCGCGCACCGGGGGGATGACGCGCTCGCAGATCGAATTGTCTGGCTGGGACCGGCCGCGGAGCCATGAGCTGGGGCTGCCCGGTGCTCCCCGTGTCGCGCGTTCCAGGCCTACCGTAGGCGGCGCCGGCCTCGACCCGCTCCATGACCGCCGAGGCGGTCGTCTTCAGTTCCTTGATCCCGATCTCTGCCACGTCGCTCCCACCAAGTGACTCCTTGGGTGGTCATCTCATGCAACACGACGCCGGTTCGCAACAGGCCTGAGCCTCACGCGTCCTCGCGCTTCGTGCGCGTCGCCCGCTCCGCGCGCGGGGCGCGCTCCGCCTGCCCCGTCCGGTCCGGCCACGCATAGCCGGCCCACGGGTCGTAGTCCGGATCCAGCGGCTCCTGGGGCGGCCGCGACGCCTCCGAAACGTGAATGAGATTGACCCGAACGCGGTACCACAAGGACGAGCGGCCGCGCATTCCGTCCACCAGCACGTCGGCCGGCTCCAGCGCGGCGGCGGCGTCCGGCCATCGCGCCTTCCAGCGCTCGAGGCCCGCGAGCGCCTCCTCCTTCGACTTCGCCCGCGAGATCTCGATGACCGGTACCGACGACCGCCGCCGTCCCGTCGGCGTCGGCCGCGTTCCGGAACCCGCTCCCGGGACGCCACCGCCAGCGGCCGCGGCGGCCTCTCGCGCTGCCTGGGCCGCGGTAAACCGGCGTTCCATCGCCGCCCGCGACTTCTCGCGCTCCGCCGCCGCCTGCGGCGTGTCGTACGCCGCGGTCGCGCGACGCTGGCGGGAGGGCTGGACGCGCGGCGGCTCGCCCGCCTGCTTGCGGTAGTTCGGCGGCCACGGGGCATCGCCCAGACCCTCGGCCTCATCCCGCCGGGACAGGTCCAGCAGCGCATCCAGCGAGCCCACCGCATCGTCGATGCCCGCGCCCGGATCGCCGATCGCGGCGAACCGCGCGGGAACCGTCGCCACCGTGAACGCCTCGGCCTCGCAGGTCGGGAGCTCGTCCCAGGTCAGCGGCGTCGAGACGCGCGCATCCGGCAACGGCCGGACCGAGTAGGCGGACGCCACGGTCCGGTCCTTGGCGTTCTGGTTGTAGTCGAGGAACACCCCGTGGCGCTCCTCCTTCCACCACTTGGAGGTCGCGATCCCGGGCGCCCGCCGCTCCACGTCCCGGGCCAGGGCAAGGGCCGCCCGCCGGACCTCCGGGTATCCCCAGCGCCGCTCGATTCGCACGTTGATGTGGATCCCACGCGAGCCGGAGGTCTTCGGCCAACCGACGAGGCCCACGGCCTCGAGGGATTCCTTCGCGACCATCGCGACATCCCGGATCTGCGCCCACTCGATCCCCGGAACGGGATCCAGGTCCACCCGCAGCTCGTCGGGATGATCGAGATCGTCGGCTCGAACCGGGTGCGGGTTCAGGTCCAGGCAGCCGAGGTTGACGATCCAGGCGAGGCCGGCGGCATCATCGAGGACGATCTCGTCGGCCGTCCGCCCGGACGGGAACGACAGCGTCGCCACCCGCAACCATTCCGGCCGGTTGTCCGGGGCTCGCTTCTGGAAGAAGGCCTCGCCGCTCGCCCCGTTGACGAATCGCTTGAGCGCCATGGGCCGCCCCCTGACGCCTCGCAGCGCCCCGTCGGCCACGGCCAGGTAGTACCGGACGAGGTCCAGCTTCGTGATTCCGGCCGCCGCGAAGAAGATCTTGCCCGGGTTCGTGATCGTGACCTCATGGTCATTGATCCGAAGCACCTCCGGCTGCGCTTTCATCGGTGAGACGATACCCCCTCGACATCGTCGCTCCCAACCCGGATGATCGACGGGCACCAGGACGGAGCCATGCAGAACCGAGCCGAACCCGCCTGCCTCATCATCGCCGACATCGCCGGCTACACCGGCTACATGGCCGGTGTCGAGCTGGACCACGCGCAGGACATCCTGGCCGATCTGATGGACACCGTCGTCGGCACGCTCCGACCGCCGTTCCGGCTGGCCAAACTCGAGGGCGATGCGGCGTTTGCCTATGTCATGGCGGAGACCGTGGACGGGTCGGCACTCCAGGACACCGTCGAGCGCACCTACTTCGCCTTCCGGCGGCGGCTGCGCGACATCAAGCAGGCGTCGCGCTGCGAGTGCAACGCCTGCATCCTCATTCCCAGCCTGGACCTGAAGGTCGTGGTCCACCACGGGCTCATCGCGCGACATCGAATCGCCGGCTGGGAGGAACTCGTCGGGGCCGCCGTGATCCTGGTCCATCGACTCCTCAAGAACCAGGTTGCGGAGGCGACCGGGTTCAAGGCCTATGCCCTGTACACGCAGGACTGCCTCACGGCCGCCGGGATCGACCCCGAGGTCCAGGGCCTGAGGCGCCACGTCGAGACAACCGACATCGCGGGTGACGTGACGGTCTGGCTGCGGGACCTTGAAGCAGCGTGGATGGCCGATCAAACCGGTCACCGGCTCAGCGTGACCGACAAGTCGGCCTATCGGACGTACGTCACGGAGTCGGCCGCGCCGCCGATGCTCGTCTGGGAGTACCTCACGTCGCCGATCCGGCGGCCGCAATGGGGCCCGGGGGTGACGGCCGTCCTCGAAGCATCGCCGTCCGGTCGACGCGGCGCCGGGACGGTGAACCATTGCATGCACGGCAAGGACGCCGTGCTCGAGGAGATCCTCGACTGGCAGCCAGGACAATCCTGGACGACGCGGTCCACGATGCCGATGCCGAACACGCCGGGCCTGTTGCTGACCGACGAACTGGAGGCGCTGCCGGACGGAGGGACGCGCGTCACCTCGCGCGTCGGCAGGCCGAAGCCGCGCGATCGGGCGGCCTTCGAAGTGTTCTTCCCGATGGTGGAACCGCTCCTGCTGGAGGCCATGAGCGGCATCAGCCGGGCCCTGGCGGAGGAGCTCGAACGTCGGGCGATGGAGGCCGAGCCGGAGCCGGCGCTGCCGACGACGAGCGCGCGATTCCTGACGCAGCCCGTCGCGAAGGCGGGGAGTGCGGTGGGGAGTGTCGATTCCGCACCGTGGAGTTCGTCGTCTGGATAGGACGGCCGGGCCGTCCTCCTCACGAAGCACCTGCCGAACGGAGACCCGATCGATGCAATACCTGCTCCTGATCTACCAGGCCGAGGTGGGCGCCCGGACCGCGGCCGACGACGAGGCCATGGCCACTGAACTCGCCGCCTACGGCGCCTTCACGGTCGAGACCCGCGAGCGCCACCAGTTCATCGCCGGCGAGGCGCTCGAGCCGACGTCCACGGCCACCTCCGTGCGCATTCGCGACGGGCATCTCGCGGTCACGGACGGTCCGTTCGCAGAGACCAAGGAGGCCCTCGGCGGGTTCTACCTGCTCGAGTGCGCCGATCTCGACGAGGCCATCGAGATGGCGGCCAAGATCCCTGCCGCAAAGCGCGGGACCATCGAGGTCCGGCCGATCTGGCAGCTTCCGGCGGACTACGCCATGGCGGGCGGAGGCGAGGCGAGCTGACCGGGGAAGCGAAGTCGGATGCCGCCGCCGGGCTCGCCGCCGGGGCCGTTCCCGCCGGGGCCGAGGCCGCCGGGCTCGCCGCCGGGGCCGCCGCCGGGGCCGCCGCCGGGGCCGCCGCCGCGGACACGGTCGCCCGCCTCTTCCGGGAGGAATCCGGTCGCGTCGTCGCGGGCCTGATCCGGGCGATCGGGGACTTCGAGCTCGCCGAGGAGTCGGTTCAGGATGCGTTCGTCACCGCCCTGGAACGGTGGCCCATCGACGGGACACCACCGAACCCGGGAGGGTGGATCACCACGACGGCCCGCAACCGGGCCATCGATCGCCTCCGCCGGGCCAGGCGGCTCGTCGACAAGACGGAGGCCCTGGGCCGGGCCCGGGTCATCGAGGAAGAGCTCACCGCAGGCGAGCCGGAAGACGAGGAGAACGAGATGCCGATCCAGGACGATCGCCTTCGCCTCATCTTCACGTGCTGCCATCCGGCACTGCCGGTGGAGGCCCGCGTTGCGCTTACCCTGCGAACGCTGGGTGGCCTGCAGACACCGGAGATCGCGCGCGCGTTCCTGGTGCCCGAAGCCACGCTGGCCCAGCGTCTGGTTCGAGCCAAGCGGAAGATCCGCGACGCCGGGATCCCGTATCGCGTACCGCCGGATCATCTGCTCCCGGAGCGGCTCGGCGGCGTGCTCCAGGTCATCTATCTGATCTTCAACGAGGGCTACGGCGCGTCGTCCGGCGAATCCCTGGTTCGTCGCGAGCTGTGTGCCGAGGCGATCCGCCTGGGGCGCGTGCTGGTTGCGCTGATGCCGGACGAACCCGAGGCCATCGGCCTCCTCGCGCTGATGCTGCTGCACGATGCTCGACGGGGAGCGCGCGTCGGCGACGACGGCGAACTCGTCCTCCTCGACGATCAGGATCGGTTGCGTTGGGACGCGGTCGGCATCCACGAGGGGGCGGCACTCGTCGAACGGGCACTCCGCATGCGCGCCCCGGGGCCGTACCAGCTCCAGGCGGCCATCGCAGCCCTCCACGATCAGGCCGCCACGCCCCAGGCGACGGATTGGCATCAGATCTCCGGGCTGTACCGGGAACTCGCGCGGCGCTCGCCGTCGCCGGTGGTGGCGCTCAACCACGCCGTGGCCGTCGCCATGGACGAAGGTGTCGAGGTCGGCCTTGCGCGCATCGAGGAGATCGCCGCGTCGGGCGTCCTGGACGAGTACCCGTACCTCCACGCTGCCCGTGCGGACCTCCTCCGGCGGCTCGGCCGGTACCTCGAGGCGCGCACGGCCTATGAGCGGGCGCTCGGGTTGACCGCGAACGCCGCGGAACGTCGGTTCCTCCGTCGCCGCCTGACCGAGGTTGCGGCGACTTCCTGATCCAGCGGGCCGCGGCGTGCTGTCCGTGCGATGTGCAGCGGCGGGGTCCTCACTCGTCGGACGCCGTCGCATCCTCCATCGGGACGGGGCGGCGGGAGCGTGCGGCAACGACGCCCAGACCGATCACCGGCACGACCACGAGTGCCACCAGGATGAGCGGCGACTGAGCGGCGAGTCGTCGAACGCCGGACTCGATCTCAAGGGCAATGTCGGGCGCCCCGAGGCTCTCGTACAGGCCGCTCAGCGCGTTGCCGCCCTGGAACGCGATGAAGGCAGCGCCGAGCACCATGAACAGGACACTCGAGATCACCACGGTGACATGCCGGCGAAACGGCCCGACCTGGATCTCGCGGCCACGGAGACGAGCCCGACCGCCGACCCCGATTCGATCCCAGAGCAGGGCAAGCAGGAACAGCGGCGTCGCCATGCCGGCGGCAAAGATGGCGAGGAGCCCCGCTCCCGCGACCGCACCGCCGGAGGTGCCGGCAATCGTGAGCACGCCCCCGAGCAGTGGTCCGGAGCAGAACCCCCCGACGCCGTAGACGATGCCGAGGATATAGGTCGCCGTCAGGGACTCTCCGCTGACCGCGAACCGTCCGCCCTGCAACCGGGCCGCCCCGGGCACTTCAAACCCGCCGACGGCGAGCTGGTACGCCCCGATCCCGATGAGGAGTGCCCCAGCCACGAACGACAGCTCGGCGCGGCGCTCGAGGAACACGCTTCCGAGCGCCCCGAGGCCGAGTCCCAGCGGCACGAACAGGGTCACCAGTCCGAGGTAGAACACGACGGTCCGAAGGAGGAGTGCCCCCCGGGAAGGAAAGGCGTAGGCAAAGAACGCGGGCAGGAGCAGGGCCGAACAGGGGCTGAGCAGCGACAGCACGCCGCCGGTGAATGCTACGAACGGCTCGATCCCCACGATGTCGCGCTCCTACCGCAGGCCGAGCTGCGCGTCGATGATGTTCGCAAACACTTCGAACGGCTGAGCCCCGACGATCCGCTGATTGCCGATGACGAACGTCGGCGTGCCGTTGAACCCCTTCGAACGCACATCCGCGAAGTCGGCTTCGACGGCCGAGGAGTACGTCCCGGCGTCGACACACGCGTCAAATCGGACGGCATCGAGCGCGAGCGCCGGGCCCATTGCCTTCAAGCGCGCTCTCGAGAAGGCCCCCTGGTTCTCGCCGTTCTGACTGGAATACAGGAGGTCGTGAAACTCCCAGAACCGACCCTGATCGCCGGCACATCGGGCGGCGTTGGCGGCGTCCCGCGATTCGGCCCCGATCCACGCGAAGTCATGCCAGACCAGGCGCACTTTGCCCGTGTCGATGTAGGCGGCTCGCAGCTGGGGCTCCACGCTGCGGGCGAAGGACCCGCACGAAGGGCACTGGAAATCCCCGTATTCGTGGATCACCACCGGAGCCGCTGCGTCGCCCAGGATCGGTCGCACTGCCGAGACCGCGGAGCCGGAAGAGCCTCCGAGGCCACCGCTCAGGACGAAGATGCCCGCCACCGCGACAAGGGCCACCACGACGAACCCGGGGAGTACGAGCTTGCGGACGATGCTGGCGGGAGTGGTCCGAGCCACCACCTGGCCGCGTTTCCGGCGGGATCCACCGTCTGCGGCGCGATCCGGCGCGGCGCGATCCGGCGCGGCGCGATCCGGCGCGGCGCGATCCGGCGCGACGCGATTCGGGGCGGCACGATCCGGGGCGGCACGGCGGCGTTTGCTCAAGTCGTCTCTCCATGGCCGCCCGCAAGCGTCCGGGCTGCGGCTCGTGCGAACCGTATCCGCGCTCGGTCCTCGCGACTGTGGGCCACATCACGCTCGCGCACTGCGCCCGGGCCGGCCGTGCTGCGTGAGGCCCGCGCGCGATGCTCGGAACCTTGTGGTGCTCCCAACCTCGTGATGCTCCCCACAGTGCGCACGAGGACGCTCCCGTATCGTCGGCCCATGACCGACCATGCCGCGTTCCACCACGTGGGGCCGATCGCCGCCGAGGTGCGTGCACCCGCTGCACTCATCTACCAGATGCTGGCCGCGATCGGTCAGGGCGCCAAGCGGCCGGGGGAACGCGCGGAGATCCTCCAGCGTGACGGCAACGATCTGATCTGCGACTTCTGGACGACCGTGCCGCTCCCCTTCGGCCAGTCGCGTCGAGTCCAGACGCGTGAATCGGTGCGCCTCGTGCCGCCGGACCGGATCGACTACGAACACCTCAACGGACCCGTCCGCGGCCTGCGGGAATCGATCACCGTCGAATCCGTCGGCCCGAGGCGGAGCCGTCTCACCTATCGGGGTACGTACCCTTCGGTCGGGCGCCTGGCCGGGTTTGCCTTTCGGGTGATCTCGCGGGCGGCCATCGAGCGGACCATGCTCGACCACTTCAATGACCTTCGACGCCGGGCGGAAGAGCGCGCTGCGGAAAGTCGTCTCTTTCGCGACGTACCGGCAGCGTCGGATTCGGAAGGGGCACCGTGACCGGCATTACGGCCCGAGGCGGCCGCAGGGCGTAGGTTCGGGCCACGATGACTCGCCTGATCCGGCTCGCCATGGCGCTCGCTCTGGTCGCAACGGCCTGCGGCCCCGGCCGGGCGACCACCTCACCAGGGGGTGACCAGGTGGCTCCGTCCGGTTCGCCCGTCGCCGGGGCGTCGGGTTCCGTGCTCCCGGACCTCGGTGCGCTGCGTGTCTCGACGGAGGCCTGGCGAACCGATTTCACCCGGACCAACGTGGATCTCGGCGATTTCCTGTCCGGAGGACCCGGCAAGGACGGGATCCCGGCCATTGACAACCCGGTGTTTGAATCCATCGAGGCGGCACGAATTTGGCTCGGCGATCGCTCGCCGGTCATCAGTTTCGACATCGGTGGCCAGGCCCGGGCCTATCCACTCGCGGTCCTGATCTGGCACGAGATCGTGAACGACACGGTCGGCGGTGTGCCGGTGGTCGTCACGTTCTGCCCGCTGTGCAATACCGCGCTTGTCTTCAAGCGCGAACTCGACGGCGTCATTCACGACTTCGGAACCACCGGCAACCTCCGGTACAGCGATCTGGTGATGTACGACCGCCAGACGGAATCCTGGTGGCAGCAGGCGACCGGCGGGGCAATCGTCGGTCAGCTCACCGGAGCGCAACTCGAGTTCATCCCGGCGCAGATCATCTCCCTCGCAAACTTCGCCGCCGCCCATCCGGATGGCACGGTCCTGAGCCGTCGGACCGGGTACTCCCGTGATTACGGTCAGAACCCCTACGTGGGGTACGACACGGTGGACCAGAACCCGTTCCTGTTCGAGGGCGTGGTCGACGGCCGCATTCCACCCAAGGAGCGGGTCGTGACCATCGGCGAGGGCGCCCAGGCGCTGGCGTTCCCGTTCTCCGAACTCCGCAAGGTGGGCGTTGGAGAAGCAAAGCTCGATGCCGAGCCGATCGTGGTGTTCTGGATGCCCGGGACTGCGTCCGCCTTGAATGGGCCCACCATCGACACGAGTGACGACATCGGTTCCACCGGTGTGTTCCGACCGGTTGCCGGCGGTCGCCAGCTGACATTCCGGCGCGACGGACCCGGTGAGGATGCCCGGATCGTGGACATCGAGACGGGCTCCGTGTGGTCCGTTACCGGTCGCGCGATTGCCGGCCCGCTGGCGGACGCGCAGCTGGAGCCTGTTGTCAGCGGGAATCACTTCTGGTTTGCCTGGGCCGCATTCTCGCCCCAGACGACGATCTGGCAGGCTCCGTGAGGTGCGCACCGATCATCGCGGCGATGGTGCTCGTGATCGCTGGATGCGGGCAACCGGGCGCCGCCCCCTCCGCCGAACGGATCGACTGGCGTGCCGCCTCGCTGACCGACGCCCGAACCGGCGAGACCTTCAGCATCGACGATCTACGCGGAAAGCTGGTGGCCGTCGAGCCGATGGCGCTGTGGTGCGTCAACTGCCAGTTCCAGCAGCGTGAGGTTGCCGCGGCGCTCAAGCTGGTGGGCCAGTCCGATCTCGTCGTTCTCAGCCTGGATGTGGACCCCAATGAGCAGTCGGCCGCGCTGGCGCAGTACGCGGACGACCAGGCCTTCTCGTGGCGTTTTGCCGTCGCCTCCCGCGACCTGGCTCGTTCCCTGGCGGCCGCATTCGGAGATCAGGTCCTCTCGCCGCCGTCGACACCCATGATCCTCATCGGTCCGGACGGCACGATCATCGAACAGCACCTGGGGATCCGCGGTTCCGCCGATCTCGCGGACCTCTTCGAGCAGCATGTGCCGTGAGCCGGCGTCGCGCCATGGCCCTGATTGGCGTCCTCCTCCTGCAGGCGTGCGGTCCATCGGCAACTCCTGGCCCGAGCACCAACGGACCGGCCGCCGGAGCCACTGAGGACGGTCTGGTCCTGTGGCTCGCCGTGGATCAGGCTGCCGTCCCACCCGGCGGCGAACTGCGGTTCCACGCCCAGGTCAGGAACACGGCGTCGAACCCGGTCCTGTGGTGGGGTGGCGATTGTCGTCTCGAAGGGGCAATCACCGTTGCGGCCGGCGACGGCGAGGAGCCCTCGGACGGTCTGGACTGGACCGGTGACGCGGGTGCCCTGAAGGTGCGCCTCCTCGCCGGGTCAGGCAGGCCGGGATCGCCCAGGACCGTGGCGGCCTCTGCCAACGACACCACATGTCGGGTGGACCGGGGCTTCAACGCCCTTCGGCCGCAGGACGCAATCGACATCGACACCACCTGGTCGGCCAGCGACCTGATCGGCGCGCCGCTTGCGCCGGGCTCCTATCGAGTGATCGCCACCTTTCCTCGCGTTCGTTCCAACATCGTCGCGGATCCGGCGTTGATCGATCTCACGAGGGACCTGGCCACGGTCGCCACGGTCGTGGAGATCCAGGTGGGCCCGGTTGCCGGGTCCAGGGTGTCCGCGGCCGATGCCGTCGACATCGCCCTTGGCACGCCTGCCTTCGCCCGCTGGATCGGAGCGCACCCGGCACCCACCTGGAGTGGCACATCGCTCCGCTGGGTGGACGGCACCTGGCACGTCGAGATTCGGACGACGACCGGAGCGTCCGCCAACCTCAATGTGGACGGAGGCTCCGGGACGATCACGGTGCTCCAGCTTGGGCGCTGAACAGGCCCCCAGGTGCCGCGTGGGGCACGTCCGGCCCGGTACGAGGCAGGCCGGATCCGCGCTGTGGCGGGGCGGCAAGCCTGCGCCGCCGGCCGGGCGCGAGGGAGATCAGCGGGCGAAGCCCACCTCCTGACGCTGCGCCGCCCGTCCCCACAGGAAGCCGAGGGCCGCGCCCCACATCAGGTGGCCCGCGAAGAACGCCGCGGCGTTCAGGTTGAGCATCAGCTGGTCCACTGCCGGAACGACCACGAACCACATTGCGGCGAACACCGCGGCACCCCAGGCCATGCCGGCCACGAGGGTCGCTGCGGTCGAGAGTGCGCGGCGAGCGACGACGACGCCGAAGATCGCACCGAGGATCACCGAGTTCATCATGTGGCCCATCAGGCCGATCACGAGCGCCGGAGCGTTGAATTCGATGGGGTTGGATGCTCCCTGGAGGTCGCGAACGACCGTCGCACCGATCGCGATCGGGGCCCCGAAGAAGCCGGCTCCGTCGGGAATGACCGCCTCGACGATCATCTCCCACATCGCGATGACCAGGCTGGCGATGATGCCGGCCGCGATGATGCGCCGCGTACTCATGGTGTTCTCCTGCGCTCCCTGCGGACCGCGACACGTGCCGCAGACTCGCCGAACGAGCGTAGGGACGCAGGCCCGGTCAGGCTGTAGCGTCCATCACCAGCGATGGCGCTCGAGCCGGCGCGGCGGGCTCGCCCTGGGATCGAGGTGACGGGCGGCGAACGATGGCCGCGAAGTACCCGAGGTCGCCCCGATCCACCGCGTCCCGGATGTCGTTCGCGAGGCGACGTGCGTCGGCGGGGCCCAGGCCATCAAAGCCCGGGGACGCCACGAGCCCGCCCAGCGCTGCGAGGTTGATCCCCAGGTCCCTGGTCGCAATGGCGGCCAGACCGATGCGTGCCTCGGCCCGATCGATGAGCTCCAGGATCGATGCTGATCGATCCCACCGTTGTTCCAGAACGAAGCCAGCCTCAGCCACGAGCGCCTCGAACTCGTCCATGCGCCAGGCGTCGGCCACGCACAGCGCTGCCCCCAGGATCGGGTGCGTGGCAAGAGCGGACACGGCTGCCGGTTCCGTCTCGACGTCGCTCAGGAGGAGTCGGGCATCGGGCTTGAGGACCCGGTACAGCTCCGCCAGGGCGGGCACGCGCGAGGTCGTGGACAGCACGCACTCAGCCAGGACTCCGTCGAAGGTCTCCGCTTCGAACGGAAGGGCCACGAGGTCGGCGGTCTGCCAGCGCACCCGGGTGGATTGCTCGCGGTTCGCAGCGCGTGCGATCACCGCGGCGCTCGCGTCCACCGCGTCTACCTGGAGGCCGAACGCAGCTGCGGCCAGCCGCGCGCTCGCTCCGAGTCCGCAGCCCGCGTCGAGGAGCCGGGCTCCAGGACGAAGCCCCGATGCCGTCAGGAGCTCGCGGGTGCTCGCAAGCCCGCCGGGATGGAACGATTCGCCGACGATCAGCTCGGCCAGGGGACTGCCGTACAGCGACGAACAGCAGGCCACCACATCGACGCGGCTCCCGGGACGCTGATCCGGCGCCGGCGAAAGCCCCGGCGACGGCGCCGGCGAAAGCCCCGGCGACGGCCCCGGCGTCGTCGGCCGGGCGAAGGTGCCTCGAGGCTCCATGGTCATGCCGGCGCGTGGACCACGGGGATGGCCCGACCACCTCGGCGACGGGCGGCGAGACGCTCGCGGGTCTCCTCGCGGTACCCGACCGTGTTGTAGGTGCAGAAGGGGATCATCCGGCCATCGTCCTGAAGGATCCCGATGCAGCACTTCATGGCCTTCTTCACGTCGAACGTCCAGGGATCGAGGAAATCGCGCATCTGGACCATGAAGATCCGGCGCGCGAGGTCGGTCAGCGCGGGCAGGTCGAGGTCGCAGGCCGCGCATACGAACGCCTCGGCCTGCGTTTCACCCGGAACGGAGCCGGCCGACCAGAGTGATTCCAGGGCATGGAGCACGTCCCGGTCGATCCCGGGCATGGACCGGTTCGTGATGTAGTCGAGGTACTGATCCACCTCCAGGACGCGGGGCAGCGGGATGACCTCGCCGTCGTCCCCAAGGTAGGCGTAGGTCACCGAGCTGCACGTCGGGAAGCAGCACGGAATGGGCACGAAGTCGCTGGCCCTGAAGGTGCCCCCGGGGTGCGCGTCGAGGGAACGGAGGACATCCGGGATCGTCATGCGGCGCATCGGATCGTGGTCCGGGTGCCGGCCGCTGTGGGTCACGGGCTGGAACATGACGCCGCGAACGGCGGGATGTTTGAGCCCGAACTCGACGATGGCGCCGGCCTCGTGCTCGTTGACGTCGCGTTCGATCGCCGCCACGAGCATGACGTGGAGGTCTGCCTCGGCCAGCCGGTCCAGCGCCCGAAGCTTGGTTTCCAGAAGCGGTTCGCCGCGGATGATGCGGTACGTGTCGTCGGTCAACCCGTCGAATTGGAGATAGACCAGTGGCCGACGCGCGGCGAAGCCCTCGAACCAGGCCGGATCGTTGGCGATCCGGACACCGTTGGTATTGACCATCACGTACCCGATGTCGCGGGCTTTCGCCGCGTCGATCATCGAGAACAGGTCGGGATGGATGGTCGGCTCACCGCCCGAGAACTGGACCACTTCCGGGTGCCCTTCGAGTTCGACGAACCGGTCGAGCATCCGCTCGACCTCGGGCACGGTCAGGTTGAACCCGGCGCCGGCATTGGCGAAGCAGACGGGGCAGTCGAGATTGCAGGCCGTGTTGATCTCGATCAAGGCAAGGCAGGTGTGCTGGCGGTGTTCCGGGCACAGCCCGCAGTCGAGCGGACAACCGCGTGCCACCTCGGTCGAGATACGCGCGGGCGCCTGTCCCGGCTTGTTGTACTTCGCCTGGTCCACGTACGCCCGGGCGTCGGCATAGATGAGGCCCTCGAACCAGCCGTGGGTCTCGCAGCGCTTGCGCATGAAGGCCGATCCGTCCCGCAGGAGGATCTGGGCATCGATCACCACGCGGCATGTCGGGCAGATGGACCGCGTGAGTTCGTGGAGGATTTCGCCCTCGGGCCGAGGGCTGGGCGGAAGGCTCGCGGCCATCGCGCCTGCCAGTGGCCCGGTCGTCAACGCCCGGCCGCGCCGGCCAGGCGTTCGCCGGCCAGCCGTTCGCCGGCCAGCCGTTCGCCGGCCAGCCGTTCGCCGGCTTCGATGCGATCCGGCAGGCGGTTCTCGGCGGGCGTCAACGGGCAGGAGAAGTGCGGCGAGTACGCACAGAAGGGGTGGTAGGCAGCGTTGAAGTCGAGGACATACGTCCCGTCTGCCTCGGGCTCGAGGTCCAGGTAACGGCCGGCACCGTAGGTTTCCGTGCCGCTGGTGGCATCGAGAAACGGCACGAACAGGGAACCATTCGCCGGCCCCAGCGCATAGGCGACGAGGGAGCGGGGTTCGTTCCTGATGCGGAACCGCAGCGATCCGAGCCGCCGGGCCGGGCGCGGGTTGTTGTCCGAGGTGGCAATCATGAATTCGGCCGGTGCGTCTCCCTCGCAGGGCTGCAGATGCAGGTCCTCGAAACGAAGGGCGGGGTCAACGGCGTAGTACGCGAGGCCGGCGAATTCGGCGCGCTGATGGGCCGGGATCGGGCTGTGCCCCGAAGAACGAAAGAACGCGTCCTTGGCCGCCCGGTCCTGCGCCAGGTGAGCCGCGTAGTCGTCGGGGCCGTGCATGGATCGCCTTCCTCGGGGCTTCAGGAATGGTTGCATCCGGCGTCGGCTGTTGAGCGACCCGCGCGCGGCGCATTGCTGATGGGGCATGCTGGCAGGCCGCTGTCAGCGCCGCCGTAACCTCCCCCACAGCCAGCGCGCCAAACGAGGCGAAGAACCCGCGGCTCAGGAGCCCCCGTAGAGCGGGATGCGGGCTCCGTTCACGACGCCGGCTTCGTCCGAGAGCAGATACATCACGGCCGCCGAGATCTCCTCCGGCGTGGTCCACGACGCGTTTTTGGGGGTGGGCTCCGAATCGCGGACGCGACCCTTGTCAATCGTCCGGACGAGCAGCATGTTCACCGTCGTCCCGCTTTCCGCGAGCTCGCGCGACAGGGTGACGAGCAGGGCCTCCTGCGCCGCCTTGCCGACCGCGTAGGCAGACATCCTGGCCGTCGGATGGGAGGCAATCGGCGACGAGATCGCCACGATTCGACCCCAGTCGCGCGTTGCGAGGTGGGGCGCGAGGGCACGCGTTACATGGAGCGTGGTCCAGAGATGCTGGTCGAGCATCGAGGTGAAGGTGTCGAGTGGCGTCTCGCTGACCGTGGTGCCCCCGGCCCATCCGCCAACGACATGGACGAGGATGTCGGCATGGCCGAAGTGGGCGATGACGGCATCGATCGCGGAGGCTGTCGCCTCCGGGTCCGTGAGGCCGGCAGACCTGCCGACCCAGCGATCCGGCGGCAGCCCCAGCTCCGAGGCGACGGCCTCGAGACGATCGAGGTGCGTCCCCAGGAGCGCCAGCCGCGCACCCGCCGCGGCCAGATCCCGAGTGACGACCATCCCGAGAGCGCCGGTCGCTCCGGTGACGATCGCGACGCGATCACGCAGGTCCATCGGCGTACTCCTCGAGCATGTCAATGGCATCCGGGGTCATGCCGCCCACGATCGGATGGTCCATCTGCTCGCGCGGGCGCACCTTGCCATCGAGGTCGAACAGGTGACCGGACTTGGTTGCCTTGGTCTCCAGATAGAATCGGTTGTTCTCGTTCGGCGGGATCACGAGCGGGATGCGGCCCGTCACCCGTACGCCCAGGGCCTCGAGGCCGGCGATCTTGCGCGGGTTGTTCGTCATCAGCCGGATCGACCGGACTTGAAGCAGCGAGAGCATGTGGGCAGCGACCGCGTAGTCGCGCTCATCGTCCCCGAATCCGAGAGCGAGATTGGCCTCGACGGTATCCAGGCCGTGATCCTGGAGGCCGTAGGCACGGAGCTTGTTGAGGAGGCCGATTCCCCGCCCTTCCTGGCGCAGGTAGAGCACGATGCCGCGGTCCTCGGCCGCAATCGCCCGGAGCGAAGCTTCCAGCTGGTCACGACAGTCGCAGCGCAGCGAGCCGATCGCATCGCCGGTGAGGCACTCCGAGTGGATCCGGACGGGAATGTCCTCCGCGCCGAGCGGGTCGCCGTGGACGATCGCGACGTGGTCCTTCTCGTCCCGATCGTTCCAGAACGCCACGATGTGGAAGTCGCCGAAGCGTGATGGCAGGTCGGCGACCGCCGCGATCTTCACGCACACGCGGTCGGGCCCGATTCCGGGACACTCATGGTCGCGCCCCGACTCGAGGAGCTCATCGAAACTGAGATGCCGAAGGCCCATGGTCAATCGGTCCCCACGTTCAGGCTCGCGTGTGCATTCACTCCGCACAGCATGACAGTTTCGAAACGTCCTTCGAAAACGCCTGGGCACCGATCTTGAGCGCCTCGCTCATCGTGGGGTAGACGTGGATCAGGTCGATGAAGTCGCCGATGCCGGCCTTGAAATGCATTGCCATCGCGGCCTCATGGATCACCTCGGCTGCCGATTCGCCGATCATGTGCACCCCCAGGATCCGCTCATCGATCGTGGACGCGATCATCTTGATCACGCCGCCGGTCTTGTGGACGGCACCCGCGCGCGGGACGTACTTGAGCGGCGTTGTTGCCGTGACCGCCGGCAGGTGCTTGGCCTTGACCTCGGCCTCGGTCATGCCGACGACGCCGATCGGCGGATCGGTGAAGATGGCCCGCGGGATGACGTGGTGGTCCACCTTGTGGCCCGCCCCGGCGAAGACGTTCTCGGCCACGATCCGGCCCTGCCTTGCCCCCACGGGCGTGGCCATCTGCGAACCGTGCTGGCCCGCGATGACGTCGCCGGCCGCGAAGATGTGTACCTGGCGCGTCCGGAGCTGGGTGTCCACGACCACCGAGCCATCGGGCTTGACTTCCACGCCGGCCGCCTCGAGCCCGAGATCGTCCGTGTTGGGCCGCCGTCCGGTGGCGATGAGCAGGCGCTCGGCTCGCAGGACGCGGCCGGCGCTCGGGGTCTCGACGGCCACGCTGACCACCGACCCGTCGAACGAGACCCGCTCGATCCGCGTGTTGGCGAAGACCTCGATTCCTTCGCTGTCGAACACCTCGGAGAGCGTCTCACCGAGGATGGGCTCGTAGTCGCGAAGCAGGCCCGACCGGGCGACGATCGTCACCTGGCTGCCCAGCCGCGAGAACATCTGGGCCAGCTCGACCGCGATGTACCCACCCCCGATGACGATGATCGACTTCGGAAGCTCGGTCAGCCGACCGACCTCGTCGGCGTCGAGCAGGTCGCTGGTCAGATAGGGGACGGTGTCGAGGCCGGGGATCGCGGGAACATCCGGGCGCGAACCGGTGGCAATCAGGACGTGGTCCGCCTCGATCGTCGTGCCGGCGACGACGATGGTGTGCGGGCCGGTCATCGTCGCGTCGCCCTCGAGGACCGTGATGTCGTTCGCGCCCGCGACGCTGGCGTACTTCTTCGCCCGGTAGTCGCGGACGACCTCGTCCTTCTGGCCGATCAGGGCGGGAAAATCCACCTCGATCCGGGCGGGTGCCAGGCCGACATATCGGGGATGGGCTGCATCGTGGACGATGCGCGCCGCCTCGATGAGGTTCTTGGACGGCAGGCAGCCCCGGTTCGCACAGGTGCCGCCGAGCGTCCGTCGCTCCACCATCGCGACGCGCGCCCCGAGTTCGTTTGCCTTGATGGCGGCGGCGAAGGCGGTCGAGCCGGAGCCGAGGATGAAGAGGTCGTAGGACGTAGGCATGGGTCTGGACTCCGGTCAGGTTGGTCATCGGTCGATGTCGATGGGCGGGAACGCCCGAGTGAACGGTGGCGCCCGCGGCGGATCGCCGGCTGTAATCTATCATACGGTCTGGCGTATTAGTATGTGTGCAAGCGTATGCCGGTCAGGCTCGGCCGACGCGCTGAACGAAGGAGAACCGCCATGACTACCACGAACCCGATGCCACAGTCGCTTCGCTACATCGACCTGGGCGTCGGGCGGATGACCTGCGACGATTGCACCGTCACCGTTGCGCGGGCGCTCGAATCGGTTCCCGGGGTCAAGACCGCGGACGTGAGTCTCGAGAGCCGGAGCGCCCGTGTTACGGTCGACGCAACGGTGGATCCGGAGCAGCTGGCCGCCGCAGTCAGGGGTTCCGGCTACAACGCATTCATTCGTGGCTCGAGGAGCAGTGAATGACGGTCTCGGACGCAGCCTCGGGGCGCATCGGCCTCAGCAATCTCCCGATCGCGGCGACGCGTCCCGTCGCCGATCGGGCGGAGGTGCTCGCCTCGTTCTTCCAGGGCCTCGCCGATCCCAGCCGGATGCGGATCCTGGAACTGCTCGTCGAGCGGCCCCGCACGGTGTCCGAGCTCGTGCGCGAGCTGGGCCTGGCCCAGGGTCGCGTGTCGTCGCACCTGTCGTGCCTTCGCTGGTGCGGCTATGTGCAGGCCGAGGTGGAGGGGCGGTTCAACCGGTACCGCCTGGTGGACGAGCGGGTCCGCGAGATCCTGACCCTCGGCGAGGCGGTGATCCGCGACAACGCCGATCGCCTGACGTCGTGCCTGGTCCTTGCGAACGAGGACGGCTGATGTAACGGATCCCGTGGGGTCCTGACCCGCCACGGTACGAATGGCCCGTGGCAACGCCACCCAGCTCAAGGCAGAGTCTGGCCATGAGGCAGACTCTCGAGCGGCGGCTGCTGCGTGCCGACTGGGCGATGGGACGCATCGCCCAGGTGTCCAGGTCCGTGGCGGGGCTGGGCACACCCGAAACCGCGCGTGGTCTGGCGGCGTTGAGCGCCGGTCTGGTCATGCTGGTCGGCATCGCCGCGACCTTGCGGGCCGATCCGGCCATGGCGCCGATCCTGGGCACCATCACCGTGCTGTCCGCGCTCGGACTGGGCGCGAGCCTGCTGCGTGCCCAGGTGCATGCCGACGGCGCTGCCCTCGCGATCGCGGTGACGCTGCTGTTTGCGGATCTGACGCGCGACCTTGCGCCGACGGTGGTGTGGCTGTTCGCTTTCGTCGTGCCGGGAATCGGCCTGATCAACGGGCCGCGGGCTGGAGCCGTGGCCGGCCTGCTTGCCGCGCCCGCGCTCCACCTGATCGAGACGGGCATTCTCGTCGATCCGCTGGATCCACAGACGCCGTTCGGAATCCTCATCCTTGTTGCGCTCGGAGCGACGCCCGGTTACCTCCTCGCCGTGGCACGACGCCGGGGCGTTCTCCTGGACCGCCAGCTCGCCCGGGCCCAGATGCTGATCCGCGAAACCGAGGACGCCCGATCTGCCGAGGCCGAGGCCCGGCATCAGGCCGTCTTCATGCTGGCCCGAGCCGCCGAGGCTCGCGACGGGACCACCGGCTTCCACATCGAGCACGTTCGCGACCTCGCGGCCGAGCTTGCGACCGCCGCGGGGATCGCCGCCGACCAGGTCAAGGAGATCGCCTGGTCGGCAATGCTCCACGATGTCGGCAAGATTCGCGTCCCGGATCGCGTACTGCTCAAGCCGGGCAAGCTGGACGAAACCGAATGGACTCTCATCCGGAAGCATCCGCTCTGGGGTGAGGAACTGCTGAAGGGTGACGAGGGTTTCTCCCTCGCTCGGCAGATCGCGCGGTGGCACCACGAAGACTGGGACGGATCCGGCTACCCGGATGGGCTCCGCGGCACGGCGATCCCGTTCGCCGCGCGGATCACCCGGGTGGTCGATGTCTACGACGCACTTCGCAGCGAGCGCCCCTACAAGCCGGCCTGGACGCCGGCCCGGGCCCTCGAGGAACTCGAGGACATGCGAGGCCGGGGCCTCGATCCAGAGCTTACCGACCTCTTCATCGGGCTGCATCTCACCGATTGAGCGGTCCGGTACCGAGGCGTTGGCCCCGCACCGGCGCGGATCGGGTTGGTGGCAGGTAAGCCGCCACACAGCCTCGGCACGACGCGGCGCGGTACGGTGGGGTCACTCACGCCTCCCTGGAGACACAACCCTTCATGAACCCATCTTCGTTTGACTTCGTGATCATCGGCGCCGGCCCGGCCGGTGAGGCCGCGGCCTACATGGCCCGGTCCCGCGGCGCTTCCGTCGCCGTCATCGATCGCGAGCTGTTCGGCGGCTCGTGCCCGTTCTGGGCGTGCATGCCCTCCAAGACCCTTCTGCACGCTGCCGCGGTGCACGCGAGCGGCGGTGACTACGACTGGCCACACGCGTCCGCCCGGCGTGACTACATGATCAACCGGGAGGGGACCGACTGGCCCAGCGACGCGGGCCATATCCGCGGCCTCGAGGGAGCCGGAGCGGTCGTCATTCGAGGCACGGCGAGATTGGCCGGCCCCGGCACGGTCGTCGTGGTCGGCGAGGGTCCGGATGTGACCCTCCAGGCGGGCCACATCATCATCGCCGTCGGCTCCATGCCAGCCCTGCCCGTCATCGATGGACTGGAGACGATCACGCCCTGGACCAACCGCGAGGCGACGTCGACACGCCGGCTCCCCGAAAGCCTCGTGATCCTCGGAGCCGGCCCCACGGGCGTCGAGATGGCCCAGGTGTTTGCCCGCTTCGGCGTCCGGGTCGTGCTCGTCGCCGCACAAAGCGCCATCAATCCGAAGGACCACCCGCGTAATTCCGAAGCGGTCACCGTTGGATTGCGACGCGACGGCGTCGATGTCCGCACGGGCGTGCGCGCCACGCGGATCGAAGCGCACGCGGCCCCTTCCGGCGCCCATGTCGTCCACCTGGCCGACGGTTCGACGGTCGAGGGTCACGAGATCATGGTGGCCGTTGGGCGGACCTACCCGCTGGCCGCCCTGGGCCTCGAGACGATCGGGCTGGACCCCGCGGCACCGCCACAGGCAGGACCCGATCTGCGCATCGCACACGAGGTGTTCCTCATCGGCGACCCCGCCGGCCCCGAGATGCATACCCACCTCGCCCACTACCAGGGCGAAGTCGCGGTGCGGATCGCTCTCGGCGATGCGATTCTCCCGGACTATTCGGCCATCCCCAGGGCGATCTACACCGATCCGGAAGCAGCCAGCGTCGGCCTGACCCTCGAGCAGGCGAGGGCCGCGGGATTCGAAGCCTTCGAAGAGGTCGCCGACCTCGCCACCACGGCCAAGGGCTACGTGGCCGAGGCGTCCGGACACGTGACCATCGTGGTTGACCGCGCAGCGAGGATCCTCCTCGGCGCCTTCATCGCCGGTCCGGCCGCGTCGGAGGTCATTCATGAGGCCGTCCTGGCCATCAAGACCAGGACCACCATCGATGTCCTGGCGGACACGATCCATGCCTTCCCGACGACGGCGCGGGTCATGGGCGGACTCTTCGCGACGGCGCTCCGACGTATCGAGGACGGCACATGACGTCCATTCCGACGGGCCCGGTGGAGGCGTCGTCACATTGCCACGTGCCGGCCGACTTCCGACCCGACGATCGACTGAAGCTTCGCGCCGAGGTCGACCGGCTGATCGCGGCAGCACAGTGGCTGGCCCGGGAGATCGACGAGGGACGCGGCTGCCACGCCACGCTCGTTCAGGCCTCGGTGCTCCAGGCCGACATCGATGCGATCGCGGCCCGCCTCGTGGACGGCCACCTCAAATACTGCGTGACTCGCGCCATCGGGTCCGGGCAGCGTCCCGACGAGATCCAGAGCCTGCTCGCGCCGATCCAGACCCTCCTGTTCGCCAGGCGATAGCGGTGGCGCTCCGCTCCTTCGTCGGTGCCCTCGCGGCCCTGGCAATCGCCGGGCTCGCCGACGGTGCCGGGATTCGGGGATTGTTCATCCTCTTCGGCGCCCTGGGGCTCAACCTCATGATCGTGACTTCGTTCTTCCTGGTCCGGCCGTATGCGACGCGCCTCCGCAGATTCCTGCCGCCCTGGCTGCCCTGGTGACGTTCGCCCGGCTGCCACGGCCGCCGTGGCGGCCCCGGCTGCCCTGGTGGCGTTCGCCGGCCGCAGGTCCCATCACGGAGAAGCGCCCCGGCCCGTGAGGGTCGAGGCGCTTTCCGGGTGCGACGCGCCAGCACGGCTGGTCAGGCAGCGTCCTTCTTGAGGCCGAAGGCCGCCTCGAGCTCCTCGAGTCGACGGAAGCCGACGACACCGATCGGCTCCTGCCCCGGCCTGAAGATCGCGATCGTCGGGATCGACATGATGCCAAGGCTGCGTGACAGCCCCGGGTTGGCATCGATGTCCACCTTGACGACGTCGACCTCACCGACGTACTTGACCGCCAGCTTCTCGATTTCCGGCGCGACCATCCGGCACGGGCCGCACCAGGCGGCCCAGAAGTCGACGACCACGGGCCGTTCGTTCTTCAGGACGAGGGCTTCGAAGGTCTCGTCGGTCGCGTGCTGGAGTTCGGACATCAACTGGCTCCTTCGGCCGGCAGCTCGCACGGGCGGAGGGCCTGCAAGCCGTGGTCTTCGATCATCAACGTTCCGGGTGAGACTGCCATGGAAAACCTCTGGACCTCTGCCATCGCTCCCCGGAGGCGTATGCCCAAGGTGGATCGATACCGCAACCATGCGGCTGACGTGGCGGTCCGTCGGTTCGCTGGCGCACATGCCGGTGCCAGGACCGCGGCATCTGGCCGCGACGCCGGCGAGCGGCCCGCTCAGGCGTCGGCGAGCGGCCCGCTCAGGCGCCGGCGGGGCCCGCTCAGGCGCCTGCGTGGGCTCAGGCGTCGGCGAGCGGCCCGCTCAGGCGTCGGCGAGGCCCCTCAGGGCGGCGAGATCGACGACGACGATCTCGTGATCCTCGATGCGGATGAGGTCATCGCGCTCCAGCGTGTTGAGCGCGAGGGTCACCGATTCGCGACGGGTGCCGATGATGTCGGCCAGCTCCCGGTGCGTCAGGCCGGGCACGACGCGATCGAGGTCGTCACGTCCAACCAGTCGGCGCTCACGCTCCAGAAACGTGAGGATCAGGTGCGCGACACGGCCCTGGATGTCGCGAAAGGCAAAATCGGCGATTCGCTCACGAGCGTCCTGGAGCTTCTCGCCCATCGCCTCGGCGAGACGGATGGCGAGGGCCGGGTCGCGGCTGCAGACGCCGAGAAACGCCTCCCGCGTCGTCCGGCACACGACGGTCTCCTCGAGCGCCTCGACGGTCAGATCCTGGGCGCTCGCGTCGACGATCCCGATCTCACCAAACGCATCGCCCGGACCGAGGAGCGCGATCGTCTGCGATTTGCCGTCGCGCGAGGTCCGGTAGACCTTGACCCGCCCGGAAGTAATGAAGGTGACGGCCGACATCGGCTCGCCGGCGCGGTGGAGAATCGCACCCGCCGCATAGGTCGCCATGGCCGACTGGCGAGCCATCGACTCCACCGTGCGCTGATCGAGGTTGCGCATCATGCGGCTGCCTTCGATATACCAGCAGCCGGGGGTCCGGTGGAGCGGATCCTTGCGGAGGATGTGGACGCCGCGGAGCGGTGGGAGCGTCACGGGGTGGGCGGAGCCATCCGGGCCGCGGCGCGAAACGCGCGGCGCGGACTTGTCTGCTGGCTACGGCCGGAGTCCCACCCCGCGGTCAACCGAACCACGTCGATGCCTCGTCGTCCCTGGGTACTGCATCGTCGGAAATGACATCGCGGGTGTCGGGCACTCCCGAATCCGTGACCCGAGGTCGTTCCGACGCCTCGGAAAGCTGGCCGCGATCCCGGGACCGGCGGGATCCGGATCCCATCCTGGCCCCGTGTGCAGGCCTGCGCCCGGGTACCTGAGGTTCGCCTGGATCACGTTTCTGCGGTTTCGCGGCCATCACGCTGATAGCTCCTTGACAGCCCGGTTGGCTCTCCCGGCCGGAGACTCCGGCATCGGGATGCTAGGCCGAGCCCGTGCCGAGGCGATGTGATCTCTGACACCAGAACCGTCCGGATCGCCGGCCGGCTTGTCGGCGGGTGCGCCAGCGCACCGACACGGCCTGAACGCCCGCACAACCTGTGCTCAGGCCATGCCCGGACTGACCGGACAGGCCTTCAGCCCAAGGAGGCAGTCATGGCATCCACCACGCATACGCCGGCAATTCCGGTCGACGGATCCGGATCCGTCCCTTCAACATCGCTGCGACAGCGCGGCATCGGGCTCTCCCTGATCGGCCTCGGCGGCGCGATGGTCGCCTTCGCGGGCTCGCTCAGCGCCGCCCAGATCACCGCCGATGGCGGCGCAGCGGCCGACGTCGCGGCCATCGGCCTGTGGACGTTCGGGCTCACCACCGCGGCCTTCGGCACGGCGAAGTTCGGCATCGCGGCCACCCTTCTCGCGATCGTGCGGCGGATCACCGCTCGTGCGGACAGCATCAAATTCGCGCTGCCGCAGCTCAAGGCAGCGACCGGCCAGGTCATGGCGACCGGCGAGTACGACTCCCCGCTGGGGGCAGTCACGGTCACCGACGACGCTCCTGAGCCGTTGCTGATCCACCGATTCGCCGGGATCATGTGGCTCCCGATGCTCGCCATGGCAGCCATGGCACTCTACGGCGGCTTCGTGCTCTCGCTCGTTGCGTCCGGCAACGTGGCCACCGACCCGCAGCTCGCCGCCTCACAGCGGGCCTGGGTCCAGGGCCTGCAGTTCCTCGGTGAGGGCCTCGTCCTGTCCGGCATCTCATTCCTTCTCGCCCGCATCCTCGGTGCCCTCCGGGCCAGCGGTGGCGAGGTCCAGACTTCGGTCGGACTGAAAGTTCACACCCTCCGCATGCCGGCCTCGGCCAAGGCCTTCGTGGTCCTCATGATGGCCGGGCTGATGGTCGAGATCGCCCAGCTCGTCGGCTACGCCTACGTGGCCGGGCTGAGCGACGCCGGCGAGATCGCCGTCGCCTCCACGTTCCTCGGGCCGTTGCGTGAGTTCGGCCTCGGCCTCCTCCTCTCCGGCATCGTGCTGGCGCTCGCCACCATCGCCCGGGCCCTGGACTTCCAGTCCACCCGGCTCGTCTCGATCATCACCCGCGGCCAGTAGCCGCCCTCCTCCTGAAAGGGATCCTGCAATGACCACGTCCATCCGGTCCGATTTCGACGTCGAGACCAGCACCGCCGCCTTCGCCTTCAACCTCCCCCAGCGCGCCGGGCGCCTCCTGTGGGCGCCGATGCTCGGCATGGCCCTCATGGCCTTTCCCGTCGGCCTGCTCATCGCCGGCGTTCGAGCCAGCACCATTCAGCAGGGCGGCGACGCCGCCACCATCGCGGCCCTCGGCCACTTCGGACCGGCCGTGATGTTCATCGGCTTCGCCGCCGTCTTCGCCGCCGTCAGCTTCGCGATCGCCCGCATCCTGGGCACGCTGCGCAACGGCAGCGGACTCGTCCAGCAGGCCACCGGTGGGACCGTCCAGGCCCTCCGGATGCTCCCCACGGCCAAGGCCTTCATCGGCCTGATGGCGATGGCAATGATGATTCTCGTGGGAGCCGTGATTGCCCACTTCATCGTCGGCGCGGCGATCCTGGGCGGCGACGCGTCGGCCCTCGCTTCCGCCGAGACCTGGTCGATTCGCCTCGAGGCGGTCCGCCGGGTCGGTGTCATCGTCTACCTCGTCGCCATCACCCTGGGTCTGGCCACGATCGCCGAAGTGATCCGGTTCCAGGCCATCCGCCTCCGTGAGCTGCCCGCCGAGGCGGCCCGCTGAACGGGCTGCCACCGCCCACGCCGCATCACGCAACGCAGTGACGGAGACGCTCTCCCCCTCGCTGCCGCCGCCAGACCTTCCGAACCGATGCCGCCGGCCCCCGGCGGCATCGGCATGTCTGTGACGAAGGGGATTGTCCGGCGAGCAGGAAGCCCGACATTGCAGGCCGGCCACAGGAGCAGTGGAAAGGCGTGATGGGCCACCTGATGTACGGTGTCGCAACAACGAAGAGGCAGGTGTGAGGGAGCACTGAACATGAAGCAGGTCACCGTGTACGGAGCTCCCTGGTGCCCGGACTGCCGCCGCTCAAAGGCGTTCCTCATGGAGCAGCGGATCCCCTTCACCTGGGTCGACATCGACGCCGACCCCGAAGGATTGCGCTTCGTCGAGGATCTCCAGCATGGCGGACGGACGATCCCGACGATCGTCTTCCCGGACGGTAGCCACTTGCTCGAACCGTCGAACGTGGAACTTGCCGAGAAGCTGGGACTCCAGCTTCGGGCGGAGCGGATGATCTACGACGTGCTGATCCTCGGCGGCGGACCGGCCGGACTCTCGGCGGCGATCTACGCGGCCAGGGAGGGCCTCGAGGCGCTCGTGATCGAGCGCGGTGCCCTCGGAGGTCAGGCCGGCACGACCGACCGCATCGACAACTATCCGGGGTTCGCTGAAGGGATCGGCGGCGCAGAGCTGGCCGATCGACTGATCGCGCATGCGCGGCGCTATGGGGTCGAACTGCTGTCCGCGGTCGAGGTCTCCAGCATCCGGCGCGAATCCGATTGCGTGATGGTCACCTGTTCGTCGGGCCACATGTATGGCGCCGACGCCGTGATCGTCGCCACGGGATCGCAGTACCGCCGTCTGGGTGTCCCCGGCGAGAGCGGGCTCATCGGGCTCGGCGTCCACTACTGCGCAACCTGCGACGGTCCGTTCTACCGTGGCGCAAAGGAACTGGTCGTGATCGGCGGCGGTAACTCTGCGCTCGAGGAGTCGCTCTTCCTCGCCACGATCGCAGACAAGGTCACGATCCTCACGCGCGGCGAGCTTCGGGCAAGCGAGCTGGTGAAGGATGCGGTCCGCTCCAACCCGAAGATCGAGGTCCACACTGGGATGGACATCCTCGATTTCGAGCGGGCGGACGGGCGCCTCGGCGCGATTCTCACGCGCGAGCGGGCGACCGGTCACGATCGGCGCTTCGAGCCGGAGGCGGCATTCGTCTTCGTCGGCCTCGACCCGAACAGCCAATTCCTGCGCGGCTCGCTGGATCTGGACGAGCAGGGCTTCGTCGTGACGAATGACGTCTACGCAACCTCTCTCGATGGCGTCTTCGCGGCCGGCGACGTCCGGGCGGGAGCCACCAAGCAGGTCGGCAGCGCCGCGGGCGAGGGGATCGCCGCTCTGCTCTCGGTCCGACGCTCGCTGGAGCGCCGCCATCTGAAGGCCTCGAGCATCATGGATGAGGGCGCCGTCCAAACCTAGGGGGTCCTCTCACGGGCGGACGGGTTCCGCACGACCAGGGACCTTGGTGTCGGGAGTGGCATTGAGTTCGCGGGGCTCCTCGACGCCGTCGCTGGCCTCCCGGAGATCGGTGCGCTCGAGCGCTCGAACCGGGACTGAGAGCGGAGTCCTTCCTGGCCCAAGCGTGATACGGGGCACAGCGGACGGCCACGCCCAGTGGCACTGTCGATCGATCAACGTACGACGGCGGTTCCCGCGCGAGAGTGCGGGTGCCGATTTCTGGAGCAACGCACCCATGACGACCGAGACCCGCGGGCTTGTCCGCATCGAACCCGCCGCGAAGCGCGTTCGCGCCTTCCTCGGAGACACGGCAGTCTTCGACACCAGGCGCCCGACCCTGGTCTGGGAGGGCCCGCACTTCCCCGTGTACTACGTTCCGGCCGAGGACGTCACCGCGGACGTGCTCGTCCCCTCCGATCACATTGAGCGGTCGCCGAGCCGGGGCGAGTCCCGTTTCTGGTCGGTCCGGGTGGGCGACCGTTTGGCCGAGAACGCGGCCCGGCAGTATCCGGACTCCCCGATCGAGGAGCTCCACGGCCTGATCCGGTTCGAGTGGGGCGCCATGAACGCGTGGTTCGAGGAGGACGAGGAGGTCTTCACGCACGCGCGGGATCCCCACCATCGTGTCGACATCCTGCGCAGCTCCCGTCATGTCGAGGTGATCCTGAACGGCGTCACCGTTGCCGATTCTCATCGTCCGACGCTGCTGTTCGAGACCGGGTTGCCGACGCGCTACTACCTGCCACTGACCGATGTCCGAACCGAGCTCCTGCGCCCCTCGGGATTGGCGACAGGCTGTCCATACAAGGGAACGGCGGCCTACTGGTCGCTGGAGGTGCAGGGCGAGCGGTTCGAGGACGTCGTGTGGACGTACCCATCGCCCCTTCCGGAGAGCGCCCGGATCGCAGGGCTCGCCTGCTTCTACAATGAGCGGGTCGACATCCTGGTCGACGGCGTGCTCGAGGAGCGGCCGTTGAGTCCCTTCTCTCGTCGAGCGACGGCCGCATAGGCCGCCGACGAGACGGGAGCGCCCGGGCCGGGCATTCCACGCGCCCGCCGACCACTGCAACACTGAGATCGCCCATGCCGGAATCCCTGGTCACGCGCCTGATCGCCGTCGGGATCGACATCGGTGGAAGCGGGATCAAGGGCGGGGCGGTGGACCTTGCGACGGGTCAACTGCTCGGTGAGCGACTCCGACAGCCGACTCCCGTGCCCTCGACGCCGGATGCGGTCAGCGGGGTGGTGGCCGAGCTTGTCGCCCGGATCGCCGGTCCAGGGCCGGTCGGCGTGACCTTCCCCGGCGTCGTTCGGGCCGGCGTCATCGAGACGGCCGCGAACCTCGATCCGTCGTGGATCGGGGTCGATGCCGCGACCCTGTTCGGGCGCAGGCTCGGCCGGCCGGTTGTCGTGCTGAATGATGCCGATGCTGCCGGGATCGCCGAGATGTCGTTCGGGGCAGGCCGTGACCGCGCCGGCGTGGTCATGATGGTCACCCTCGGGACCGGGATCGGCAGTGCCCTGTTCCTCGATGGCAGGCTCGTCCCGAACACGGAGTTCGGGCACATCATCGTATCCGGCACGGACGGTGAGAAGCTTGCCGCAGCAAGTGTTCGTACGGCCTCGAATCTCACCTGGGACGCCTGGTCGGAACGTCTCAACGCATACCTGGCGCGGCTGGAGAGCCTGCTCTCCCCGGACCTGATCATCATCGGGGGCGGGATCAGCCGGGACCATGCCGAGTTCATGCCCCGCCTGCGAGCGCGGGCGGAACTGCTCCCCGCCCAGCTGTTCAACGACGCCGGCATCGTGGGTGCCGCACTCGCAACCACCGTCGGGTGACCTGCGGACCCAAGGTCGGGTGAGCGGCGGGGACCACAGCGGACGCGCCGCTCTGCCTCGAGGGTGGCCAGGGACACAGCCACCGACCCGTACGCTTGCTGCTCAGCCCGGTCTCGAACAAGAGAAAGCGGGCCCCAGAGGACGTTTCATGACGACGCTCGTCGCACAGCAGCTCAACCGGCCGGCACTCCATGCGAAGGTGATCCCGGCTTCGATCGGATTCAGGGCCGCCAGCTCCGTGGATCCCGCCCCGACGGTTCGTGCTGACCCGAGGAGCTCGTCTCGGGGCGCTTCAAGGTGACGTCCGCGCCGCGTGAGGCCGCCGACGTTCTCGTGATCTTCGGGGCCACCGGCGACCTGGCCCGCAAGAAGCTGCATCCGGCGCTCTATCGCCTGACGACCCGTGGTCGCCTCGCGATCCCTGTCGTCGGGGTCGCGCGCTCCTCGTGGAGCGACGATCGGCTCCGTGCCTACGCCCGCGAGGCGGTCCGGACCCGGTATGGGGCCGTCCCGGACGCCGACCTCGACGCGTTCGCCGGCCAGGTTTCGTATGTGAGTGGCGACTACGGCGATCCCGCGACATACCAGCGCCTTCGAGCGAAGCTGGGTCCTGCGCGTCGCCCCATCTTCTATCTGGCGATTCCGCCCAGCATGTTCGACCAGGTGATCAGCGGCCTCATGGCGGCCGGTCTCCACGCGGGTGCCCGCGTGGTCGTCGAGAAGCCGTTCGGGCGCGACCTGGCCTCTGCCCGGGAGTTGAACGCTTGCCTACACCGTGCATTCGACGAGCGCTCGATCTACCGGATCGATCACTATCTCGGCAAGGAAACGGTCCAGAACCTGCTGGCCTTCCGTTTTGCCAACGCCCTCCTGGAACCGGTCTGGAATCGCCGCTACGTCTCGAGCGTGCAGATCACGATGGCCGAATCGTTCGGGGTCGAGGGCCGGGGGGCCTTTTACGAGGAAGTCGGCGCCCTGCGTGACGTGGTCCAGAACCACCTGCTCCAGGTGGTCGGCCTGCTGGCCATGGAGCCGCCGGTCGGAGCCGACGCGGACGCCCTGCGCGACGAGAAGGTCAAGGTCTTTCGCGCGACGACCTCGGTCGATCCGTTGGCCGTCGTGCGCGGGCAATACGATGGCTACCGTGCCGAGGCCGGCGTAAGGCCGGATTCGGATGTCGAGACCTTTGTCGCACTCCGACTCGAGATCGAGTCGTGGCGCTGGGCCGGGGTTCCCTTCTTCCTGCGGGCAGGAAAACGTCTCGGCGAAACCACCCTCGAGGCCGTCATCGAGTTCAAGGAGCCGCCCCGACTCCTGTTCGCCGAGGCGGGCACGCCGATGCCGCACCCCAACCACCTCCGGTTGCGGCTCGGCGGTGGCAATGAGGGGATCGAGTTGTCGCTCCAGGCCAAGATCCCGGGCGAAACCATGCAGACGCGCCCAGTACCGCTCGCGTTCTCCTATGAGCAGGCGCTTGGCGAGCAGACCGAGGCATACGAGCGACTCCTGTTTGACGCGATCGAGGGCCGACAGGCGCTGTTCGCCCGTCAGGATGGGGTCGAGGAGTGCTGGCGCATCGTCGAACCGGCGCTGCGACCGGACCGCCCGGCGCTTGCCTACCCGTCCGGGACATGGGGTCCTGCTGCCGCAGATGCGCTGATCCTCCCCGTCGGCAGTTGGCACACCTCCGAGGCGGTCCGATGACCGCAGCGGGACCCTCGGTCGCGTTCCTGTTCGATGTGGACAACACGTTGCTCGACAACGATCGAGTCCGGCGCGACCTGTCCGCGGCCATCGCCGGCGCGGTCGGGCCTGATCGAGGGGCGCATTTCTGGGAGCTCTATGAGGACATCCGGCGCGAGTGCGACTACGTCGACTTCCCGCACACCCTCGAGCGCTTCACGCTGACATATCCGGAGGAGCCGGGCTTCCCGGCCCTGGCCGACGCCGTGCTCTCCTATCCGTACCGGTCCGCCGCGTTCCCCGGAGCTCATGACGTGCTGCGTCGTGCCGGGTCGGTCGGTCGGGCCGCGATCCTCTCGGACGGCGACCCGGTGTACCAGCCCGCCAAGATCGCCCGGGCGGGCTTTGCCGAGGAGGTCGGCGGGCGCGTGTATGTGTTCGCGCACAAGGAAGACCACCTGGCCGAGGTGCAGCGACGGCTGCCCGCGGACCTGTACGTGCTGGTCGACGACAAGCCTCGGATCCTGGCTGCCGCAAAAGACCGGCTGGGGGATCGCCTCATCACGCTGCACGTGTGCCAGGGCCGGTACGCCCATGCCGCGGAGCACGATGCCTTTCCGGCGGCGGATCGGTCCGTGGACGCCATCGCCGACATCCTGGCCCTCGACCTCACTACGCTTCTGGAGTACAGCCGATGAATCCCACCGCAACCCTTCGGGCGACCGGACAGAGCCTGTGGCTCGACAACATCACCCTTGATCTGCTCGCCAGCGGGACGCTCGAGCGCTACATCCGCGAGCTTTCCGTGACGGGCCTCACCTCGAACCCCACCATCTACGACAAGGCGATCGAGGGGACCGACGCCTACGACGGCCAGATCATCGCGGGTCAGGCCTCGGGCCTTGCCCCGGAGGACCTCTTCTTCGAGCTCGCACTCGACGACCTGCGGCGGGCGGCCGATGCCTTCCGGCCCGTCTTCGACCGGTCCGGCGGAGTCGATGGCTGGGTGTCCCTCGAGGTCTCGCCCCTGCTTGCGCACGACATGGCGGCAACCGTCGGCGAGGCCATCCGTCTCCATGCCCGGGCCGACCGCCCCAACCTCTTCATCAAGATCCCCGGTACGCAGGCGGGCCTGCTCGCCGTCGAAGAGGCGATCCTCGCCGGCGTTCCCGTCAACGTGACCCTCCTGTTCACGGCCGGACACTACCTGGCCGCGGCCGAGGCGTACCTCCGGGGCATCGAGCGGCGCATCGAGGCCGGCCGTGACCCGAATGTCGCGTCCGTCGCGTCGGTCTTCATCAGCCGCTGGGACTCGGCGGTGGCCGGCATGGTTCCGGCGAACCTGCAGACGACCCTCGGTCTGGCCGTGGGTCGGGCGATCTACGCCGCCTATCGTCGGCTGCTCGCCTCCGATCGGTGGCAGCGGCTCGAGAACGAGGGCGCGCGTGCACAGCGGCTCCTCTTTGCGAGCACGGGGACCAAGGATCCGAAGGCCTCGGATACCCTGTACATCGCCGGGCTCGCAGCACCTCATACCGTCAATACGATGCCCGAAGGCACCCTCCTGGCCTTCGCGGATCACGGGGCCGTCGGGACGGTACTGCCGGCCGACGGCGGCGACGCCGGGCAGGTTCTCGCGGCCTTCGCTGCCGCCGGCGTCGACATCGAGGAGCTGGGCCGACGTCTTCAGGGTGATGGGGCGAGCGCGTTCGTCCAGTCCTGGGAACAGCTGCTCGCCTGCATCGAAGAGAAGAGCGCCATCGTGGGCCAGTCCCGATGAGCACACGGCAGGGTCCGGCCATCGCCGGGCTCCGTGCGCGACCGGCGTGGGCTGCATTGGGCAGGCATCACGCCGAGATCTCGGAGCTCCATCTCCGTGACCTCTTCGCGGCGGACCCCGAGCGCGGGCGGCGGCTGGTCGTCGAGGCGGCCGGGCTGTACCTCGACTACTCCAAGAACCGCGTCACCGACGAGACACTGGCCCTGCTCGTCCGGCTGGCCGAGGAGTCCGGGCTGCGCGACCGAATCGAGGCGATGTTCGGGGGCGCGCGGATCAACGTCACCGAGGATCGAGCGGTCCTCCACACCGCCCTTCGGGCCCCGCGCGAGGCAACCGTCCTCGTCAATGGCCAGAACGTCGTCCCCGGCGTCCATGCGGTCCTCGACCGGATGGCAGCCTTCGCCGACGGTGTGCGCAACGGGACATGGCTGGGTCACTCCGGTCGACCGATCAGGAATGTCGTGAACATCGGAATCGGCGGGTCGGACCTCGGTCCGGTGATGGCCTACCGGGCGCTCCGGGCGTACGCGCAGCGAGACCTGACGTTCCGCTTCGTATCCAATGTCGACGGCACCGACTTCGTCGAGGCGACCCGCGACCTCCGGCCGGACGAGACCCTGTTCATCGTCTCGTCGAAGACCTTCACCACCGTCGAGACCATGCGCAACGCGGCGGACGCGAGGCGCTGGCTCCTGGCCGAGCTGGGCGATGAGGTTGCCGTGGCCCGCCACTTCGCAGCCGTCTCAACGAACGCCGCCGCCGTATCGGAGTTCGGCATCGACACCGCCAACATGTTCGGCTTCTGGGACTGGGTCGGCGGCCGATACTCGATGGAGTCGGCCATCGGGCTGTCGACCATGATCGCGATCGGCCCCGAGCACTTCCGGGCCATGCTGGCGGGCTTCCATGAGATGGACGAACACTTCCGGACGGCGCCCTTCGATGCCAACCTGCCGGTCATCCTCGGGTTGCTCACCGTCTGGTACGCGAACTTCTTCGGCTCGCAGACGGTGGCCGTTCTCCCCTACGACCAGTACCTGGAACGCTTCCCGGCCTACCTCCAGCAACTCACCATGGAGTCGAACGGCAAGAGCGTCACCCTCGACGGCACGCGGGTGGATTACGAGACCGGCCCCATCTACTGGGGCGAGCCGGGCACCAACGGGCAGCACTCGTTCTACCAGCTCATCCATCAGGGGACGCGTCTCATTCCGGCCGACTTCATCGGCTTCTGGCAGACGAACAATCCCCTCGGCGACCATCACGACCTGCTGACGGCAAACCTCTTCGCGCAGTCCGAGGCGCTGGCCTTCGGCAAGACCGTCGACCAGGTCCGCGCGGAGGGAACCCCCGACCGGCTGGTCCCGCATCGCGTCTTCGAGGGCAATCGTCCCTCGAACACCATCATCGCGGAGCGTCTGACACCCGCGACGCTTGGCCGGCTGGTGGCGCTCTACGAGCACAGCGTGTTCACGCAGGGAACCATCTGGAACCTCGACTCATTCGATCAGTGGGGGGTCGAGCTGGGCAAGGTCCTGGCCACGCGTGTGGCTGCCGAGCTGACGGCCACCGACGAGACCGCCGTGGCCCACGACTCCTCGACGAACGCCTTGATCGCTCGCTACCGCAGCATTCACCGGGCCGGTAGCCGGCTCGCATCAAGGGTTCCGGGCGGTGTGCCCGAGCCACGAAGGAGCACGCACATGCAACTCGGAGTGATCGGACTTGGCCGGATGGGCGGCAACATCGTCAGGCGCCTCGAGCGGGCCGGCCACACCACGGCCGGCTACGCGCGACGCCCCGAGGTCGTCGCGGCCCTGACCGATTCAGGCATGCGCGGTGCGACATCGCTGGCCGACCTCGTGGCGGGCCTGGCGAAACCGCGCGCCATCTGGCTGATGGTCCCGGCGGCGGCCGTCGATTCGACCCTCGAGGCGCTTGTGCCGCTCCTGGACGCGGGCGACGTCATCATCGACGGCGGCAACTCCTACTACCGCGACGACATCCGGCGCTCGAAGGAGCTCGCGACGCGCGGCCTCCAGTACCTCGATATCGGCACGAGCGGCGGTGTCTGGGGTCTCGAGCGCGGCTTCAGCCTGATGATCGGCGGTGACACGGCCACGGTCCAGCGGCTTGATCCGATCTTCGCTGCCCTCGCCCCGGGAGCAGAGGCGGCGCCGCCGACGGCCGGCCGCGATCGTCGCGGCGGCACCGCCGAGGAAGGCTACCTGCACTGCGGGCCGAGCGGCGCCGGCCACTTCGTCAAGATGGTTCACAACGGCATCGAATACGGGTTGATGGCCGCCTATGCAGAGGGGCTCAACATCCTCCGTCACGCCAACGCCGGGGCCGGCCAGCGCTCGATTGATGCCGAGACGACCCCCCTCCGCGAGCCCGAGCTCTACCGCTACGAGTTCGACCTCGCCGACGTGGCCGAGGTCTGGCGGCGTGGCAGCGTGGTCGCGTCCTGGCTCCTCGACCTCACCGCGAGTGCCCTCGCCAAGAGCCCGCAGCTGGACGGCTTCTCGGGCCGGGTGTCGGACTCGGGCGAAGGCCGCTGGACGATTGTTGCCGCAGTCGACGAAGGCGTGCCCGCGCCGGTCCTCACCACGGCCCTCTTTGCGCGCTTCAGCTCGCGTGGCGAAGCGGACTTCGCCGACCGGATGCTCTCGGCGATGCGTCTGGAGTTTGGCGGACACCTCGAGAAGGGAGGCGATCCGGCTTCCTGATCCGCGCCAGGCGATCACGGGGCCGATCGAGAGGAACCGAGGCACAACAACGAGGAGAGGAGGCACATCGGTGGGGCTCGCGATCTGCAACGACTGCAACGAGCCGTTCCTCGGCACCGCCTGCCCGGAGTGTGGCAGGCCGACCGACGAACGCGGCGACATCCGGCGCCTCCCGAGGGAAGTGGTCCTGACGTTCGTCGAGCACGCTCAGGCGTTCCTCGCGGCGGGTCCCCGCCGCCAGGCGACCCTGGCGTTCGCGGCGGGATCGTTCATCGGCTTCGGGGCGATGCTCTCGATCGTGCTGACGGTCGGCGTCGAGACGCCGGGCATTGCCCGGCTCCTCCTCGGGCTGGGCTTCGCGGCCGGGTTCACCCTGGTGGTCCTGTCCGGTTCGGCCCTCTTCACCGAGGTGAACGTCCTGCTGCCCGAGCTGCTCCTCAGCCACGGCGGACCTCGACGGCGACTGCTCCGCTTCTGGGTGATCGTCTACCTCGGCAACCTGGCCGGGGCAATCTTCGTGGGGTTCATGCTCAACGCCGCCGATGTGATCGGGCCGGCGCAGGGCGAGCGGCTGGCCGAGGTCATCGCCGAGAAGATGCGCTTCCAGCAGATGGGCGCCGAGGGCTGGTTCCGCGTCATCGCGTCCGGCATCCTGGCGAACTGGCTGGTGGGGATGGCAGCCTTTCTGGCTACGGCGGCCCGGACCGTGTCCGGCAAGATCCTGGGGATCCTGCTGCCGATCCTCGCCTTCGTCGCGCTCGGGGTCCAGCACGTGCCGGCGAACATGGGCTACTTCGCCGCGGCCCTGATCCATGGCAGCGCCGGGACCACGGTCCAGGAGGCCTTCTTCTGGAACCTTCTGCCGGCCAGCATCGGCAACCTGATCGGCGGGACCGTGCTGGTCGCCCTGCTCTTCTGGTACACGTACGGAGGCGCCACTCGCGGCCGAGGCGCGCTGGAGCGCGCCTCGCATCTGGCCCGGCACGCCGAAGCAGGAACGGATCCAGCGCATCATGCCGTCGGCGAGCCTGGTGGAACCAGACGCGCCACCGATTGACCGCGGCGATCCGGGAACGCGAGTCGTACTGATTCGGCCCGGCGCGATCGCGTCGTCACAAACGAAGAACCCGGCACTGGGGCCGGGTTCTTCATCGTCACGGCAGGGGAGGGAGGAGTCCGCCGCTTCAGACTGGAAGATGCTCCGATCCTGGGCGTGACGCTGTATCGGTCATCACGGTCGGGCGAGGTCACCGGTCGGGCCAGGTCACGGCGAGTCGAGCCAGACCGCGAGCGGCTCGGCGTGCCGTTCGCGACCGACCGCATTCGCATCATCGCCACGATCTCGGAGGGCCTCTGGTCGTTCGCCGGCAGCGGCCGTGTGGGGCCAGTCACAGCGGGCTGTCCCGGTCGAGCCTACCCTCGTCGACAAGCTGGAAGCCCAGCGATTCGCGAAGGAGCCCGTGAATCCTCGATGACCACACGTACCCCGAACGTTGTCCCGGGCGACTCGCCCAGCGGGACCCCGGCCGCCGAACACCGGCGTCTCGAGGAGGCTCGAGCCGGGGTGCCGTGGCGCCTGTGGGGACCCTATCTCGCGGAGCGGGCGTGGGGGACGGTCCGCGAGGACTATTCCGCGAGTGGCGACGCCTGGAGTTCGTTCACCCACGATGAGGCTCGCCGTCGCCCCTACCGCTGGAACGAGGACGGACTGCTCGGGATCTCCGATGATCAGCAGCGCTTGTGCCTTGCGCTGGGACTGTGGAACGAGCAGGACCCCATCCTCAAGGAGCGCCTCTTCGGCCTGTCCAACCATGAGGGCAACCACGGCGAGGATGTGAAGGAGCTCTACTTCTACCTCGACGCGCTGCCGTCCTCCGCGTTTCTTCGGTCAACCTATCTGTATCCCCAGCGGCCGTTTCCGTACGACGATCTCGTGGCCACCAACGCCGGGCGCGACGGCACGGCTCCCGAATACGAACTCCTGGACACGGGGATCTTCGATGACGAGCGGTTCTTCGATGTCGAGGTCGTCTATGCGAAGGCGGCGCCCGATGCGATCGTCATGCGGGTCAGGGCGACGAACGTCGGACCGGACGCGGCTCCTCTTCATCTCCTCCCCCACGCCTGGTTTCGGAACACCTGGTCGTGGGATTCACTCTCCGTTCAGGAGCGTCCGACCCTGCGGCTCGTCGGCGACGCGGTCGTGGCGGATCACCCGACGCTCGGTCGGTATCGGCTCGCCGTACGAGCCGACGGCGCGGCGGTTCGCTGGCTGTTCACGGAGAACGAGGCAGGCCCCCGGTTGGCGCTCGATCGGTCGAGCGGGGCGGACCTGAACACCGGCAGCGATGACCGGCGGGACGCGGACGACGTGAAGTACACCAAGGACGCCTTCCACCGGTTCCTCATCGGTGGCGAGCGGGAGGCCGTGAACCCGGCGTCGACGGGGACCAAGGCAGCTCTTGACGCACGCTGGATCGTGGCCGCCGGTGAGACCGTCGAGCTGACGCTGGCAATGAGCGCAGACGGCGCCGTGTCGCCGCGCAGCCTCATCGATGCCTCAGCCGAGGTGATCGCCGAGCGCGCGGCCGAAGCCGACGCGTTCTACGAAGCCATCGCGTGGCCGACCATGAGCCCCGACGAGCGCCTCATCCAGCGGCAGGCCCTGGCCGGGATGCTGTGGTCGCTCCAGTTCTACGCCTACGATGTCGCTCGCTGGCGCATCGGCGATCTCGTGCCAGCCCCTGCCGGCCACGCCACCTCCCGCAACCGGGATTGGGGCCACCTCAGCGTGGGGCGGATCGTGAGCATGCCGGACAGCTGGGAGTACCCGTGGTTCGCCGCCTGGGATCTTGCCTTCCAGGCGGTGACCCTCAACCTGGTTGATCCGGATCGTGCCAAGGAGCAGCTCCTGCTGCTGCTCGACGATCATCTCCTGCACCCGAGCGGTCAGATTCCGGGCTACGAGTGGGAGTTCTCGGACACCAACCCGCCCCTTCAGGCCTGGGCAGCGCTCCGGATCTATCGACGTGAGCGGGCGACGACCGGCACCGGCGATCGCGCCTTCCTCGAACGGGCGCTGCACGCCCTCACCCTGAACTTTGGTTGGTGGGTCAATCGCCGCGACCAGAGCGGTCGAAATCTCTTCGAGGGCGGGTTCCTGGGGCTGGACAACATCTCCATTCTCGATCGCAGTGAACTCGACGGTGCCGGCGGGGTCCTCGAGCAGGCCGACGCGACCGGCTGGATGGCGTTTCTGGCCCTCGGCCTGACCGAGATGGCACTCGAGCTGGCCATCGACGAGCCCGTCTACGTCGAGCTGGCAAAGCACTTCCTCGGCCGATTCGTGGCCATCGGTGAAGCGCTCGCCGTCGTAGGTGGAGAGGGGTTGTGGGACCCACAGGAGCAGTTCTTCTTCGATCTCCTGCGCCGCGAAGGCCAGCCGCCGATCCAGGTCAGGGCGTTCTCGGTGGTCGGCCTCATTCCGCTCTTCGCGACCCGGGTGCTGGACCCGGAACTGCTCCAGGCGCTGCCGGATTTCGCGACCCACCTTGATCAGCTCAGGGCAGGGCATCCGAACTTCTTCGGCGAATGCGCGTGCTTCGCCCAGGATGGCGAGTCGACCGCTGCCGGCCGGCGCCTCCTTGCCGTCGTGGATGAGCATCGATTGACGCCGATCCTCGACCGCCTCCTCGACGAGGATCGGTTCTGGTCCGCCCACGGCGTCCGCTCGGTGTCGAAGCGGCATTCACGCCGCGACCTGCCCGTGGATGTCACCTTGGGCGGAACCACCAGCCGGGTCGAATATGAACCGGGTGAAACCGCAACCCGGCTCAAGGGCGGCAACTCCAACTGGCGGGGCCCTGTCTGGATGCCCATCAACTACGTGCTGTGGCAGAGCCTCCGCCAATACGGGCGCTACTACGGCGATGCGCTGGTCCACGCTCATCCGGCACCCGATGGACCGCCGCGCAACCTGCGCGAGATCGCGGAGGATCTCGGCCGCCGACTCATCGCCCTGTACCTCCCCGGCCCAAGCGGCCTTCGGCCGGCCATGGGCCCGGATCCACGCTGGCGCGACCACGCCGCGTTCCGGGATCGCCTGCTGTTCCATGAATACTTCCACGGTGAGACCGGCCGGGGACTCGGCGCTTCCCACCAGACTGGATGGACGGGCCTGACCGCCAACCTCATCGACGAGATCCATCGTCCGGTCTCGGGCCACCTCCGATGACGGCCATCCACGGTGGCGGCCATGATCGTGCGGGCAGGGCACGCCGAATGGATGCTGAGGGTTGCCGATGACGGCGAAGCTGCGAATTCGGGAATCGCGCCACCCCATCCTCTACGAACTGGACACCAGATCGTGGCTGGAGCGGTTGTCGCGTCGACACGGCCGGCGGATCCAGCTGGGATGCGTGCCGTCGGAGGACCTCGCCCCGATCCTGGCCACCGGGGCCGATCTCGTCTGGCTCATGGGCGTCTGGCGCACGGGTGCCGCCGGGCGCCAGCGCGCGCGCGCCCTGGCATGGGTCAACGATCAGGCAAGGTCGATCCTGCCCGACTTCAGCCCGGGGGATGTCGTGGGGTCGCCCTACGCCATCGCTGAATACGAGGTGGCCCCGGGCCTCGGTGGCGAGTCCGGCCTCGCCACCTTTCGCCGGCAACTGGCCGAATCCGGTGTCGGAATCGTCCTGGACTTCGTTCCGAATCACACGGCCACCGATCATCCCTGGGTTCGCCGCCACCCGGACTGGTACGTGCAGGGTTCCACCGAGCACGTGGCGGCAGACCCGTCGAGCTGGTTCTCGGTCCGTGCCGGCGGGCACACGGTTCACATCGCCCACGGGCGGGACCCGAACTTTCCCGCCTGGCAGGACACGGCACAGCTGGACTACCGCGTTCCCGCCGTGCGTGCCGCGATGGCCGATGCATTGCGACAGGTCGCGTCTCGCTGCGACGGGATCCGGTGCGACATGGCCATGCTCGTGCTTGAGGACGTCTTCTGTGCCACCTGGGAGGAACGATCGGTCGCTCCCGGTGCGGGGGACATCTCCGCCGGCGAATTCTGGTGGCATGCCATCGGCGACCTCCGTGATCGATACCCCGAGGTGACCTTGCTCGCGGAGGCGTACTGGGGGCTCGAGTACCGACTCCAGCAACTCGGCTTCGACTACACCTACGACAAGACCCTCCTGGACCGGTTGCGACTCGGGTCTGGCAAGGACGTCATCGCGCATCTCCGCGCCGATCCTGGCTATCAGCGTCGGTCAGTCCGGTTCCTCGAGAATCACGACGAGCCGCGCGCCGCCGCCGCCTTCCCGGGGCCGCGCGCGCGCTCCGCGGCCGTGGTCGCTGCAACGTCACCCGGAATGCTGTTGCTCCATGACGGGCAGCTCGACGGGGCGCGGATACGCACGCCGATCCAGCTTGCCCGTCGACCGGAGGAGGTCGCGGATTCCGGGGTGCGCGAGTTCTACGACCGGCTGCTCAGCGCCGTCGGCTCGGACGCGATCCGCCGCGGCAGCCCGCACTGGCTGGAGCCCCAACCCTCATGGGACGGAGACTCCACCCGCGCAGGTTTCATGGCCTGGCTATGGTTTGGTCCGCGCCGGTCGCTGCGCCTCGCCGTCGTGAATCTCGGCCCGGATACGGGGCGCTGCTTCTTGTTTCCTGGCATCCCCGACTTCTCCGGGCGGAGCATCGTGTTGGAGGATCTGCTCAGCGACACCCGCTACGTCCGGGACGGCGACGATCTCCTCGGGCGCGGGCTGTACCTTGAGATGCCGCCCGACGGCTACCACCTCTTCCGGATCCTGGGGCACACGCCCCACAGGCGCGACAGCCAGGCCTTCGCCTAGCCAGGCGTGATTCGGCCGGTGCCCGCGCCGTGTCAGGACACGATACTGAGGCATGGGCGAAACGATGGGCACGCTTCTGGATCGAGCAGCCGAGGTCCTGGACGCGAACTGGCTGGGTGCGTCGACCGTCCCATCGAAGACCCTCTACCCCCACCAGTGGAGCTGGGACTCCGCGTTCATCGCGCTCGGCCGGAGCTGGCGGGACCAAGCCCGCGCCCAGCTTGAGCTGGACACGTTGTTCGGGGCGCAGTGGTCCAACGGGATGCTCCCGCACATCGTCTTCAACTCGAAGGTCCGTGACGCGGAGTACTTTCCCGGGCCCGACTTCTGGGACGCCCGCCGAACGGGCAAGGTGCCGCGCGGGGTCGCAACGTCCGGCATTACCCAACCGCCGATCCATGCGCGCGCGGCACTGGAGATGCATCGTCACGCACGTGATGCGGAGGGATCGCAGGCCTTCCTTGCGCGCCTGTACCCTCGCCTCGTCGCACAGCACGACTATCTGGCACGCGACCGGGACCCGACGGGGATCGGCCTCCCTTCCATCGTCCATCCGTGGGAGTCCGGACTGGACAACTCGCCCGTCTGGGATCGCGACCTCGCGGATCTCATGTTCACGCCCGACGCCATCCCCCGGTATCGCCGGCGCGACATCGAGCACGCAGCCCGGGACGAACGCCCGACGAACGATGCGTACGACCGGTTCGTCTACCTGGCCGTCCGGTATCGGGACTCGGGCTACGACGACCGCCATCTGCTCGACTCGGTTCCATTCGCGATCGCCGGGCCGCTCTTCTGCGCGATCTTCCTGTGGTCCACGCATGCCCTCGCCGAGATCGCGCAGATCGTGGGTGCCGACCCGCGACCGCACGAGGATGCAGCCACCCGGATCCACGAGGCGATGCTCCGACAGCTCTGGGATCCGGCTGCCCAACGGTTCTACCCGAGGGACGTGCGGACCGGCCATCTCGAGCCGGAGGACACGATCGTATCGTTCGCCCCGCTCCTGGATCCGGACCTTTCGTCGGAGCACGTGTCGACGATGGTCGAGCACCTCCGCTCCGCGTGCTTCCATCCCACGGCACGCGACCATTTCATCGTCCCTTCCTACAGCACCGCCGGCGTTGGCTTCGATCGACGTCGCTACTGGCGCGGGCCCGTCTGGATCAACACGAACTGGCTGCTCTGGCACGGCCTGCAGCAGCACGGCCGCGTGGAAGAGGCCGCCGAGATCGCCCGGAGCAGCCTCGCGCTCGTGGCGCGCTCGGGATTCCGCGAGTACTTCGACCCGTTCGACGGCACCGGCTACGGCGCGGACGGGTTTGGCTGGAGCGCGGCGCTGACGATCGACCTGGTGGAGCGCCTGGGCGGCCCTGATCGAGTTCCGCTCGACTCGGCAACGTCGCCGCACTGAGCGAAGCCACCACGGACGCGCAGCTGTGGGCCACCTCACGGACGGATATCCGGCTGATGGTTCACTCTTGGCGGAGCGTGGGGCTGAGCCCGCCAATCGGAGAACCCGTCCATGACACCAACACTTCCGATCCCGGACATCCTGACCGTCTACGGCGCCAGTTGGTGCGGCGATTGTCATAGAACACGCCGGTATCTCGACTGGGCCGGTGTCTCGTACCGGTATGTGGATTTGCGCGCGGACCCGGCGGCCCAGCGGCTCCTGGACGACGCCGGATATCGGGCGATTCCGGTGGTCGTGACACCAGGCGGAAGCGTGTTGGTCGAGCCGTCCGATCGTGAGCTGGCCGCTGCAATCGAGGACGATGCCGCTTGAGCGCAGGCCGCGGGCTCGTCGAGGTTGATACCAGCCCGGCCATCCCCGCGATCAGCGCCGCCATCCCTGTCGTCAGCGCGGCCCAGATGGCCGAAGTTGATCGGTCTGCGATCGAGGACTACGGGGTGACCCTTCTCCAGATGATGGAGCAGGCCGGCTCGCACCTCGCCGAGGTGGTGCGAGTCGAGATCGGTGGGGACCTTGCAGACAAGCGCGTCGTGGTTGCCGTCGGCCCCGGGAACAATGGGGGCGGAGGTCTCGTGGCGGCTCGCCACCTCACCAATCGCGGAGCGAGCGTCCGCGTGGTGCTCGCCCGTCCCGCGATGCGCATGTCCGAGGCGGCCAGGCACCAGCTCGCGACCCTCATCGCGATGGGTACCGACTGCTGCGTGGCCACCTACGATCTGAGCGACGAAGAACTCGAGCACGTCCTCGCGACCGCCGACATGGTCGTGGACGCCGTGCTCGGGTACCGCATTCACGACGCGCCCCGCGGCGAGGCCGAGCGGCTCATCGGGTACCTGGTGCGGTCGGGCCGCCCGATTGTCAGCCTGGATTTGCCGTCCGGCCTGGATCCTGATACCGGGGAAGCGTCAGGAGCGGCGATCACGGCCCAGGCAACCCTCACGCTCGCGCTCCCGAAGTCGGGCCTGTTCACCTCCGCGGGGGCAGCCCGAACCGGGCGCCTCTACCTCGGGGACCTCGGTTTGCCGAGCGTCCTCTACACTGCCCTCGGGATCAACGTCGGCCACCCGTTCTCAGCCGGCCGAATCGTCCGCGTGGACCAGACCGCATGACCACCTCGCCACACGCGCGCTCGTTTGCCGAGAAGCTCGGGCTGCTCAACGAAGTGGCCCTGTTCGACGGGCTGTCCGAGGCGGACATGGCCGCCATCGGGCACGCGACCACGATGACGCACTGTTCGGTGGGGCAACAGATCCTGTCGCCGAACGACCCACCCGACCGGATCCATATCATCAAGAAGGGCCGTGTCCGGGTCTACCGCGTCACGCCGGACGGCAAGCAACTGACCCTCGATATCCACGAGCGCGGCACCATCCTCGGCGACATGAGCCTCCTGGGGCAGTCCCCGCTGCCGGAGGCCTACGCGGATGCCGTCGACGATGCCGTGATCTGCACGATCACGCCCGACCAGCTGCGCCAGCTGATCGAGCGATTTCCGACCATCGGGGTCAACCTGATCCGCCATCTCTCCCATCGGCTCCAGGCTGCCGAGAGCGAGCTCGAGTCGATGGCGTACCAGCGTGTTGATCAGCGTCTGGCGCGGAAGCTCCTCGACCTCGGACGCCGGTTCGGGTCGCCGACCGCGCGGGGGACGCTCATCGATGCGCGGCTCACCCAGCAGGAACTTGCCGAGATGATCGGGACGACCCGTGAGACGCTCGCCCACACGGTCTCCGATTTCCGACGCCGCGGCTTGCTTGCCACGACCCAGCATCGCGTGATCATCCGGGATGCGGAGCGCCTGGCCGGCATCGCCGACGGCGACGGTTCGGACTAGCCGACAACGGCCGAGCGTGAGCGCGGAGCGCAGGCGCCGGGAGTATCAGCGCCCGGAGCGTGAGCGCGCACACAGCCTCGTGGATTTGCACCCGCCAGACTGAGCGCATGGACCTTCTTCGACGTTTCACCTCTGCTGCGAGTCCCCAGGCCTGCGAGCACATCCCTGAATCAACTGCCGCGCCGCAGTCGGATTCATGCCAGGAATGCGGGAGTACCTGGAGCCTGCGCCTGTGCGCAACCTGCGGCCATGTCGGCTGCTGCGAATCCCAGGCCGGCGATGCACGGGCCCATGCGCTCGCGTCCGGGCATCCGATCATCTACCAGATGCCGGCCGACTCGGGCTTCATCTGGTGCTACCCGGAACGCCGCTACGTCGGCTGAGCGCGCGGCGCGGGCATCGCAAGGCCTGAAGACACAGGAAATCGCCGGACGGGGGACCCGTCCGGCGATCGGTTTGGAGGAGCTGGTTCAGCCGGCGGAGGTGTCCGCCGAGGCGTCCGGAGAAGCATCGGGTGCCGCTCCGTTGTCCCAGGGACCGTGTCCGCCGCGACCGCCTGGACCGCTGGGCCCACCGGGCCCACCGGGCCCACCGGGCCCACCGGGCCCACCGAAGTCGGGCATCGACGCCGGATCAATGGCATGGACCGCGCTCGCGGTCAACGAGCCGTCTGCATTCAGCGTTCCGATCGCGCCGGCGAGCATGCCGACCTTGATATCACTGAGCGCCTTGCCCTCGGTCCTGCCGACCTCGTAGGTCGTGGCCGAGGTGACCTTGATCGTGGCGGTGGTGCCGTCCCGCTGGGTGACCGTGATGCTGGACCCGGACACCGCCGTCACCGTCCCGCCGGCACGCGGCAGAAGCACGTTCAGCTGGGTCACCTTGAACGAGCCGTCGGCCTGGCGCGTCTGCCGGAACCGGATCTCGTCGCCGACCTTGAGGTCGGACAGCGCGATGGTGGCGTCGCCCTTCATGAGGACGGTGTCACTCGCGACCCCGATCGTCCGCGTCCAGCCATCGGCGGTCTCGAGTGCCACGTTCGATCCCGAGATCGAGGTGATCGTGATCCCGCCGAAGCCGCGCTCGCCGCCCGGGCCGCCCCTGAACCCGTCACCGGGTCCCCGACCCTGGAGGTCGATGATGCCGGCACCCAGGCCGTCCGTTCCGTTCGCCGCGGCGAGGGTCCCCCGCGGGGCCGCAGTCGCCCCGACGATGAGGATGGCCGCCGCCACGACGGCTGCTGCCGCTGCTCCGAGGAGTCCGATCCTGGCAACCGAGGGCCGGCGAGCCGCGACCTCGGTCGGGGTTGTCTGATGGTCCATCATCTGTCCTGTCTCCGTCGTTGTGGTGGTGTTCATGGAGCTCACGACGAGCACCCGATGACCAGACCATGACCTCCTCCGATGAGGGGATCATGAGAACGGAGCGATTGGCGGAGGGGGACCACAATGATCGAGGACCGATCCATCGTCGACGCCATGCTCGAGTTCTACCGCCAGCGATCGGCCGCCAACGTGGCTGCCTTCGAAGACCTGATCTCGTCGGAACACGTCGTCTTCCTCGGCACCGCCGGCCACGAGTGGTTCGAGGATCGGGACCGGATGAAGATGGCGTTCGGCTTTGAAGGAGTGACGTTCGAACCGGGCCCGGCACCGCGCGCCTGGTCCCAGGGCGACATCGGCTGGTTCATGGATACGCCGACGATGGCCATCGTGGAAGGGCGCATTCGCGTGCGCACGACCCTGGTGGTGCGGCGCGAGGCAGGCCGCTGGAAGATCGTCCACGCCCACTACTCGGTGGGAATTCCGGATGAACTGGCCGCAGAGGTTGCGCCGGCCTGACTCGCGCGGGCCATCGCGGGCCTGACGGTCGACGTCTCCCGTGGAGCCGGCCGTCTGGCCCCCTGAATCCGGGCCCGTTGGCGCTTGCTCCCAGGCGGCGCGACTGGCGACATGGGCACATGGCTCGCAGTGCGTCTCCCGCGTCGCGTGGCGACGGCAGGTCCCACGACCATCCATCCGGTCGGGTCCTCCTGCCGAAGCCCAGCAGGCGGCTGTGGCGGCTGAATCGATTGGGGCTCCAGCGGCGGATCATGGCCTACGTCACGGTCGGCCTCATCGCCATGTTCGGTGTGGTCGCCATCCTCGGCTTCGGGACGATCGATCAGGCGACCCAACTCGTCTACGCGGAACGGCTTGCCACGGCCCACACCACGGCCAGCATCATCGAGCGCGACTTCGAGCGGCTGGTGGCCCGAGCCCGAGAAGAAGCTGTCGAGGCGACCCAGCCCCTCGCTGATCCAGGCTCGCCGACGCTTGCGCTCAGCGCCAAGGTTCTCGAGGCGCTTGTCGAGGGCGATGTCTCTCCCTTCTTCCGGGTGCGTGCCGTGTGGCGTCTTGATGCCAGTGGCACGGTCGTGGATTCCGCAGCGGCGCTGGATTCGACGGAGGCGCCAAAGTCACTGGATCCGTCCCTGTTGCCGTCCGCGATCGCGTCCGCCGGCTGGGCCATCGTGCGATCCGACTCCAGCGTGACGGGAGCACAGTCGTTCGCGAGCGTCTATGTCCCGCTGAACGGAGTGGCGGGCGCAGGGTCGGCCGTGCTCGTCGTCGACACCATCTCCTTGAACAGCAGTTCCTCCTATGTTCCCGCCGCGCATGGCCGGGCAACCAGGGAATCCTCCTCGTCCGGGTCATGGAGTGAAACGGAGACCTATCATCTCGAGGTCGTCGATGCGCGGGGCATCGCGATCCTGGGCGTCGGACCCGATGAGCAGCCGGGCCGGAGGAGTCCCCATGCCGCCGCGCTCGCGGGGCTGATCGAGGGTCGGCAGGCGGCGGCGCTCCTCCATGAGCCCGGACCCGGCGAGTCCTTCGACCCGCACGTCATGGCGGCGGTGCCATTGGCCGGCGCGCCGTTCCATGTCGTGCTCGAGCAGCCGGTCGACGTGGCGCTCGCCCTGCCCCGCCAGCTTCGTGAACGCCTCCTGCTCTGGATCGCGATCGGACTCCTCGCCACCTTGATCGTGGCCTGGGTTACCACCCGCCATGTCGTGAAGCCCACCGAGGAACTCACGATGGCAGCGGAACGCATGGCGGGCGGCGATCTGGCGAGCCCGGTCGCCGTCCAGGCAGAGGACGAGATCGGTCAGTTGGCGGGAGCGCTCGAGGTCATGCGCGAGCGGCTCGGGGAGGCGTACCAGGCCGTCGAGGAAACGAATCGGGAGCTCGAGAAACGGGTGGCCGAGCGCACCGCCCGTCTGGGGCAGCTCCTTCAGAGGACGATCTCCGCCCAGGAGGATGAGCGCCAGCGTCTGGCCCGCGAGTTGCACGACGAGACGGCCCAGACCCTCACTGCGCTGTCGATCGCGGTTGACCGGATCCGCGACAGCCTCCCCGACGCACCACCGCGGATACGGGAGCAGGTCCAGCTCGCCCGGGAGATGGCCGCGCGCCTGCTGGCGGAGACCCGGCGCCTGATGCTCGGCCTGCGTCCGATGCTGCTCGATGACCTCGGGCTGCTCCCGGCCATTCGGTGGCTGTGCGAGAGCAATCTCGCCGAGCTCGATGTCGTGGCGACCGTGGAAGGCGATCCCGGGGCGGAGCGGCTTCCGGCTCACATCGAAGGGGCGCTCTTCAGGATTGTTCAGGAGGCCATCAGCAACATCGCCCACCACGCGCGGGCGCAACGGGTCCAGGTCCGGCTTGTGCGTACCGCGGATCGAGTGACCGTGGAGATCGTCGATGATGGGCGAGGCTTCGAGACGCAGGCGCTGGACCGGGGGCCGGCGCAACTCGAACATATGGGGCTGATTGGGATGCGTGAGCGCGTGGCGCTGCTCGGCGGCAGCCTGGAGATCATCTCGAGCCCCGGTCGGGGGACGCGGCTCCTCGTGGATGTCCCCCTGTCCGGACTGACTGTGCCGGACGTCGTCGTGTCGTCATGAGTCGCATTCGCACCATCGTTGTCGACGATCACACCCTCGTCCGACAGGGGATCGTGGGACTCCTGGAGAGCCAGCCGGATGTCGAGGTTGTCGGTCAGGCCGGGACCGGGCGCGAGGCCCTCGAGGCGTGCCGGCTCCTGCAACCCGACGTCCTGCTCATGGACGTGGCCATGCCCGGTATCAGCGGCCTCGATGCGACCCGTGAGATCAAACTCGAGTTGCCCCGGGTTCAGGTCCTCATCCTGACGATCCATGATCGCGAGGACTACCTGTTCCAGGCTCTACGAGCGGGGGCATCGGGCTACGTCCTGAAGGGCGCGGACGTGCAGGAATTGCTGGCGGCGGTTCGGAGCGCTCATCGCGGCGAGGTGTACCTGTATCCGAGCGCCACCCGAAAACTCGTTGGGGATTACCTGCGCCGAGCGCGAACGGGCGAGGATCGAGCCACATGGGACGGCTTGACCGACCGCGAGCGGGAGATCCTGGGGCTCATCGCACAGGGCCGAACCACGCCGGAGATAGCCGCGGAGCTGGTCCTCAGCCCGCACACGGTGCAATCCCATCGCGACCACATCATGGCCAAGCTCGGGTTGCACTCCAAGGCGCTCCTGATCCGCTACGCAGTTGAGCGGGGTCTCGTCGAGTCCTAGCGCTCATCCCCTGAATCGCCCATCTGGGAATGGGCTGTTCGACCCGCCTGGTTTCAGCCACCGAGGCGATTGGCCGGCGCGTTCCACCTTGGCATCGTGGTCCGGTGAACAAGACCCACTCGATCACGGAGGTTTCCATGCGCGCCAGCCCAACCCCTGTCGGTTCCTCCCGGCTACTCGCGACCATCGCGTTGGTCGCCCTTGCGGGGGCGGCCTGCGCCGCCGCAAAACCAGCCGGCGGGACCGTCGATGTCGGGCTCCAGGAATGGGCGGTGGTCCCGGCCCAGACTTCAGTGAACGCCGGCCCGGTGACCTTCAAGGTCAACAACACGGGCCCGGATGATCCGCACGAGCTGGTCATCATTCGGACCGACCTCGCGCCCGGCAAGTTGCCCACCGATGCGTTCGGGAAGGTCGATGAGGCCGGTGCCGGGATCGAGATGATCGGCGAGGTCGAGAGTTTCGACCCGGGCAAGACGGAGACAGGGACGTTCGATCTCAAGGCCGGCACGTACGTCCTGATCTGCAACATCCTTCAGGATGAGCCGGACGGATCCAAGGAGTCCCACTACAGGATGGGCATGTTCACCGCGTTCACCGTGAAGTAGCCCAGCCATCGCTGAAGGCGGCATGACCCGCCAACGAGTCACGGCCGATCAACGCGGGTAGCGCGAAGGCGGGCCGCAGGGCGGTCCCGCGGCGCCTGCCCGCGTTTCGGCATCGCGCGAGGCCCGGCTGGCGGGCACAAGGTTCCGGGCTCCGCTACCGTTCGGCGGATGGACGCGGAGATTGAACGGGCTCGTCTGGAGGCCTCGCTCGCCGGGCACGGTGCTTACGAGCTGTTTGCCTGCGATCCGGCCCTCGCCGACACGGCGGCCTTCTGCGCCGCCTACGGTTTCCTGCCCGAGGACAGCGCCAACACGATCGTCGTGGTGGGCAAGTCCAACCCGCCGGTCTATGCCGCGTGCGTCGTGCTGGCCACCCATCGCCTCGACGTGAACCGGACCGTTCGCGACCGTCTGGGCACGCGCAAGGCCTCCTTCGCCGCGCCCGACGAAACTCGCGCCATCACCGGCCACGAGATGGGGGGCGTGACCGTGTTCGGGCTGCCATCGGATCTGCCGCTCTTCGTGGACGCCGCGGTGATGGAGCGCTCGCGGATCGTGCTGGGCGGCGGCAGCCGATCCTGGAAGGTCATCGCGCCGCCCTCGATCCTTCGGACACTCGCCAATGTCCGGATCGTGGAGGGACTGGCCAACCTCGCGCCGCCTCGGATCGCGCCGACCGAGGGCTCACCGCTCGACGCGTGACCCTCCGCGGATCCGCAGCCCTCCGCGGGTCCACCGCCCTCCGCGGATCCACCGCCCGGCCGGATCCACCGCCCGGCCGGATCCACCGCCCGGCCGCGGACCCGCAGCCCGGCGCTGCCTGGTGTGCTAGAGTGCAGAGGTATCGTCGATATAGATAGATTTAGGTAGATTTCACATGCGTCGCCCCGCATCCCGCGATATCGACTGGATCAGTTTGTCCGAGGCCGGCAAGGTGCTCGGCGTATCGCCCGCCACCGTTCGGCGCTGGGGCGATTCCGGCCGGTTGAAGGTGTTCACCACGCCAGGCGGGCATCGACGCTTCTCGCGCGCCGCGCTCGAGCGCCTGCTCCCGTCGGACCGCGCGGCCCGCCCGACGCTCGGGAGCGCCGGCCTGACGCCGGCCCGGATGTCGCGCAGCTATCGGCGCGCAAGCCGGACCGTCGCGACGGAACTGCCCTGGATCCTGACGCTGACCGACGAACAGCGTCGGATGTTCCGGGCGCACGGCCAGATCCTCGCCGCGCGGCTCCTGCTGCACCTGGACGCTCCGGAATCGGAGACCGCTGCCGACCTTCTTCGGGAGGCCGCGTCCAGCGGGGCCGAATACGGTCGGAAAGCTGCGGCCGCGGGCCTGTCCCTGAGCCAGACCGTGGAGGGGTTCCTTCGATTTCGCGCGCCGTTCCACCAGGAACTCGCCGCGACGGCACACCGTCGCGGCTTCGATGCCCGGGAAGCCACCGACCTCCTGGGTGCGGCCGAGCGAGCGATGGACCAGCTCCTGGTGGCCACGATGACCGGTCATAGCCTGCAGATGGTTCGTCGAGGCCGTGGCGACATCGGATCGGCCAGGCAAAGCCGTGGTGCCGGGGAACACGAATGACGGCGGGGGCCGCTCTCCCGCATGTGCTCGTCGCGCACGCCCGCAACGTTCCGGCACCCGAACGCGAGCGTCTCGCCGATCGGATCCTGGACGCGGGTGACGCGGGGTTCCTGCTCCGGACCTGCCACCGCGTTGAGCTGTACGCATCGGATCCTCGGACGGTTCGGCAATTTGATGCCGACCTGCCTCCCGGGATCGCGGTTCTCTCAGGGGACGATGCGGCGCGCCACGTCATCTCCGTCGCCGTGGGATTGGACTCGGTCATGCTCGGCGAGGACCAGATTCTCCACCAGCTCCGGACGGCGACGACAGCCGCTCGCAGTTCAGGCACCGTGGATCCGGTCGTGGATCGCCTGGTAGGTCTTGCCCTTCGGGCCGGCCGACAGGCTCGCTCGTGGCGTTCCGGGCCGACGCCGTCACTGGCCGACGCCGCGCTTGCGGCCGTCGAGCGCCGGGTCGGCACGCTGGCCGGCCGCCGCGTCCTCGTCGTCGGGGCTGGCGAGATGGGCATGCTCGCCGCGAAGCGGGCAAGGTCGAAGGAGGCAATCGTCACCCTGGCGAGCCGGACGATCGAGCACGCTCGCCTTGCTGCGCGGCAGGCGGGAATCGAGACCGCGCCCATGGACCCGGGTACGACCGCCCGAGAACTTGCCGCCGTGATCGTGGCCACCCGGGGACCGTGGGAGATCGGTCACGCGACCGTGGAGGCACTCATCGAGGGTGCCGCGGTGGTCGTGGACCTGTCGGTCCCCATGGCCGTGCCCGAGCGGGTTGCCGTCAGGCTGGGCGCGCGCTTTGTCTCAATCGACCGTCTGGCGGTCGAGCCGGGCCCGGACGATGCACGCGCCGATGTGCCCCGGATGCGCACCCTCGTGGATGCGACGGTCGCCGAGTTCGCCTCCTGGATGGACCGTCGCGGGGGCCGGGTCGCCGCGCACGCCCTGGCGGAACGAGCCGAGCATGAGCGCCTCGAGGAGCTCGACAAGCTGTGGTTGCGCATGCCCCAGCTGGAGCCAGAGGCCCGGTCGGCGATCGAGCGGATGAGCCGGCACCTGGCCAGCAGGATTCTCCGCGAGCCACTTGAGCGTCTTGGGCGCGACGCCGACGGCCGGGCCGAACGCGCCGCACGAGAGCTGTTTGCCCTGTGAGCGGCATGGAAATCAGGATCGGCACCCGCGGGAGCGCGCTCGCGCTCGCGCAGGCAAGCCTCACCTTCGCGGCACTTGATGGTGCCGGCGTGCGGGCTCGGCTGGTCATCGTGGAGACCGCCGGCGACCGACGGAGTCCCGACACCGCATGGGGCGAGGGCGCGTTCGTGGCCGCGATCGAGGAGGAGTTGCTGGCCGGCCGGATCGACGTGGCGGTGCACAGCGCCAAGGATGTGCCGACCGAGATCGATCCCCGGCTCCGGATCGCAGCCTACCTGCCCCGAGCGGATCCCCGGGATGCCCTGGTGGTCCCAGCGGGACGCGGTCGAAGCCTGGGCGACCTTCGGCTGGGCGCCCGGATCGGTACCGATAGCCCGCGCCGGACGGGCTTCCTCCTTGCGCGCCGCCCGGATCTCGACGTGCAGCCGATCCACGGCAACGTGGATACGCGCCTTCGCCGACTCGATGCCGGCGAAACCGACGCCCTGGTCCTCGCCTGTGCAGGACTGGATCGGCTCGGCCTCGGTGATCGGATCGCGGAGCGCCTCGATCCCGAAATCGTTCCACCGGCCCCCGGACAGGGAGCATTGGCGATCCAGGTTCGCTCCGATGACGACGAGCTGATCGCGACCATCGAGCAGATCGATGATCCCGCAACGCGCCTGGTCGTCGAGGCGGAGCGGGCATTCCTGGCAGCCTCCGGGGGCGGGTGCCGGGCACCGATCGGAGCGCTCGCGACGATCCGTGACGGCGAGCTCGACCTCCTCGGCGGCTACGTGGCCATCGACGGATCGAGCGCCAGCTTCGCCCATCGGCACGGGCCACTCGAGGGCGGCGCGGCGCTCGCCGCGGATCTGGCGACCACCCTCCGCTCGACCGCCGCGGGCCGGACGATGGACCTCGACCGTCCCCACTGGGCGGCCCCGCCGCGCGTCCTCGTCACGCGGACGCCCGAGCAGGCCGGCGTGCTCATCGCGGCGCTCCGCCGGGTCGGATTGGATCCCATCGCGGTACCCACCATCGACGTCGAGCTCGTGCCCGCCGGCGGAGGCCTGGACGACGCGCTCCGGCGCCTCGGACGGTACGCGTGGGTGGTGGTGACCAGCAGCAACGGGGCACGGGCCGTGCTGCAAAGCGCGGTGCGCGTCTTCACCCCGTTCGAGGCGTCGCGATGGGCGGCCATCGGGAACGCGACTCGACAGACCCTGGAACGCGAAGGTGTCGACGTTGCGTTCCAGCCCGCGAAGAGCACCTCCGCGGCCCTCGCGGAGGAACTCCCGGTGACGGTCGGTAACCCGATCCTGGTGGTCCGCGGCAACCTGGCGGATGCGGACCTGCCGACGGTGCTGCGGTCACGGGGGGCCGTCGTCGACGACATCGTCGGCTACACCACGATCGAGGGTCCCCAGGCATCCACAGGGCTGCTGCAGCGGGCGTTCGAGGAGGGCCCGCCCGATCTCGTGGTGTTCACCAGCGGGTCCACCGTCCGCGGACTCCTCGTGCTGGCCGAGCGCGCGGCCATCGACGTCCTGGGCTTGCCAGCCGTGTGCATCGGGCCGGAAACGGCATCAGCGGCGGAGGGCGCCGGCTTCCACGTGGTTGCCGTCTCGGCATCGCCGGATGCCTGGATCCTCGCGCAGGTGGCCGCCCGGGCCGTCGAGGGCCCGCGAGCGAGGGTGGCGGCCGTACCCGTCGAGCCGGTTGTTGCGACACCTTCCGGAGGACCGCGCCGGTGACGGCCGAACTCCGCGCGCCCGAGGCCGCCGGCAGCAACGCCGCCGCCGGGAGCAACACCGCCGCCGGGAGCAACACCGCCGCCGGCAGCAACGCCGCTCCTATTCCCGGCCCGGTTCGCCCGCGCCGGCTGCGCCGGTCGGCCGCCCTTCGGAGTCTGGTGCGGGAAAGCCACCTCCGTCCCTCCATGCTCGTCGCGCCGATCTTTGTTTGTCCGGGAGTCGGCGTCCGCGAGCCGATCGCCGCGATGCCGGGCGTTCCCCGGCTTTCTCCCGACCTCGCCGCCGAGGAGGCGGCGCGTCTGGCCGACCTTGGGGTAGGCGGTGTCCTGCTCTTTGGACTGCCACGGATCAAGGACCCGTTCGGGACGGAAGCGTCCGCGGATGACGGGATGGTCCAGGAGGCGTTGCGACGCGTTCGCAGCCTCGCATTGCCGCTCGTGACGATCGCCGATACGTGCCTGTGCGAGTACACGGACCACGGTCACTGCGGGCTCCTCACCCCGGCCGGAAGCGTCGACAACGACGGCACGCTCGAGCGCCTGTCGGCCACGGCCGTCAGCCAGGCGCGGGCCGGTGCGGACATCGTGGCCCCGAGCGCGATGATGGACGGCCAGGTTGCCGCGATCCGGGCCGCGCTCGACGCGGAGGGCTTCGCCGAGACCGCGATCATGGCCTACGCCGCCAAGCACGCCTCGGCGTTCTATGGGCCCTTCCGCGAAGCGGCCGGCAGCACGCCGGCGTTCGGGGATCGCCGCGGGTACCAGATGGACGCCGCGAACGGCCGCGAGGCGATGCGCGAGATGGCCCTCGACGTCGAGGAGGGCGCCGACATCCTGCTGGTGAAACCGGCGTTGCCCGGGCTGGATCTCATCGCGGCGGCACGCGAGCGGTTCGATCTCCCGATCGCGGCCTACCAGGTCAGCGGCGAGTACGCGATGCTCGAGGCAGCCGCCGAACGCGGCTGGATCGATCGGCGGGCCGCGACGCTGGAGGCGGTCACGGCCATCGTTCGGGCCGGTGCCGGGATCGTCATCACGTATGCGGCAGCCGATATCGCCGGCTGGCTGGAGGAGTCCCGATGAGCGCAGATCCGAGCACGTACGTCCAGGCCCTTGCACTCGGGCTGGATCCGGCGTGGAGGCGCCTCGACGATACCCGGCGACGGGCTGACGCCGACCGCCTGGTCGAGTGCCTGCGAGCTGCGGAAGGCGGGCCCGTCAGAACGCTCGCCTATTCGTCGGTCGGCCTGGAGGCGGGAGTCGACATCCTCCTCTGGAGGTTCGCGCCCTCGGTCGACGCACTCGAGGAATCGGCCGCGGAACTCCTGGGGAGCGGCGTGGGCCGCTGGCTTGGCGTGAGCCACTCCCTCATCGGGCGGATCGGTCCCTCGCAGTACGTACGCAAGCCGACGGGCCAGGAGCAATCGCCCTTCGATGGCGAGCGATCCCGCTACCTGATCGTCTATCCCTTCACCAAGAGCACCGACTGGTACCTCCAGTCGCAGGAGTCGCGCCAGAAGATCATGAACGAGCACATGCGGGTGGGGCACCAGTACCCGATGATCCGCCAGGCGCTCGCCTATTCCTTCGGTCTCGATTCGCAGGATTTCGTCGTCGCCTATGAGACCGATGACCTGCCCGCCTTCGGCGACCTGGTGCGCGCGCTCCGGGCCACCGAGAGTCGACGCTCCACCGTCAGCGACACCCCGATCCTTCTCGGCGTGCATCGCCCGATCGAGGAGATCGTCCGGCTGCTTGGTGCGCCGTGATCCCCGCCGTTGCATCGCCGATGCGATCGGACGATCTCATTCGGCGAGCGGAAGTCCTCTTTCCGGGCGGGGTGAACAGCCCGGTTCGGGCATTCCGCTCCGTTGAGCGGCGGCCACTGCTCCTGGAGCGAGGTCGAGGGCCGCACGTCTGGGATGTCGACGGCAGGGAATTCATTGATTACATCGGGTCCTGGGGCCCCGCCCTCCTGGGCCACGCCCACCCGGCCGTGGTGGACGCGATCTCCCGGGCACTCCAGAACGGCCTGGCGCTCGGGGCGACGCATCCCCTCGAAATCGAGCTCGGAGAGGCGATCCGCCGGGCGATGCCGTCCATGGAGCAACTTCGGTTCACGTCGTCCGGGACGGAGGCGGTCATGTCCGCCATTCGTCTGGCCCGGGCGGCGACGCAACGTGATCTGGTGCTCAAGTTCGCCGGTTCCTATCACGGCCACGCGGACCAACTGCTGGTGGAGGCCGGATCGGGGGTCGCGACGCAGGCGATTCCCGGCAGCGCCGGTGTCCCTGCGAGCGTCGCCGGCCTGACGATCGTCGTGCCCTACAACGACCCGGGCGCGGTGGACAAGGCGTTCGCGGAAAACCCGGGGCTGATTGCCGCGGTCATCGTGGAGCCGGTCGCCGCCAACGTCGGGATCATCCCGCCGGCCCCCGGTTTCCTGGAGCATCTTCGTGAGGCGACCCGGGCAGACGGGGCACTGCTCGTCTTCGACGAGGTCATCACCGGCTTTCGCGTGGGTATCGGCGGCGCTCAGGCCCGCTATGGTGTCCGGCCCGATCTCACGACTCTCGGCAAGATCATCGGCGGGGGGATGCCTATCGGCGCGTACGGCGGGCGGGCAGACCTGATGGCCCTCATCGCGCCGGCAGGACCCGTGTACCAGGCCGGAACCTTGTCCGGTCATCCACTCTCGATGGCGGCCGGGATCGCCACGCTGGAGCAGCTCACGCCGGATCGCTACGACGCCCTCGAGCGGACTGGTGCCGCACTCGAGGCGGGTCTGCGCCTCGCCGCGGACCGTGCGCGAAGCCGCGTCGCGATCGTCCGCGTGGGCTCGCTGCTGACGGTCTTCTTTCGCGAGTCGCCCCCGCTGCATGCCGTCGATGCGCTGGACTCAGACCGATCGAGGTTCCGGCGGTTCTTCGGCTCGATGCTCGATCTTGGCATCCTGCTGCCGCCATCGCCGTTCGAGGCGTGGTTCCTTTCGCTGGCCCATGGTCCTGAGGAGATCGAGATGACGATCGCCTATGCCGAGGAGGCTTTCGCCGCATGAGTGACCGATTTCTGCGCGCCTGCCGGCTCGAACCGGTGGACGTCACGCCGGTCTGGTTCATGCGCCAGGCCGGACGGACCTTCGCCGAGTATCGGGCCCTCCGCCAGCGGTTCGGGATCCTGGAACTGGCCAAGAACCCGGAGCTGTGCGCCGAGGTCACGCTGATGCCCGTCAGGGCGCTGGGCGTCGATGCCGCCGTGATCTACGCCGACATCATGCTGCCGCTCGAACCGATGGGCGTGGAGCTCCGGATCGAGCCCGAAGTCGGTCCCATCATCGACCGGCCCGTCCGATCGCTCGTGGACATTCGAGCCCTGCGGCCATTCGATCCCGAGGGCGTCGCGTTCACTCTCGACGCCATCCGCCTGGTGCGCCGCGAGCTGGAGGGGCGCGCCGGGGTCATCGGCTTCAGCGGGGCGCCGTTCACGCTCGCGTGCTACCTCATCGAGGGCCGGCCGTCGCGCGACTACGCGATCGCGAAGTCGTTCATGTATCGCGAACCGGCGGCCTGGCACGAGCTCATGGAGCGGCTCTCGACCATGGCGACCACCTATCTTCGAGCCCAGGTCGACGCCGGTGCACAGGTCGTCCAGCTGTTCGACAGCTGGGTCGGCGGGCTCGGGCCGGCGGAGTACGCCGAGTTCGTCCAGCCCCACGTCCGGGGGATCGTCCAGGCGATGGATGGGGTGCCGGTCATCCTGTTCGGCACCGGGACCGCAGCGCTCCTCGAGCTCATCGCCGATTGCGGCAGCGACCTGGTGGGGGTGGATCACCGGGTCTCCCTTGCCGACGCGTGGCAGCGGATCGGCCCGGACCGGGGGATCCAGGGCAACCTCGACGGTGCCCGCGTGCTCGCGGGCTGGGAGGCGACCGAGGCAGGCGCGCGGCGGGTGATCGCGGAGGCGGCCGGGCGACCGGGACACGTCTTCAACCTGGGCCACGGCGTCCTGCCGGGGAGCGACCCGGACATCCTCCGGCGCCTGGTCGACTTCGTCCACCAGGAGACGAGCCGGGATCTCCAGCCCGCGAGCGCGGCGTCGTGAGCGGGCTGCCGCCGCACGCCGGCGCGGTCGTTTCGTGAGCGGGCTGCCGCCGCACGCCGGCGCGGTCGTTTCGTGAGCGGGCTGCCGCCGCACGCCGGCGTCCTCCTCATGACCTACGGGTCGCCGGACTCGCTCGCGACGGAGGACGTGGCCGCCTACCTGGCGCGCGTCCGCGGTGGGCGGGAGCCGGAACCGGATCTCGTGACGGAGTTCACTCGGCGCTACCGGGTCATCGGGGGCTCACCACTCATCGAGATCACGCGACGCCAGGCTGCCGCGCTGGCGATCCGGCTGGGCCGGCCGGTCGAGGTCGGCATGCGCTTCTCCGAACCATCGATCGAAACCGGCCTGCGCGCCCTGGTGGCAGCCGGGGTACGCGAGGTCGCGGCCATCGTCCTGTCGCCGCAGTACTCGCCGCTGCTCATGGGCGGGTACGCCCGCGCGATCCAGGCGGCGAAGTCGTCGCTGGGATCAACCGCGCCGATGGTCGAGGTGGCCGGGGAGTGGTGGGAGCAGCCGGCGTTCGTCGGCGCCCTCGCGGGACGCGTGCGCAGCGCGCTCGAGGGCATCGCGCAAGACGAGCGCGAGAACGTCGCGGTGCTGCTCACGGCCCACAGTCTCCCCCGGCGCGTGGCCGAGCAGGAACCGGGGTATGTGGAGCAGCTCCGGGCGACCGCCGGAGCCGTCGCACGCGCAGCGGGCCTTCGATCTGACCAGTGGTGGTTCTGCTGGCAGAGCGCGGGGCACGAGCCGGGCGAGTGGATGACCCCCGATCTCGCGGATCTCGTCGTGGATCTCGCCGCAGCCGGCCGGAGGTCCATCCTCGTCGCGCCGGTCCAGTTCCTGGCCGACCACCTCGAGGTCCTCTACGACATCGACGTGGGAGCCCGCGAGCAGGCGGAGTCCCGGGGCGTCCTGTTCCGGCGGATCGAATCGCTCAACGCGGACGCGGGCCTGATCGAGGCGCTCGCGACCGTGGCCGCGGAGACCCACGACCCACGGCCGGTTGCGGGCAGAACGTCCGGCTGAACGGGTCGGTCACCAGCGACCGCCTTTGACAAATGGACCGCCATCGCCGACAAGGATCAGTCGGCGCATCGTGCTCCCCGGGTGATCAGAAGGGGGCCAGGTGAGTCGTCATGCGTGGCCCCGCGCTTCGAGCCGTCGACGATCCGTCGTCTCGAGCTGGAATGTCGAGTGCTCGATGTCGAAGTCGTCGGACAGGCAGCCGCAGAGTGCGTCGAGTGTGGCCGCAGCGTCGGCGCCCTCGGCGAGGATGACGTGGACGGACAACACGTTCATCCCCGAAGTGATCGTCCAGGCGTGGAGGTCGTGGCAGTCGACGACGCCGGGCGCATCGAGGATGTGTGCGCGGATGTGATCCATATCGACGCCCTTGGGGGTCGCCTCGAGGAGCACATCGGTCGCCTCGCGCAGCAGCCCGAAGGTGCGCGGCAGGATGAGCAGGCCGATCAGGGCCGAGGCGACCGCGTCGGCAGTCGTCCAGCCGGTCAGCGCGATCACGATCGCGGCGACGATGACCGCCGCCGACCCCGCGAAGTCGCCCATGACCTCGAGGTAGGCCCCTCGCATGTTCAGGCTCTCACGCTGGACGTCGCGCAGCAGGAACAGTGACACGGCGTTCGCAGCGAGCCCGATGAGTGCGACCGCCAGCATCAGCCCGGACGCGATCTCGGGTGGGTCAGACAGCCGGCGCCACGCCTGGAACAGGATGAACGCTGCGATCCCCAACAGGAGCACGGCGTTCGCCACGGCCGCGAGAATCTCCAGGCGGAGGAAGCCGTAGGTTCGATCGTTCGTCGGGCTGCGCCCGGCGAACGAGATCGCCAGGAGCGCCATCCCGACGCCCACGACGTCGGTGAGCATATGGCCGGCATCGGCGAGGAGGGCGAGGCTGTTCGAGACGATCCCGCCGACGACCTCGACGGCGAGGATCGCCAGGCTCAGGAGCAGGACGGCGACGAGCCGGCCGCGGTTCGCCGCCGCGGCCGAGCCGTGGGGGTGGGCCATCACGCGAATTCAGAGACGTGCGTGGCCGCGCCCAGGACGAGGTCGCGGAGGTGGTCGTCAACCAGCCGGTAGTAGACGATCCGTCCGGCCTTCCGCCTCCCGACCGCGCCGCGCTCGCGCAGAAAGCGGAGCTGGTGGGACAGTGCGGAGACGGTCATCCCGAGGACGAGCGCGATGTCGCAGACGCACAGTTCCTGCTCGGCAATTGCCAGCAGGTGGACGATTCTCGCCCGCGAGGGATCGGCGAGGGTGGCGAACAGGTCCCCGACGGCACGAGCCCCGGCGCTTCCCAGAGATCGCCCGAGGAGTGGCCGGATCGCATCGGGGTGGAGGCAATCAACGGAGCACGCGTCTCCGGCGATCTCGGAGGCAAACACTTGAACCATCGCTCAAGTATAGACTCGCGAACCCGGGGCGACCGGGATGCGGCGCACTCGCGCCTCGTAGCGGGGCTTGCCGGTGAGCCTTCGGTGTTGGAACGCGAGCACGATCTGCTACCTTTATGTACATGAACAGCACCGTAGGCATCGCAGAGCTTCGCCAGAATCTGAGTCGCTACCTTCGTCGCGTCGAAAACGGTGAGCGGTTGCTCGTGACGGACCACAACAAGGTCGTTGCGGAGCTGGGCCCTGCTCCAAGCACCGGCGACGCGCTCGACCGACTGATCGCCGAGGGGCGTGTCGCGCGCCCGACGCGACGCGGCCTGCCGCCTCCGCTGCGGATGGAAGGCGCCCCCTATGCGCTGAGCCGCGCCCTTGACGAGATCCGAGGCGACCGCTGAGCCGTGGCGCTCTTCTATGCGGACGCATCGGCGCTGGTGAAGCTGGTGCGGGACGAACCTGATAGTGATGCGCTGCGGGCATTCCTGGCTGATGCCGACATCGCATCGAGCGAACTCGTGCTGGCCGAAGTGCCGCGTGCCATCCGGCGTGCCGTTGCCCATGACCCGCGATTGGACCCGGACACCCTGATGGCCCGTGCCGGCGAGATCGTCGAGGCGATTGCCTTGCTGCCGGTCGACCGCGCTCTGTTACTGGCGGCTGGTGCATTCGCCGAGCCGGCACTCCGAGCGTTGGACGCGATCCATATCGCCGCAGCGGTCGACCTGTCGCCCATCGACGGTTTCGTGAGCTACGACGAGCGCCAGGCGGCTGCCGCCCGGCTCGCAGGTTTGCGGACCAGGTCGCCCGGCGCCTGACGACGGGTCAGCCTGCGCCGGATTCGGCGCGCGGGCCGATCCATCGGGCCTTGCTCGTGCACGTCCACCAACAGGGGCTTTGTCGCCCGCCGGCGAGCTGGGCCATCGAATCGGTCGCTTCGATGGCATCCTCGAGCCTCATCGCCACCCGCGGGGCCCAGACCAGCTGAACGACGCCGTCCGGCCGCAGCCACATGCGGAATTTCGGGTGGGTGATCACGCCGGCGTCGTGATCCATCAGGTCCTCAGTCGTTGCGCGGACGGTTCGCTCGATCGCTGGGCCCGGATCGCTCCGCGCCATCCGCCAGTGCCGGGAGTGGCTCCGGCCGGCCGAGCAGGTAGCCCTGGCCGAGTGGGACGCCAAGTTCGCGAAGCATCTCGAGTTCGGCCGGCTCCTCGATCCCCTCGGCGATGAGCTCGCAGCCGACCCGCGCCGCGAAATGGCGGAGGCCTGCGATCATCGCCTGACGGGTCAGGTCGCGATCCACGTGGCGCACGAGGCTGATGTCCACCTTGAGGAACTGCGGGGTGAGTTCGACGACATGGCGCAGACTCGCGAACCCGGCCCCGGCGTCGTCCACGGCAAGGCTGACGTTGGGCCCCAGTGCTGCGACCGCCCGGCGAACCGCCGCGTAGTCAGCGACCTCGGCGTGCTCGGTGACCTCGATCACAATCTGGCGCGACTGACCGGCCAGCAGTACGGGTAGCCCGCCCGGGTGGAGGATGAGGTGCGGCGACGCGTTCAGGCTGAGCCAGGCGTCCCGCGGGAGACCCTGCGAGGCATCGAGCGCGGCCGCGAGGCAGGCGACCTCGAGGTCGAGACCCAGGCCAACGGCTTGCGCTTCGTCGAACATCCGATCGGGCGGCGTCCCGTCGGCGAACCGGGTGAGCGCCTCGTACCCGACTGTCGTAGCTGACTCAATCTCCACGATCGGCTGGAAGACCGGGCTGAACCCGGGCTGCCCGAGGACGCGCCCGATGCGTTCCCGAAGCACGACGTCCCGGTGGCCTCGTTCGAGTTGGCGGCTGAGGAGCGCACTTGCCGTCGCCGCAAACTCGCCGACGATTGGGAGGTGTTGGGTCATGTGGCGGGCGTACGCTTCGTCGCAGGTCCCGACGGCGACGACACCGAGCAGGCCATCGCCGTTGCGGATCGGGGCGTAGGCCATCGCTCGCATGCCGACCTCCGCCATCATCTGGCCATACCTCCCATCCTCGGGCCGCGGCCGCAGAGTCTCGGCCCAAGGGCCCTGGGCCGCCCGATCTTGCAGGTACTTGGCGCGCGTGGCGGGCAAGAGCTGACCGGTGGCAAACGGCAGACCGTCGGGTCCAGCCACGGCGAGCGAGACGGCCCGCCCCGGGTCGAGGAAGTCGATGACGCCGGCAACGTCGACGCCCGGCAGCCCGACAAGTTCGTCGCAGATGAGCAAGGCGGTCTCCCGGGCGGTCGCGCCGGGCTGGAGGCGGGCAAGGGCGGCGGCAACCGCGGCACGTTCGCGGAACTCGTTGGCGAGGCTCGACTCAGCAGCGCGGAGTGCCGTGACGTCGCGATTTACGGCGACGTACCCGGTGATCTCGTCAGCCGAGGTGCGGATCGGCGAGATCGTCCCCTCCTGCTGGTAGAGCGAGCCGTCCTTGCGGCGATTGATCATGGTTCCGGTCCAGGTCTGGCCAGCCGTCAGGTGGCGCCACAGCGTGCGGTAGAAAGCCGCCGGCTGCAGGCCGCTCTTGAGGATCCGTGGGTTCTGCCCAATGACCTCTTCGCGACGGTAGCCGGAAACCTGCTCGAACGCGGGGTTGACGTATTCAACCGTTCCTTCGAGGTCGGTGATCATCACCAAGTCGGATGCATGCTCGATGGCCGCGGTCAGACGCGCTCGCTCGGCTGAGCGAGCGCGCTCCTCGGTCAGGTCACGCTCGATGGCCACGAATCCTGCCACCGTGCCGTCGGCGTCACGGACCGGCGAGATCGAGGCCTCCGCGACGCGGTCCGTCCCGTCAGGGCGACGATGGACGAGGTCGCCCGCCCACGATGCTCCGGTCGAGATCGTCCGCCACATCGCCTCGGCAACGCCCGGGGATTGTGGGCCGCCAAGGAGTCTGGGGTGACCGCCGACGAGTTGCTCGTTCGTGCGGCCGCTCAACCGCTCGAAGGCCGGGTTGGCATACTCGATCTCGGCCGCCGGACCGGTGATGAGGATCGCGTCTTTCGCGTGCGCGATCGCCTGGGCGAGCTTGTGGTCCCGGGCCTCGAGCCGGTGGCGCTCGGTGACGTCAGACAGGAACGCCACGGCAGAAGGCACCTCGTCGATGATCGTGGCCGAGACACTGATGTCGGCCAGGATGATCGTGCCGTCCTTGCGCCGGACGGACGCGGATTGCTCCAGGCCCTCGGCGAGGGCGAAGCTGTGAAATCCTTCCAGGGCGGCGGGTAGCCCGTCAGGTGGCAGGAGGTCGCGCACCGACAGCGCGACGAGCTCCCCTCGCGTATAGCCCAGCAGCGCGCAGGCGGCCGGGTTCGACCAGCGCACCCGCTCGGTCGGCTGCTCGACGATGAGAATCGCCTCCCGCGCCCCCTCGAAGATCGTCGCGTAGCGGCGCTCGGACCTGATCAGTGCGTCCTGCACTCGCCGCTGCTCGGTGATGTCCGCGATCGTGCCGAGCATCCGCAGCGGCTGCCCGGCCGCGTCGAACTCCAGCGCGCCGCGCCCGTGGACCCAGCGTTCCTCGCCGGTGTCGGCGCGCACGATCCGGTACTGCTTGTCGAACCGCTGGCCGTGACCGAGCACCTCGTCGGTGAAGTAGGCCAGCATTCGCTCGCGATCAGCCGGATGGATGAGCCCAGCCCAGCCTGCGACGGTCCGGTCGAACCGGGCGTCGATCCCGAAGATCGCGTCGAGGCCCTTCGAGCTCACCCACCTTCCCGACGCGATATCCATCGAGTACGACCCGATCCGCGCCACCGACTCCACCTCGTCGAGCAGATGGTCAGCGGACGGAGTGGCCTCTCCCGCAGGGCCCGCGAGGCGGCCGAGGTCGCTATCGGACGCCCCGAGCCGCGACTCGCCGTTGTTGGCAAGTTTGGTCTTCACTGGTGTCATCGCAGTTCTCGGCTCCGCGTGTCACGGCCTGGCGACCACGCGCAAGGCCGAGCGGTGCGTCTGGGCACCAGATCGATTATTGCCTATCTCATCGCTCCGACAACAGTACGAATCGCCCGGCCGGCTCGCCGATGGTCCCTCGGCGGTTCATGGGAACAGGAAAACGAGACACGCCCGAGCGCGATGAGCCAGGGCGACCAGGCCGATGTAGGCGATGGGCACGATCGGGCCGACCCGCGCAGGCCGATGCTGCCGAGCCAGCCCGGGAGCACGACTGTCGACAGGATCGATCTGCCGATCGCGGTGGTTCTCGCGCCCGCCGTTCGGCTCCAGCACGACGCAGCGCTGGGCGGCATGGCGGCAATGTCGGACGCGGCGGGTGATGCGACGACGACGGGCCCGATCGACGCCGTGGTGACCTTCGTTGTCTGGGCCCGCAGAGGGCGAGCGCTCGCCCCGACAACCGCAAGGCGGTTCGGACCATCGCGCGGCTCCAGGCTCACGAGTGGAACCGCAATCCCGCACTCGCCTGCGCGAATACGATGCCCAGAGGCTCCGGATGTGACCGCCGACACAGCGAAGGCGATGGACCGGACGCCACGCTGTCCCGCAGCGATGTTGAAAAGCAGCACCCCTCCGCCGGCCTCGCGCCCTCCCGCGGGCTCGAAGCATGCTTCTCCGCACGGCGGTCGACCCGTGATCCGGCTTGGGGCTGCGGCGGTAGTTGTCGTCGCGCTCGTGATCGTGGCAGGGGCGGTGCTTTCCACGCAGGGCGGCACCTCCGATAGCACGAAGCAGGGTGACCGGCTCGGCGTCACCCTCGTCGCCTACCAGGGCAACGACCTCCTGGGTGGCCAGCGGGTGGATCTTGGCACCGTCGTCGGGCAGGGCAAACCGGTCATCCTCAACTTCTTTGCCGGGCTGTGCCCGCCCTGCCGACTCGAAATGCCGGGCTTCGAGCGGGCATGGGAGCGCCACCGCGACGAGATCGTCCTCCTCGGCGCCGACATCGGCCCGTTTCTGTCGCTCGGCTCGCATGACGACGCGAAGCGGCTCCTCACCGATCTCGGGATCACCTATCCGGCCGCCTACGTGGAAGAGAACGTGGTCGGCCGCTTCAATGTCGTAGGCATGCCCACGACGATCTTCTACGCCGGCGACGGACGGGAGGTCGGCCGGAGCACGGGCGTCCTCACCGAGGAGCAGCTCGAGAACGCGATCAGCCAGCTCCTCGCCGCACCCGTCGCGTCGCCCTGATGGCCGCCGACGCCGGCGCCGCGCGGCCGCGCGGGATCCTCGTCGGGGTGGCGGCCGCGGGGAGTGTTCTCGGTCTGGCCGTCGCGGGCGCCGTCGTCACGGCCGATCCCGCGAGCGGGCTCAACACCGTCATCGAGGGTTTGTCCTCAGGTTCCAGCGGCGTGCTGGCCAACCTGGGCCTTCTGCTCCCGCTCGGTTTTGCCTTCGCGGCCGGGATGGTCGCGGCGGTCAATCCGTGCGGCTTCGTGCTCTTGCCGACGTACCTGGGTGTCTTCGTCGCCGAACGCGACGGAGACGAGGGGAGTTCGGCGTGGAGGCGACTCCAGAGATCGGTCGTCGTCGGGTCCAGCCTCACCGCTGGGTTTGTCCTCCTGTTCGCCGTCATCGGATTGCTGATCGGCTCGGTCGCCACGGTAATCGTCAACATCCTGCCCTGGCTCGGGTTTGCCGTCGGCGTCGGACTCGTCCTCCTCGGCGGCTACCGGCTGGCCGGAGGAGCGCTGTACACGGCTCTGCCCGATCGACTGTCGGCTCGACTGTCCGGCGGTTTCTCGGGCGGTCTGTCCGGAGGGGCGGGCCGGGCTCCCAAGCCGGGCGGCTATTTCCTGTTCGGGATCGCCTACGGGACGGCGTCACTCAGCTGCACTCTGCCAATTTTCCTGGCCGTCCTGGGCGGCAGTCTCGCCGCCAGTGACCTTGCTCCTGCCCTCGGGCGCCTCGTCCTGTACGGCCTCGGGATGGGGACGGTGATCATGGTGGCGACGCTGGCGGTTGGGTTGCTCAAGGGTGCGACGCTCCGTCGGCTGCGCGGCGCATCGCGCTGGGTCGAGCCCCTCGGGACGGCGTTCCTGTTCGTGGCGGGCGGCTACATCGTCTACTACTGGCTGACGGTGGGCGGCCTGTTTCGGTCGTGAGGGTCAGGGGACCATCCACGACGACCATGGCATAGCAGGAGGTTCGAGTGTCACGCCGTCACCGGCCAGGGCCGTCCAGCACCCCGCGTCTCAAGCTACGGCCGGACGCCGGCGAGACCCAGAAGAGTCCAGACCGGGTTGCTCTGCGTCGCGAGGCCGAACGATCGCTTCGCAGGCGCCGACAGCTGCGTCGCTACGCGTTCCGCGCAGCCGCTGGCCTCGTCGGCGCTGCGGCTGTGGTATTGATTGCGCTCGTGGCAGGCGTCGGTCAGCCCGAGCTGGGCCGGGAGGCGGCGATCGAGGCTGGACGTAACCACATTGCCCAGGGGGCACCGCTCGCGCAGCGGAACCAGCCACCGTCGTCCGGCCCGCACTACGCCTCGCGCGCCTCGTACGGCCTCAGCGTGGTGCCCATTCCGCCCGGCAACTGGATCCATGCCCTCGAGCACGGGGGAATCGTGGTCCTGTATCAGTGCGCCGATCAGGGCGCCTGCGAATCCATCGGGCGCGAGCTCGAAGGCAGCGTGTATCGCAACGCGACGAACGGCCGATTCGGCGAACCAAAACTTGTGGTGACTCCCTACCAGGACATGCCGGCGCCGATTACTGCCGTCGCCTGGGGCCGGACGCTCGAGCTTCAGTCAGTCGATTCGGCGGCAATCCTGGCGTTCTACGATCGATACGTGGATCGCGGACCAGAGAATGCGCAGTAGGCCCGCCCGGATCCACTGAACAGCGCGGAACCCGGACGCTCGCGGCGTCGTGCACGCTGCGCCGCTTTCGACGACACAGCGACATGACATCTGATGCGATGACTGCTAGCATCGCGCATCATGCGAACGACCATCGACCTCGACCCGACCCTCCTCCGTGAGCTGAAGCAGCGAGCCAGGCTGGAGGGCAAGAGTCTCGGACGGCTCGCGTCGGAAGTCCTGAGCGCCGCGCTGGAGCGGGCGAGTCCAACCGAGCCACCTCCGCCGCTGGCCTGGTCCTCGCGCCCGATGGGTGCCCTCATCGACATCGACGATCCCGAGGCCGTGCGGCGCGCAACGGGGGGCTTGTGAGCTACACGCTGGACGCGAACGTCCTGCTGTACGCGTCCGACGAGTCGAGCTCCGTACATGCCCGGGCGCGGGACGTCGTCGGGCAGCTTGCCGCAGGGCCCGAGATCGCCTATCTGTTCTGGCCGACCGTCATGGCCTATCTCCGGATCGCGACCCATCCCGCCGTGTTCGCTCGTCCGCTCTCGATCGTCGAGGCGGTCGGCAACATCGAGCAACTCCTGGCCCGGCCGCACATTCGAACGACGGGGGAAACTGAGGCGTTCTGGCGGTCCTTCCGGGAGGTGGCCCGCGATGCCCTCCCATCCGGCAACGTGGTGCCCGATGCGCACCTGGTGACCCTGATGCTCGAGAACGAAGTCCGTACGATCCTGACCCGTGACCGTGACTTCCGTCGCTTTCCACGCATCGAGGTCCGGGATCCGTTCGCCTGATCTGAAACCCAGGGCCGAAGCGTCGGCGCGCCACCGCCACCGCCAGCGCCAGCGTCTCGACGACGACATGGGCCGGCCTCGACCAAGGCCGGCTCGCCGCGTCGTACGGGACTGCCAGCGGTATATGGTAAAATGGGTGGCATGGAGAAGACGACGGTGTACCTCACGGCCCAGCAGAAGGCCGCCCTCGCGCGGGCTGCCGAGGCAGAGGGAAGGAGCGAGGCTCGGCTCATCCGTGCCGGCGTTGACGCCGTCATCGCCGGCCACCGGGCCGGAGAGGAAAAGATGGCGCTCGCTGCGGACGTCGGGGGCCTCCCGCGCGCAGCGCCGGCACTGACGCGGCCACGCTGGATTGACCGGGATGCCTTCGTCCGGCTCGTCCAGCGTCATCCAGCGGATGCAGCACTCCGGCGGGAGCTCCGCGACCTGGCGCCCGGCACCACGGATGACGAGCCACTCTCGTGAGTGACGGCCTCGCCGACACGAGCATCTTCATCGCCAACGAGAGCGGTCGGCCCCTTCGGACCGATGTCCTGCCGGATCGTCTCGCTGTCTCCGTGATCACCGTCGGCGAGCTCCGGGCCGGCGTGCTTGCTGCCGGGGACCTCGCGACGCGGGACCTCCGACTCGCCACCCTCACCGCGGCCCTCGCCCTTGATCCCGTGCCCGTGGATGAGGACGTCGCCGACGCATGGGCCCTCCTCCGTGTCGCGCTCCATGATCTTGGTCGGCGGATGGCAGTCAACGACTCGTGGATCGCGGCGACCGCCATCGCGCTGGACATTCCGCTCGTCACCCAGGATGACGACCACCCGGACATTCCGGGACTCCGGGTGATCCGGGCCTGACGGCCTGCCGTTTGTTGTGCTTCCCGCTCGCAAGCGTCCCCATGCGCACCGGCGCAATGGCCGCCCTGCAGGGTGGCCCTTAAGTGGTCCTTGCAAGATAGCGCCTTGACGAACGCCACATTAGCGCTTACGGTCGTTACAACTTAGCACTCAAGAGAGTTCCAGATGAGCGCCTCAAACCCCGATGACCCCCTTGGGCGGATCCGCGACTACATCCCACGGTTCGCCGACGCGGAGCTTGCGAGTCGGCTCCGCGCGACTGGTGCCGTGCTCGTCGAGGGCCCGCGAGGCTGTGGCAAGACCCAGACTGCTCTACGGGCGGCGAAGAGCGCGGTGCGTCTCGACCGGGACCTGGCAGCCCGCAGGGTCGGTGAGCTCAACCCGGCACTCCTGCTTGACGGTGAGCGGCCTCGCCTCATCGACGAGTGGCAGCTCGTGAAGGACGTCTGGAACGAGGTCCGGGGCGACGTCGACGACCACCCCGAGGAAACCGGCCGCTACATCCTCGCTGGCTCTGCTGTCCCATCCGACGACCAGACCCGGCATACCGGAGCCCTGCGGATCACGCGCCTACGGATGCGCCCCATGTCACTCGCCGAGAGCGGACACTCCAGCAAGACTGTCTCACTGGCGGGCCTGTTCGCCGGTGGCGAAGCGGAGGCGGTGGACCCCGGTTTCGACATCCGCGATATCGTCGAGCGAATCGTGGTCGGCGGCTGGCCGGCGGTGCTGGGCCGGGATCCGGCAGATGCGATGTTCGCCACGCAGGGCTACCTCGATGAGACGTGCCGCGTCGACCTCGGCCGGCTCGATGGTCCTCGCCATGACCCGGAGAACGTTGCTCGTCTCCTCCGGTCGCTCGCACGAAACGTGGCTACGGAAGCCTCGGCCTCGACCATCGGTGCCGACGTTGCCGGACCCGACGGCCGGGGCGCGATCAACTACCACACCGTCATCGACTACATCAAGACGCTCACCCGCCTGTTCATCGTCGAGGATCTGCCGGCGTGGTCTCCGGCGCTGCGCTCACGAGGCGTGCTGCGTTCGTCGGTAAAACGCCACTTCGTCGATCCCTCGCTTGCGGCCGCAGCCCTGGGGGCCGGCCCCGACCGGCTCCTCCGGGACCCGGAGGCCCTCGGGTTCCTCTTCGAGTCGCTTGTCGTCCGTGACCTGCGCATCTACTGTCAGGCGATCGGGGCCTCTGTTTCTCACTACCGCGAGAACACCGGCGCCGAGGCTGACGCGATCCTCCAGATGCGGTCCGGCCGATGGGCAGCCGTCGAAGTCAAGCTTGGTCAGGGCGACATCGACAAGGGAGCCAACAGCCTGCTGCGGGTCGCCGCGAACGTCGACCCGAAGCGTCACGGCCATCCTGCGTTTCTGGCCGTCGTCACAGGCTGGGGCTACGCCTACCGGCGGCCGGATGGCGTATTCGTCGTCCCTGTTGGCACCCTCACTTCCTGACTCGGCACCCTCACTTCCTGACAAGGGCAACACACCCCACCAGGGCGGAGGCGCTCGAGCACGGAAGCCGGCTGCCGGACGTCGGCGCCTCGGCTGTGGGACAGTGGCATCACCCGTATGGAGGCGCGCGCCATGGTGATCAGTTTCACGACCAGCCGGCCCGACCCGGAGCAACGCCGTCAGGTGGATGCCTTCCTCGAGGATTTCCTTCCTCGACTCGATCGCCATCCGGGCGTCCTCGCCGTCTACCACTACGGCGATCCCGAGTCGGGCGAAAGCACCACCGTGGTCGTCTGGCGCGATGAGGCAGCTCGCCTTGCCTACCGCGACAGCGAGCTCATCGGGGAGGCGGTCGCCCTGGAGACGCGGCTCGGGCTCAAGGGTTCACGCAAGGCGTTCCCCCTCACCTACCCGTAGCGGCTCGGCTCAGCCCGTGAGGCGACACCGTCCGAGGACGCGTGCCTTATCGCGTCGCCGGTTGTCTTCCCGGCAGCACCTCGGCTGCGAAACAGTGGCATCACACGCAGAAGCCCGCGCGCGCCCGTGATCAGTCTCGCGACCAGCTGGCCTGACCCCTGAGCAACTCCGCCAGCGCGAGGGTCATCCCAGCGGTCGCGCGCTTGGAACGGTCACGTGCGAAGAGCCCCCGGAATCCCTGCTCAGCCTGGAAGTTCCAAGGATCGAGTGGAACCCTGGCCCGACCGCCGCCTTCTCGGCCGCTTCGACGCGACCGAGCTCGTGCTAGTGCCTCATGCCGCAACGTTGGGTAGCGAATGGTGGACCTCGGCATTGAGTCGCCAGGCCTTGGCCGGACGCGCGTTGCGGTTGTGCCAGCGCAGGTAGGCCCGGATGGCGGCGTCCTGGTGAGCGTGGCTCGGATAGTCGGAGCCGTTGAGGGCGAATGAGCGGAGCGCTTGGAACTGGCACTCGATGAGGTTCAGCCAGCTCGAGTAGGTCGGGGTGAAGACGAGCTCGATGTCGTGGCGGGCGACCCATGCCCCGAGCTCGATCTTGTGGTGTGGACTGAAGTTGTCGAGGACGACGATCAGGTGCTCGGTGAAGCGAGCCCGGAGCGAACGCAGGAACTCGCGGACCTCGCGCCAGGTCTTGCGGTCGTGCAGATGGCCGTACAGGGCGCCGGTGGCGGGGTCATAGGCGGCCACCAACTGGCGCACGCCGGCCGTCCGCGTGTACGTGGCCCGGAAGCGGGCCGGCTCGCCGACCGGATGCCAGCCGTGCCCGAGCCGAGGCTGGAGGTTCAAGGGGCCGAACTCGTCGAGGCACAGCACCCGGGCACCCGCCGGTGGATGGGCGTACAGGTCGAGGATCCGGTTCTTCTTCGTCTCGAACGCGGGGTCGGGCGAGGTCTTCCAGGTCTTGTGGTGGGTGAAGCGGACGCCGGCCGCGTGGAGGATCCGCCAGAGCTGGCTGCGGCTGATCGCCGGCACGACCCGGGCCCGGATCAGGTGGGCACGGAGCTTGGTCAGGCTCCAGCGCGTGAACGGTTCGCCTCGGTCAGTCGGGCGGGCGAGGGCCACCTTCACGATCTCGGTCCGGGCGTCGAGATCGATCCGGCGTGGTCGGCCCCCGCCCAAGTGAGGGTCCAGGGCCGGGAAGCCCTGCGCGTTGAAAGCGTGGATGAGAGCGGCCACATGGGTTGGCGCTGGCCTGGAACATCAGGCTGATCTGGCCGACGCTCTGGCCCTGGTACGAGGCGAACAGGAGCATCGCCCGGTGACGTACGACCGCGTTCGAGCCGCGCCTGGACAACTGGAGGAGGTGGGCCGCCTCCCCGTCGCTCAACTCACGGACGAAGAGTTCGGCCCGGCGGGCCATCGTCACCTCCTGCGCTTCGGTCGGCTCGAAGGGGCTATGCGGAGTGCGATTACCTACCGAGCATTATGAATCAGGGCACTAGGTCGTCCGGCGGGCTGGGTTCGATGCAGCCGCGCAGAGCAACCGAACCGCCACCTCGACGGCCTCATCGCCCAGGCCTTGTTCGACGGCGAGCGAGCGCCACGCCAGCAGGCCGATCAGGTGCCCGGCGACCGCGCGAAAGGCTCGCCTGGCCCCGGGCGCTACGGAGATGCCGCCGACCAGCGCGTCCGCGACCGCCGCCCACTGGGCTCGACCCTGGTCTTGCGCCGCGCGAGGCATCGACGCCATGTCTCGGTAGATCGGGAAGAGCTCCGCGCCATGGTCGCGGTACCAGCCATAGAGCTCGAAGAAGGCCCGACGCGCTCGATCCTCGAGCACCGGAATCGCCTGCCACGCCGCTGCGTCCGGAGGCGGATTGGTCGTGTACCAGTGACGCCGGCACGCGTCGAAGAGCTCGCCCTGGTCCTTGAAGTGGCGGTAGACCGTCAGACGGGTGACCCCGGCCTCCTCGGCAACGTTGCTGATCGAAGTGTTCGATGGACCGACGGTCGTGTGCAAGCGCACCGCCGCCTCGGTGATCCGCAATCGCGTCTGATCCACGAGCTCGGCCCGCCGGCGCATCCGGTAGGGCCGAACATTCGTAGCACGCCTCTGCTCACTCAACCTTGACAACCTCGCCTCATGCAATTCATTATACAGCTATGTTCATCCGTTCAGGAGGCGATCAAGCCATGGTGAGCCAGGAAGCAGCTCCGGTCGCGACACAGGTCAAGGTGGTCCAGGCGGGCGCCGGCCGGGTTGGTGGCCTGGCCCCGGGAGTCGGTGTCATCTTCAAGATCGACGGCGACGACGCCGGCGGTGCGCTGTCGATCGTCGAGCACACGTTCGAGCTCGGCTCGATCGTGCCGCCGCACATTCATACCCTCGAGGATGAGTACTCCATCGTGCTCGAAGGTGAGATCGGCTTCCGCTCGAACGACAAGGAGGTTGTACTCGGGGTCGGTGCCTACATCGTCAAACCCCGCGGCGAGGTCCACGCGATGTGGAACGCGGGCTCAGTGCGCGCCAGGATGATCGAGGTCATCACCCCGGCCGGTTTCGAGCGCTTCTTCAGCGAATTCGCCGACATCACCGACACGAGGCGGCCCGATCTTGCCGAGGTGGCCGAACTCGCCGCCCGGTATCAGTTGCCCTTTGCCCGGCCCGAGTGGCTGCCGGACGTGATCGCCCGCTACAGCCTGACCCCGCCGCCCGGCTGATCGCATCGAACCTCGGCGTCGGCGCCCACGCCCGCGCCGATTGGACATGATTTCGCCGTTTCATTCCGTCGTGCGTCGCAGGCGTTACGCAGGGACCATCGCAAACGTCCCGGGGTCCTCGGTCGGGCCGACCGGCTATGGGAGCGTTTCGAAACCCGCGGTTCGGAAGTCGGCGTCGAGGGCGATCGCGCGGTCGATTCCCTCCCGGTGCATGAAGGCGAAGCTCGTCCGGTCCACGAGCGAGACCGATGACTCGACCGTGTCCCGGAAGTCCGCCACCGCCGCGGCATGAAGGTCGGCATCGACCGCCATCACGCCCAGGGCCGGGATCACCCGATCGATTAGGTCGGCCGCCACGGCCGGGCCGTAGCGTCGGCGCGCCACGGCCAACGTTTCAACGATGACGTATGCGTGTGTCGCGAGGGCCTCGGTGCGCCCCAGGGCGAAGGCCTCCACGATGCCGGCGTGGGCCGGATCATCCCGGTCGACGAGGGCGAGGATTCCGCTCGAGTCGACAAAGAGGGTCACCAGCGGTCTCCCGCCAGCACGGAATCGTGATCCTGCGCGATCGAACCGGTTCCGGAGGCCACCGAACCGGCCGCGGCCAGAAGCTTCTCGATGCGGGCGTGACGTTGTGTGTCCTCGTCGGGCACGATGCGATCGACTGCGTCGCGGATCACCGACGCCAGCGACACATGCCGGCTGCGCGCCTCCCGGCGCAGGCGTCGCATCTGGTCCTCGGTCAGGGAAATCTGCGTTCGTATCATGCCGATATGATAACAGTCACCTCAATCGTGATGTAGGTAGGAGGCGCTTGTACCTGATCCGGTGGGGTTGATCGGCGGCCACCCCGAGCTCCCGATGCCGGTACTCCTCGTACTCGGTGAAGTTGCCCTCGAACCAGCGCACCTGGCTGTCGCCCTCGAAGGCCAGCACGTGGGTCGCGATGCGGTCCAGGAACCAGCGATCGTGGCTGATCACGACCGCGCAGCCGGGGAATGACTCAAGTCCCGCCTCGAGGGCCCGGAGCGTGTCCACATCGAGATCGTTGGTCGGCTCGTCCAGGAGCAGGACATTGCCGCCGGATCGCAGCAGCTTGGCCAGGTGCACGCGGTTCCGTTCGCCGCCCGAGAGCTTGCCCACGATCTTCTGCTGATCGGCGCCCTTGAAGTTGAAGCTCGAGACGTAGGCCCGGGCGGGGATCTCCCGGTTGCCGACCTTCACGAACTCGTCGCCGCCGGAGATCTCCTCGTACACCGTCCGGTCCGCTCGCAGATCGTCGCGGCTCTGGTCCACGTAGCTGAGCTGGACCGTGTCGCCGAGGGTGATGCTGCCGCCGTCGGGCTGCTCCTGGCCGACAATCATCCGGAACAGCGTCGTCTTGCCGGCTCCGTTGGCGCCGATGATGCCGACGATGCCGGCCTTCGGCAGCGAGAACGACAGGTCATCGATGAGCAGCTTGTCGCCGAATCCCTTGCGCAGGTGCTTGACCTCGATGACCGAGTCGCCGAGACGGGGACCGGGCGAGATGGCGATCTCGAGCTCGCGCTCGGGACCCTTGGCGGCCTGGGCCTCGGCCAGCAGCTTCTCGTAGGCGCCGAGGCGGGCCTTGCCCTTGGCCTGCCGAGCCTTCGGGGCCAGGCGGACCCATTCGAGCTCCCGCGCCAGCGTCCGCTGACGAGCGTCGGAGGTGCGCTCCTCGCGTCCCATGCGCTCCAACTTTTGCTCCAGCCAGCTCGAGTAGTTGCCCTCGAACGGGATGCCGCGACCGCGGTCGAGCTCCAGGATCCACTGGGCGACGTTGTCCAGGAAGTACCGATCGTGGGTGATGGCCACGACCGTGCCCGCGTATTCCTGGAGGAAGCGCTCCAGCCAGTACACCGACTCCGCATCGAGGTGGTTGGTGGGCTCGTCCAGCAGCAACAGGTCGGGGTGCTGGAGCAGGAGGCGGCACAGCGCGACGCGGCGCTTCTCGCCACCGGACAGGGTCGTGACGTCGGCATCGTCCGGCGGGCAACGGAGCGCGTCCATCGCGATGTCCACGTTGCGCTCCAGGTTCCAGGCGTCGGCGGCGTTGATCCGGTCCTCGAGGGCCGCCTGCTCGGCGCCGATCGCGTCGTAGTCGGCGTCCGGTTCGGCCCAGCGGGCCATGACCGCGTTGTACCGGTCGATCAGCGCCTGGATTTCGGCGACACCGTCCATGACGTCGCCCTTGACGTCCTTGGCAGGGTCGAGATCGGGTTCTTGGCTGAGGTAGCCGACACTGAAGCCGGGCGTGAGGCGGGCCTCACCCACGAAGTCGTCGTCGAGACCGGCCATGATGCGGAGGAGGCTGGACTTGCCGGCGCCGTTGCTGCCGATGACCCCGATCTTCGCGCCCGGATAGAACGAGATGGAAATGTCCTCCAGCACGGTCCGATCGGGCGGATAGTGCCGGGCGAGCCTGTAGGTGGAATAGATGAATTCGTGGGCCATGAGCCAAAGGGTAGCGGGTGGGCGAGTGATCTTAGAACAGTACGGTTCAGACGATGATCCGCGGTTCCGTAGGCCAAGCGATGGACGGAACTGGTCCAGCCCAGTCAAGCCGAGGCTACCCGGGAGTCAGGGCCCGGGGTGGGGCGATGTGATCACGAAAGCCTGGGTTGCTCCTGAGGTCTGGCTGATCCAGATGATCGTCACGGCGACCCGTTGACCCACGGAAAGTGATCCAGACCCGGGCTGCTGGAGGACGCTGCTACATAGCTGAGATCCGGTTTGGTCCTCAGCAAGACAGATGGCCGAGCCCTCGCGGTTGACGACAGACACGACTCCTGTGGCGTCACGGTCGATGCGTACAACGCCGAACAGGTGCGCCTGCGTGGCAACGGTCGCGCTCCCGATGGCGGCTCCGATTGCCGCAGCTCCGAGCAGCCAGATGGCCAGAGACGACTTTCGAATGGCGTAGGTTGTCTTCATCCGTGACCTTCGTCCTAGCAGTCCAATCCGCAGTTCCATGTGATGGTATAGGTGCTGTTGTGGGTCGTGGCGGCCGCTGGCGGGCTGTGAAGTTCCTGGGTGCCTATCGCGGCTTCGAACGCGGTGCCAGACTCAAGCCCATTCCAGATTGCGCCCGACTGGGTGCCGGTAATTGGGCCCCAAGGACCGATGCTGTTTGGGCAGACTTGAGTGGAGATCGAGACATTGAAGCCACCATGCAAGGGATCGCCCTGACTGCCGATCGTCACGGTCTGGCAACTACCGATCGTCTGGGTTTGAGCTGGGTCCCAATCAAAGAGAACGTTGTTTGCGGCCCAGCTCAAGCGCCAACCGACTTGCCTGAGTCTGAGGGGAAACAGCCTTGTCGACAGAGACTGCGTTCAGGCCACGCGTCGAAACCTTGGTTTCCGCTCGCGTCGAGGCCGTCGTCGCTGCGACCACAAAGTCGGCTCGGTTGGTCGGGATATCTACGCCCGCGACCCGGGCCTTTCTTGTCTCCTCGGCAACCATCGCTACGTCCGAGGCCGGCGTCGAGCCATCAAGAGTGTCCAGCCCGCCAAACTGATCGAGCGCGATCTGCGGATCCACCCCGAGGGCTATGAGAGCGGCCACCGCACTCATAGCAGGGGCCTGTTCTGGCGCCGTGCCCTTACTCCCCGACGCCGGAGGCGACGTCATTGAGGAGTTCGCGGAACCACCATCCTGCGCAGCAGCGCTGTCGTTGAAGGAGACGGACGAGCCGGTTCGGCCTAACACTCGGACGGTAGTCGTCGCTGACCCAAACGTGTCGATCACCCATCCGGGCTGAACGGTAACCTCCGAAACTGGTCGGTAGCCGCTCGCTCGATCGACGTGCATGGATAGCTCGGTACTACTCGGTCCAGCGGCTAGGGTCGAACCTTCGGGTATCACGACGGCGACGAGAAGCCCAATCAGCAACGCGGAACGGCGGCGATTCATCGGGACATCTCCAACGGCGTACCTACCTCGCGAGCCTATAGGTCGGGTGGGTCCAAGTCAAATCGGAGTGAACCGACCTTGCCACATGGAGTTGACATACTGGATAGCAGGCCACCGCCTCAATCTGATTGTCGAGTCTCGAACTCGACGGGGCCAAGCATGCCCCAGGGTCTCGACCTCGGCCACGCCATCCATGACGTTGCCCTTGACGTCCTTGGCGGAGTCGAGCTCGGGTTCCTGGCTGAGGTAGCCGACGGTGAAGCCTCTCGGTGACATCACATGGCGCCGCCTGCACCCGCGGTGGCAGCACCACTCTTCCCGCGACGTACCGAGGGGACCAGGCCCCGATCAGGACGCCGGGAGAACCTCGAAACCCCGTGCAGCGAAGTCGGCGTCGAACGTGAAGGCCAGACGGATGTCGTGCCGCCGCATGACGAGGAAGCTCGTCCAATCCACGAGCGAAATCCCCCGAAGGCCGGCGGCCAACAGCGCCTCGCGCGCCTCGGCGTGGAGCTGCGCATCCACCCAGACCACCTCGACGATGGGCAGCAGGCGGTCCGTGAATTCGCGCAGCGCTCCGATCCCGAGCCGGTGCTGGATGAGCGCCGTCGTTTCGACCACGACGTACTCGTGGGTCAGCAGACCGGCGTCAGCCGCACGGAGCTTCTCCAGAGCTCTGCGGGAAGGGAGGTGGTTCGGGTCCCGGTTGTCCACGAGCGCGTAGAACGCGGCCGTGTCGATGAAGATCACGAGCCGTAGATCTCGTCCAGATACCGGTCGTGGTCCGCCGCCACGTTCTCTCCGTCGCCATGGCCGGACCCGACCGCCGCCATGGCTCGATCCCAGAGTTCGGCACGTGTCGGCGGTGCCAGCACGCCCCCGTAGGCACGATCCACCGCCTCTCGGACCAGGTGTGCCATCGAGACGCCCTGCTCACGCGCCAGCTGGCGCAGCCGGTCCGCCTGCTCGGGCTCAAGCGAGATCTGGGTCCGCTCCATGCCGTCATGATATCACCTAGCCTGCATGATGTAATGACGCCGAGTCGATGGGCCGACGCCGTAACCATGCGGATCACGGCCGCTTGGCGACGTGAACTGGCTCGGGTTGCCGTTCGAGAGACTCGTTGTCCGGGATCTGCAGGTGTATGCGCAGGCGCTCGACGCCGGCTGGCGGTGATCACGGCCACTGGCTACGGCTACGTCCGCGCGGATGGCGGGGCGGTCATTCCGATCGGAGCACTGACCGCCTGATCCGTTCGCGGCACCAGACAAGGAAGAAGCCGGCCTCGCGGCCGGCCGGGTTTCAAGTTCGGATCGTGATCTCTGGAGCCGACACTCGGATTTGAACCGAGGACCTGCTGTTTACGAAACAGCTGCTCTACCGCTGAGCTATGTCGGCCTACGGGCAAGGATATCCGATGCTCTCAAGCATCGGCTATTCGGCAACTCCCAAGCACGATCGACCGAGCCGGTTCACGACCGCGAAGCCGTTGAACAGGTGATGATCATGCCCCCGACGGCGCGAAGCGGGCCCGAGGAGATCGCTCGAACGAGAACAATCGTTCGGCGTTGCCGATGGCGGGCCCCTCGAGACGACTCAGCCCGACCGCGGAAAGAACCGAGACTCGGCCATCTCGCCAGCAGCGACATGATCCGAAGGCTATGTAGCCACGCTCACGCGCTCCGGGCGGCCTGCGGATCCCATACCCGCCGCCGCGTGAACCTGGGCGAGCGTCACGGTGCCAAGGTCGGGAGCGCCAGATCGGGAAGGGCCGCCGGCGGCTCCGGCGTGGTGACGACGTCAGTCGAGGTGTTGCGGATGGGACCCGTCCCGTAGAACCCGAAGTCGCTCGGCGTCACCACGCATGTGGGATCAGTCCAAACCTCGCCCGACAGGGGAAACGGTACGTCCCCACGAATCTGTACGATCCACGCCGGTCCAACCTCACGAAGCTGTGGCTCCCTGCCCGTAAGTGGGACGTAGCGGGCGATGTCCTTCGCCGCCGCGATCTGCGCCATTCCTGCGACACTCTGAATTGGGATCGAGTCGCCGATCTGGCATTTGGCCATCGCGTCGGCCGCAGCGGAGCTCGGGTGCGAGGCGGACACCGCCTGCACGTCTCCGGCCACCGGCAGATCCACGGGTGCCTTGGTCGGGGATGGTGATGTCGTGGGTTGTGGGCCCTCAGTCACGATCGCCCCCGCGCCGCAAGCTGAGAGCGCGACGACCAAGGGCAATACTACCGTCCAGATTGGGGGCCCCTGGAGAACCAGAGGGAACTTCATGACGCTCATGGTGCTCGGTCCCAAGGGTAGAAGTTGTGACCGGTGTAGTCCCATGTGCATCGCCAGTTCGTCGGGTTTGAGTTCGCACATCCGGAACCCGGTGTCCGATTCTCGTAGTGCCAACCGGACGCATTCTGGTATTGGACATTACCAAACAACTGATGGTTGCTGACCGTTCCGCCACCTTGATCACCATCGTTGAGCATCTCGTCTTGATATTCAACTGCGGCAACGCCTGGCCAACAGGTCTCAATGTCGGAAACAGACCTCGAGTACTTGAAGACTTCGTCGATGTAGTAGTTGTGGCTGCTGCCGACCTTCGATATCTGGAAGAAGTGCAGCCCCGTCGCGGCGTTGGCGATCTTGATGAACGGCGTTCCAAAGACGAGCCCGCAAGGACCCGTCTCGCGCTGATAGAAGACCCAGTAGTAGGTGATCCCATTGTTCCATGGGCACGTGTTGACGGATGGGTCGGGGCACTTAGCGTAGCCACCTTGGTAGATGTTGACGCCTGCAGCAGCCGTCTGGGGTCCGTCGAGAGAAACCCAAGAGAGCGACCAGCTCCACACCTTCGTCGCGGCCTGGACACACAGGTTCTCGTTGACGTACTCGATCTCGGCGTACACGCCCTTCAGGCCGGTTCCGGATCGCCCGTTGCCGAGGAACTTGTTCTCGGAGACGCCGGTGCAGTTGGCCCACGCAGTCGCCGTTGCTGGGACGGCCGACAGCGTCCCCACCGCCAGGGCACTTGCGATGATGAGCGCCCATCCGGACCTCTTCTTCACTGCTGCCCACCTCCAAGGGACGCAGCTAGGACGCGACGCGCGCTCGCACCGTGACTCTAGCAGTGCCGTCAATCCGCGAGTCCCGCAATGTCGTTGCCCAACGAATCTGTCAGAGCTAGTTCAAGGATTCCTCGGCGGTCCCGGCGAAGGAGTTCTACGAATCGATCGCTGCCAAGCCCCGGTGGTGGCTGGCGGTCAACTCACCTCACGGCTGGTCGGCGATCGGCGCGCCCTGCTCGATGCGCTGACTCGTGTTGCTACTCGCGCCCTACTGGTGGTAGCATCACAGTATGAAGGTCAGTGTCAGCCTGCCGGGCGAAGACGTCCAATTCCTCGATGCCTACGCCAAGGAGCAGGGGCTCGAATCTCGGTCGGCCGCCCTCCATCGAGCCGTTCGCCTGCTTCGGACCGCAGAACTCGGCGGCACCTACGAAGCGGCCTGGGACGAATGGACCGCTGAGGGCGAGGCCGAACGCTGGGAATCGACCACTGGCGACGGGGTCGTGGCGTGATGCGGCGCGGCGACATTTATTCCGTCGATCTCGATCCCGCCCGCGGCTCCGAGGCAAACAAGCGCCGGCCGGCGGTCATCGTCAGCAACGACGCGGCCAACGCGACGGCGGGGCGGCTGGGTCGCGGCGTGATCACGGTCGTTCCCGTGACATCGAGTGTCGAGCGCGTCTATCCGTTCCAGGTCCTGCTTCCAGCCGTCGAGACGGGACTCGATCGCGACTCCAAGGCGCACGCTGAACAGATCCGCTCGATCGCCGTGGAGCGGGTGGGTGACCGGCTGGGCGTCGTCCCCCACGTGATCATGCTCGACATCGATGAGGCCCTGCGCCTGCATCTGGGCCTGTAGCCCAACCGATTTGTGAGACGATTCGGGCGCTCAGGGTCGGTTTCCACGCCAGCGGCCCGCAGCGTCCATCCTGGACGGGCAACCCCTCGAAACGAATAGCTGATACGTGTGCCCGTTTGTATCGGGTCTCTACTCGGGGTAGCACCGCTGGGCAAGGGCCGCCGGCGATCGTCCGCCTCAGGGAGTGGCGTCAGTACGACGCGTCATGCGCTGGGCGGCGACCCGTTCGGGGGTGCCCCGCCGTTCCAGCCCACGTTCGTGAATTTCGGGACGAACCGGTAGCCCCGGCCGGGAACCGTGGCGATGAACCGCGGGTGGCGATAGTCATCCTGGAGCTTGATCCGGAGGCTCCGGATGTGGCGATCCACGATGTTGCTCTCGGCCACGAAGTCCGTGCCCCAGATGGCATCGAGAATTTCCTCCCGCGTCACGACGCGCCCGCCCCGGCTGGCGAGGAGGTACAGGAGGCTCTGTTCGATACCGCTCAGGTGGACCACCGAGTCGCCGGCCTTCACCTGGCGATTGACGATGTCGATCTCGATCTCGCCCAGCCTGATCGTCGGCACGAGGGGTCGATCCATGCCGGTGGCTCTTCGGCTGAGCACGATCGAGCGGGCGAGGAGCTCCTCCGGCGAGAAGGGCATCGTGAGGATGTCGTCCACGCCGAGCTCGAAGGCCCGCAGCTTGGTCCTGAGGTCGCCACGGCGCGTGAGGCCGAGCGCCGGCGTCCGGGTCCGCGTCATGGCGTTCGTGGTGGCGAGACGCTGCAGGAGCGCCGTGCTGTCGTCGTGATCCATGTCGATCACCGTCAGGTGCGGCTGCCAGTCCGCGAGGAGCGCTTCTGCATCGGCGAGGGCGTTGGCCGCGCGAACGATGAAGAGGCCGTGATTCAGGGTCAACTCGATGAGGTCGACGACGAGTTGGCGATCATGCAGCACCAGGGCCCGCCGCGCGTCACCTTGCTCCGTAGTACGCATGTGACCGCCCTCCAACAGGTCGGCCCACCCGTCGGGCCCAGATGCGGTTTTTATACCAGATGACGCGTCGTCATGACAGGCCGACCTTGCCGGCAGACACTCGCCGAGGCCGGTCATTCGTGACCGGCACGCCGTCCGGCAGTGGTTCGCGGTCCGCTTCCCCCGGATGCCCGATAGCGCACAGGAGGAAGTCATGTCAACCGAGCGAGTCGACCAGACGGTCGTGACCGAGAGCGCCGCACCGGCGGGCGCGCCAACGGCCACCGCGCCGGCAACCAGCGAATCCATGCGGACGGATCGTCACGTGAGCACCACCACCACCAATCCCGGCGGATCCGAGATGACCCGGCGCGTCATCGTCCTCCTGTTCGGTCTCGTGCAGGTGGTCATTGGTCTGCGGTTCGTGCTGCTGCTCCTGGACGCGAGGGAGGCGAACGGCCTGGTGTCCGGCATCCTCAACCTGAGCCAGCTGTTCGTCGCCCCGTTCGAGGGAATCCTGCGCACGGATGCGCTCAAGTCCGCCGGCTCGATCTTCGATGTCACCGCGATCGTCGCGATCATCGGCTGGACCATCCTCGAGATGATCATTCTCTGGGCGGTCGGGATCTTCCGCCGCGAGAAGGCCTGACCTCGAGCATCACGATCGGCTCCGTCGCAACGGCGGATCCGGCACCCTCGCCCGCCGACAGTCCGGCGGGCGGCTCGGAAGGAGCAGCATCAAGTGGGTTTCATCGCATGGATCGTCGTCGGCGCGATCGCCGGCTTCCTTGCCAACCAGGTCATGGGCTCGCGTGAGGGCCTGCTGATGATGGTGGTCCTCGGAATCGTCGGCGGCCTCGTCGGCGGCTATCTCGCCGCCACCGTCTTCAAGATGGGGACCGTGGACGGCATCAACATCGAGAGCATCTTCATCGCCACGCTGGGCGCCATCCTCGTCATCTTCGTGGTCCGGTTCTTCCAGGGCTCGCGAGGGATGCGCCGGGGATGATGGCGCTCACGCAGTCCCTTGCGCGAACCACCATCCTCGTGGGCGTGGCGTTGATCCTCATCCTCGTCCTGCTCCCGGCCGTACTCGTTGCCGCCGGACCGGCGCTCTTCGTCGGGAGCGGCTCCACCGTCAGTTGAGGCGTACCACCGACATCCGTGTCCGTCAGGGCGCGGGTGTCGCGATCGGTTCGGACGACGCTGCCGGGCGCACGGTGGTGGTGGAGACGACCGTCCGTTCCGAGATCTTGGTCTCGTAGCGGAACACCACCGTCGTCCCATCGATGGTGATGGTCACCTGGACCGGCTCTCCGGCCAGGCCGAGCGCAGCAGCTGGATAGGTCGCCACCAGGGTCACCCCGTCCTCCGCGAACGCCAGCGTCGCGGGCGTGGCCAGAACCGAGAGCGGGCTTGCCGGTGCCTCGGCGCCGGCGACCACCAGCCAGGTCCCGCCGGGTTCGCGAGCCCACGCGGTGGGCGGGACTCGAAGGTATTCCACCGTTCGGCCGGCACTCGTGACGGTCATCTGGGTGGAACTCCCCACGGAACGGCCCGCGATGGACGCCGAGACCACGCCGTCGATCGAAACACTCGAGTCAAAGTCCGAGGCGGCATCCAACGGCGCCAGCGCGCCGGCCAGGACCACGGACGCGGTTGCGGGCGATGGGGAGGGTGTGGCTTCGACGACGACGGCCGGTGTCGATGTCGGTGGACGGTACGTCGTTCCCGGCGTCGTGCCGCCACCCGAGCAGCCGGCCACGGTCCAGGCGAGGATTGCGGACAGCATGAGGAGCATGGCCCGGCGGGTGCCGGGCCATGCTCGGTTCGGGTGTTCGTGATGGCGCCGGGTCATGCGCCGTCACCCTGCGCCCCGGGATCCCAGGTCCCGGGATCCGAGGTGCCGACGCTGTTCGCGCCGGCCCACCAGGTAAGGCGATCCGGGGCGCCGACGCTGTTCCCGCCGGCACACCAGGTTCCTCGCGGGCCGACGCTCCATGCGCCGGCCCGGCCCGAAGGGCTCAGTGGTCGCCCTCCTTCGAGTCACCCTTGCCGCTGCCGTCCTGGTTGCCGTCGTGCTCCTTGGCCTTCTCGGCGTCGCGAGGGGCCACCGGCGTGTTGACCGTCGGGTCCACGGCCGGCTGGTCCTTGCACTTGTCCGTCTTGGCGCTGACCTTGAGGCTCCAGGTGCCGTCGTCGGCCTGCGTCAGGCGAACCTTGACCTTGGTCCTGGTGCCGTCGAAGCGGGCGGTGAACCCGTTCTCGTTGGCGGTCGCGGTGGCCGTGCCACCCGTCGCGAACGTCGCCGGATCGAAGGTCACGCTGCCGACGCCGGCCGTGTCGACCACCGTGAAGGCGATGCCGAGGGCGGTGGTGCCGTCACAGGCCAGCCCCGACCAGGCGTGCGGGCCCACCAGCGAGGCGAGGGTCCCGGTGAGGTTCTGCTTGTCCTTGCCGGAGAGCTCGATCTTGAGGCGCGCCTGCTGATCGCCATCCTCGAACTTGACCGAGACGCTGAGCTTGAGCCGCTTCACGAAGCCGTCTGCCGCGAAGTCGACCCGGACGCTCGCCTTGGCGCCGTCATCCGAGGTCGATGTCTCGGGGGGAGACTGGGTCACGGTAATTCCGGCGGGCGCGGCCACCGAATCCACGCTGATCGTGGGCGCTCCGGCCGAGTCGCCGATGGTGTAGCCGACCAGGGTGGTCGCGCCGGTCCCGAAGACATCGGCCGTCCAGGTGCCGGAGCCCACGAGGGCGGCCAGCGATCCTGCGGCAACCTTCAGCGACAGCTTGTCGCCCTTGGCCTTGATCTTGACCTGGGTCGTTCCATCGGTGGTCTCGAAGGCGACGGCATGCGGGCCGACCTTCGTGGCGGAGAAATCGCCGACGGGATCGAGGGCGACGGACGAGATGTTGCCGACCGGGTCCAGGACCACGTCGACGGTGAGGGAGGCACCCAGCAGCGGGATGGTCGCCGACATGCCGCCGGTCTGGGCGATGGGTCCGGATGTGTTGGCGAATGCCGTTGCCGGGAGCGCAATGAGCGCAATGAGTGCGAGCCCCAGGATGCTTGCGGACGAGCGTCCGCGGTGGTTGATCATGCGATGGTGCCTCCTCGAATCGGGCCGTTCCATGACGGCCTCCCCACCGTACGGGCCGGACCCGTCCCGTGCGCACGACGATGGTCCCGCGACGGGAGAGAGGATGGTCCCGGGGATGAGCCGCAGGGTCGGGTCCGGTGCGGTTGGGTGCGGCCCGGCCCAGGCGGGGTCCCGCGGCCCGGCCCAGGTGGGGTCAGGGGGCCGGCGGTGTCGGTCCGGCGGGTCGGCGCCGGCGTGGACCGGCGATCCACAGCGCCACCGCCCACACCACGAGCGCCGCAAGGACGAGTGCCACGAGCGGCAGGTAGGTGCCCAGCTGATCGGCCGACAGCGCGCCCACGTATACGGCGATCGCGCCGCCGACGGGGTAGGCGACCGCCATCAGCCCGAAGATCGTGCCGAAATTCGGTCCGTTGAAGACATCGGACAGCGCTGCGGAGCGAACGGCGATCGTCGCCCCGGTGCCGATCCCGTGGGCCATGACTCCGGCCAGGGCCACCGCCGGAAGCGCGGCCGACGCCCCGAAGGCCAGGAGCACGCCGCCGCCGATGACTGCCGCCGCCACGACGCCGACCCCGCGCCGCCCGAACCGGTCGGACAGGAAGCCCCCGACCACCTGCCCGCCGACATAGGCGAGGGCCTGGGCGCCCAGGGCGCTGGCCGCGAAGTCGGCCCCGAAACCGGTGCGCACTGCGTGGGGCAGGAATGCCTGCAGCACGCCCTCATCGAACATCCCGATGGCCACGGCACCCCCGAACAGTGCCCAGAACCGCCGGGTCCGGACGATTCGGCGGATGCTCGAGCGACCGGTCGTCGTGGAGCTTCCGCTCGACCGAGCGCCGGTCCCGGTGTCGCTCCGGGTACCGCCCCCGCTCGACCGAGCGCCGCCCTCGGTGCCGCTCCGGCTGCCGGTGCCGCTCCGGGTGCCGCTCCCGGCCGGCAGGGGCTCGAAACTGGCCGAAACGGCTCCCGGCGCGGATGTCTCGTGCAGGCCCGTGGCGCGCCCCGCGAGCTCCGTCTCCTTTGCACGCGTGGCACCCGCCGCGTGTCTGGCAGGCACCAGCACCTTCGGGCCCGCGGTCATGAGCCAGACGAAAACGACCCCGATCAGCGAGGCGGCGAGAAACGCGAGCGAGGCCGACCTCCAGCCGGCTGTCTGGATCAGCCCGGCCGCCACCGGCAGGGCCACCGCCACGCCGATCCCCGGGCCGGCGTACGCGATCCCGAGCGCGAGGCCGGACACGCCCGCATACCTGCGGGCGATGGCCGTGGTGGTTCCAATGAACGCCAGCTGCAGCCCGAGGGCATGGAATGCGGCATAGGCGAGGATGACGATGGAGATGTCCGGCGCCAGGTACACGCCGAGCCAGCCGGCGGCGAGCAGGATCATCGATGCGGTCAGGAGGTCGCGATCCGCGAACGCGTCGTAGGCACGGCCGAGGAGGGGGCTGGAAATGGCCGTGACCAGCAGGAACATGGTCCACGGCGTGACCGCCACGGTCCGGCTGATCCCGAACTCTTCCGCGAACGCCACGGATAGGGCCGGGAAGGTGTACAGCCCGCCATAGGCGATCGCGCCCACGACGAAGGCGCCGATCAGGGGCAGGGACAGCCGCGTCACGCGACGAGCGCTGGGCAGGGGCAACGGCAGTGTCACGGTCGCATCCTACGCGAGGCGCCCCGCACGTCCCGGGCGGCGCCGTCGTCCCGGGCAGCCCCGTCGGCCGTGCAGCCCCGTCGGCCGTGCAGCCCCGTCGGCCGCGCAGCCCCGGCGGCCGTGCAGCCCCAGCCCGCTGCGCCCGCCGCTGTGAGCGCCGCTCCGACGGGCGCCGCTCCGACTGAGCGCCGCAACGACGCGCGCCGCTCCGACTGAGCGCCGCTCCGACGGGCGCCGCTCCGACTGAGCGCCGCAACGACGCGCGCCGCTCCGACTGAGCGCCCGCGGCGCCCGCTGCTGCGACCGCCGCTCCGACGCGCGCCGCTCCGACGCGCGCCGCTCCGACTGAGCGCCGCAATGGGCCCAGATACGATCCCGGCTCGTGGTAAGTGCGGATTCGAGGTCGATGGGATGGCCATCGCCCTCGGTTCGTGCTCAGCGTCACGGCTGTCGGGTCGCCTCGACAGCTGGATCGGCACCTACCACGAGCCCCGGTCGTAAATGGGGGGATCTGAGGTGATCCGGCGCCCGGCTCGGCCTGGAGTCGGGCGCAACCCCGCCGCCCGTGCGACTTGCGGCCGGGTGACCTGCGGCCGTTCGACCCACGGCCACGCGACCTGCGCCCGTTCGACCCACGGCCACGTGACTGCGGCCGTTCGACCGACGGCCACGTGACCTGCGGCCGCGTGACTTCGGCCAGGTGTACGCCAGCCTCGTCCGTTCCGACGCGCGCCAGGCCGATCGGGCTGGTCGGCCCACGTACTCGGGCGGGAGGGCCGTCGTCAGTCGAATCCCGGGGGCGTACCCTGAGCGTGGAGGTGGCGCCATGCTGGAGCACCGTGTGGAGTTGAGGGTCCTGGACTGGGACGATCTGGGCTTCCGCGAGGCAGTGGATCGCGCCTGGAGCACCGTCCGTGGCAGTGTCGTCGATGTCGATTCCACGACTGCCGCCGCTCACCTGCAGTTGCTGGTCCGCGCAGCCGGATACCCGGGTGCCGTGGTCGACGTTCACAAGACCGTGGACGAGGCACTGGCTCATGCCGCCCACTTCGAGGTCCGGCGGACCCGCGAGCGTTTCCCGATCGGCCGCTGACAGCCGAGCCTTCCCGATTGGCCGCCGACAGCCGCGCCTTCCCGATCGGCCGCTGACAGCCGAGCCTTCCCGATCGGCCGCTGACCCTGGAACTTTGGGCGCGGCGGTACCGTCGTGGCGGCATGAACACCCGATTGAGCCTTGTGCTCCTGCCTGCCCTGATCGTCCTCACCGCCGGCTGCTCCTCCGGCAGTGGCGCCTCACCATCGCCATCGACGCCGACGGCAGCGCCAACTCCCGCGCCGACTTCCAGCCCCGCGGCCGCCAAGGTCAGGACGCCGGATGATGCGGCCGCCCTGATCGGCGCTTCGGATCAGCGGTTCCTCGGGATCGGAAAGCAGAACCCGGATGTGATTGGCGCCTCCGCCTGGTGGACCTCGGATCCGATTGCCGATGGCGGATTCCGGATGACCTACGTCGTCGGCTGGGGCGACTGCCAGGCGGGATGCATCAGCCGCCACCAGTGGATCTTCGAGGTCACCGCCGACGGCAAGGTCACGCTCGTCGACGAATCCGGCGACCCGCTCCAAGACGGGTAACCGCGGGCCGATCGGCGACCCGGGCCGTCCCGCGACGGGCCGTCCCGCGCCCGCGCCCTCGCGCTCCCGCTCCCTCGCCGCGGGCACCGGGCTCCCGCGCCCGCGCGCGCCCGCGCGCTCGGCCGCGACGGGCCGTCCCGCGACCCGGGCTCAGCCGCGACCCGGGCTCAGCCGCGATGGCTGGGCTCAGCCGCGACGGGCGGGCCTCGATACCATGACCGGGTGGACCTGCCCGTCGCGCTGATCCAGACCGATGCCGGCTCGGACCCGGAAGTGAACGTCGCCCGTGCGGCCGCGATGGCCGAGGCCGCCGCCGGCGCCGGCGCTCGACTGATCGCGCTGCCGGAATACCTGCAGTACCGCGGGTCGGACAACGGGTTTCGAGCCTCGGCGCGCGCGATTCCAGGCCCGTTCACTCAGCCGTTCGCGGACATCGCTCGTCGGCATGCGGCCTGGATCCTCGCCGGCAGCCTGGCCGAGACGTCGGGCGATGCCGCGCGGCCGTGGAACACCTCGACGCTGATCGGGCCGGACGGCGAGATCGTGGCGCGCTACCGGAAGATCCACCTGTTCGACGTCGACATCGATGACGGCCCCTTCGACCTCGAGAGTGCCCGGGTCACCGGCGGGACGGAACCCGTGGTCGCCGAGGTCGACGGCGCCCGGCTCGGGATGACGATCTGCTACGACCTCCGATTTCCGGAGCTGTATCGAACGCTCGCCCTCGCCGGCGCGGAAATCCTGTCGGTCCCGTCCAACTTCACGGAGCGGACGGGCCGGGACCACTGGGAAGTGCTGCTTCGCGCGCGGGCGATCGAGAACGGCGCCTGGGTGATCGCGCCTTCACAGATCGGCGGGCCACCCGGCCACCCGGCCTACGGCCACTCGATGGTCATCGACCCGTGGGGGATCGTGGTGGCCCAGGCACCCGATCGCGAGGCGATCGTCCATGCGTCGATCGATACGGATCGCGTGGCCGCCGTTCGGCGCCAGATCCCGGCTCTCGCCAACCGACGTCCGGGTACGTATCGGCTGGGCTGATCCAGCCCCCCGCCGGCCGCGCCGCAGGTGCCTCCCCGGGCCGCCCGCGCCGTGCCGGCGAGCCGTGCCGGCGCGTCGTGCTGCCCGTACGTCGTGCTGCCCGCGCCGCCCGCGTCGTGCCCAGAACACGATCGAGCCGGCCGCCCGTGGCCGCACGTGCCAGCCCCGTCCTGGTGGCCGCACGTGCCCGCCCCGTCCTGGTGGCCGAACGGGCCCAAATACGAACCCCATTCGTCGTAGGCGCGGGTTCGAGGTCGCGGGGACGGCCGTTGCACCCGGTTCGTGCTCAGCACCACGGCTTCCGGGTCATCTTGACCGGGAAATCGACACCTACCACGAGCCCCGTTCGTAGATGGGGAAGGAACTGGGGGGATCGGCACCTACCACGAGCGCCGGTCGTAAATGGGGGGGAACTGGGGCTTCGTGCTGTCGCGGCGGGTCTCGGCCCGGGAAACTGGCTCGACCCCGCCACGCCCGCACGCCCCGCACCCGCCCGCACGCCCCGCACCCGCCCGCACGCCTCGCACCCGCACCTGCACCTGCGACCTGCGCCGTGCCCGCCACCGGGAAAACGAACGAGCCCGGGACCCTCGCGGGCCCCGGGCTCGTCAGCTTCTTGATCTGAACGGGATCAGACCTTTAGCGGCGGACCTTCACGCGGGTCTGCACTGACGGTGCGAAGAGGGATGTCAGGAGCATGACCAGGCCGATCGCCGCGAGGACGATTGGCAGGCCGGAGCCCGACTGGCCGGATCCGTCGATCGAGTCGGTCGGCGGGAGCGTGACCGTCGGAGCGTCCGTCTCGCCGAGGACAACCTGGCTCGGAGCCGCGGTCGGAGCCGCCGTCGGAGCGGCCGTCGGAGCCGCGGTCGGAGCGGCCGTCGGAGCCGCGGTCGGAGCGGCGGTCGGAGCCGCGGTCGGGACGAGGATCTCGGTGGTGCCGCAGATGGACTCGTCGAGGTAGTTATCCTCGATGGAGTTATCCGGGTTGTGGCCCGGGCCACCGGCCACCAGGTCGCCGGCCTTGATGTCGCCGTCCTTGTCAAAGTGGACGTCGTAGATGACCACGCAGACCGTGTACTCCCCGGGCTCGGTGTACGTGTGCGTCAGGGGACCCCAGTTGCCGCTCGTGGCGTTGCCGTCGCAGTTGAATTCCTCGTACGTGACCGTGTTGTCCGTCGAGGTGCCCATGTTGGCGGTGGTGGATCCCGATGTCACCTGGTTACCGGTGAAATCACCCCAGTCGACGGCCCAGCCGACGGCCTTGTAGGACTTGCCGGACGCGAACGCCTTGCAGCCGTCCCAGCTCCAGGTGCCTTGCACGGAGATGGTGTTCGGGCCCGTAACGGTGGCATTGATGGTCGCCGGGCTGCCGGAGTCGGCGAACACCGTTGCGACCGTCCCGAATGTGAGGAGCGCGGCACCCATCAGGGCGCCGATTCTGCGCAGCTTCACTACTGTCTCCTTCGATGAGTACCTGCCTGGGCGAATAAGTCCGTCCCCTGAGTCGCGGCAGGCGCCCCGTGACCTGTCACTCCTCGTTTCCCCGTCCGTCTCCGGAGGGGGAGGGGGGCACAGTATCCGGTGCCTTCCTACCGATGTCCAGTACCTCCGTACGCCCCGGATGAACCCATAACCCCACCAGACCCCACCAGACCGCACCACGCGAAAAAGTCCGATCGCGGTGCGGCAGCGCAACAGTCCCATGACCAACGGCGACGGGACGGCGAAACGCCCGGGCCGTGAGGCCCGGGCGTCCCTCGAGTGACTGGTTCAGCGACTCCCGACAGGCCGGCGGCCGTGCCGGGAGTCCTTGGTTCAACCTGCTAGCGGCGCCGCCGCGATCGGGCCGCCGCCGGCACGACGTAGCTGGCGAGGAACGCCAGTCCGGCGAGAGCGACGAGAACGATCCAGAGCGAGGCTCCGGGCGTTGCCCGTGAGGCATCGTCAATGGTGCTGGTGGGCGGCAGCGTCGGGACCACCGGCACGTCCGTCTCGCCGAGCGGCGGGATCTCAACCGCCGTCGACGCCGTGGAACTGTCCGGCGCGGTCTGATCGCTGTCGATGGTGGCGGTGTTCCTCAGCGGCTGCGGCAGATCATTCGCCCCGACCGCCACGACCATGTCGTAGCCGACCGAACCGGATGCTGTGACCGTGCCGAGGTTCCAGGTGATCTTCCCGTCGGCGTAGACGCCGCCGTTGGAGATGTTGGTGGGCGTTCCGAGGCCAGCCGGGAGGACGTCGACGATCACCACGCCCGTGAGCTCGTCACCGGTGACGGTGTAGTTCAGGGTGTAGTGGAGGACGTCGCCTGGACGGCTCTTGATGACCGGGACGCTGTCGATCAGGACCGTGCCGCGATCTGCGGTCGTGTTGGAGACCGACTTGAGGATGGACAGGTCCACGACCGCCACGACGGCGGTGTCCTCATCGGACGCCGTGTTCTCCTCGTTGTCCATCACCGTGGCCGTGACCGTGTCCGTCTCGGACGAACCGGCCGCCGCCACGATCACGGCGGAGAAGGAGCAGGTGTACGTGGCGCCGGCCAGGATGACTCCCGTGCCATCGGCGACACAGTTGCCCTGGCCGTCCAGGTCACCGTGGATGTCGTCGATGAGCGAGGTCAGCCAGACCGACTCAGGCGAGTCGTTGGTGACATTCACCGTGAAGGTGGCCGATCCACCCGGGCCAACGGAGCCGGGGGTCGCGTCCTTGACGACCGTGATGGTCGGGAGGACGTCCTGGATCGTCACCGTCGCGTCGGCGAAGTTGGAGGCCTCGTTCTCGTCGTTGTCCACGACGGTGGCGATGACCGTGTTCTCGTGGGTGTCACCGGCGTCGCCGGCGACCTGCCCCACGAAGGTGCAGGTGTAGGTGTCGTCTACCTCGATCTTGACAGTGCCGTCGGCGACGCAGTCGCCCTGGCCGTCGAGGTCGCCGAACTTGTCGTCGATGAGGCTGGTGAGCCAGACCGTCTCGACGGAGTTGTTCGTGACCGTGACGGTGTAGGAGACATCTGCGCCGGGCTCGTCAACCGTGGTCGGGTCCGCGGTCTTGGTGACCACGATTTGCGGATCCACGTTGACGATGTTGACGGTGGCGTCGTCACTGTCGAAGGCAGGATTCTGCTCGTCGTCCCGGGCGGTCGCCGTGACCGTGTTGACATGCGTATCACCGGCGTCGCCGCCGACGAACGCATCGAAGGTGCAGGAATAGGTATCGCCGGCGTCGATCTTGACGGTGCCGTCGGCGACGCAGTCGCCCTGGCCGTCGAGGTCGCCGAACTTGTTGTCGCTCAGGCTGACGAGCCAGACAGCCTCATCGGAGGTGTTCTCCACGGTGACCGTGTAGGTGACCGTGGCTCCGGGCTCGTCGACGGCGAAGCTGCCGGCGTCCTTCTCGACGTGGATCGTGGGCAGGACGTCGGTGAAGGTCACCGTCTCGTCGTCCGAGTCGGAGTCCGTGTTGCCGTCGTCGTCCGCGACCGTGGCCGTGAAGGTGTTGACGTGATCGGGTCCGCCGAAGTCACCGGCGATCGTGTGCGTCTCCTCGAACGAGCACGAGGCACCCGCGGCGAGGACCGTGCCGACCTGGCAGTCGGCGTCACCGGCGAGCGTCCCGAAGTCACTGTCCGAGAGGACGGTGATGGTGGCCGATTCGGTGCTCAGGTTGTGGACCAGGAAGGTGAAGGTGACGTCCTGGCCCGTCTCCGGGACCGAGTTGTCGTTCGCCGTCTTGGTCACGTCCACGGACGGCAGGACGTCGGTGAAGGTCACCGTCTCGTCGTCCGAGTCGGAGTCCGTGTTGC
>JAZJZX010000004.1:156099-162295 GCA_040389445.1 Chloroflexota bacterium
GTCTCCGGGACCGAGTTGTCGTTCGCCGTCTTGGTCACGTCCACGGACGGCAGGATGTCCGAGATGCTGATCGTGGCGTCGTCGGTGTCGGACGGGTTGTTGCCGTGACCGTCGGTCGCGACCGCCGTGACGACGTCCGTCTGGGACTTGGGATTGCCCGTGTAGCTGACGTCGAAGGAGCACGAGAGCGTGCCGCCCGCGGCGATCGAGGCGCTGACTGTGGCGCAGGTGTTGTTGGAGATGCTGGCGTTGGCAGCGCGCAGGTTGCCGTAGATGTCATCGGTCAGCGACGTGAGCGTCAGCGGCACGACGGCGCTGTTGTTCTGAACCGTGACGTTGAAGGTGAAGGTGCCGCCCGGCTCCGGCCGGCTGCCGGGTGACGCGTCCTTGGTGACCGTGATGGTCGGCGGGACGTAGACACACTCGGTGGTGCCGTTCGTGTGCGAGGTGGCCAGGTACTTGGGGTTGGTCTTGGGGTCGTAGACGGCCCGGAAGCAGTAGTAGCCCGGGTCGTTGACCACCACGCCGCTCGAGGTGGCGGCGCCCGACGTGATGACCTTGTTCTGACCCGCGTCGGATCCGCCGCTCGCGCAGCCGTCCGCCGTGGCCAGCGGGCCACAGACGTAGAAGTCGACCTCGCCGGTGACGGCGCCGTTGCCGGCGGTCTCGGTGAGGGTCGCGCTGTCGGTGACGGTGCTCCCGGCCGCGACCTGGCTGACCGCCTGGCCGTTGAGCTTGACCTGGGTGGTGAGACCCGGCGTGGACGGGATGACGATGTCCGCCGGGATGCACTCGGCACCCGTGGCGCCGGTCGGGGTGAGGCCGTTGGTCTCGGCCGAGTTGTCCTTGTTGTGGTCGTCCTTGGTGGCGCCGCCGGCGACCATCTCGCTGGCCTTCTTCGGCACCATCTCCTTGACTGCCTTGCCGCTCGCGTGCGATGCGGCCGTGGTCCCGGCGAAGGCGCGGGTGACGCCGATCGTCGTCCCGCTGACGCTGGTGACCTTGAGCCGCTCGCTTTCGATCAGGAGGTCGTCACCAACCGCGATGTTGGTGGCGGACGCAACCGTCATCGTCAACTGCGAGGCGTTCATCGTCGCGGACAGGGTGGTCCGGTCGGCTGCCTGCACGTGGATGTCGTACATGAGCACGCAGGCGCGGTACGTGCCGGGCGCCGAGTAGGTGTGGCTCACGTTGCCCCACGTGCCCACCATGTACGGCTGGCCGTTGTACGTTGCCGGCGCCGAGCTGACGCCGCAGTCGCGGTTCGTCTGGACTGCGTTGCCGTCCGCCTGGGACGAACCGACGTCCCAGCCAGTGGTTCCGACCGGCGTTCCCGGGTCGTTGGGATCATTCCAGTCCACCGCCCAGCCGACCCACCGGTCGTCGCAAGGGGGTGTCTGGGTGACCCAGTTCCACGCGCCCGAGAGCGTCACGGTCTGGTTGCTGACCGCCACATTGACGGAGGCCGGGTTCGCCGCGTTGGCGAGGACCGTGGCGACCAACCCGAAGGTCAGCGTGAATACGGCGACGAGCGTCGCCAGTCGCTTGCTCATCCTTGTCGACATCGTGCGATCGAGCCTCCCCGGCATGCAGTTGGTCCCCCTGGGCAGTGGATCCGGTCCCGGATATCCGGTCCGGCAATGAGTGCGTCCCGCAGGGTCGGCGAGGAAACGGTCGACCGACTGCGGACCGTCATTCTGGGGCCCCGGTACCGGGGCCGTCCAGTACCTTTGCCGGTCCGCGCAACACATCGGAACCCCCCGCTCCGCACCGGACCAGCCCGTACCGGAGATACCGACCGCGGATTGCGTTGACGGCACGCACCAGGAGGTACCGGGGCCGGCCCGTGACCGATGGGGATGACCCGAAGGTCCTGCCTCGAGCCGTGCTCGGGTGGTGCGAGGGCGCACCGAAATCGGGTCATCCGAGCCGAAGAGTGCAGTCTGGTGGGGTCTGATTACCCTTGCTTTCCTACCGCGAACCAGTACCGTAGTCGGTCCGATGGGCGCAATCCGCGCTCACCGGTCGACAACTGAAGATCAGTACCCGCCGGCGGTCCCGAGCGGCTACGTGGATGGATGCCCTTCACTCGCACTTATCTCTCTGGTCATTGTCATTTCGCACTCGATCCACGTTGCAGCAGCGGACCCGGCGCCCCAGGTGGTCCTGATATCTGGATCGCTCTTTCGGCGCCGAACCCGAGCCCGCCGAGGGAGCGATCGAATGGATTCGGCGACGGCGTAGAGCCGTCGACGGGGGAAAGCGAGGACTACGGTGCCCAGTCCAACCACCCGCCGCAGGATTCGGTATAGCCGGCTCCTGGCGACGCTCCAGGCAGCGCTGCTGCTCGCAACGCTGTTCCAGCCGATCCCGACCCTCGCGGTCGATCCGATTCCAGCCGATCCACCGCCGGCCACCGCGCCGGCCACGGACCCCGCGCCCACGCCGGCGCCCGATCCCACGCTCGCTCCGGATCCCACGCTCGCGCCCGAATCGACGCTCGCCCCGGATCCCACCGTGGCCCCGGACCCGGCACCCACGCCCGATCCCGTACCGACCCCGGCCCCGGATCCCACCCCGGCGCCGTCCCCTGCGGGCACCAGCGACTGGATCGTCACCTTCGCCCCGGGCACGCCGCCCCTGACCGAGGTCTTCACGGTCGCGACGTCGGGAGCCCAGCTGCTCGACTCGATCCCCGTCCTCGGCATGTACGTCATCCGGGTGACCGACGGGTCGGACACGCTCGCGGTTCTCCGCGCCGACGGCAACGTCGCGCGGGTCGATGCCGACGCGGTCCGCGCCACCGAGGCCGCCCCGTCCGACACCGAGTACGCCACGCAGTGGTCCCTGCCCCTCATCGGGTGGGACCAGGTCTACGGCACGTTGACGCCCGCCGGCACCGCGGTCGTCGCGCTCCTGGACACCGGCGTCGACGCCAGTCATCCCGATCTCTCCGGCCAGCTCGTGGCCGGCACCTCGATTCTCGACGGGTCCGCCGGCACCGCGGATCCCAACGGCCACGGCACCTGGATGGCCGGCATCATCGCCGCCGCCACCGACAACGGCACGGGCATCGCCGGCATCGGCTACGCGGGCGTGTCCATCATGCCGGTCACCGTCCTCGACTCGGCCGGACTCGGCACGGACAGCGACATCATCGAAGGCATCGTCTGGGCGGTCGCCAACGGCGCCGACGTCATCAACATGTCCTTCAGCAACCCCGGCTACTCGGCTGCCCTCCAGGCGGCCATCGACTACGCCTGGGCGAACGACGTCGTCCTCGTTGCCGCGGTCGGCAACGACGGCCTCGGCTCGGCCACCTTCCCGGCCGGCGATCGCGGCGTCATCGGCGTCTCCAACACGAACCAGGCCGACGCGCTCAACGCGTCCTCCAACTACGGCCCGGCCGTCTTCCTCGGCGCGCCCGGCACGGACATCGTCACCACCGCCCTGGGTGGCGGCACCACGTCGGTCACCGGCACCTCCGCCTCCTCGGCCGAAGTCGCGGCCGCAGCCGCGCTGCTCCGCGCGGCGGATCCGTCTGCCTCGAACGGCGCGATCGTCGGCCGCCTGGCGCGCAACGCCGACGCAGCCGGCACGGTCGACCAGACCGGCAACGGCCGGCTGAATCTGTCTCGCGCCATCGCGGACTCGGCGTCGGATTCTGTCCAGCCGGCGGGAGCTGCTCCCGTGGGGAGTGGCGGCCCGTTGGTCGGGCCGTATGTGGCCGGGGCGACCAGGATCTGGGACGGCAGCTCCAGTACCGACTGGAGTACCGGAGCTAACTGGAGCGGTAATACGGTCCCCGCCGCCGGCGACACCGCGGTGATCCCAACCGGTATGCCCAACTACCCGAACATCAGTTCGGGCGTAAAGACAGTCAAGGTCCTCACGGTCAATTCCGGCGGAAGCGTGACCGTGAGCGGTGGAACTCTTGACTTTACGGATGATAGTTCGAACGCAGGCACGATCAATGTGTCGAGCGGCACGCTGACGAGTTCGGGTGACAAGAAGCTGACAAATACCGGGACGCTAACTGTTTCTAGCACCGGCATCTTCGGCGCCAGCGTTGACGACACGAAGCTTACAAACGACGGGACATTCAACCTTTCCGGTACCGGCACTTCGAAGATCAGGGACTTCAAAGGAGCCGGCACAACGAACGCTTCGGGTGCCATCCTTCAAATCAGTCATGACTGGGGGCTCTCGACAGGCGGAATATTTGACGGGACGGGTGGGACGGTCGAATTTACAACTGCGGCCGACGCAGGGGGTGGTGCGGCGTTTGCGACGGGCACTATCCAGTTCTTTAACCTTGTGGTCAGTGGCACCAAGGACCCGGGCTTCGACGCCGATCCGAGTAGCTCGATCCTGATCAGGGGTAATTTCACAAACTCCAACACGACACTCACCAACAGTGCCAACGTCACATTCACCCTCAATGGAACTGGGGCGCAGACGATTACGAGCGCCTCCACGAGCTCCAACACGACATTCGGCCACCTCGTCATCAACAAGGCGTCGGGTACAGCGACACTGGCCTCAGGCATCCTTGTGGCCGGTAACGCATCGATCACCGCAGGTGTGCTCGACGCGAGCACATTTGGATTCAGCCGACAACCATCCGGTGGCACGATCACCGTTGCCAACGGCGCCACGCTGAAGCTCGGTGCCAACACGACGACGCCGAACAACACCTTCTCGACCTTCACGACCAAGTCGTTGGGCGCGACAAGCACCATCGAGTACAACGGGACTGGTGCTCAGACGGTCGCGACCGGGTTCAGCTACGGGCACCTCATCGTCAGTGGCGGCAATACCAAGACAGCCACCACGACTGGTCTGTCCGTCGCCGGCAACTTCACGAATGCCAGCGGTACGACGTTCACCGGCACGGCCCTCACCCACAACGTTACAGGGAACCTTTCGAATAGCGGCACGTTGACCTTCACCAGTGCCACGTTGAACCTGGCTGGGAACTGGACGAATAGCGGTACGTTCAACGCTGGAACGAGTACGGTCAACTTCAACGGCACGACCGGTCAGACCATGAGCGGCTCCACGTTCAACAACCTGACCATCAATGACCCGGCTGGGGTCACCATGCTCACGGACGAGACCGTCAACGGTATGCTCACGCTGACAAGCGGCGATCTGAACACCGGTGCCTTCACGCTGACGATGCCCGTTGCGGCCACATCAGCGATCTCCAGTGGCGCAACTGACGTGGTCGGTAACGTCAAGCGCACCGGACCATTCGTCACCAACACGGCCTACAGCTTCGGCAACTGGAGCAACTCGATTGCGTTCACCTCGGCCGGCACGAAGCCCACCGAGTTCACGGTGAACCTCGTGAAGGCCGCGCCGACTTCGCCGGCGTTTCCTGGGACTTCGATCAGCCGGACGTACACCATCTCGCAGGCAGGCGGAAGTGGGTTCTCCGCGTCTCTGAGGCTGCACTACCTGACCGGAGAGTTGAATGGTCTGACCGCAGGCAATCTCCAGCTCTGGAAGGCCAACGGCACCTGGGCGCCCCAGGGCTGGACAGGCAAGGTCGACCTCCCGCCGGTACAGACCTGGATCGAGCTCAGCGGCGTCACCAGCTTCTCCGCTTGGACGCTCGCCGACAAGGCGACCCAGGCCATCACCGTCACGACGCCTGCTCCGGCCTCGGCCGAATATGGTTCGTCATTTGGTGTGGCGGCCACGTCCAGCTCCGGTCTCGCCGTGGCGATCACGACCACCGGCGGGTGCTCGGGCAGCGGCAGTGGCGCAGCAACCATCACGATGACCAGCGGCACGACCTCGTGCGTGGTCCACTACAACCAGGCGGGCGACGCGAACTACATCGCCGCCACCGAAGTGACCAGCACCACGACGGCGACCAAGCGTGCGCTGAGCATCACGGCCACCAGCTTCTCAAAGGTGTACGGCGTCACGTACCTCTTTGATGAGACCTCGCCATCGACCGACTTCAGCGTTGCCGGGCTTCTCCCCGGCGATACCGTCGACAGCGTCACGCTCTCGAGCGCCGGAGCGGCCGCGGGGGCGACGGTCGCCGGCGGTCCATATGCCGTGACGGTGAGCACCGCCCTTGGGACGGGGCTCGCGAACTACACGATCGGATATACACCCGGCTCTATCACCGTGACCCCTGCGGGCCAGCTCATCACCTTCGGGGCGCTCGCAGACAAGA
>JAZJZX010000004.1:162395-192763 GCA_040389445.1 Chloroflexota bacterium
CGGCAACTACAACGACGACTCCGGCTCGGTCGGGATCGTCATCGACAAGGCCGACGCCACGATCGTCGTCAGCGGCTACACCGGCGTCTACGACGGTGCTGCCCACGGCGCCACCGGGACGGCCACCGGCGTCCTCGCCGAGGACCTGAGCGCTGACCTCAACCTGGGCGCGTCCTTCACGAACGTCCCAGGCGGCACGGCCAACTGGACCTTCATCGACACCACCGGCAACTACAACGACGACTCCGGCTCGGTCGGGATCGTCATCGACAAGGCCGACCTCGACATCTACGCGGTCACTGACACGAAGCCGTACGACGGCAATACGACCTCTTCGGCCATCCCGACCGTCGGCGTCGGACAGCTCCAGGGCACGGACACGGTCACCGGCCGCGTCCAGGCCTTCGACAGCGCCCTCGCCGGGGCGCGCACGCTCAGCGTGACCGCCTACACCGTCAACGACGGCAACGGAGGCGCCAACTACAGCGTCACCCTCCATACCGCCGCGGGCTCGATCACGCCGGCTCTCACCACCACGACCGCCGATGACAAGTTCGTCTCGTACAGCGGCGTCAGCCAGCCGCCCGTGCCCCTCACGGCCACGGTGACCGGCTCCGTCGTCAACGAGGGGACCGTCACGTTCTGGGTCATGGACAGCACCGACACGTTCGCGGTCGGCGCCATTCTCGCCCCGGTGGCGGTTGGCGGCAGTGCCGCCAGCGCCATGTTCACGGTGCCGGCCGGCCTCCTGCCCGGCAACTACGTCATCCACGCCTCCTACAGCGGCGGGCCCAACTTCCTGGCGAGTTCCGACGTGGCCGCCCTCACGGTGGGCCCCGGCGCGCTCCTCAGCGACGTTGCCGCCGTCAGCCCCGAGCTGGAGCACATGGAGGGCTTCGACGTCCTCTTCGGCAAGGGCAGCACCAGCAGCGTCCTCAAGCTCAAGAACACCAACCCCGGCACGTTCGAGTACGAGATCGAGCTCCGAAACGAGACCGGGACCACCATCCATCCCAAGAACGTCGCGATCAACGACAGGAACGGGGCGTCGGCCACGGTGATCATCACGATCCCCGGTCTCCCCAACGTCCCGGGTGTCGCACGCCCGGCCGGCGTGGGCGCCGACCCGATCCCGGCCTTCACCGTGAAGGGCGCAAAGTCGGTCAAGGCCAAGCCGGACGACAAGACGGACGAGATGCCCGTCAGCGTCTCCTACGCCCTCGCGGGCGTGGGCGCCACCGGCGACTGCCTGAACCCGGGCGTGGCCTGGATCGCGGGTCAGCCGGCCGACGGTGCCGCGGTGCGCTGCATCAAGGTCACCGGCTTCGCGATCGAGAAGAAGCACAAGGCGAAGGTCGAGGTCAAGCTCGAGTTCCGCTGGAAGAACACCGATGGCTGGGCATCCACCTCCCAGACGATGTTCCGGGCGGGCTTCGCCTTCCGGTCCCTCACCATCGTCGAGCTGGACAGCACCTTCCCGATCGCGTCGCTGGCCGGCAAGTCGTACACCGGCACCCAAGTCGTGGGCCTGGTGGGCGCCGGACAGAAGGTCACCGCCATCGGCGGCTTCGCCTTCGACACGCTCGGCAATCCGATCACCGGCGCGGTGGTCAAGGTCTGGAACAGTGCTCCGGCGAACTGCGGGGTCGCCCCGGTCGCGGAGTTCACCACGCTCTCGGACGGGTTCTACTTCATGTGGAAGACGGGTTCGACGCAGCTCGCGACCGATCCGAACCTGCCGTACAACGTCAAGTACTACGTGGGGGTCTGCAAGGCCGACGGGACGACCTTCGCGGCGGCTCGCTACATCGACCACAAACTCGCGAACAAGGAGTTCGTCGAGGAGGACTTCTACAACGTGAACGTCGGGCCCTGATCCTCAGGCCGGCGCATCAGACGCGCGCAACTCGAACGGCCCCCGCCTCGGCGGGGGCCGTTTTCTGTCCTGGTGCGGCGACCTTGGGCTCGAGGCGCCGTAGTTCGCGCGCGACGCCCTGCGGCGGCCGGCGGCCTGGCCGGTAGTGGCCTGCGCCGACAGCGCCTATCTCGACCCGGGATCCGTTGGGGCCAGTGCAACTGTGAGCCGGTCGAGCAAGATCCCGACATCGTTGAGGAGCTGGCGCAGTTCGCCCTCGGGCGCCGGCGGAGCGTCGCCATAGAGGGTCTCGTTCCGGAAGCGCCGGGCCGCGTCGAGCCGCCGCAGGAGCGGTCGGGCAGACGGGCCGAGGAGCGCTCCCGCGCCCTCGATCGCCGCGCGGTGGTGGCCGGGTTGACTGGTCACCCGATAGCCGGCGAGGACCAGCAGGCCGGCGCAGGCGCGGTAGCCAGCCTCGTACGCGACGGCCATCGCACGGTCGCGATCGAGCCGGGCGAGTACGTCCCCCGCAAGGGCGAGGTCAGATCGTGACCGCTCGAGCCAGCGCATGACACGCGCGTGGTCCGGCAGCTTGGGCTCGAGCAGGCCGAGTGCAAGGAGTTCTTCGCGCGTCCGGAAGCGCATCAGCCGGGTCGGGCGGCGGGCAGGAGCTGGATGCGAGGGTTCGCGAAGACGTCAGTGAGGAACGGCTCGCCGGCACGCCGGAGCGCGTCAAGTTCAGTTCGCTCGTAGGCCGTGACGTTGACCTCGCGGCCAAGGTCCTGCTCCAGCTCAACGAGCCGCTCGGACAGGCGGGCCCGGTCGACGGAGCCGACGACGAGGACGTCGAGATCGCTCGTCGGACGGTCCGTCCCGCGCGCATACGAGCCGTACAGGTACGCTTCCTCCGCGCCCGGCACCGTGGCGAGCGCAGCCCGCAGGCGGGCCTCAATCCCAATCGTCTTGGCGACGAGCGAGCGAACCTCGGAGGCGATCGGGGATTCCTCGTCGACCTTGTAGCGGCGTGACCGGCCGATCGTCTCCGATACCAGGATCCCGGCCGCCTCGAGGCGCCGGAGTTCCCGCCCGACGACCTGCGGCGGCCGGCGAAGCTGGCGCCCGAGCTCGCGGGGATGGGCGACGACGCCCGGCCGGGCGAAATACGCCGCGAGGATCTCGCGCCGGACGGCTGACGAGCCGAACAGCAGAAGTTTGGACTCACTCATGGTTCCATATGGAACCGTATTCGGTGCAATCGGTGCTGTCAAGCTTGACATTGGAAGTGGTCGAGGTAATGTGACACGCATGAGTGCTGGGACACCCTTGGGTAATCGACAGCGGGCGCGGCTCACGAGCCAGGGGCAGATCACCGTCCCCAAGGCGGTCCGGGATGCCCTCGGTGCCCGACCGGGCGACGACATCGAATTCGTGCCGCGCGGCGCCGAGCTGTTCGTGGAGGTTCGGCCTCGGCGGGGCGTTCTCGAGTTCGCCGGCATCGCCGCCGACGCAGCCGCGCGGGTTCCGGAGAGTGCCGCCGACCTTGACGCCCTGATCGAGGACGGCATGGCGGGGGCGGCGGTCCGGCGCGCGGGTTCGGTGGGTTCGGAGTCTCGGCGGTCCGGGTGAGCCTCCCCAGGGAACGGGCGGCGCGTCGTTCGCCCGAGACGGCCTACGCGGATACGAACATGTTCATCGCCCTGCTCGTCGGGCCCGGCCATCCGCTCCATGAACCGGCCCTGTCGATCTTCCGGCGGGTCGCGGACGGTGAGCTCGTTCTGATCGTCACGCCGATCGTCGTCGCGGAGCTCGTCTACGTTGGCCGGTCGCTGCTTCGTTGGACCCGCGGAGTCGCGGCCGATCGGCTCGGCGAGCTGCTCTCCGCCGACGGGCTCGCCGTATCGGAGGCTGCCACGGTTCGGCGCGCGCTTCGGTTGTACGGGGAGCGCTCCAGGCTGGATTTCGCGGACGCGTATCTTGCGGCGGCTGCGCTGGAGGTGGGGCCGGCGGCCGTGGCCTCGCTGGATGCGGGGTTCGACACGGTGGACGGGGTTCGGCGGATCTCCGGCTAGCGTCAGCGCCAGTTCAACGTGCTGGGGGTATATCGGCCGCCAACTGCGAGGTGAGCCGCAGATGAGCGGGCATCGCTACCGTCTCCAAACGGCCCTTGCCGGCCTGATGCGGCCGGGCGCCTTGACCCGCTGTGCAAGACTGCGAGTGGACGGTGAACTTCCCGGATCGCTACATCTCATGGGAGGGCGGGCATGCCCTCAAGCGCTGCGAGGAGCGCAACAAGGAACCATCGGAAGTGGAGAGCGTGATCCGAAACTCAGGAATAGTCGAGAAGCGGCGAGACGGTCGATACAACGTCGATGGCTGCATCGGCGGCGAGGTAACGCGCGTCATCGTGGCCGAGATTCGGACGGACGCCGTCGTTGTCGTCACGGTCTTCGGGAGAGGCGTGCCATGCAGCTGACCTATGACGAGTTGACGGACACCCTCTACGTCTACTTCACCCAGGAGCCGGTGGCCCGCACCAGGGAACTCTCTGAGCGCGTGATCGTCGACTACGACGAACGGGGGAGCGTCCGCGGGATCGAGATCCTGGATGCGACGCTCGGGCCGGCGATCGAAGCGAAGGGCCTGCCTCGCCTCGACGACTTCACGAGGGTCGTCCAGAAGGCCCGCGAGTTGCCCGTCCCGGCCTGACCTGGGCGGGGCCTCTCGTTTGCCCCCGGGCGCCGCCCTGGGTGCCTTGACATAGTGGTAGGTTGAGTTACAGTAAATCAGCTTACCTATCACTCTGAGGTCGGGATGGACGAGCTTCGACCTGCGGGCCTCTTTGATCGGGACAACGAGTGGCGCGACCTCCTCCGGTTCGCCCAGGGTCCTGCCACGGGCCCCCGTGTCGGCGTCATCTATGGCCGGCGTCGCCAGGGGAAGAGCTTCCTGCTCCGTGCGCTCGCCCGCCAGCTCGGTGGCATCTACCACCAGGCGCTCGAGGAAGAAGCCGTGCCGGCCCTCGGCCATCTCGGGACGACGGTTGCGTCCGACGCAGACCTCAATGGTCATTTGACCTTCTCCGACTGGTCGGAGGCGATCAAGGCACTCCTGGATCGCGCGGGGCCGGATCGGCTCGCAATCATCGACGAGTTCCCGTACCTGCTCGCCCAGTCACCCGAACTCGCCTCGATCATCCAGAAGGCGTTCGACGACGCCCGTCACGGACAGGGGTCTGCGTTTCGCCTCCTTCTCTGCGGTTCGGCGATGTCCATCATGGAGCGGATGCTCTCGGGCCAGAAAGCGCTGCGAGGTCGGGCGGCGCTGGACATGCCGCTGCTGCCATTCGACTTCCGGCAATCGGCGGCCTATTGGGAGATCAAGGATCCCGAAACCGCCTTCCTCGTCCATGCCGTCCTGGGCGGGACCCCCGGTTACCGCGACCTCCTCGATGGCGCAACCCCCGCGTCGCCCGCGGCGTTCCTCGAATGGCTCGCGGCTGGTGTCCTCAATCCCTCGCACGCGCTCTTCCGCGAAGCCGACTACCTGCTGACCGAGGACCCGGCGATCGCCGATCGAGCCCTGTACCAGTCTGTCCTCGCGACCATCGCCGGAGGTCGCTCGACCCGCAGCGCGGTGGCGGCAGCGCTGGGGCGCAATGAGTCCGGCCTTCGCCACCCGCTCCTGGTCCTTGAGCGCGCGGGGTTCATCCGCCGGGACGACGACCTGCTGCTGTCCAAACGGCCGCTGATCAGGATCGCCGACCCGTACCTGCGCTTCCATCACGCGGTGGTGCGCCCGGACCTCTCCAGGTTCGAGGCCCGCGATTTCAGTGGGGCATGGATCGACGCGCGGCCTCGCTTCGAATCCAACGTGCTGGGCCCTCACTTCGAGGCGCTTGCCCGGGATTGGACCAGCCGCTTCGCCTCGCGGCGCACCCTCGGCGGACGGCCGAGCCGGGTGGGCTTCACCCAGGTCAACGACGCGAGCAACCGCAGCCGGATGGAACTCGACGTCGTCGCCATTGCCGGCAGCGCGAATGCGGATCGGCCGATCGTCCTCGCCATCGGCGAGGCGAAGGGCGGGTCGACGAAGCGCGGTCTCGCCGATCTGCGCCGCCTCGAGCGTGGTCGCAGCCTCCTCGCCGACAGGGCCGAAACCTCGGCGAGCCGTCTGCTCCTTTTTTCGCGGGCCGGCTTCGAGCCGGATCTCGTCGCAGCATCGCGCGTCCGCCGGGACGTCGAGCTCATCGATCTCGGCCGTCTCTACGAAGGCGACTGACTGACGTCGCCCGGGCCGCTCGACGGCTTCACGAGGTTCAGGCGCTCCTGGTCAGGCGCTCCCGGTCAGGCGCTCCGGCGGCGACGATTGACCGCGAGGAGAACGATGCCCGCGCCGGCCAGCAGGAGCAGGATCACCGGCAGCGCGTCCGCAAGGCCGTTGCCGGAGCCCGAAGTGTTCGTGACGGGAGTTGCGGCGGGCGACGGCAGGTCGGAGGTCGCGGGGGACGAGCTGGCCCCGCCGGTCTGGCTGGGGGTCGCCGTGATCGTGGGCGCCGGGGTCAGTCCGGTCGGGGGCGTGGGTGGCGGCGTGGTGCCGGGCTCCAGGGTGGGTGTTGCCGGCGGCGGCAGGACCGTGATGGTGCCGGTCATCGTGTCCGGATGGATCTGGCAGTGGTAGGCGAACGTGCCGGGTGACTCGAACAGGTTGCCGTAGGCGTCGGTCGGGGACATCTCACCGCTGTCGAAGCTCCCGTCGTCCGCGGTGACGGTATGGATCCGGCCCGCCCGGTTGGTCCAGGTCACCGTCTCCCCGGCCGTGATCGTCACGTCGGCCGGCTGGAAGGCGAAGTCCACGATGTCGACGCTAGCGTCGGCGCCCCGCGCCAGCGGCGCGCGTGCCGCCAGGGTCAGGGCGAGCGCAAAGGAGAGCGTCAGGGCCAGGGGGAATGCCCGGCGGCGAGTGGATGCCAGGCCGGGCGTCACCGGCGGGCCGGGCGTCACCGGCGGGCCGGGCGTCACCGGCGCCCGCAGGCGACGGACGGACCCGGGCGTGGTCGCGGTTGAAGGCCTGCTCACGCGATCATGGTACGGGACGCGCGCGGCGGCTCGCCATCGGCTGGACCCATGAGCCTGGCGGCGCGGCCCTGTGGTGTCCTATAACGGCCCGATACTATAACGGCGCTATACCTACCGAGGCAGCACCATCCTGACCGACGATTTCCCCGACCTGCTGCGGGTCCTCCAGCTCGAACTCTGAGTCACCGCATCAGGCGACGACTCGTTGCCGCAGACCTCGACAACGCGCCATCTTGAGCACCGAATGGTCCTCGGCCGCCCCGGCCTGGTCGGCCGCCCCGGCCTGGTGCTGCCGGCCAGCCCGCGGCGGAGCCGCGGCGGAGCCGCGGCCGGATTCAGCCGCCCTGGACGTCCGCGACGGCATCGCTCACGGCGCTGCCCGGATCCGTCTCCGCGACGGCCGTCATCTGGGTGCGATTGACCAGCAGGAACTGGAAATGGCTGATTACCCGGCGATCCGCCAGCGAGCGGGCGGTGACCGAGGTCATGGGAACGAAACGGGGATCTGCCGCCTCCACGAAGTTCGCCGGCGTCATCTCGCGGTGCACGTGGATCAGGCCGGAGATGGCGTGGCCGGGGGTGAACACGACGTACCGGCGGGGTGCCCGCTCCAGGGTGGGCCGGTCCCCCGGCGTCGGGGCGATGGTGGCGGCGTCCTGGTTCGGGGCGGCGGCGAGCACGTGCTCGGCCTGGCCGATGAAGGTGATCTCGTCCTGGTTGACCATCAGCTCCGGCAGGATCAGGGAGGTGGGATCGCCGTTGCGGCGGAGGAGCGTTGCATCGTGCAGCCGGACGAACCCGCGGCTGTGATTGACCAGGTCGGACAGGCGATTGAAGCGGCCCAGCGCAATGGTGCCGCTCACGCGAAGGTGGGGACCGACGAGTTCGATGGGCTCGGTCCGACCGCGGCCCACCCCGAACGAATCCGATGTCTCTCCGGGAAGGCCCCAGTCGCTCATCCTGCCTCCGGTGTGGTCGCCCGCCGGCCCGACCGGCAGGCCGGGCGCTCGTTCCGATTGTAGCGAGCGCGGCCGCCAGGCCCTGCGGGCAAGGCCGCCCGGCCCCGCGGGCGCGGCGGTGCTCAGCCGTGAAGGTGTTCGGCCGAGGCCGCCCGGCCCCGCGGGCGCCCGCCGCCGGGTCGGTTTCCGGTCAGCCGCCGGTTGCCGGGGCCTTCGGTGGCTTTGCCTTGACCTCGAGCGCGTGCAGCGTGCCCGAGGCATCGATGGTTCCGGCCGCATCGACCCGCATCCCGACGGTGATTTCGGCCAGGGTGGGCGTCGTGTCGCCCGGGATCAGGTAGACGGTGGCTCCCGACAGCGCGACCGTCACCGTGGTGCCGTCCTTGCGCGTGAGGGTCAGGCTGGATCCGGATTTCGCGCTGACCTCGCCCTTGAGATGGGGGACCTTGACCTTGACCGCGCTTGCCGTGAAGGCGCCACCGCTGCCGACGGTGCCCTCGGCACCGATCTTGTCGCCGACGGCGAGGTCGGCCTTGGCGATATCCGCGTGCAGTCGACGGTAGATGGTGTCGCCGGTCAGGCCGATCGTCTTCGAGGTTCCGTCCTTGAGTTCGATGGTCAGGCTCGAGGCGCCGATGGCGGTGATGGTGCCGCCGACGTGGGGGAGGACAACCTTGACGCCGCTGACGGTGAACGTGCCGTCGGCGTTGCGGGTCTGCTTGAGCTTGACCTCGTCGCCGACTTTCAAGGCCGAAACGGCGATCGCCACGTCGCTCTTCGTGAGCGTGACGGCCGAACCGATGGTCACCGATCCGGTCCACTCATCCTCGCCCTTGAGCGAGAGGGTTGAGCCGCTGATGGCGGCGATCGTGATGCGCCCGTGCCGCTCCGGCTTGGCCTTCTTCTCCTTGTCCGCTTTCTCCGGTGCCGCGGCCGAGGGTCCGGCGCCGGCGCCCAGGACGGTGCTGGAGGAAGCCGGGCCCATCAGGCCGGAGCCGAGGGCGAACGCCAGCAGCGCGACGGTCGCCACGACGACGAGCCAGGTGAGGACCCCGGCACTTCGGCGCAGGGCGGGCCGCGCGGTGAGGTGCGCGGTGGCCGGTTCGAGCGCGTTCGCGGGTTCGAGCGAGGCCGGCTCGAGCGGCGCGGATGGCTGGATCATGACAAACCTCGCTCGGTGTCCGATGCGGAACCTGACTGGATCAGACAGTAGGCCCCGTGTCTGAAGGTCCGACCGTCGATTCCTGAAGGTTTGCTGAAGATGGGGGCACGGACGCACCGGAACCTGCGCTCGCCCGCGGCAGCCAGGCGCTGAAGATGGCACCGCCGCCCGGGCCGGGGCTGTCGGCGGTGACTCGCCCGCCGTGCGCCTCGACGATCGCACGAACGATGGCGAGGCCCAGGCCGGCACCGCCGGGCGTGGCCGGGCCTGCGTTCATCGCCGGCCCTGCGTTCGTGCCGGGCGCCGCGTCGGGCGTCGTGCCGGGCGCCGTGTCGGGCGTCGTGCCGGGCGCCGTGTCGGGCGCCGCGCGGCCGCCGTTCGTGTCGCGCGCCCGGGCGCCGTCGGCTCGATAGAAACGGTCGAAGACGCGAGTCAGCGCCTCGGCCGGGAGGCCGTCCCCGTCGTCACGGACCGTCACCCGGATGAACTCGCCATCGGGCGCGGCTGCGATGAGGATGGCCCCGCCCGGATCCGTATGGCGGGCCGCGTTCTCCACGAGGTTCAGGAGGACCTGCTTGACCCGGTCCCGGTCGCCGGCAATCCGGACCTCCGCCGGGGCCTCGATGGAAACCCGGCGTTCCGCAAGCCCGGCGCCCAGCTCCTCGACCACCTCCCGGGCGACCTCGCCGGCCCCGAACTCCGTGCTGATCAGGGGCACCCGCTGGTCACCGTCCTCGAACTGGGAGAGGAGCAGCAGGTCCGCGGCCAGCCGCGCCAGCCGGTCGATTTCGCGGTGCATGGCCGCCAGGACCCGCTGGACGGCCGCGGGATCCCCTTCGTCGATGCCCAGCAGGAGCACCTCCACCATGCCCCGCAGTGCCGCGAGCGGGCTCCGGAGTTCGTGCGAGGCGTCGGCCACGAAGCGGCGCTGCGCGCTGACGCCGGCCTCCAGCTGGTCCACCATCCGGTCGAAGGCCACGGCCAGGCGGCCGGTCTCGGTCCGATCGTCATGCGCGCCCACCCGCAGCGCGCGGTCACCGGCCGCGATGCGGTCGGCCGTGCGCACGACGCGCTCGAGCGGTCGGAGCAGGACGCGCGTGATCGGCAGCCCAAGCCCGATGCCGAGCGCGACGGAGACCAGCAACCCGAGGAGCAGGAAGAGGCGCAGCTGGTCCAGCGTGGAATCGGCGGATTCCAGCGACGTGGCCACGGCCGCCGCCGCGACCACGGTCCCGGCCCCGTCACGCACCGGCTCGATGACGAGCAGGAGGCGGGGACGCCCGTCGGCATCGAGGCGGATGTTGGCGACAGCTACTACCATTGGGCCTTCATGGTCGGTGGTCGCGGCGGCCAGCTCGGACGAGGATGGGGTCGGCCAGGCGGGTCCATCGGGCAGGAGTTCGGACGCCGCGACGAGGCTGCCCGTCGCGTCCACCACGGCTACGTTGTGGTCCCGACCGGCGAGTGCCCGGACGAGATCCCGACCGAACTTCGCCAGGTCCTTCTCGGCGGGCTTGCCCGGCTTCGGGGCCGGCACGTCCTGGCTTGCCAGCCGCGTGACCTCCGCCGTGATGCGCCGAGTCGCATCGTCCACGACGAAGCGCTCCAGCTGGCCGTACAGGACGATCGACAGGGCGAGCACGATTGCGCCGACGAGGGCCACATAGGTCGCCGTCAGGCGCCACCGAATGGACATGCCCCCGAGGGCGGCGGAGACGCGCGAGCGCCGCGCGCCCTGGATCGGCGCGCCCCGGATCGGCGCGCCCCGGATCGGCGCGCGATCAGCCACGGAGGCTGTATCCGACGCCGCGAACCGCCGCGATCAGCGTCCGGTCCTGATCCCCGAGCTTCTCACGGAGCGCGTGGATGTGGACCTCGATGACGTTGGCATCGCCTTCGTATTCGTATCCCCAGATGCGATTCATGATCGCCTCCCGCGTGAGCACCTGGCGAGGATGGCTCAGGAGCAGCTCCAGGAGCTCGAATTCCCGCGGCGTGAGGGCGATCGGGCGGCCATCGACGGCAACCTCGCGCGTCTCGCGGTCCAGGGTCAGCGGGCCCGCGCGCAGCCGCCGACCCAGGACGACGCCCCGCCGCCGGAGGATCGCCCGCACCCGCGCCAGCAGCTCCTTGAAGGTGAACGGCTTCGCGAGGTAATCGTCCGCGCCGGCCTCGAGGCCGTCGACGCGATCGTCGACATCCCCGCGCGCGGTCAGCATCAGGATTCCGACGTCGCCGGACGCCCGGAGGGATCGACACACGTCGAGGCCGTCGGTTCCCGGCAGCATCCGATCCAGGATGACCAGATCGGGGATCCACGAGCGGGCCAGCTCCATGGCCGCGCTCCCGTCGACGGCCAGCCGGACCTCGAAGCCCTCGTACCCGAGGCCCAGCTCCAGGTACTCGCGCATCGTGAGCTCGTCATCGACGACGAGCACTCGTGGCCGGCGATCCTGGTCTGCGACGGGCGTGCCCATCGACAACCTCAGCGCAGCGTGATGGTGTACACGATCTTGTCGATCCGGAGCGTTGCCTCGGTCCTGGTCTGCGACAGGATCGCCGTATCCGGGCCGGGGGCGTTGGTGAAATACCAGCAGCCGTCCGGCGAGGGCTCCTCGACCGCGTACTCGAAGGGTTCGGAGCCATCCGGTCCGTAGGTTTCCCAGAAGTCGCCGGATCCGCTGCCGCAGACGCGCGAGTCGATCCTCGCGATCTTGGCGCCGAACGGGATGGACCCGGGCGGGATATCCCAGGTGACGCCGAGGAACAGGCTCATGCTCCGGTCCGTGTGCAGGATGGCCGAATCGCCCTGCTTCTTGACGGTGCCGTTGGGCGGGATTTCCGCGGAGACGTAGTCACGGCCCTTCACGGTGATCGTGATCACGGTGCCGGGCGGGAGGGTCGGCCTGGGTGTTCCGGTTGGACCCGCGGTTGGCCCGGGCGTGCCGGACGGGCCGGGCGAGGTGGACCCTCCGCTCGCGCTGGGCGCGGGGCGGGGAGTCCGCGTGGGGCGGGCCGTGGGACGTTCCGTCGCGAACTCCGTGGGTGTCGCGAGCAGGTCGGCGCTCGGAGCCGCCGTCGGATCCAGCGACCCGCCGGTCACCGCCCGGAGGGCGAAGAATCCCAACAGCAGCACCGCGAGGGTCCCGCCGAAGGCGGCGGCGAGGAGGGCGACGGAGCGCATCAGTCAGGGATCGTAGCGCACGGTGCGGGTGAGGCGGTCCACGCGGAACGAGGATCCGGCGGCGCGATGACGAAAACGTGCCGGGCAGCCATGTTGCGGCTCAGCGACCGAGCGCGGCGTCGAGCGCGGCCTCGGTTGCATCGACGGCTGCCATCACGTCGGGTTCCGGAGCGCGGATGCCGATGGCGTCGGACAGCGAGGTGATCCGCGCATCGAGGGCATCGGTGGCCGCCGGATTCAGGATCGCCAGCGAAGGCCGGGCGGCGTCGAAGGTTTGGCGGACCCGGTTCGCCGCGGCCACGGCTCCGCCGGCGTCGGCGCCGCCTTCGAGCAACTTGCGGTATTCGAGCCGAATGACATCCAGCGACGAGCGGATGGGTGCGATCTCCAATCGAACCGCATCCACGCCGTCGGCCAGGCTGGGGCTGGTCAGGCGGCCGCCGACGGCTCCGAGCACAAGCCCGGCGACGAAGGCAGCGATGGCCACGATGGCCACTTTCCGCCCCCGCTCAGCTCGATAGATCGCCACGGTTACCGTCCTCCCTCGCGTTCGATGGCGACGATAACGGACGCCGAGCGATCCGCCGCTGACCCGGAGGTACTGGGTCGCACTTCCGCCTCCACGGCTCGCAGCACGCCGGCCAGGGTGCTCATGGGCGAACAGTCAACCACGCGGCGCCCGCTGACCACCACGACCGGCGGGGCCACGCTGGCCGGCCCGACGTGGCGTTCGGCGCGGCGGATCTCCTCCAGCGCCGTGTTCGCGAAGTCCTCGCCGGATCCCACCAGGATCGCGTCCGCGACGCCGTGGTGGGCGACCGTGCCGCGTCGGTCGACGAGGGCCCACGGCCGTCCCGCGCCGGAGCCGCGGCCCCAGCCCCAGGAGCGTCCCGCGTCGGAGCCGCGGCCCCACGGCCGTCCCGCGCCGCGGCCCGGGCGTTGACCGGCCTCCGGGCCGGCAAAGGCAATGTAGTGCGCGGTTCGCCCGACTTCCGACAGCTCCTCCGGGGGCAGACCGAGCGTTGAGCCGGCGCGGGCGAGCAGCGTCGCCTCGTCCACCGGATCCGCGGGCGGCGGACCGCCGGCCTCCAGCGGGAGGGAGCCCGTCGTGATGGCGCGCAGGAGCCGCCGCGCGGCGTCGAATTCGGTGGTCGTCTCCAGGCTGGCCGGCGCGGCTCCGGCCGCCATGGCGGCCGCTTCCGACGCATCGATCGCCTCGCGGATGGTGGATTCGTCGGCCGCGGCGGCGCTCCGCTCCTCGACCGCCTGGATGAGGCTGGTGGCCGCCCCGATGGAGCTCAGGATCTCGGCGTGGCGGGCGAGTTCGCCCCGTACCCCGAGCGAGGCGGCCAGGGACGGAACCAGGGCGCCGGCGCCCCCGCCGACGCCCACGATGGCGAGACTCCGGACGTCCGTGCCCGCGGCGCTCGCCGCGGCCCGCAGGGTCCGCTCCAGCTCCGCCGCGGCGACCTGCAGCATGGAGTTCGCGAGTTCCCGGGGGTCGACACCGAGGAGGCGTCCCGCGGCCGCGAACGCGAGCTCGGCGGATTCCCGGCCGCCCGGCGCCGCGGCGTAGCTGTCCGGCGTCACGACACCGGTCGCGTTCGCCGCGCACGTCACGGTCAGGGCGAACCGGCCGCCGTCGGCGTCCACGACGAGGTGGTCGACCGAATCGCCCGCCCGGGGGGCCACGAGCGCGGCGCGGGCACCGGCCAGCATCGCGGGCTCGGCGAAGGCGGCATACGGGAGGCCCGCGATATGCGCACTCCGCGGTCCGACCGCGATGACCCGGCGGCCCTTGATCCGCGCCAGGCTGCCGCCCGCCACACCGGCCACCCAGACATCCAGGGACCGGAGGCAAGTGGCATAGGCGCCGACCCGGACATAGGCGAGGCGCGGTCGGCGCCCGCGAACGATCGCGATGTTGGTCGAGGTGCCCCCGACCTCCAGCATCAGCCCGTCGCCGAGGTCGAGGTGGTGGAGGGCTCCCGAGACGGACGCCGCGGGGCCCGAGAACAGGGATCGGAGGGGGAGCGCGGCGAACCCGGCGAGGTCCGTTGCTCCGCCGTCGCCGCGGAGGATCACCAGTGGGGCGTGCACGCCGGCGGCGGCCAGCCCCTCCGCAACGACCGCGGCCGTCGCCTGGGCGCGGGGCAGGATCGCGGCGTTCACCAGCGCCGACACGGTCCGCAGCTCCAGGCCCAGGACGCCGGTCAGCTGGTGGCCGGCGCAGGCCGGCAGGCCGCGCTCGGCCGCGGCGGCCAGGATCGCGATCTCGCCGGCCGGGTCGTCCACCGCAAAGGCCTCGCTCACGGCGATCGAGCGAGCCCCCTCCGCGACGAGCTCGTCGATCACGGTGCCCGCGTGGGCGGCGTCCAGGCCCCTGGTGGCATCGACGAACCGATAGCGCGGCTCAAGGACGCGGCCGGGAGCGAGCGCCAGGCGGCCGATGTCCGTTCGACGCTTCGCCGGGCCCAGGTCCGGCGCTCGCCCGATGCCCACCAGGCCCACGACCGGCAGATCTCCCTCCAGCAGGGCGTTCACCGCGAGCGAGGTGGAATGGCCGACCATCACGATGGGGCCCACACCCGCCCGGTCCACGGCGGCACTCGCCGCAGCCAGGACGGCCACCACACCGGATGCGATGCCGTCCGGAGCGTCGTGCGAGGTCGGCACCACGGCCCGGGCGACGACCTCGCCGGTCGTCACGTCCACGGCCGCGGCCTTGGTGAAGGTTCCGCCGACGTCGATCCCGAGCCGGACCGGCATCGTCAGCCCGAGGCCTCGGGCTGACGACGGTGGTCGCGACGTTGGTCGCCGCGGAGCCGCCTGCGGGCCGACAAGACGACCCACCCACCCACCACGAGGTAGGTCAGGAAGAGCCCCACCTGGGCGAGGATCGTCTCGGCCGTCGGGTGGTAGCCGGTCGCCTGGGCGAGGTAGATCGGCAGGCGCGGCAGGGATCCGGTCAGGTTCGTGATGTCGATGACGTAGGCCTCCTGGAGGCCGCGTACGGCGTTGCCGATGAAGACGATCGAGATCGCCATGACCAGCACCACCGAGATCCCGAGGAAGGCGTTGAGCGGTACCCGTCGGCCCAGCCGGAAGACCAGCCAGGTCAGGACACCGACCCCGACGAGCGCCAGTGCGGCACCCAGGGCAAGCCACGGCTCCAGGCCCCGGGTATAGGACAGCAGCGCCTGGAAGAAGGCGACCGACTCGAAGCCCTGGCGATAGACGGCCGTGAAGCCGAGCGTGAACAGGGCGACGCTGCTGCCCGCGGCCACCGCGGTGAAGACGCGGGCGCTCATGAATTCGAGCCAGCGGCGCTGGTCCAGCCGGGACAGCAGCCAGTACGAGAAGGCAACGAGGACGACCACGGCGACGAGGGCCGGAATCGCCTGGACCACGGACGGACGGACCGGCGCGATCCGGAGCAGGGTCTGGAGGATGAACCAGGTGGCGATGGTCGCGCCGGCGGCGCTGGCGACGCCGGCCAGCACGGCCGTGCGGAGGTGGCTTGCCCGCGCCGCGGCGAGATAACCCAGGATGGACGAGACCAGCAGGATCGCTTCCAGGCCGCCCCGGAGCACCAGCACGAATGCCGTGCCGGCCACGACGGCCGGGGCGTAGCCCTGGAGCGAGAGGACGCGCTCGACCTCGTCCAGGCCGGCCTGGAGCCGGGCCACGTCGTCCGTCACGACGCTGACCGGCAGACCCGCCCGGATATCCGCCCGGAGGCGGGCGAAGGCATCCTCCATCTCGAGGGTCATGTCCGGATCGCGCTGCCGGAGCGGGATCTCCACGAGCTCGAAGCTGTCGAGGTAGGCGGTCCGGGCGGCCGCGACGGCCCCGGCAGTATCACCCGCCCGGTACGCCTCCAGGGACTGGGTCAGCGTGGCGCGGACTCCGATGACGAGGTCGATGTACTGGGCGAGCGGGTCGTCGCTGGCTGCCGCAACGCCGGACGCGGAGGCGGATCCGAGGGCCAGGGCAAGGAACGCGCCCGCGAGCGCGGCGCGGAGGCGACGCACCCTAGCGCAGCAGCGCGGCCGCGCGTTCGAGGCCGGCCTTCGCCTGATCAACGAGAACGGTCACTTCAGCCACGGACTTGCCGGCCTTGATCGCGTTTCGCAGCTCATCGCGAATCAGGTCCTCGAGCGTCTTGGTGAGCTCGGCGTTCCTTGCCTCGAGCGGTCCTTCGACGTACTCGAAGTGTTCGAGATAGGCGTCGCCGGCCAGTTGCTCCGCCTTGACGGCATCGCCGGCCTCGAGGGCGGCCAGCGCCTGATCCAGACCGTCGATCGTGAACTGGATCTCCGCCAGGACGTCGGTGGATGGCGCGGTCGATGGAGTCGGGGAGGAGGCCCCGCCGCACGCGGCCAGGCCGAGGATTGCCGCCGCCGCGAGGGCGATGCGCCACGAGACGAACTTGCTCATCGGATGGTGGCCTCTCTTGCGGTTGGTGGGTCCACGGCATGGTAGAGGCGGGCGCGAGGGCTGGTCAAGCGCCCTTGTACATCGAGTGCAAGTGACCTTGCAAGAACCGTCCATTCCACGACCGAAGGGGACGGGTGGACTCGCCGGCCGGATCAGCACGCGCCGGCCAGGGCCGGCGCGTGCCGTGGGTTGCGAATGACTACTCGACGAGGCGGAGGTTGCCGTTGGCGAAGAACTGGGGCGTGTACGCGAACCGGGCGTCCGCGTTGCTGTCGACCTGGATCTTGCCGGCGATGATCTGGAGGTTGGACACGCCGCTCGCCGTGATGAGCACCAGGGCCTCCTGGTTGGGCGCATAGATGGTGCCCTGGAGGCCGCCCAGCGGGCCGCAGGCCGCCGGCACCGGGTTGGTGTTGGGCGGGACGCCGTCGGTCAGCCAGTTCCCCGAGCAGGCCGACGCGCCGGATCCTGGATTGATGGTGATGGTGAGGTTGCTGGCCCGATCCTGGAACAGGGTCAGGCCGCCGTACGCTCCGGAGGTGGGACCGGACAGCTTGACGTTGCCGGTCGTGCTGAGGGTGATCGGCGCGATCGCGGAGCCGGCCGGCGTCGTGATCGTCTGGGTGAGCGTGTCGCCGATCGGGTTGTAGAACGAGTCACCCCAGTAGACCGCCGAGATGGCCCGCGAGCCGGGATTGCTGTATGCCTGGGAGCAGGTCGCCGCGACCTTTCCGGTGCCCGCGGACGCGACGGCCAGGTCGATGCAGCCCGTGATGGCCGTGTCGCCGTCGTAGAAGGTCATGAGCCCGGTGGGTGTGGGGCTGCTGGACTTGTTGCGCTCGATCGTGAACGTGTAGGTCACGGATTCGGTGACGTCCGACGGGTTGTTGTTGGAGGTGAGGTTGGGGTTCTTGGGGGTCTTCTTGTTCTTGTCCGCCGCCGGCACCTTGTCCGTGCCCGGCGTCGTGTTGACCGGCACGGCTTCGACGCCGCTGGAGTTGTAGATCATGACGCCCTGCGAGCCGTCCACCCAGGCGCCGTTGATGACCTGGAACCCGCCGCCGGCGATGTAGTAGATGCCGGGCAGCATGGTCAGCCGGGCGTTCGAGCCGGTGACCTTGATGCCGCCGTAGTAGATGCCGGGGCAGATGGTGGCAACCCCGGTGATGGACATCGTCACGGGGACGCCGGCGCGGCCGGTGGGGATGAGGGCCGTCCCGGGGCAGCCGTCCACGTTCGCGGCCGGCACGGACAGGGACGCCAGCACGGGCGCGGTGATGACGCTGTCGGGGTCGGACGGGTTGTTCAACGGGTCGGCGATCGGCGGCATGCCGATGCAGACATTGGCCACCGGCGTGCTGTACCCGAGGGGCTGGGTGTAGAGCGGGCAGGGCGTTCCGTCGGCCAGCGTGGCACGGGAATCCGCGGAGGCGATGTTGAAGTCGTGGGTCTCCCAGCCGCCGACCACGGAGATCGTCTTGGCCGTGATGGACCCACCGGCACCGAAGATGTCGAACCCGTCGCCGCAGACGAAGAAGTCCCCCTTGTCCTTCCCGGCTTCCTGGCCGGGCACGCACGTGACGCCGTTGAAGGACACCTTGCTGTCGCCGGTCAGGCCGTCCTTCGAGTTGACGTAGATGTCGCCGTCGACGCGGAGCGTGGCGCCGTTCTTCAGGACGAGGGTGTGGTTGCCGTACGAGTCGTTGAGAGAGCAGAACGAGCAGTTCGCCACGCTGGGTGACGCGACCGCGCTGACGGCTCGGGCCGACACCATGAAGCAGGGCAGGCCGATGGCCCGCGCAAACGTCGTGGTCACGCGGCGCGAGGTCACGACCTCGATGTAGTTGTTCTTGCCCGCGAAGGCCCCGGTCAGCGGCGGGCGGTTGACGACCACGCCGGCGTCGGCCTGGGTCGCGCCACCGCAGTCGATGAGGTCGGCGGGAAAGCCGTTGGTTCCGGCGATGCTCCGGGCCGCGTTGGCGATGGTCGTGGACGTGGCGCCCACCTGGAGGGCTGCATTCGCGGCCGCGAGGGCGGCGGTGTCGGCCGCAGCCTGTGCCTGCCGTCGGCTGGACCAGGCCATGCCGCCATCGATCAGCAGTCCGGCCATCGCGATGATCGCAATCAGGGCGAAGGCGAAGAGGATGATGATCTGGCCCCGCTCGGAGCTTCGAGCCGACACGAGCGGCAGGCCGGCTGGACGTTCCATGGCAGGTGACTCCTTCGGGTTCCGGTGGCGCGACGCGCTGTTCACTGGACGAATCCAATCGACTGGGTGCTGATGGTGAAGCTCCCGCCCACGATCTGGGCGATGATCGGGGTCAGCAACGGGACGGTCACGGTGATGTTCACCACGACGCGATTTCCCTTCTTCGTGCCGTCCGGGTAGAAGCATGTCGTGGGCGATGTCGGGTCGTCGACGCCACCCGGCTTGGCCGAGCAGGCCCCGGCCTCGCCGGTGATGCTGGCAGCCGTCATCGGCACCGCCGGCGTTCCCACCAGGGCCGCCGATCGGATGGCCGCGTAGATGGTGGTGTCGTAGGCGGCGCTGACCACGCCCCGCCGACTGCCCTCGCGGGCATCCTGGGTGATCGCGTTCTGGGCAAAGATCACGCGCCCGAAGTCGATGAGGATGAACAGGAGCAGCAGGAAGATCGGAATCACCATGGCGAATTCCACCAGGGTCTGTCCGCCTTCTCGCCGGCGTCCGGAATGGCGCCCCTTCATCTGAGGATCGTCGCCGACGTCGCGGCGGTCATCGTCAGGGTGTTGCCCACGATCGCACCGAGCACCGGCGTGATGACGTCCATCCGGTAGGTGGCACGGATGCGGACGGTGGTGCTGGAGACGGTGCAGCTGCCGCTGCAGTCCGGCACGTCGAGGACGATCCGCGTGGCATCGAGGCCGCTCGCGTCGACCGCGATCCGGTAGGCGATGTTGTCCGGGTCGTCGGCCTGGTTGGCCGAGGTGGTGCCCACCGGACAGGGGACGGAAACCGCGGGTGACGGCAGTTTGCCAGCCGGAGCCGTGCACCACTTCGTGTAGTTGGTCCCTCCGGCCGCGTACAGGGCCGCCTCTCGCACGCCGTTCGTCAGGGACATGTACCCCAGGAAGAGGCGTGTCATGTCCACGACGCCGGCCGTGATGAGGAGGAAGACCGGCAGGATGAGCGCGAACTCGGTCAGGGTCTGGCCTCGGCTCCGGCCTCGACGATTGCGGACGCGGTTCATGCGCATGGCGGCCAGTTCATCATCCCCACCTTGCAGGACGCCTTGCCACCCGAAATTTCGTTGCCGCGATGCACCAGGGTGGCATGGTTCGCGCGGATCGGGCGCGGCGCGTGGTCCGAAGGTGCCGCTCGGCGCGGCGCGCGGTCCGCCGCAGCGCGCGATCCTGCCTGGAGTCGATCACGTTCCACCGGGCGGATCCGGCACTTCCGCCGGCAGAATGACCGTGAAGGCGGCGCCCTGCCCCGGCTCGCCCTGTTCCACCACCAGGTCCCCGCCCATCGCCCGGCACAGTTCCCGCGATACGTAGAGGCCCAGTCCGGTGCCGCCGGCGTCGCTCCGTCCGAGCCGTTGATATCGACCGAAGAGTCGGTCGCGATCCCCTTCGGCAATGCCCGGCCCGCCGTCGAGCACGGTCAGCCGCAGGCGGGATTCGGCCTCCCGGGCCGTGACGCTGACCGTGACCGCGGTGCTTCCGCCGTGCAGCACGGCGTTGTCGAGCAGGGCCCACAGGACCTGGTCGAGCTGGTCGGGATCGGCGACCGCCAGCCACCCGACGGCATCGTCGTGCAGGGTGAACGGCACGTCGTGGGCACCCAGCGCCTCCCACGCCCGGCGAACCCGGGGGCCGACGCCGAGGACCTGCGGGCGAGCCCGCAGGGCCCCCGAATCGAGACGGGGCACGGTCAGCAGCTGGCGGACCATCCTGGACAGTCGACCGGTCTGCTCCACGATCAGCTCCAGGCGAGGGTCCGGCTGCACCTCGCCGAGCTGCTCGGCCGACGCCCGGATGCTCGTCAAGGGCGTCTGGAGGTTGTGGCTGATCCCGCGCAGGAAATCGTCCTTGGCCTCGTCGAGATCTCGCAACCGGGCGTTCTGCAATTCCACCCGCGCGATGAGTTCCGCCGTGCGCAGGGCGATGGCGACCTCGGCGGCGAACAGATCCAGCAGCGCCTGGTCGGCCGCCTCCCAGCGCCGCGTCGGGGGAAGTTCGCCCGCAATGACCCCGAGTTCCTCGAACCCGAGCCGCATGACGGCACGGACCGGACGAGGTTCGCCGGGTACATCCTCGACGATCGGCAGGTCGTCCGGGTTGCCGAGGATCAGCTCCGCCGACGACATGTCGAAGGCGGTTTTCACGGCCTGGCCCGCGATCTCCACCAGCCGGCCGGTGCCCGCCCGCGGGTCGATGGTCGCGATGGCCCCCTGGACGCGGGAGAGTTCCAGATCGCGGCGATCGAGGTCCGCCGCCAGCCCGTTGTATCGATCCGCGAGCATGGCCAGCTCATCGTCCCCGGCGACGACGATGCGGGTCCGCCGATCCCCGTCCGACGCCTGTTCGACGGCCGTCGCGATCGTCCGGAGCGGGCGCATCAGGCTTGCCGCGATGAGCAGGGCCACGAAGATCGCGCCCACGACGGCCGCCGCAAAGGCGAACAGCAGGAGGCGACCGATCGGCGAATCCGGACTGTCGGACCCGGCGGCACCGGTCCACAGCAGGACTCCCCCGAAGGCGCCGATCGGGATCAGCGCCGCCGACACCACGGCCAGCGCGACCCGGCCCCGGAACGAGATGCCGCCCGCGGCGCCCGGGGGTCCCGTGCCCCCCGTGCCGCCCGCCGGTCCCGTGCCGCCCGCCGGTCCCGTGCCGCCCGGGGGTCCCGTGCCGCCCGCGGGTCCCGTGCCGCCCGCGGGTCCCGTGCCGCCCGGCGTTCCCGTGGCGTCCGGCGTTCCGTCGTTCACGTGTCCGTCGCTCGTGGGTCCGTGGCCTGCCCGCCGGTCGCGAGCCCATCCGTTGCCACGAGCCGGTAGCCCAGTCCGCGAACGGTAACGAGATGCATGGGCCGGTTCGCATCGGGTTCGAGCTTCTGGCGAAGGCGTCGGACCGTGACCCACACGTAGGACGGATCCGCGTCCTCGGTGTCCGCCCACACCCGGTCCAGCAACGTCTCCGTGGTGACCGTCCGGCCGAGATTCGCCGCGAGCGAATACAGCAGGCGCGATTCCGTGGGTGTCAACGGCACCTCGACCCCGCCGACGACGGCCGTCCGTCGATGGAGCTCCAGGGTGAGGTCGGGCCCCAGCACCAGGCCCCGCCGCGGCACCTTGTCACCGACACGTCGAAGGACTCGGGTGATCCGGGCCCGGAGCTCCGGATAGTGGTAGGGCTTGGCGATGTAGTCCTCGGCAACCTCGTCCAGCAGCTCGGCCTTCGAATCCGCCGCGTCGATGGCGGACAGGACGATGATGGGCAGATCGGCGATCGCCTTGACCTCGCGCGCGAGGCTCAGGCCGTCCATGCGGGGCATCATCATGTCCACGATCAGGAGGTCCGGCCAGCCGCCTTCCAGGCGTCGCAGCGCCTCGACGCCGTCGGGGGCCGTCTCCACGTCGAAGCCGTCGCCGGCCAGCTGGTCCGCCAGCAGGCCCCGAACGTTGGGATCGTCGTCGACGATCAGGATTCGGTGCCGGAACACCAGGCTCTCGGACCGCTGGCGCGTCATCGTCCGAGTATAGGTTCCGGACCTCGCGGGAAGGCGCCTCGATTCAGGGAGCCTTCGGATCGACGAAGCGGCATCGATCGCGAAGCGGGCAGATCTCGTGCTCCGGGTTCCGGGCATGGCAGATCACGCGACCGTGCCGGATGAGGTTGACGTGCGCCTCGTACATCTGCCCTGGCTGGAGCATCGCGAGGAACAGATCGTGGGCATCGTCCGCGCCGGCCTTGGCCGGGATCAGGCCGACCCGCTGCGAGACGCGCTCGACGTGGCGGTCCACGGCCATCAGCGGCATCCCGAACGAGAACATCAGGAGCACGGAGGCGGTCTTTTTGCCGATCCCGTCGATCGCGGTCAGCCACGCCCGCGCCTCGAGCGGTTGCATCTCCGCCAGGAACTCGAGCGAGTAGTCGCCGCGAGCCTCGCGAATGGTTCGGAGCGTGGCCTGAAGCCGCGGTGCCTTCTGATTTGCCAGACCGCCGTGCCTGATGACATCCACCAGCTCCTGGACGGGCGCCGCCTCGACCGCCGCCCAGTCCGGTGGCGCACCGTCGGAAAGGCCCTCGCCGCCCCAGCCGGGGCCGGGGACGTGGCGCTCGGCGGCGAGGCCGGACGGATAGGCATCCCTGAGGGCCTCGAACGCGCGCTCGGCATTCGTGTCGGCACTGTTCTGGGTCAGGATCGTCAGGATCAGTTCGCTGGTCGGGTCGAGGCGCCGGGCCCAGGTGGGATGACCGTGGATCGTGGCGAGTCCGGCGAGGACGTCGGCGACCAGGTTCGGGCGGCTGCGGTTGAGCTTCCGGGCCCACGTGATCCCGGGGTCCGGCGCGCGCCGCTTCCTCCGTTTTCCAACGGGAGGCCGCTTCGCCTTCGGCGGCCGCCCGGCGCGGCGCGCCATCGGCCGCCTGGCGCGGGCGATGTCGCGCGCCATCCGCGCACCGCACTCGACGATCGGCGCGGCGCCGGCTGCCATCGCCACCGCCGTCGGCACGGGCCGCTCCCATACCGGTACGACGGTGGCTCCGAAGCGGGCCAGGGCTTCGATCCCCTCGGGCTCCACGCCGCCGCCGACGGCAAGGCATCGAACGCCTGCGGCCTGCGCGAGTCGAGCGACCCCCAGGGCCGTCTTTCCGAACGCGGTCTGGGCATCGATACGGCCTTCGCCGGTGATGACGAGGTCGGCCGAGGCGAGCATGGCCTCCAGGCCGGTCTCCTGGACCACCAGGTCGACGCCCGGTACCAGCTCCAGGAGCCGGAACCGATCCCCGACGCAGAGCAGCCCGAAGGCTGTGCCCCCGGCGGCGCCGGCCCCGGGCGTGTCCCGCTCGCGGCGCGCGGTGGCGGCTTCGAGGGCGTCGGCCCAGCGGCCCAGGCGGGCATCGAGGGCCGGGACGTCGGCCGGGCTCGCACCCTTCTGGGGGCCGTAGGTCGCGGCGGCTCCGGAATCGCCGAGCAAGGGGTTGGTGACGTCGCAGGCGATACGGAGCTCCACATCGGCGAGGCGCGGGTCGAGCCCGTCCAGGTCGATCGCCACCGTGTGGTCCGGCAGATCCCGGACCGTGGCGCCGAGGGCCTCCAGGACGCCGCGCCCGCCGTCCGTGGTGGCGCTGCCGCCGATCCCGAGAACGATGTGGCGGATGCCGGCGTCCAGCACGGCGCGGAGGACCTCGCCGGTGCCGCGCGTGGATGCCCCGAAGGGATCCCGCTCGTCCGGGCTCAGCCGAGTCAGGCCCGAGGCACTCGCCAGCTCGACGATGGCACGCATCCCGTCGGCCGAGCGCAGCCATCGAGCGGTAACGGGTCGACCGATCGGGTCGGCGGCCTCGACCTCCTGCCAGGTCCAGGCGCCGCTTGCGGCGATCGCCTCGAGTGTGCCCTCGCCGCCATCCGCGAGTGGCGCGAGCGTGACATCGTCGTCCGGCCGCCCGAGCCGCCACCCCTCGGCAAGCGCCCGCGCGACCTCGACGGAGGTCAGGGATCCCTTGAACGAATCGGGGGCGATGAGAACCGCGAGCCGGCTGCCGCGGCGATCCGTGGCGCCGCGATCCGTGGCGCCGCGATCCGTGGCGCGGCCGGTGGCCGGGGCGGGAGCTCCGCTCGCGGTTCCGGACCTGCTCGCGACTCCACCGGCTCCGCTCGCGGTTCCGGCTCGGTTCACGGTTCCGGCTGCTCGGCTCCGGCGCGCCGTTCCAGGTACTCGGCAATCCGGATCATGGGCGGCCGCTCCATGTCGGCGAGCTCGATGACCTCCAGCGACAGCCGGCCCCGCCCGGAGCGCGGCAGCTTCATGGTTGAGCCGAGCTCCGCGAACAGGCGCGCCTTGCGGCGTTCCTCGAGTCGCTTCATCACGGCCTGGAGGATCACGAAGCTCATCCGGGACAGCCCTTCGAGCTCCTGGTTGCGATGGACGCGACGGTCCAGATCCACCTGGCCGAGCCCTTCCAGGCCGACCCGCTCCGCGATGTCGATGAGATGACCGATCTCCACGGCATAGCCGGTGAAGAAGGGCAGTTGCTCGAGGATCGCGCGCCGACCCGCGTACTCGCCCGCGAGCGGCTGGATGAACCCGGACAGTTCCGGGTAGAAGAGGTTGATCAGCGGCCTCGCCACGAGCTCGGTCACCCGGCCGCCGCCGCCCTCGCGAAGGACCCCGCCCTCCACGATGGGGCGCTGGTAATAGCCCTTGACGTACTGCAGGCGCGGCTCGTGGAGCAACGGTCCCAGCGTCCCGTAGACCATCCGCGGGTGCCAGTTCCGGACATCGGTGTCGGCCCACACGATGATGTCGCCGCTGGTCTCGAACAGCGATTTCCAGAGCGCCTCGCCCTTGCCGCGGAAGGATCCATAGCGCGACAGCACGTCAGGGTGCTGGACGACTCTTGCTCCCTCGGCTTCCGCGATCTCTCGCGTCCGGTCCGTAGACGCGGAATCGATGACGACGATCTCGTCGAGCAGCGGGATCCGGCCGACCATGTCGCGGATCGCCTTGCGGACGATCGGGCCGATCGTCTCCTCCTCGTTGAGCGTCGGGAGGACGAGGCTGACCGTGAGCCCCTGCTTCTCCTTGAGCTGGGTCAGCCGACGCAGGTCCGAGAACTCGCTGTGGTGGAAGTTCGATTCGCCGAACCAGCGGTCCACGCGGGTCGGAACGGCACGGGCCTCCTCCGCTGCCCGATCTGCGGCGGCGAGTGTTTCGGCTCGCGAGGCGAGCTGCTCAAAGGTCTGCCGTCCGATGGACTCGCGCGTCTTGACGACGATGACCGTCGACTTCGAGCGCGTGGCGATGGCCTCGGGCATGGCGCCGAACAGGTGGGCCGAAGCGTCGCCCGAGGTCGGCGCCGCGGCGGCCCCCATGACCACGAGGTCGGCGCGGTCCGCCTCCTTGACGATCGCATTCCGGACGTTGGCCGCTTCCCGCACCACGGTCTCCACGGGCACCGTGGCGTGCTGGCGAACGAAGGCCTGCAGGGCTCGCTCGGCCTGGGCTCGCACCGCGATCGTGATCCCGGGTGGAACGATGTGGAGTGCCACCAGTTCGGCTCCGCGCCGCTCGGCAATGGCGTTGGCGAACCGCATGGCCAGCTCGGCATGCGGTCCACCGCGGACCGGGACCATGATCCGCCGGATCTGGCCGGCACCGCGCTGCTTGACCACCGCGATGTCGCAGGGGGCCTCCCGGATGACCTCGTCGATGGTCGGCGAGAACGGGGCGGCGGGTCCCTCGCGGCCGCTCTGCGCCTTGCCGCCCCAGCCGAAGACGACGAGGTCGGCGTCGAGCTCGGCGGCTGCCTCCACGATGCCCTCGGCCGCATGCCGCCCGATCCGGACGATGGGGTGGATGGGCGTCCCTTCCGGCGCGAAATCGAGGACACGCTGCAGGAGACGGCGAGCGTGCCGGGCGCGGGTTGCGCCGTCGGACAGGGCCATCCCCTCCGGAACCTCCACGATCCCGAGTGCCGTCAGCTCACCCGAGCGCGATTCCAGCAGGTCGGCGCCCAGGCTGATGAGTTCCTCGGCGGTCGCCGGATTTGCGACCGGGATGAGGATGCGCGCGGGGAGCGGCACGCTGCTCATCGGGCGTTCATCCCGCGCTCACGAGCCCCTTGTCCGCGGTGGGCTCGTTCTCCCAGCGGTCCAGGAGGTACGGCTTGAGCAGCTCGAATTCGCGTGCCTGCCGCATGACCCGCTCCTCGGCCTGGTCGGTGGTCAGGTCGCGGTTCTCGATGATGAAGCTGGCAACCCGCCCGAAGTAGACCGGCACGAACGAGGCGACCATCCGGTCGATGCCCTCCGGATCGCGGCGTGCCGCGAGAATCATGTCGTACACCGTCCGGGCCCACAGGTCGTCCGGGAAGTGGAAGCCGGCGAGGGAAGCCGCCATGTGCGCCGTGGTCGGGGTGACGGCGCCCGGAGCATCCATGTCCAGCTTCGAACGCGCGGCGTCGGCCATGCGGCCGGCTTCCGCGGCCAGCTCGAGGATCGCGTCCGCATTGGCCGGTGCGAACATCCCGCGCCACGCGTCGGCGAGCGTCAGCGAACCGTTGTGGAACTCGGAGACCAGCCGGACGGTGTTGACATCGAGCGGAGGAGGCTCGGCCAGGCGCTCGAACCCGTAGGCCGGAATCTCGTGGCTGCTCCGGATGTCCTTCCAGCGGTCGGCATGGCGGACCGCCAGTCGGAGGATCGTTCCGACGACCTGCCGAAACATCGGCCCGAGGTCCGACCCCGGGTCCTTGGGGTCGTGGACCTTGGATCCGAGACGGGCCTGGCAGATCGCAAACCCGCCGGCCAGCGCCGTGGTCGTCATCCAGATGTCGATCCCGAACCGGCTGATGTCGTCGGTCCAGTCGTCCGCCTCGAGATAGTGCCTGACGAGGTCGCCGCTGACCCCGAAGTCGCCGCCGATGGGCTGGCGGATCCGGTGCCCATAGAGTGCCCGGGTCAGTGGATAGGTGACGGTATTGGTGATGGTGCCGTCGTACTTGTAGCGCGAGTAGAGCGGGGCGACGAAGTCGTAGCCGCCCTTGAGGATCGGCCCGGCGAGCAGCTCGACCCACTCGGGCAGGATGGATCGAAGGTCCGAGTCGACGACGACGAGGGCCTGGACCTGGAGCGCGTCGGCGATCTCGAAGATCGTGCGCAGGGCGGCGCCCTTGCCGCCGACGCCGCCGATCTGGGGGTAGGTCAGCGAGACGCGCGACAACTTGTTCCGCGGCCGCACCAGGAGGATCTCCTCGACGTAGTCGGGCGGCTCGGTTTCCACGACCACGCGCTGGGTCCCATCGGGCGATCCCGCATCGGAATTGACCACCACGGGACGGAGATCCGGGAAGTACTGGACGAGACCGGCCTGCGCCGCGTGCACGACGTAGCCGATGGTCGCCGCGTTCTTGAAGCTGGGGATCCCGACCATGATGTCCGCTCGGTCGAGGCGGGCGATCTCCTCGCGGATCGCCGGCGTCAGCATCGATTGGGGCATGCGCTCACCCTACCATCGGTGGCGAACCGCCGGGCCGCCGGTGGGGCGTCAGCGCCGGGGCGCGCCGCCCCGGCCGCGCCGCCCCGGCCGCGCCGCCCCGGCAGGCCCCGGCCGCGCCGCCCGCGGGTCGTCAGCGTCGGGGTATGAGGGCCGTCGCCCACGCACCGTTGGGTTTGCCTGGCGTGTAGCGACTGTTGGCGCTTTTCACGGCGACCTCGCGAAACCCGAGGGCGCGCCATTGTCCGTACCAGACCTCGACCGGAGGCCGGACGCTCACGGTCCGCCGGACGACTTCGCCCTCCACCAGCACGCCTTCGAGCAGCCGCTTCCGCTCGCCCAGCGGGACGTCGATGAGCGGCTGGCCGTCCAGCCACAGCAGGTCGACCGCGACGAACGCGGTCGGCGATGACGACGGCAACGCAACGCGGCGGACCTGGGCCGCCTCGATGGCGTCGACCCGTTCGGGGTTGCGCGAGCCCATCAGGAGCTGGCGGCTCATCTGGGCAACGGATGGCACCGAATCGAGGCCGATGACGGCCTCCGCGCCCGTCGTGTCGCGGAGTGGGGCCGGGAGCAGGTATCCATCCAGCACCAGCTCATCGGCACGCGCCGCGTCCTCCAGGGCGCTGCGCAGGAGGTCGTACCCGTCGAGCGGCTCCCCCTGCTCGTCCCGGATCCGCGACTCGCCGCCGAACACATCGATCAGGACCCGGCGCCCTCCCCACAGCGGCTCCCAGATCCCATCCCTGATGCTCCGGAAGTTCGCGCGACCGTACGGCATCGGCTTCAGATCCGCGGGCCGGATGGTGTTCGGCGGCGTGCTCATGGCGGCATCCTAGCGCGATCGAGGGAACGATCCTCGTGGATCTCTCCGTTCCGGGCGGGTACCGCGCGGCTATCATCCGCGCAGGTGGACGATCCGGCCGAAACGATCGCCCGCGTCCCGATTGGCCCAACGATCTGGAGACCGCCGATGCAGCGCCTCGCCGCCCTCAACCGGCACCTCGCCCTCACCCGGCGAGTCTCCGCGCCCCGCCGGGCCCTCGCCGCCCTCACGCCGTCCGGTCAGGCTCGGGTCCCCGCGGCCTGGGCGATGTACGACTTCGCGAACACGATCTTCAGCTTCGCGGTGGTATCCGGAGCCATCGGCCTGTGGCTGACCGACACGGGGCAGTTCGGGGAGCGCGACGGGAATTTCCTGCTGAGCGTCGGCATCGTCGTGAGCGTGGGATTGAACGCCCTGGTCTCGCCCATTCTCGGCGCCCTGTCGGACCGCGGCGGCCAGCGACTGCCATTCCTGCTGGCGTTCACGGTGCTGTGCGTCGGCGCCACGGCCTTCATCGCCGACATCGGCGCGACCGGCGGCCTGGTCCTGTTCATCATCGCCAACTTCGCCTATCAGTCATCGCTCATCTACTACGACGCCACGCTCCGGACGGTCAGCAAGCCGGATACGCGCGGCAGCCTGTCCGGGATCGGCGTCGCGGTCGGGTACCTGGGCACGATCGTGGTCGGGCTCGCGATCTTCCTGCTCGATGTCCCCGTCGAGGATCGGTTCCGCCTCGCGTCCGTGATGTTCGCGTTCTTCGCGATCCCGATCTTCGTGTACGTGAAGGAGGAGGCGACCGGTGACACGGTCTCCCGAGCCGAGGTCGCCGGTTCCTTCGGCCAGATCTTCCAGACGCTCGACCATGCACGCGCCGTGCCCGGCCTCGGCCGGTTCCTCCTCGGCCGGTTCTTCTATTCGGACGCCGTCAACACCGTGATCGTGGTCATGAGCGTGGTGACGGTCCACGCGATGGGCATGACCCCGACGGTTGCCAACCTGGTGCTCCTGGGGCTCACGGTCGTCGCGGTCGCGGCCAGCTTCGGCTGGGGCCGGCTCGTCGATCGCTGGGGCCCCAAGCGAACGCTGATGGCGGTCCTCTGGTCGTGGGCGGTGGGCCTGATCCTCGGCGGCATCTCGATCGGGATCGGCGGCACGGGCGGCATCGCACTGTTCCTCATCGCCGGCGCGATCCTCGGCAGCGGACTCGGCGGGGTCCAGGTCGCGGATCGGGTCTTCATGCTCCGGCTCTCACCCCCGGCGCGGCTCGGCGAGTTCTTCGGGCTGTACGGGCTGGTCGGCAAGGGGTCGCAGGTCATCGGTCAGCTGCTGTACGGACTGATCCTGCTCTGGACGTTCGATGCGCTCGGGAACGGTGCCTACCAGATCGCGGTGCTCAGCCTCCTCGTCACGATGATCATCGGCGCGTGGCTGATCCGGCCCGTTTCGGACGAATGGTCGGGATCCGGCGAGGTGGACGATCGGGCCGCCCCACCACCTGATCGGCTTGCACCCGGATCGTCCTCGATGGAGCCGCGCTAGGGAGAGGCCGCTCGTCGGCCCCCGCACGCCCGGAGGTTGCGCGCGGCGCGGTGCGGTCGCGGGTCGCGGTCGCGGTGCGGGCCCCGCACGCCCGGAGGTTGCGCGCGGCGCGGTGCGGTCG
>JAZJZX010000004.1:192863-202596 GCA_040389445.1 Chloroflexota bacterium
CGGAGGTTGCGCGCGGCGCGGTGCGGTCGCGGGTCGCGGTCGCGGTGCGGGTCGCCGGTCGCTCGGCCGCTCGGCCCTCGCACGCCCGGTCGCGGTGCGGGCCCCGCACGCCCGGAGGTTGCGCGCGGCGCGGTGCGGTCGCGGGTCGCGGTCGCGGTGCGGGTCGCGGGTCGCCGGTCGCTCGGCCGCTCGGCCCTCGCACGCCCGGTCGCGGTGCGGCCGCGCGGCCGCGCGGCGCGGGTCGCGGTCGGCGGTCGCGGGTCGGCGTGCCCCTGATGGCGTCGATATTGCCTATCCGACATCACGCGGGGTCATGGCCAGGTGGCTGGGTAGATCGTGCCCCGGATCCGGGCTTCGACAGGCATGAACACGCGACATCACGTTCGTCGCGTGCTCAACTCGCCTCGATCAGGTTCGATGGGGCCCGCTGTGGGCTGTAGAGCCCGGCGGCGACATGGCCCAAGCCCGTCGTGATGTCGGTTTGACACAAATCTGGGGAGGCCGCGCGGACCGCGGCTCGGGCCTTCGCGGCGCGCCCCTCGCACCACGCCCATCGCCCCGGGCCCTCGGGCCGCCCATCGCGGCGCGCCAGGGGGTCGCGTTCGGTGTCGGGCGCGTTCGGTGTCGGGCGCGTTCGGTGTCGGGCGGCGGTCCCCCTCGGGCGCCGTTCCGTGTCGGGCGCGTTCCGTGTCGGGCGCCGGTCCCCGTCGGGCGCGGTTCCCCGTCGGGCGCGGTTCCCCGTCGGGCGCGGTTCCCCGGCGTTCCTGTTCGGCGCCTCGAGGTTCACCTGAGGTCGGTGTCGTACCCCGACGGGTGGCGTTGCCGCCATGCCCAGGCAGAACCGATCATGGCGTCCAGCGTGGACCTGGCGGGCCGCCATCCGAGGACTTCGGCCGCTCGATCGATCGCCGCCACCAGCACCGGTGGATCACCGACGCGCCGCGGGCCGCTCGTGTGGGGGACGGGCCGACCGACGACTGCCTCCGTCGCGGCGAGGACCTCCTTCACGCTGAATCCGCCGCCGCTCCCGAGGTTGCAGACGAGCGGCCGATCCGTCCGGGGATCCCCCGGCGCCGTCGCCTCGAGTGCCGCGAGATGCGCATCCGCCAGGTCGATGACATGGATGTAGTCCCGGATGGGAGTCCCATCTGGGGTGGGGTAGTCCTCGCCGAACAGGGTGAGTGGCGGTCCGCCCTCAGCGGCTGCGAGGGCGTTCGGGATCAGGTGCGTCTCAGGGTCGTGGCGCTCCCCGTTGGCCTCGGTCGCACCCGCAACGTTGAAGTACCGGAGGCTGACGCTGCGCAGCCCATAGGCGGACCCGTACCAGGCCATCGTGCCCTCGAAGATGCGCTTCGTTTCGCCGTACGGGTTGATCGGCCGAAGCGGCGCACCTTCCGCAATCGGCGATGCGTCGGGGACGCCGTACACGGCCGCGGTCGATGAAAAGACGATCCTGCCGATCCCGAAACGTCGCATCGCATCGAGCAGGGTGACGCCGCCCACGACATTCGCCTGGTAGTACCCCGCCGGGTCCGTCATCGATTCGCCGACCAGCGATCTTGCGGCGCAGTGCAGGACCGCCTCGATCCGCCCGGCCTCGAGGGTCCGGCCGACGGCCTCGGGGTCCGCGAACGATCCACGGACCAGTGCCACGCCGCCTGCAAGCGAACCACGGTGTCCCGTCGAGAGATTGTCGAGGACCGTGACCTCGTGCCCGGACTGGACGAGGCGTTCGACCGAGGCAGAACCGACATACCCGGCGCCGCCGGTGACGAGGATGCGCATCGGCCAAGGATACGGGTGGGCCCGCCGATGGTGGGCGATGTCGGCGCCGTCAGCCTCGAAGGCCGAACAGCGCCAGGATGCGATCGAGCAGGGAGCGCCGCCGGCCGGCGACCGGATTCGGGACGGCGACCGGATTCGGGACGGCGACCGGATTCGGGACGGCGACCGGATTCGGGACGGCGGCGACCGGATTCGGGACGGCGGCGGCCACCGGGACGGCGGCGGGCACCGGGACCGCCGCCGGATTCGGGACTGCGGCCGGGCTGCGGCCTTGCAACGAGCCGGACTCCAGTTGATTGACCAATCGCTGGGCGGCGGCCTCGTCCGGATCGATCGCGAGCGCCCGGCGAGCATGATCGAGCGCTTGCTGCGAATCGCCCCGCGCCTGTGCCACCTGCGCAAGCCCGACCATCGCGATCGCGTTGCGCGGGTCCGCCTCCGCCACCTGCGCGAACAGGTGCTCTGCTCGATCCAGCGAGCCGTCGGCCAGGAATCGCTCCGCGACGAGCAGGAGCTCGATCATCGGTCCTCCGTCAGCATGGCCTGGGCGAGGAGCAGGAGGGTCGGCCGATCGTTGATTGCCGGATCCGTGACCGCCTGGTCCAGCAGCTGGTCGAGGATGTGTCCCAGTACCGGCCCCTCCTCGAGGCCGAGCTCCGCGATCAGATCCGAACCGCCGACCGCCAGGTCCCCCCGGTCCAGGACCGTGGGCCGGGCCAGCTGTTGTGCCACGCGGCGCCGCAGATCGTCCAGCCCATGGGCGGTACGACCCACGCCGCTGCCCTCGTTGTCCGCCTCTCGGAGGAGGAAGAGCGGCGTCAGGGCGTCGCGGCCGATCCGCTGGATGAATCGACGGACGCCCGAATCGCCCCAGCTCTCGTCGTACACGAACATGTGATGACGAACGAGGTGGACCACCCGCTCGGTCACGACGCGCGGAAACTTGAGCCGCGTCATGAACGCGAAGGCCAGGTCGGCGCCGACTGCGTCGTGAGCGTGAAAGTGACCGTCGGCCATCGTCAGGGGCTTGCCGATGTCGTGGAGCAGCGCGGCGAGTCGAACGACGGGACGATCGGCCGGCACGGCGTCCACCGTTCGCACCGTGTGGTCCCAGAGATCCTCGCCCGGGATCTTGTTCTGCGGGATCCCGCGCTGGGCGGCAAGCTCCGGGGCGACGACCTCCAGGATGCCGGTCGCGGCCATCAGGCGGAGCCCGATCGAGGGCCGGTCCGCACTGAGCAGCTTGTCCAGCTCGGCTGCCAGGCGCTCCGCGGACAGATGCGCCACGAGGCTCGATCGTGCCTGGATGGCGGCCAGCGTGCCTGCCTCGATCCCGAAATCGAGGGTGGCCGCGAGGCGGACGGCACGGACCATTCGAAGCGCGTCTTCCTCGAACCGACGGCGCGGGTCGCCGACCGCCCGGATCGATCTCGCCTCGATATCGGCAATCCCTCCGTGTGGATCGAGGAGCGCCGGGGTTGCCCCGGCGCCGGGCGCGTCGCCGAGAGCTGCCACGTCGCCGAGGGCCGCCACCGCCCCGGGCGCGTCGGCCGCGGAATGGGGCACCGCCCCGGGCGCGTCGGCCGCGGAATGGGGCACCGCCCCGGGCGGGTCCGCGCCCCAGGCGAGGGCGTTGATGGTGAAGTCGCGCCGGGCCAGGTCGTCCGCGATGGCGTCGCCGAACTCCACCCGGTGCGGACGGCGATGGTCCGCGTAGTCGTGATCGGAACGGAAGGTCGTGATCTCGAAGTCGGTGCCGTCCTGCCGCACGGCGACTGTCCCGAACCGGTTCTCATAGACCGCGCCGGGGAACAGCTCGAGCAGGCGGTCCGGCCGCGCATCGGTGGCCATGTCCCAGTCGGCCGGCTCACGGCCGAGGATGACGTCCCGCAGCGAGCCGCCCACGACGTAGCCGGCGTGTCCGGACACCCACAGTGTCTCGAGGATGGCCAGGACCGGACCGGGCGGCCGGATCTCCGGCGCGGGATTGGGCGGGCGCACCCCGGCGGCCGGGTCGGGCGGCCGCACCCCGGCGGCCGGGTCGGGCGGGGGCACCACGGCCTGCCCGCCGCGGATCAGTGACGCGCCGGCGGCCGGAGCGGGCGGTCGCTTCGCCACGGCCTGCCCGCCGGTCAATTCCGGCCGAGGAACAGGTACGAGCGCCAGGTCTCGTTCCGCTCGTCGGCGAGATACGGCGTGAAGAGGGAATAGAGGTCGCTGCGGGGTTCGAACGGAGCTCGGATCAGGCGCAGCCGTGCCTCGTCGAGAGTCTTGCTGCCCTTGCGGTGATTGCACACCGTGCACGCTGCCACCAGGTTCTCCCAGGTGTGCGTCCCGCCGCGGTGACGCGGAATCACGTGATCCAGGGTCAGGTCGTGGGCAACCCGCCCGCAGTACTGGCAGGTATGGCGATCGCGCGAGAAGACCTCGCGGCGGGTCAGCTTCACGCGCGGGCGCGGCCGTCGTATCCGGTGCTGGAGTCGGATCACGGATGGTGCCCGGAACTCGGTCCGCGGGGTCCGGATCATCTGATGGTCGTATTCGAGGACCTCGGCCTTCTCGCCGAACACGAGTCGGAACGCACGAGGCAGGTTCGTGACGTTCAGCGGCTCGTAATCCTGGTTCAGGACGAGCACGACGCCGTTCATGCGCGGGATGCTAGCAACGGATCGGCGGTCATGCTCTGCCGAGGGGTCGGGCGGTGGGCTGACCGCTGGTCGGATCCCAGCCGCCGGCCTGACCGACCTTCGTGCTGCGCGGCGCCCCGAGGGCGTCGGCGGCGAACCTGGCCGCGACGAGGACCCCGGCGAGATCGACACCGTGCTCCCAGCCCGAGGCATCGAGGAAGTACACGAGGTCTTCGGTCGCGAGGTTGCCGGCAGCACCCGGCGCGTACGGGCAGCCGCCCGTGCCACCGGCGGCCGAATCGAAGCACCGCACGCCGGCATCGAGGCCCGCCGCGACGTTGGCCAGCGCGGTTCCGCGCGTGTCGTGGAAATGGAAGGCGATCCGCCCCGCGGGGATCCCGGCGGCCATGGCCGCCTCCGCCAGCATCCGCACCTGCCGGGGGACGCCGACGCCGATCGTGTCGCCGAAGCAGACCTCGTCCACCCCGAGATCAAGCAGTCGGAGCGCAACATCCACCGCCCGTTCTGGAGCGACCGCGCCGGTGTACGGGCAACCAAACGCGGTGGACACGTAGCCCCGGCGCCACCAGCCGAGGTCGGCGGCCCGGCGCAGCACCGGGGCGAATGCCTCGAGCGACGCTGCGATCGTCATCCCGATGTTGTGCTCGGTGAAGGCGTCGGTCGCCGCCGTGAAGACCGCGAGCGCCCGGGCGCCGGCAGCCTCTGCGCGGTCCATGCCGCGCTGGTTCGGGACGAGGACCGGGTAGCGAACGCCGGCCTGCGTCGGCAGTATCGGGACGAGGGCGTCGGCATCGGCGAGCTGCGGGATCGCCCCGGGGGAAACGAAGCTGGTCGCCTCGATCTCATGCAATCCGGCAGCCACGAGGAGCTCGATATAGCGCAGCTTCGCCTCGGTCGGGACGACGACGGATTCGTTCTGGAGCCCGTCGCGCGGGCCGACCTCGTAGATCCGGACGCGCTCGGTCATCGGCGTGGCCGGCTCATGCTCGATCGGCAGTTCGTGGCGATCTGGTGGCCTGCCCGTTTCGGGCTCAGACCAGCGGCGGATCCATCGCGCGCTCGATGCGGGCGATGTGGACTTCGATCCGCGCGATCTCCTCGGTGGCCTCAACGCGTTCCTCGCTCAGCAGCGGGGCCGCATTGCGACGCGCCCGCGCGGCGCGGTGCAGGACGAGCAGCGCCTCCCGATTGTCCGGGAGGACGGGGATTTCATGGGACTTGCGGGCAGTGGCCATCGCTGCGATCAGACTCCGTGGCATGCGTTGATGGTGGGTCCAGAGGGTACCCCTACGGCTCGACGATCGCGAGCGTCTGCCCGCGCACGACCTGGTCGGCCCGTCGAACGAGCACCTCCGCGATCATGCCGCCGATGCCGGCGGTCACCACGTGCTCCATCTTCATCGCCTCCAGGGTCGCGACGGGATCGCCGGCCGCGACGGTCTGCCCCGCGACGACATGGACGGCGAGGACGTTGCCGGGCATCGGCGCGAGCACCTCGACGGCGCCGCCGACGTGATGGGTAACGGCCGCCCGCGCGGCACGATCCACATCCGGCGGTGGCGCGACTCGGATGGCGACGCTGCGCCCGTCCACGTCCACGTGGGCGATGCGATCCGGGCCCGCGCCGGCAACGGCCACCGAGTGCCTCGGCGTGGAGGCCGCCGAGTGTCTCGGCGTGAAGGCCGCCGCGGGCGCGCCGTCGGGCACACCATCGGGATCTGCGGCGCCGAGTTCGACCGCCCGCTCCGTGCCGTCATCAGCTGCGAGGCGGACTCGAGGAGGTGCGTTGAGCCGCCAGCCATCGATGGCCAGACCTGCGGCCGCGGCCGTCCAGGCGGCATCCGGCACCTTCGTCCGTTCAGCCCATGTCGCCGGCGGCCAGATGCGATCGAGGGTGTCGATCCGGGCCTGTCCCGCGCGGACGACCGGCTCACGAACCAGCCAGCGCAGGAAGCGGAGGTTCGTGGTCAGACCGAGCACGACGGTGGCATCCAGCGCGGCCTTGAGCCGATCCAGCGCCTGGCCGCGGTCGGCGCCGTGGGCGATGATCTTCGCGAGCATCGGATCGAACCGGCCAGAGACTCCCTCGCCCTCGTCGATCCCTACGTCGACCCGGATGCCATCGCCGGTGGGCCATCGAAGTCGTTCGATGCGGCCGATCGCGGGCAGGAACCCATCCTCGGCGTCCTCGGCATAGAGACGAACCTCCACGGCGTGCCCGCCGCTCGTCCGTGCCGCGTCGGCCGCTTCCTGCGTGAAACCGAGCGGCTCGCCGGCGGCGATCCGGAGCTGATCCTCGACGAGATCACGGCCCGTGACGAGTTCCGTGACCGGGTGTTCCACCTGGAGCCGGGTGTTCATCTCGAGGAAGAAATGCTCACCTCGATCGGTCACGAGGAACTCGCACGTGCCTGCCCCCTCGTAGGCCACGGCCCCGGCGAGCCGGAGCGCGCTCGCGCCGAGCTCGGTCCGGAGGTCGGGATCGACCGCAGGCGAGGGCGACTCCTCCAACACCTTCTGGTGGCGGCGCTGGAGCGAGCAGTCCCGCTCCCCGAGATGCACGCCCGCCCCGTGGGCATCGAAGAGGACCTGCACCTCGATGTGTCGAGGCCCCTCCACGAGCCGCTCCAGGACGAGCCGATCGTCACCGAACGCGGCCGTGGCCTCGCGCCGCGCCGAAGCGCATGAATCGGCCAGGTCGGCCGGATCGCGGACGACCCGCATGCCCTTGCCTCCGCCGCCGGCGGCCGGTTTGACGAGGATCGGAAAGCCGATGGCTGTTGCGGCCGCCGTCAGGGCACCAATCGACTGATCGTCACCGTCGTAGCCGGGCACCACCGGAATGCCGAGTGAATGCGCAAGGCGCCGGGCGGCCGCCTTGTCGCCCATCGAGCGAATGGCCGACGCCGGCGGACCGACCCAGCGCAGGCCGGCACGCTGGACCGCCTCGGCAAATTCCACGTTCTCCGCGAGAAACCCGAATCCCGGGTGGACGGCGTCCGCATCGGCGGTCCGAGCCGCCGCCACGACGGCCGCGATGTCGAGCAGGTCGAGCGCGTCGGGCCCGACCACCACCGGCACCGTGACGCGCATGCCGATCCGCTCGCAGGTCCGCGCGATCCGCCGTGCGATCTCCCCGCGATTCGCCACGAACAGGCTTCGGATCGGGACGACGGCCCCGGCTGCGCGCGCGTCGTTGTCGCCGGCGCCGGGCGCGCCGCTGCTGCCGCCATCGCCGTCCGTCCGGGCCGTGAACGCGTCTAACGCGTCAAACGCGACACGCCAGCGACCGCCAACCCGCCTGGCAGGCAGCGATCCGCTCGCGATCCACCGCTGGACCGTCCGCGTGGTGGTCCCGACCCGGCGCGCGACCTCGCTCGGGCTGAGTTCATTGCCGGCCATCGTGTCGCGATTGTCGCATGTTGCTCGCCGGTAGACTGAGCGCATGCCCCGTACCGTGCCCCATCGCCCGCCGCGCGTACCTGGCGGCGAACTGCTGGATCGAGGTACCGCGATCTATCGTGAGATGGACGCGCGCCGCAGTGTCCGGATGTTCGCCCCCGACCCCGTCCCGAAGCGGGCGATCGAGCTCGCCATCGCTGCCGCCTCCACGGCGCCATCGGGCGCACATCAGCAGCCCTGGACATTCGTCGCGATCAGCGACCCGGAGATCAAGCATCGAATTCGGCTTGCCGCCGAGGCCGAGGAGCGCGAGAGCTACGAGGGTGGGCGCATGCCTCCCGAGTGGCTGGCGGCACTCGAGCCGATCGGCACGGACTGGCACAAGGAGTTCCTCGACGTTGTTCCGTGGATCGTGGTCCTGTTCGAGCAGGTTCACGGGACCTTTCCCGACGGCCGCACGAAGAAGCACTACTACGCCCGCGAAAGTGTGGGGATCGCCTGCGGCATGTTCATCAGCGCCATCCACCGGATGGGCCTGGCAACGCTGACCCACACCCCGTCACCGATGGGCTTCCTGCGCGAGATCCTGGGCCGGCCGGCGAACGAGCGGCCCTTCGTGCTCCTGCCCGTCGGCTACCCGGCGGTCGATGCGGAGGTTCCGGACCTTCAGCGGAAGTCCCTGGCTGAGGTCGCGGTCTTCATCGAGCCGGCGGAGCCCGTCGCGACCGATCCGTCGGGCTGATCGCCGGCGGCTGAGGCTCAGTCACTATCCCGGGAGCCCGCCGGCGGCTGAGGCTCAGTCACGATCCCGGGAGTCCCAGGCGGGGCGTCGCTTCTCGCCGAACGCGCGGAAGCCTTCCTGGGCCTCGGCGCTCGTGCGCTGACGCGCGATGACCCGGGCGGTGTGCCACTTCGAGGAGCCGTGGCCGAGCCCGCGGACCTCGCGAACGATCGACTTTGCGGCGCGCGCGGCCGTCGGGCCCGCGGCGAGAATGTCCGCGATCGCCGCGTCGACCGAGGCGTCGAGCGCCGCCTCGCCCTCGACGATCTCGTGGACGAGCCCGATCCGCTGGGCGCGCAATGCGTCGAACCGGCGGCCTCCCGGGAACAGTGCCCGGGCGTTTGATTCGCCGATCTTCGCGATCACGAACGGCGCGATCACGGCGGGCAGGATCCCCAGGCGCGTCTCGGTGAATCCAAACTTCGCGCCGGACTCCGCGATGACGACATCCGAGACGGCGCACAGGCCCATGCCGCCGCCGAGGGCAGCACCCTGGACTCGCGCGACCACCGGAACCGGGCACGTGTCGATCGCCTCGAACATGTCGGCCATGGCCATGGCGTCCTGCTCGTTGCCTTCGATGTCGAGCTGCATCGCCGCGCGCATCCAGGCGATGTCCGCGCCGGCACAGAACGACGGACCATCGCCGGCCAGGATCACGGCACGGAGCGTCGTCGGTCCCTCGCGTGCCAGGGCCGCGAACGCTGCCGCCAGCTCTGCAATCACCGACGCATCAAACGCGTTGTGCGTCTGGGGGCGCGCGAGCGTCACCCGGGCTACGACATCGTTTGGCCCGGAGCGGGAGAGTCGGACCGCCGTCATGACGACCATCCTACGGGACCAGGCGGCCGCATTGGGTCATGTTGGTACGGTCCGGCGACCCGGTAAGGTTCGACGACCCGCGACCCGCGACCCGCGACCCGCGACCCGCGACCCGCGACCCGCGCCGCGCCGACCCGCGGTGGGCGGCGGCGACCCGCGGTGGGCGGCGGCGACCCGCGACCCGCGACCCGCGGCGACCCACGACCCGCGCCGACCCGCGCCGCCCAGCGCGGCTCCCGTCGTCCCCGAGCTGCCGGAGCAGGTTAAGACGGTCCATGACTGGACGCATCGCATG
>JAZJZX010000005.1:0-19595 GCA_040389445.1 Chloroflexota bacterium
GGTCGCCGGCGCCGAGGTGCTCGACGTCGCCGGCGCCGCCGAGGTCGACGGCACCGGTTCAGGGGGGCTGTAGGACCTCGGCGGGGCGACCTCGGGCCCGCCACCCGCCGAGGTCGCCGGCGGGCGCCCTGCGGCCACCGAGGGCGCCCGCCTGCGGGTCGTCGGGGCGACCTCGGGCAGCAGCTGCGGCGCCGGCGCCGGCGCCGAGGGCGCCGGCGCGGCCGGGCGCGGCGCCGGCGGGGGGCTGGTCGGCGACCCGGTCGCGAACACGATCAGGACGACTTCGACGATGGTCCCGTAGGCGACGCACCGGGCCCACAGCAGCACGTCGGCCGAGGTCCATTGCCACCACCGGTCACGGCGCCGAGCCGGGGGGCGCGCCAGCAGCCGAGCCGTGCCGGTCACGGTGCCCGGTTGGACCTGGCCACGTACCCCGCGGCCGCGCCGGCCGCCGGGACGAACACCGCGACGACCAGGAACCGCGCCCACGGCGGTAGCCCGTCCAGCAGGGCCAGGTTGTCCAGCACCCCGGTAGCGATCGCGCCGAGGACCACCGCCCCGGTGCCGGCGGCCAGGCCGAAAGCCACCTTCCGTTCGATCCGGTCATCGGGCAGCACGAGCCCCGGCGGGGGCGCCAGCACCGAGGGGGGCACGCCCTGCTCGACGAGCCGACGATGCTCGGCGCGCAGCTGCTCGGCGGTCGGCTCGGGGGGCAGCTCGGCGTAGACGTCGGCGTCGACGTCGCGCAGCCGGCCCCCGAGGCGGTAGAGCCGGGCGTGCAGGTCGGCGACCTCGGCGCCGTTCGGGTCGGTGGCGGGGTCGACCTGCGCCGGCTCGTCGTGGTCCTCGGGACCGAGCGGCCCGTGCCTACCCACCGGCGGGCCCCGAGGCGCCGGTGCCGCGCAGCAGCTGCCCGAGCATCGCTTGCACGTCCGAGAGCTGCGCCGACAGCGCCGAGGTGAGGTCGTGCACCTCCCGCCGGGTGGCCAGCACCGTCCCGTACTGGTCGTCGACGGGGTGCCCGTGGTGGGTGCGGTAGTCCTGCGTGCGGTTCTCGCGATCGTGGATCGTGACCAGCATCGCGTGTTCCTCGGGGCTCAAATCGGGTTCCTCTCGTGCAGGTGTGACCGGGTGACCGGCGGCCAGGCGGCCCGCCGCGGTGTTGATGGCGCCGATGGCTGCGTAGGCGTAGCGGCCGGGGCACGCAGTAGACGCGCCAGGTGCGTCCCGGTGCCCGCCGGCCAGGTAGGGCCGGCGCCACCATCCGAGGTCGGCGCCGCGCACCAGCAGCTCGGCGACCGCGTCGAGCGCCGGCCCGGTCGGGGTGTGCACGTCGTAATTGCCGACCAGGACAATGCCGCGCCCGCGCGTGTTGTCATTCTTCGTATGGGCGCCCTGCCGGTCGATGCTGTGCCCTTCGAATACCCGGCCCGAGGGGCACACGGCGAACGTATAGCTGATTCCGCGGCCGAACCTGGCTTGGCCGATTTCCTCTAGCTGGCGCACCGACAACGTGTCGACGGCAAGCGACGAATTGGGCGCCCCCGACGCGGTCACCGAATGGTGTAGCCATACCCGGTCGGCGGGCACCGGTGCGGGCCCGAACCCGTTGTCGTGCCGAGCCCCCCATGCTTTGCGGCCGATGATCTCCACGTGCACACCCCCTTGTTACTGGCCGAACAGCCCGAGGACGGACGCATTCCGGATGGCGAACCCGAGGGCCGTTCCTGCGCCGCCCATTGATGCCGCGGTGATCCACCGCCACCGGTCGATGATCCGTAGCCGGGCGTCAATCGACTCGAACCGCTTATTCATCGCAGCGAACCGCTTATCGGTTTCTTTGTCGACGTCCTTAAAGCGTTCGTTGATGGTCGCTAGCAGCTGGTCGACGACCCGTTCTATCCGGGCGACCTGCGCCGTGGTGTCCGATCGCGTCTCAACCGACCGCAGGCGTTTATCTAGGTCGTCGTCGCGGTCGTGCAGCCGAGAAACGCCCTGGTCGATCCTCTCCAGTAGGGCGGCCAGCTCTACCGCGCGCATGCCCCGCCCCCGTCCACCGGTCGTCATCGTGTCATTCCAGCCGGAACGCCATCAGCCACGACCCCGCCTTAAGGGTCGTGCCGGTGCCGCTGCTGGTGTTCTGCGCGAATTGCAATTGCAGGGTGCCGGCCGTGGCCGCGGTGTCAATGTAGCCGAATACCGGGCACATCAGCTCAGACGAGAACGCAGCCGACCCCCCGGCCGCCTGCGTCGTCGCGGCGCCGAACGCAGCCTGACGTCGGGCGTCAAGGTCGCCGATCGACCCGGTCGACGCGGTCGCGATCGGATAGAGACCCCAGTGGCCGGTAGCCCCCGCGGGCACCGTGAATGCCACTTTAAGGTCGCCCGTCTCGCCTGCGTTGTAGGCGAGATATCCTTCGAGCGCGTACAGCGCGTCCGCTTCGAGCGCTATAGCCAGGCCGGTTGCGTCGGTGAGCGTGGTGCTGCTCGTGCGGGTGACGTCCGCGGTTGCACGGGCCAGGATCGGTAGCGCCAAATTCAGCTCGGATGCGAGGATTCGTTGCCCGCCTTGGATCGCCATTTAGCCCCCCTTCCGTCTAGACACTGAATTTCTCGATTTGCCAGGCGTGCAGCCACGATCCCTCTTTGACCGTGGTTGCGGATGCGTTCGTCGTGACCTGCGCGAACCGCACCTGTACGGCGCCGCCGACGCCTGCGGTCTGAATGAACCCGCGCGGTAGGCACATGAGTGCCGAGCTGAACGAAGCCGAGCCGGCTGCGCCCTGCTGCTGGCTATCGTCGTTGATAAGGTCGAGTCGAAGCGCTTCGAGACTCCCGATGGACCCCGTTTCTAGCTGATTCAGGGTGTAGAAACCCCATTGCCCGGTAGCGCCCTCGGGCCCGGCTAGCGTGAATTTGATATCCGGGGTGGCCCCGGATTCGTAGGCTACATATCCGTTGAATGCGTATCGGGCATTGCGCTCGACTTCGAATGCCAGACCGGCGACGTCGGAATATAGCTCGGTTTGGAATGATTGATCGGTGCGGGTGTAGCCGAACGTACCGAGGGCGGCGCGCAGGGCGCCGGCGCGCAGCCGCGTCTGTGGTGCTGCGGGGAAGGTCATCGGCCCAACACCGTCGGGCGGGCCAGCTCAACCGGCTGACCGAGCGACAGATTCTGCGTGACGTCGGCCGGGGTGACGGTGAACGTCTGCGGGCTGGTCGACCCGCTGATGGCGGTCACTTCGATTTCCACCCCTTGCACGGTGATCGTTAGCGGGAAATCCTCGGGCCGCTGGCTCGTGCGCACCCATATCGGACCGGTCGGGGTGGCCACGGTGATGCTCGACGCGCCTTGGGTCACCGAGGCGGCCACGGTCGAGCCGTCGGTGTGGGCGCGCAGGACGTAGGGGCCGACGTCGTCGACGTCGTCGGCCAGGACACCAGTGCGCCCGTACGGGCCGTAGGGGCCGAGGTGCATGGTCGCGTACCACTCGTGCTGCGAGAACGTCTCAGAGCTGCCCAGCAGCAGGAACGACCGGTCGCCGGCGGCCAGCTGCGGTAGCACCGTCGCGATGTTCTCGACGTCGACGCGGTCGCCGGCCAGGGTGCCGGCCCACGGCACGGCCAGGTCGGGCGTGCGTGCGAGATTGAGATTCAGCTCGGGGAACCGGTAGCCGTCATCGGTGGTGCCTAGGTGCAATTCCCACCCGGCCAGGTCGACCACCCGCGCGTCACGCTGAATCGAGAACGTGCCCGAGCCGTCATAGAGCCCTACCGCGGTCGTGCCGAGTGGACCGGTGTCGTCGGACAGGGTCACCGATGCCCCGTCGCGGCGCGACGCGGTGTAGCGGTTGACGTTGCGGGAGTCGTCGTCGACCGGGGCGAACCCGGCGGAGATATCGCCGGCGGCCGCGTCGAGCGTCAAAGCGGCATCCTGATTCTCAATGGATTTCAGGGTGCGGAAGGTGAGCCCCTCGGTGTGGCCGTCATAGATCATGCCGCCGTCTGCGTCTTCGACCTCCCGAATCAGCTCTAGCAGCTGGCCCGACAGCTGCGAACCCATATTCATTGTCAAGGTGTCGTCGCCAATCACCGTGTTGTACGTGACGTAGAACAACCCGTTCTCGTCGCAGAGCCGGGCAAATCGGGTCGTCGGACTTTCACCTACGTTTGCGTTCAGCTGCGGAGACTCGGCGAATATGCTCGTTATTTCGTCCTGCACAGAGAACTGTCCGATGCCGAGGTCGACTACCGCCCGGTCCGGGTTGACGGCAATGGTCGTTGCGCGGCCGACTGTGCGGCCGACCACCGTTTCCGACCACGTCAACCCGAGGCTGAATCCCACTTCGAGCGTTGAGAATTGCAAATCGACGTCGGCACCGTCCTCGGATAGGAGGATGGTCAACCGGCGCAGGTGCCCATTCATCGCGAACCCGATGTTACCGGTGTCCAGGATCTGACTCCCCGAGCGGCTGTAAGCGACCATGGCCAGGCTGCCGCCCGAGCCGGTGCGGTATTGCAGGTCCCATCGGGCCGCGGTGCCCGAGGTCTGAACGCTGAGAATTGTAAAGTTCGCGTCGTGACCGGAATCGGGGGTGTCCAGCAGGAACCGCACCTGAATCTCGCCGGTCGCGGTGTAGGTCGGCACGACCCCGCGGAACGCGCCGTCTTTCATTGTCGGTATCGGGTCGGTGCACTCGAACGAACTGTTCGCGGCCAGCTCGGGCGCGCCGATGATGGTCATCGGCGGGTGGTCGCCGAACGCCGAGGCGAACGTCGGACTGTTCTTTCCGTCCTCGGCGGGCCAGTAGGCCACGACGTTATCGAGATCCAGCAGGGCGCGGCGCATCGACGACAGCACCGGCCGGGCGGCCTGCGACAGGCGCCGGAAGGTGCCGGACGCGGACAGTTCCACCCATGCCGAATTGCGGGAGTCGTCCCACTTGGCCGGCCACCCGTCGGCGAACCCCACGAACCGGACGTAGAACGTGCCGGTGCCGGGGTCGATCGATACCCGCACCGGGGTATTGCGCCGGACATAAGGCCAGTAGACCGAGCTGGTGTCGGTCGAGTACCTCCCGGCCCGGTTATCGAGCCGGATGCTGGCCGTGGCCGGCTGCGCCCGGTCGGCTTCCGAGCCTCGGCCGCGGAACAGCTCAACCATGGCGCCGTCCGCGACCTGCACATCGGTGGTGACGTCGACCCACGTCCAGCCGGCGGGGCTGGTCGTGGTGTCGACACCGAAGCCAACTTCGACCAGTAGCCGGGCGCCGTCGAGCACGTCTTGCAGGATCGGCACCCCGGCCGCGGTCGCGGGGGTCAGGAACGGCTTCGTGCGGCGCGACCTGCGCAGCCACGGCACCCGCGACGACGGGCGAAACGTCGTGCGGGCGCGGGTGCTGCGCCGAGCCGGGCGGGGGCGCTGTGACGGCATCTATCACCTCACCAGGGCGGCCAGGATGGCCCGGGGGATGCGGGGTAGGGGTGCAGGTCCGAACGTGGGCGGGATGAACGTCGCGGGGATCGTGACGCCCTTGGATCGCCGGCGGACCGACAGCTGCGGTTCGAGCGACGTCGGGCGGTAGGTGTAGCCGGCTCGGGTGCGGGTGCTGCGCCGAGCTGGCCGAGGTCGTTGCGCCACGGGGTCACCTCACCAGTGCGGCCCGCACACGGCGGACAGGTCGGTACTCGGGTGCAGGTGCAGGTGTGCCGGCGCCGGCGGTGGCTCGGCCGAGCACGATCAGCCCGCCGGCCATCTGATCGGCGGTCACGGTGCCGGTCACTGTCGGGTCGCGGTCGATGGTCGTCGACGTCGTACCGCCTGCGGCCGCTATCGCCAGCTGCGCCACCCACAACCCCGCCTCGGCCACACCACTGCTCATCGACCGGACGCCGGTGTAGCTGTTGGTGTAGCTCGGGGCGGGGCTGGTCATCACCGAGTCGACCCCGAACGCTGCGAACGCCATAGCCCCGCCTGTGGCCAGGGCGGCAATCGTGCCGGACGTGCCGCTGGTCTTCGTCGTGACGTTGCCCCCGCCGTCCGCCGAGGTGCCCGCGGTCGCTTTCTCTTCCCACGCGCCGGCCGAGTCGGGGTCTTGCACCTCGGCCAGGTAGCCATTTGACCCGCCAGAGTTGGTGCCGGTCCACGTTCCGGAGATCACGGTCTCACCGCCGGCCGCGGGGGCCCATGCAATCAACAGCGACACGTTCGCCGAGGTCAGGAATACCGCCTGCGTGAACCCTGCGAGGGTGTAGACACCAGCATTCTTATCGAGTGCGGCGCAGTACAGCAGGGCGTTACCGGCGGTCGCCGCGGTGTCGAACGTGGCGGCCAGCGTGTTAGTGCCCGAGCCGGCCGACATCGTCTTTGATTGCAACAGTGAGACGGTCACGGTTTAGCCGCCGAATTCTTCGACGATCATCGTTCCCGAAACGGTGATGGAATCCGCCGGTGTCGTGCCCAGTTCGACCGTGTATCGCTGGCTCGGGGACAGCACGTGCCGTAGTTCGGGGGTGGGAAGCCATAGGTAGGTCTGCTGAATTACCCAGTTCGCAGCCTCTAGGGTGACGATTGTGCCCGTGTTCGCCTTCGTCGTGTTGTTCGTCTCGGCTGTTCCGCCGGCTGCGGCGAATCCGAATTCGAGGGGGGCCGGGGTCGGGGTCGACCCGCCCGAGCCGGACACCGTCGCGCCCCGCTTGTGCAGGATCGACAGCCCCTCGGCCGCTGCGTCGCCCTGGTCGGTGCTCTGCGAGACCTGCACCGAGTGCACGATCACGATTGCGTCGGCCGGTGCGACGTATTCGAAGAAGTCCTGTTGCGCCGTCACTGCGACACCAGCGAATGACACCGAGTACAGCATTCCCATTGCTACCCCCTACGTTGTTGCTCGAATTTGGATCTTGCCGGCTCGGACCATCCCCATGAAAGCCGTGGCAAACGCCGAGTCGAGCCCGCCGCTGAACACGACCTCGGCGCCGCCGACCGGCATCCCCGAGCCGGCGCCGGCCATGGCCGGTGCAGCCCCCCCGCCTCGGCCGGCGCCGCGCAGCTGCGCGGCCGCGGCGCGGCCGAGGTCGCCGGCCGAGCTGATAGGCCCGTCGGCGTGCCGGTCGATGCCGACGCCGAACCCGTCGTCGAAATCCTGGCCTGCGTCGATGGTCGCCGTGGCGGGTGAGTGGGCGCCGATGGCGTTACGCACGCTGTTGACCGCGGCCATGGCCATACGGCGGGCCGCGTCGGCGATCGCCACCAGCTTGCTAATGATGCCCTGGCGCATGCCCTCGGACAGGTCGGCGCCGGCGCCGTGGCCCTGGCCGTACAGCCCCGACAGCGATCCGGAGATCCTGCCCGGCAGACCGCCTATGTAGTCCATAGCGCTGGTGACGCCTCGGCCAAACCCGGTCGTCATGCCGTCCGCGGCCCGGTTGCTGCTGTCCGTCACCGCAACCGAGGTCGCCTCGGCCGAGGCGGCCGTCTCGCCGAACATGTCGTTCCACAGTCCGAGGACACCGACCGCGCCGGTAGCGGCCGCCTCGGTCGCGTCGCCCTGGCCGGCCATGGCCTGAATGACCGCGGTCGACGCGCGGGAGGTCTGCTCAATGTGATTCTGAGTGGTGTCGGATTGGATCGCCGACACCTCTTCGAGTTTCTGGCCGTACGTGTCGAACGACTTCGTTGCCGGTGCAATGTCGATCGCGAATAGCGCGTCTTGCAGGTCCTCGGCTTTCGTCCCGAACAGTGCGGTTGCGATTTCCGCTTGGTTTGTTTGGTTTTTCATACCGCGCAGCCGGTCTAGGACCGTATCGAGCGCGGTTGTGGCCCGGTCGCCACCGGCGGAGATATCGGCTTGCATCTTCGATGAGCTGAGCCCGAGGCGGGTATAGCCCTCGGCGGCCGACTCGGGCATAGACTGCGCTAGCAGGGTGAATTCTTTTAGCGCGTCGGCTGCGGTGTCCGAGTCGCGAGCACCTGCACCGAGTGCCTGCGACATCGCTTGCAGAGCCTGCGGGCCGTCTAGGCCGAGCTGGCGGAACTGTGTCGAATACTCCACGACGGTATCGATGGCGTCGTCACCAGCTGGCCCTAGCGTGTTCCACGCTTCATGCATCAGCCCGAGCCCGGATACGGTGTCCGGCACGAGCCCGTTATTCACCATCTGCCCAGCAGCCCGGATGGATTCCGAGACGTCGACTCCCCACGTCTTCGACAGGTCCATGGCCAGACCGGTAATCTTCGTAATGTCCCCTTCGGACGCGCCTCTCATCTGCGCCGAGGACGTCATGACGGCGAATACGGCAGAGTTAACTTCGTCCATATTCTCGCCGTATGCTTGCGACCACAACTGGCCGGCGATCCGACCCGATTTCGCCATTTCCTCGGGGTCGCCGACGAACTTAGCTTGCAGCCCTGCGTTCGCTGTTTCCTTTTCCAGCGCATCGGACACGGCACCGGCTAGGGAGTCGGTGAGCGCCGAGCCGATGGCCAGGCCGATGCCCGAGCCGACCGACTTAGCGGCGCCGGCTAGCTTCCCCTTAAGGCCGTTCACCGAGCCCTCGGCGCTTTCGGCGTCCACTTCGACGTGCATTTCGGCGGTCTCACCGTCGATGCGGTGCAGGTCGGCTAGCGCCCGGTCGATGGCGCCGGTGTCGGCGTTGACCTGCGCGGCCGCCTCGGCGTCCATCCCGTCGAAGCGCCGTAGGGCATCTTCCACGCGGTCAAGGTCGGCGAGTGCTGCTTGCGCCCGGACCTGCACCTGCGGGTCAGCCTCGGTGCGGGCCAGCTGCGTGAGGTCCTGGCGCAGGTCGTTGATGTCGTCGCCGGCGGTCTCCACGTCGCGGGCCAAAGCGGTGAACCCGGCTCGGCTGCCCCGAGCCGAGCCGACGCGGATCACTACGTCGTCACCCGCCACCGGTCGCCCCCTTCACGATTCGCTCGATTTCGAGTAGTTGCAGGACCTCGGCGGGCTCGGCCATCAGCTGGCTCGGTAGGCAGTGCCACCGGTCGCAGAGGTCGAGCACGAGTGCGGCCCGGTCGATCAGCTGGCCGTCGGGGTCATTGGGATAGGCATCGGCGGCGCCGGCGGCCCACCGCTCGACGCGCCGCCGAAAGGGGCATCGACCCCGGTCAGAGCTTCCCGCCACATGATCATGAGTCGGCGGGCTAGCCCGTGGTCGAGCGACAGCAGCCCTTCCCACGTGGGCGGTACCGGCGCCAGGGTGGCCGGATCGTGCAAGTTCCATTCGATCAGCGCCGCGGCGAACCCGCGGAACACCTCGGCCGGGTCGCGGCGCAGGCCCTGGCCGAACCCCCATTCGAGCAGCTGCCCGAGCGACGCCGAGGTGACCCGCATCCACACCCCCGCCAGGTCGGGGTGTGCCTCGGCGTCGATTTCCAGCCGGTACACCCCGCGGGGCGCGACGACCGCGCCGGCGGGTAGCTCGGGCGCCGGCTGCTGGTCGTCGTGCACCGGGTCGGGGCTCATGCCCACGTCGGCACGACCCCGTCGGCCAGGCTGCCGCTGGTCGTCCATTTGAGCGACCCGTCATCCCCGCGGGACAGGGCGTAATCCGAGTAGAGCAGCTCACCGGCGAGTGTCTGGCCGCTCACCGTGATGGTCGTCGTACGGGCCACCGAGGTGCTCGGCACGGTCGAGAGCACCGCGTGCGACATGTTCGAGGCGTCGTTGAATGTCCCGTTCGCGGACACCGTGAAGTCGGCCAGGGCTAGCAGCCGCTCGAACGCCGACACGTCCAGTCCGGTTGTCTCCAGGATCGCGCGGGGGGTCGCGAATTCCAGCGAGTTCACGTCGTTGCGAATGTTCTGCGCCGACCCCGCTGCGTTGTCGACCGCAAATGTGGTCCAGCCGAGCCCGGTTTCCTTTGCCATTTCCAGTCTCCCTATCGGTCGGGGTGCTCAGCCGCGCAGCTGCGCGTCACGTAGCTGTTGCTGATGGTCGCCGAAATCGTCGCGCCAGTCCTCGGCCCTGGTGTGGCGGCGCACCGGGATGCGCCGCGGGTTCCCTCTCCAGTCCCCCCCGCGGACGATGTACAGCGGGGGCCGGTCGAGCGGCACCGTGTGGTCAGCAGCTGCGAAGCAGACCTGTCCGGGGGCGAAGTCAAAGCGCGTCGGGCCGGCGGGGGTGCGGTGCTCGGTGAACCTGCGGCCCGACCCGCCGCGAATCCACGCGCCCTGCGTGCGGCCGAGGTCGCTCGACTCGTCGATCAGGCTGGACCACCCGTCACGCCACTGCGGGCACTCGACCTGCACGCAGCTGGCGGGGCGGGTGTGGGTCGCCCGGGGCCGGTGCAGCCCGTAGGTGGTCATCGCGGACGCAGGTAGCCGAGGCGCGATCGGCGGTCGGGCGCGGCGGGCCATCAGAACGCCGAGCTTTCGGCCCGGCGGACGACCGACACCAGGAACTCTGCCGAGGTGAACGTGCCCGAGGTGACGACCCGTAGGTACCGCTCGACGGTGAGCGTCCGCGACGTCTGAATCCGTTGCGCACCTCGGGCCGTGGCCGCGACGAACGCACCCCCGACGACCGCGGCGAAAGCGTCGCCGGCGCCGTTGTCGCTGGACTCTTGCAACGTCACCGTGACCGAGGTCCCGGTGAGCCCGAGGACCTGTAGGTACGCGGTGATGCCGTAGGCCGAGCTGGTCACGCCGTCGACACCGGCCCCGTTCGTCGCCGTGGTGTCGGTCCTGCTGGCCGCGGTGTGCAGCCGTCCCCACTCCAGTCCGTAGCCCTCGGACGGCATGGCGGTCAGAGCGAACGTCAACGACCCGTCATCCCCGCGGGAGCCCGAGTAGTCCGGTTGCTTGCCGACCATCCCCGCGGCGGCCGAGCCGATGGCCGAGCCGCGGGTGTACAGGTAGTGCTGCGCGGTCGTCAGTAGGTCCGAGTACCGGTCGTGGGCCCGCAGGGTGGTCGGGTTGAACCATGACGACCATTCGATGCCGGCATCGAACCGACCTGCGATGCGCTCGAACGCCGAGACGTCAATTCCGGTGACCTCGGCCGGGGTCGGACCGCCCCCGATAAGGCCGATCGAGCCGGTGTCGCCGGACAGGTTGTACCCGCCGACGTAGAGCCGGTCACCTAGCCCCGTCTGTTTGGCCATATTCGCCTATTCCTCCCCTGAATTCACGCCGATTGCACCCAGACATCGGACACGATCAGGGGCAAATTGAGGGTAAATACCCGGTATTCTGCCCCGTCGACCTCGGAATATCCGCCCGATCCGCCGAATCCGTCCCCATATTGGCCCAACAAATCAACGTTCATCACCGTATTTCCGAGGGTGAATGCCCCCGAAATCGTGTCGCCGAGGGCGTCTACGGCCCCCGCTAGCACCCGATCGGCCTTTTCCTGCGACTTAATGCCCGCCGGATAGTACAATCTGATGATGAATTCGACCCGAATCGTGGTGCGGTCGAGCCCGTTTCCCCCCCGCACGGGCCGGATTGACCCGAGCCAGACCGCTACGGACAGCCGTTGACCTGCGGGTGCCGTGTCCGGCTCGTATTCGGTGAACCCCTCGGCGTCCACAGTGGCCCGCATGCGCGACGACACCGCGTCGAAGAGGGCGGACAGGCTGAATGTCACTTCGACCGCCTCAATTTCGGGATATATCCGCGCAATTTCGGTGCCACAATCTGCACCTTATCCCGGTTCAGCTCGGCTCGTGCTTCGTCCCAATGCGGGTAGCCCTTAAATTGGTTGCGCCGGTTGCGTTTGCTGGACCCTGCGAGCCACGGCCCGTAGTTGCTGCGCTGGTCGGTGACCGACCAGCGGCTACCGTTGACCTCGGCCCGAATACGAGGCAGATACCGGTTGCGGTTGAGCCGGATATGCGAGTCAGCGAAGTCGTGCACGAGCCGTGCGCCCTGGCGGGCAAGCATTTCCTCGGAATCGTCCAGGAACTCATCAGTGATGAATTCCCAATCGTCTTCGTCTAGGGCCGGGACGTCGGCGACGTCGAATTCGGCGTCAAGTTCGATCATCACACCACCCCGAACCGTGCTTTGCGGCCGTAGGCGGCGACGACGTCGGCGCGCAGGTCGCGCAGGTCGCCGGCCGGCGCGGCGCGGGTGCCCTCACCCGAGCCGATGGTGCGCGCGTAGCCGGACTGCTCACGGCCGAGGGCGACCAGCGATTCGGCTATGCCGAGCTGGCGCAGCAGCTCGGGCACGGCCAGGCGCGACACCGGCGCTGCGCTGGCGTGCGTGGCCGCGGTCGTCCCGAGGGCGCCTCGGACCACGGTGAGCGACCTCGGGGCGTAGATGTCGGCGCCGCTGGTGTGCGCGGCCAGCACCGAGCCGGCGGCCGCGCGCGTGACCACCGCCGTGTTGCCCGCCAGGTCCTCGACGACCATCCGCTCAGCGTCGATCAGCAGCTGTTCCCCGAGGTGCAGCGCCGTGCCGTCGGCCACCGTGATGCTCGTCGCCGACATCAGCGCGCCGACCGAGGCGCCGAGGTTCTGCCCGGTGTCGACCTGGCCCCGGTCGGTGACGATCATCCGCTCGGTGCCCACCGTGAGTAGGTCGCCGACCCCTACCGCGGCTGCGTTGCTGACGAGCACCTGCGTGCCGGTCGTGGTGGACAGGCTGGCGGCCAGCTGGCCCGCCGGCGCGACGTCGTCGACGACCCCCCACACCCCGGCCACGGTGATAGCTGCCTGCCAGGACTCACCGCCCCCCCACCCGCGGGCCGAGGTGCCCACCAGCAGCTCTATCGCCGAGTAGGGGGCGCCGTACTCGGCCGGCGCTAGCCGGTAGTCGCCAGGGTCGAGCACCTGGCCACCGGTGGTCAGGCTGGTGATCGACAGTAGGTCGTTGTCGTCGAGCCAGAGTCGCCACGATGAGCTAGCTCGGCGGGTCGGCCAGTCGAAAGCCAGCGTGAGCAGCTCGGGATAGAACCGGGCTCGGTGGGTGAGGTTCTCGACCTGCGTCCGGGCGGTGCCGATGACGCGGTCGATGATCGCGTATTGCCGAGCCGAGGCGGGCACGTCGAGCGCGCCGGCGACGTCTTCCCGCGTGCACAGCGCAGGTGCAGGTCCGAGGTAGCTCACCGGCGCCCCTCGAACGGGTCGGGCCGGTGCCCGTCGAAGCGGCAGTGAGGTCGGCCGTCGGGCCCCACGGTGTAGGGCTCTCCGTCGTTCGGGCACGACTGCGGGGGCTCAGCTGGTCTCTGCCGCGCCTCCCGGGTGATGGACAGCAGTCCATACCAGCCCGAGGTGTCGCCGGTCGCCTCGGCCACGTCAGCCCCGGCCCTGGCGCCGGCTCGGCCGGCGGCCGCCAGTGCGCGGACGGTCGCCGGCCGAGGGGCCGGCCGGCGGCGGCCCGTCGGGGGGGCCGGCGCCGGCCGGCATGGCCGCGGGGGCACCCGCGGCCGGTGTCGCAGGGTCATCGGTTCGGGAGGGGCCACCGACGCCCCCCGGGGCGGGCCCCGGCTCGTGCGACCGCATCACGCTGCCACACCTCGGGCACGACCGGTGCATCGGGTCGTACGGGTGGTGACAGCCGCTGCACACAGCGTGCCAATCGGGCACCGGGCTCACCTTCCGTTCGCAGGTCGTGGGGGCCGAGCTCGGCGCCGGCTAGACGGCCGTCATGACTGCGTTGTTGTCCAGCGGGAGGTAGCACACGTCCCACTTGACCGAGCCGGTGTTGCTGGCCGCGCAGGACAGGTCGAGTGACCCGATGCCGAGAACGACCCCGTTGCGCTGCACCACACCTGCACCTGCGTTCGCACCGACCAGCGCGTCGGAGAACAGACCGGTGATGCCCAGCAGCGTCCCGACCTCCTTGCCCGTGATGGACAGCACCGCGCAGAGGTCGACGTCGGTCCCGGCCGTCGGGTTCCCGACCAGCTTGGTGTTGTTGGCCTGCGCTTGGATCGCGGTCGTGACCTCCCCGACGATGGCGGTCACGATGACGCGGCCGCCGGTGATCGTGAACAGCCCCGACTGCGTCGTCTGCGGGAGTGCGGCCGTGGCTCGGGAGACGCGGATTCCGAGGGCGATTGCGCGGACCTGATCGCCCGCGATGAGCGTTGACATGGGGGGGACCTTTCGTCGTGGCGGGCGGGGTGCAGGTGCTCGGGGGTGCGCCGGCGGGCCGACCTCGGGGGCGGACGCGGCCCGCCGGCGCAGCTGGCGGGGGTCAGACGGCCGGCGCGGCCAGCAGCGCCGGCGACCGGTCGACGCTCAGGTCGTGAATGATCGCGATGCACAGTGCCGCGCCGTCCACCGTGCATTCGACGCAGTCGAACCCGGCCGAGAGCTGCGGCGCGGTCACCGTGACGAGCGTGCAATTCTCGGCGGTGGTGTCGTTCTTGGTGATGGTCGCCGAGGCGGTCTGCGTTCGCTCGGTCCACAGCTGCGCGGTGCCGACGCCGTTGCTGGTGATGCGCCGGCTCAGTAGCAGGTTCTGTTCCGAGGCGCCCGCGATGCTCTCTTTCATCCCGATGACGGTCGATCCGGACACTTCGTAGATCACGAATGTGATCGCCTCGGCGCTGTTGAGTTTGAAGTGCACACCGCTGGCCATCGGGGTCACATTGAAGATGCGCCCGAGCCCCTCAATTGCTGGCATTGTCAGTCTCTCCGGTTCGGTAGGGGTCGGCCCGTTAGGACCGGGTGGCCAGGTTGACGAACGGCGACAGCGTGTTGGCCCCCTGCACGGGGGTGATGGCCGACTGAATCCACGGGCGCCCGTCGACCCGTTCGATGAACCGCATGGCGGTCACGTCGTTTGCGAATTTGTAGTGCGGGCTGGTCGCCGACTGAATCGCCATCCGGTCGCCGATCAGGTAGTAGCCGAGGTCGACGAAACTGATATCCCACTTGGTGCCGACCGTGCTGGCCTTCTCGGTGAACACGACCGGGCGGCCGAGAATGGTCATCGGCGGGCCCTCGGTGCCGTTGTTGAGCCAGATGGCACTACCGCCGGTGCCGACCGACAGGGCCATGGTCGCCAGCTCGGGGAACGTGTCGATGTGCGCGACCCACACCGCGCGCGACAGGGAACCGGGCAGCATCCGGGCGTACATCTTCACGATGTTTTCCCACAGGATGGTCGCGGCCGCCTGGCCGACCTCCTTTGCCACCGACACCGCGGCTGCGTTCTCGGCGTGCATGAACCCGAGCGGCTCACCCGCGCCGGTGCCCCGCATGAACGCGATGTCTTCGAAGTGCGCGATTGCCTCGGGGAACTTTTCGTTGATGAACGCTTCGAGGCTGATGATCGCGTCCGTGAACAGTTCGTTCGGGACCTCGGTGTACGCGGTGAGCTTCTTCGCCGTCAGTTGCACCCGGCTGAACTTTGCCGAGGACTGGACGAGCGCGCCGCCCTCTTCGGTCCAGTAGGCCACGATTCCGCCGTAGACCGAGCTGGCGTTGCTGGTCGCGTCGATCGCGGGAAACGGCACCGTGAGCGAATCCATCGGGACGACCATTGCGCGCGGGCGCACAACCGAGGACTCCAGTGCGACCGAGAGCAGCTGCGACCGCAGGACCTCGGGGATCAGGAACCCGCCGTCGCCCGGGATGGTCGAGCCGAACGCTGCCTTGATCTTCGACAGCTCGGCGCGCATGGCCGAGGACCTCGTGCCCTGCGCGCCGTGCCAGGTGTGGCGCAGGAACCGACCTGCGACCGAGAGCAGCTGCTCACCGTCGCCGCCCTGCGCGGCCGCCGCGGACACCTCGAACGCCCGGTCAACGGCGGCGCCGGCGGCGCGCGGGTTGTACGCCGCGCACTTGGCCGCGGGAGTCCGCGGCTGCGTCATGCCGGGGTTCAGGTTCGGGCGCAGCACCGCGTCCGGGTTGTCGCGGATGAACTGGACCACGGTCCGCTGCGTCTCGTCGCGCACCTGGCGCCCGATGTCCGCGTCGCGGCCGAGGACCACCCGCGCGTAGTTGGTGACGAACTCGCCGAACTGGCCGGCGGTGATCATGGCGGCGACGCGGCCGCCATCCGACAGCGCCTCTTCGAGTTCGGCGGGGGTGGTGGGGATGGTCGGCGCGGTCATGTGGTCGCCTTTCGGAGTGCGGTCCGGATCATGTCGGGGTCGATGACCAGCGCGGGGGGCGCAGGTGGCGCCGCGGGGGGCGGCGGGGGCACCTGGCGCCGGCGCGCGGCCGGGCGGGGCGCAGGGGCGCGCTGAGCGGCTCGTGCGGCGGCCAGCTGCGCGGCGGGGTCGGGGGCACCTGCACGGCCGGGGTAGGTCCACTGAGCGACCCACCGCGCGGCCGCGGCGCCGGCTGCGGTGTGCAGGTCTGCCCACCGGTTCGACGGGGGGAACCCGTCCGGCTCGTCGCCCTCGGCGTCGTCGTCGCCCTGGTCGTCGTCGCCCTCGGCGGGGTCGCCCTCGGCCGGCTCGTCGTCGTCGCCCTCGGCGGCGCCAGGTCGCCCGGCGACTTCGTCGGCCAGGCCAGCGGCGACCGCCTCGGCGGCGCCGTACCACGTCTCGGCGACCATCAGCGCCCGCCAGGTCGCCGGCTCGGCGTCGCCGCCCCCGCCTGCGGCCCGGTCGGCGTAGAACTGGCTGATGTCGGCGTCGATGGTGTCCAGCAGTGCCGCGGCCGCGGTCATGTCGGCGCTCGTGCCGGCCGCGACCGTGCGCGCCTGATGGATCATCAGCTGTGCGCCTGCGCCCATCACCAGCCGCTCACCGGCCATGGCCACCACCGAGGCGGCCGAGGCGGCCAGGCCGTCGACGTGCACGGTCAGGTTCGCGGGGTGGCTTACCAGCGCGTTGTACATCGCGACCGCCTCGAAATAGTCGCCCCCGCCGCTGTTGAGGTGCAGGTGCAACTCAGCACAGTTCAGGCCCAACAGCTGGCCCACGAACTCCCGCGCGGACACCCCGAACGGGGCGCCCCATGCGTCGATCGCGTCATACAGGTACATCTCCGCCACCCCGCCCGAGGTCATGGCGTCGGCGGCGGGCCGCACGACGCGCAGCCCGGACGGCCGGGGCCCGGCGGTGGGGTGACCGGCCAGGGCGACCGGGCGCAGCTGGCGCCGGCGGGCTCGTGTCCTCGGGGGCATCGGTGGCTCACTCCTCTTCGGGGTCGTCGGGGTCGGCGGGCTCGTCGTCGGCCGGCTCGGGCTCGGCCGGCTCGGCCGGCTCGGGCTCGGCCGGCTCGGGCTCGGCGGCGCCGGCCGGCGGGGGCGGTGCAGGTGCAGCAGCTGGCGCCGGCGGGGGCGTCCGCTCAATCGGCGGGAGACCCACGATCAGAGCTGCGTCGGCCGAGTCCACCCCGGCATCGACCAGCAACAGCCACATTTCGATTTTGTTCCGCAGAGATTCGTTATCGGCGGCCCGGTCCTCGGGCACCGGCGGGTCGTAATCCCATTCGATGTCACTGGCCGACGCCTGGCCGTACATCGGCAGTAGCCGGGTATTCAGGGCGTCGCGGATACGGTTGAGCCGGGGCACCAACAGCCACCGGCCGTACACGACTTCTCCCGCCTCGGCGTTCGCCCGGTTGACGTCGTCGACCGAGCCGAGCATCGGCCGCGGGAAGCCGAATCCCTCGCGGATGATCTCACGACTGATATCCGACAGCTCGGCGAATTGCATATCCCGCATCGTATAGTTGCGGTCTTTCCACATCAGGCCGTTTTCCAGGATGGCGACCCGGTGTGCGTTCGACGAGCCCCGGTGTGCGTCGTCCCACCGGTCGGTAAATTCTTTGAGTTCCTTGTCGGTCATCGAATGCGGGTATTCGAGGATACCGCCGGGGGAGGCGTCGTTCTCGAAAAACGCACGGTTCCATTCCTGCGAGAATCGGACCGAGTCAAGGTGCGTGAGCAGGGCTTGCACCGGGCCGAGCCCCCGATATGGGTCGGTGGGGTGCGGCATCATCTGCCGAATCACTTCGTCGACGCCTAGATACTGCTGGACACCGCCACCGGTATACCAATAATTGGAGATGAACAGCTCAGGATCGGGCTGCGGCTGTAGCCGGTCGGGCCGCACCGGCCACAATTCGATAGGCAGCGTCCCGTACTTCGGTACAATCCACGGGGTTTCCCCCGTCAATTCCATGTGCTGCTGCGATATCTCGCGGAATGCACGGCCCGTCATGTGCTTATTCGGGGCATTCCAGAGGTCGATACACGCATGATTCTTAATCGGCTTGCGATCCGCTTTGTTACCGGTCGCTGATTTTTCGTACAGTGTCCATTCGACCGAGGCCACCGAGGATTGCAGCCGCTCGACGATGGCAAACAGCGTCGACACCGCGCCCATGGTGTTCATCAGCTGCTCACCGGACGCAGCAGCACCACCGAAGTACGACCCCGCCATCGGGAACCGGATCGCGCCGCGACTAGCAGCCGGCGCCGCGGCCCGAGGTCGGCCCCGGCGGGAGAGAGAGCGCAGCAGGGACGCCACTACGGGCCGCCCTCGGGGTCGACCTGCGCCGGCGCCGGCTCGTCGGCGTCGGGGTCGACCTGGCGGGCCAGCAGCAGCAGCGCGACCGCGGCGCCGGCGGTGCCGGCCAGGTAGTGGACCTCGGCCAGCGTCCACACGGCCAGCACCACCGCGGCCAGGTCCATCCCCACGGTGAGCGCGACCCGAGCTACCCGCCCACGGTCCGCATGCCGGCCACCGGGCGCAGGTCGACGTACGACACCGCCCACCGCATGCCGTCGAGCCCGTAGGAATCGCCGCAAGGGACGTCCTTTCCATCGGGTGGCCAGGTGTAGCCGGGGAACTCATCGGCGGTGCAGGTCGGCCGAGCTGCTTTCTGCAAGCCGTTGTCGATGCTAACTAGTGTGCCGGATGAGACCTGTACCGCGTCACGCGACAGGCGGGCGCGGACCGCCTGAATCCCGTCCACCACGGCCCCGACAGGCGGCCGGGCCGAGGTGCCGAGAGCGACTTCGAACGCCCGCCGTTCCTCCCGCGGTGTGTCGCTCAGCACCGTGTGCGGGCTCGGTAGGCCGAGGTCGAGCACCTGCGCGGCCGCGGCCGCGGCGTCGAAGTCGAGCCGGTACAACTCGTGCTGTAGCCACACCCCGCCGTCGGGGTCGACAGCCCAGCACTGCCACACCAGCGGCCGCCGGATACCGAGGGCGTAGGTCCACACGCGACGCCATCCGGCATCGGTGACGCCCGGCTCGTCGTCGAGATCCTCGGGCGGCGCGTGGCCGTGCGCGGCCGGGTGGTACCCGGTGTAGACGCGCTCCGCCGAGCTGCTGGTGAGCGCGTCCAGGGCGAGAGACGCGCCGATCAGCGGCCCGATATCGCCATCCGAGGCGCGGGGCGACCAGTGCCAGGCGCCCTCCGCCAGGTCGCGCCGGCGACCTGCGGCGACCGCGGCGCCGAGCACTTCGTCACCGAGCTGCGCGACGTCGCCGGCGGTGACCGCGTCATAGAACGCCTGCGAAGCGCGGGCCAGCTGCTGCGTCGACGCCTTGACGACCTCGGCGCCGACCGCGACGAGCCGGCCCATCAGCGCGCCGGCGGGGCTCTGCTGCCACACCACGACCCGCGCGCCCGGCCGAGCCGCAAACCACTCGGTCACCCAACGCAGGCCAGGCGGGGGCGGGGGCTGGTCGTCGACCTCGGCCGAGGTCG
>JAZJZX010000005.1:19605-22250 GCA_040389445.1 Chloroflexota bacterium
CTGGCCGAACCAGAGGCGCCAGCTCGGCGACCTGGCCAGGCGCCGGCGCCCCGAGAGCCACGATCTCCACGACCGGGCGCCCGTCGACGGTCCAGCCGGCCGCGGTGATGGTCGCCGAGGTGCGCCGTTCGTTGACGGTCACGCTGAACACCGCGGCGCCGGCGGCCGCGGCGCCTGCGTCTTCGACCGATTCCCACTGTGCAGCGGTGATCACACGGCCGGTCACGGTGGGCTCGTCGAAGATGGACAGCCGTTCTCGGGCGAATTCCAGCGGCATACTGGACATGACCCGCCGCTCACCGCGCACATAGTGGAGAGAGATACGCAGGCCGAGCCCCGGATTCGCAGCTGCCCAATTGTCTACGTCGTTAAGGTACGCCTTAGCGGCTGCGTCGTTCGGGTCGTCAAGGTTCAGCTCGGGGGGCACCGGGGGAGACCACTCGAAATAGGCGAATCCCTCGGGCTCGATACCGTCGGGGTCGCCGAGGTCGTATGCGGCGCCGGCTCGGCCGCGGTCGCGCAGCCCCCGCAGGTGCTCAGACTCTTTCTTACCGGCCGATGAGCAGTACCACAGTTGCGGATTGTCGCGGGTCGACATCGTCGGCACCTGCGCGGCGATTTCGGGGGAGCCTAGGAACATCGCTTCGTCGTACACAACGAAGTCTTTACCGGTGCCGCGGCCGGTCCGGCTGGACCTCGGCCCGAACTCGATTCGCCCGCCTCGGGTGGTGGATATCGAGAACTCATCGGCCGACCTGCGCACGAGCCGGTCAGGCACGAGCCGGTGCAGGTCGGGGGTGCGCCTGATCAGCCCGAGCAGCCGGCCGTAGGCGTCGCGGGAGGTCGACCCGAGCTGCGCTGTATACGCTATCTGTGCGTCCAGCAGGAATAGCCATCCCAATTGCAGCGCTTCGAGGATGGACCCCTTTCCATTCTGTCTGGCCACGATCAAACAGACTTCGAATGCTTCCCATAGCCCCGTAATGGGGTGCTCGGCAAGCGTAATTCGCAGCACAAAGCGTTGCCACGGGTCCAGATAGAGCCCCGCCAGCTCGGCTATTGCTATGAATTCGTCGTAAGATGAGTCGTTCGGGTCCGGATTCTTATTCGGCGCCGTCCATATCCGGGGTGTCTGATGGCCTATTAGCCCCCCGTCCGGGTGCATTAGCCCGTCGTATCGCCCGGTTCTTACGGACCGCTTCGAGACTTCCGCCCCCATTCGCCCCCCGTTCGGCCGCCTCGGGCCCCTGGTCGTCGCCGACGGGGCCGGCTGCTGGCTCGTCGGGTGCTGGTCGGGGCGCCGTCGAGCCCCTGGTGAGCCGTTGCAGGTCGCCGAGCACCGCGCGCAGCTGCGCCGTGGCCCTGTCGTCGCCCTGGTCGAAGCGCCGGGCCAGCTGGCGGGCCAGCTCGGCCAGGGCCGAGCCGGACACGTCGGCCGGCATGGCCCGCAGGTCGCGGTTGACGGCGCGCAACATCGCCTGGCGCTGGCCCTTGCGGGGGCCGCCCTCGGGCTCGGCGACCTCGGCCAGCTCGGCCGCGGCCGCGCCGTCGCGGCGCGCCTGACGGGCGCGCGGGCCGCTCCGTTCGGTCACCGCGGCGCCCCGGATCGCAGGTCGCGCGCGCCTGCGATCGCGCGCGTGTGCGCGCCTGCGTTCGCGCGCCTGCGATCGCGCGCGCGCGCGACGTTCCCGCAGGTCAACGGGGGTGGTCGGGAGCCGATAACCGGTCTTATGTTCGATCCGGCGGCGCCGAGGCGCGGCCGCCCGAGGTCGTACAGAGCTGGCGCTACGGTGGCCAGATGAGCGACCCATGCCGAGCCCGGATCGACCACGCCGTGTCCGACGCGCGGTTCCGCTTCGGTGCGCGGCTCGACGTCCGCCGGGCCGCGCTCGACGCAGCGGTGGCGGCCGCCGGCGACGCGCGCGACGTCGCCGAGGCAGACCGAGAGCGCCGGCTCGGGGGCATCCTGCTCGACGCGGTCGCGTTCGAGCGGTGGTTGACCCGCGACGCGGCCGCGGCCGAGCTGTCCTGCGGGTGCACACCCGCCGACCACGCGCCGTAGATGGGCGGTGATCGGGTGCCCGCCGCATGGGCCGACGCGGTGTTCGCGGCCGCGCGGGCCGAGGTCGACCGCCAGGTGCTCGGCGACCTGGCCAGCTGGCGGCCGACGGGCTTCGACGCCATGCGGGCGGCGCCGAGCCGGCCGCTGGTCGACCTGGCCGCCGCGGCCGCCGCGGCCGCCGCGCAGCCGGCACCCCGCGTGCAGGTCCAGCCGGGCGCCTGGCCCGCGTGGCCGTTGCCGTCCGCGGCTGCGTCGGTTCAGCTGCGCCGCGCGGTCGCCGGCGGCGACCGGATCACCGAGTGGTGCCAGGGGTGCGGGCCACGGGGGCACTGCCCGGTGTGCACACCGCCCCGCGGCTACACCCCGTAGCATCGAACGACCGTTCGACGGCCCGCGGTCGTCACCGAGAGTGAGCCGGGGCGCGATCGCCAGACGGCTCGGTGTACACCGAGCCCCCGTCACCCTCGGTGACCTGCGCCGAGGTCGCGCAGGGTGACCGCTAGCAAGATCATCGGGGGCTCGGACTACACCGAGCCCCCGCCCCATGATCATCGGGGGCTCGCAGTACACCGAGCCCCCGAGC
>JAZJZX010000006.1:0-53543 GCA_040389445.1 Chloroflexota bacterium
CCCGCCGCGCCCACGGTCCGCACCCGGCGGTCCACGCCCGCGGGGCACGCCCCGCCGCACCCACGCCCGCGGGGCACGCCCCGCCGCGCCCACGGTCCGCGCCTGCACCCAAGCCCGCACCCGCACCCGCGTGATCGATCCCATGCACATGTCTCGCCGGGATGCGCGACACTAGTGGCCATATCGGCGAGGTGACGATCCCGTCGCGTCTCACGGAGGGACCAACCCAGTGGCCAAGGTGACGATGCCCCAGCTGGGCGAGAGCGTGGCCGAGGGCACGATCGGCAAGTGGCTGAAGCAGCCCGGCGATCATGTCGACAAGTACGAGCCGCTGCTCGAGGTCATCACCGACAAGGTCAACGCCGAGGTCCCGTCTCCGTTCGAGGGGATCCTCAGGGAAATCCTCGTCCAGGAAGGCGAGACGGTTCCGAACAACGCCGAGATCGCGATCATCGACGAAGCCGGCGGCGCTGCGACGGCGCCCGCGACCTCGACGGCAAAGCCGGCTGCCTCCCCCGCGTCCGCGCCCATCTCGCCGGTGCCCGCAACCGACCCTGCCCCGAGCGCCGCCCCCCCCGCGCCGGACCCGACCCCCAAGGCCGAAGCCGCGAACGCTGAGCCTGCCGCCGCTCCCGCGCCATCTCCGGCCGTGCCCGTCCCGGCCCCCGAGGTCGCCTTCGGCCCCGCCGGATCCGACGAGCGTGCTCCGCACGAGATGCCCGGCAACGGCGACGCCCGCATGACCCCGGCGGTCCGCCGACTGCTCCGTGAGCACGGGCTGCAAGCCGCGATGGTCGTCGGGACCGGCGGCGGGGGACGGATCACCCGTGAAGACGTGACCGACTACGTCGAATCGCAGCGAACCGGGAAGATCGTCGGCAGCCAGAACGCCGCCTCCGCCGGAGCCCCAGCCGCCGCAGCGCCGGCAGCGGGGGCCGCCGGGGCCCCAGCCGCCGCCACAGCCCCTCCATCAACAGCCGGAGCGACCAAGACGACGAGCCCGGCCCCGGGCATCGTCTTCCCGGCCGGCGCGGACGAAGTCCTCGTGCCGATGACCCAGATGCGCAAGGGCATCGCGGCCCAGATGACCCGCGCCCTCCAGGTGCCCCACGCCTACGTCCAGATGGAAGTGGACGTCTCGAACCTGGTTCGGTTCCGCGATCGGAACAAGAAGGAGTACCAGGCCCGCGAGGGCGTGTCCCTGAGTTTCGTGCCGTTCGTGGTCAAGGCCTCGTCGGAGGCACTTCGCCGCAACCCGACGTTCAACGCCCACTGGACCGAGGGCGGCCTGATGGCCAAGCGTCGGATCAACATCGGGATTGCCGTTGCGGTCGCGGACGGGCTCATCGTGCCGGTCATCCGGGACGTGGACCAGCTTTCGATTTCCGGTCTGAACCTCGCGATCGCCGCTGTGTCGGAGCGCTCGCGCACCGGCAAGCTCAAGGTCGATGACTTCGGTGGCGGCACGTTCACCGTCGACAATACCGGCTGGCTCGGAACGAACATGGTCATGCCGATCATGAACGTGCCCGAGGTCGGCATCGTGACGATGGATCGGATCACGAAGCGCCCGGTGGTCGTCGAGACCCCGGAAGGCGATGTGATCGCCATTCGCAGCGTCATGAACATGGTCCTCGGCGTCGATCACCGGGCCAACGACGGTGCCGGCGGAGCGGCGTTGCTTCGCGATATCAAGAACTGGCTCGAGGCCGTGGGTCCGGACACTGCCATCTACTAGGTGTTCTCCGCGCATCGTCATCACCGGCGGGGCCGGGTTCATCGGTCGTGCCGTGGTCGAACGGCTCGGGGATCGCGGTGACGAGATCGTCGCCCTGGTTCGCGACCCGGCGAGCGCCGGCCATCTCCAGCGCAGCGGTGTCACGCTCGTCCAATCGGACCTCGGGGACCCCGATGCCCTGCGCGCGACCATGACCGGCGCCACCGCCGTCATCCATGGCGCCGGGAGCTACAAGGTCGGGATTGCGCGGTCCGAGCGCCCGGCGATGTGGAAAGCGAACGTCGAAGTCACCGAGCGAGTGCTCGATGCCGCCATCGCCGCAGGCGTGCCACGCATCGTGTACATCTCGACGGTCAATGTCTTTGGCAACACGCACGGGGCGATCGTCGACGAGACGTACCGGCGCAGCCTCGATGACGGATTCCTGAGCTGGTACGACCAGACCAAGTTCCGAGCGCACGAAGCAGCAGAGGCCCGGATCGCGGCCGGCGCGCCGATCGTCATCGTCCAGCCAGGGCAGGTCTACGGCCCGCACGACCATTCGGTGGCGAGCCAGCAACTCGCGCTCGCCCACGCGGGCCGCCTGCCGTACATCGGGTTGCCGGACACCGGCCTGGCCTGGGTTCATGTTCACGACCTGGCCGACGGGATTGTCGCGGCCCTTGATCGCGGCGGGATCGGCGAGGCGTACGTGATGGCTGGGGAGTGCCTTCGCTTTGACGACTCGATCCGCATCGCCGCGCGGGTCGGCGGGCACCGTGCGCCGCGATTCACCCTCCCGACCGGGCTTGCCCGCCTGATGGCGCCGATCAACGATGCCATCGGTGGGTTCCCGGGCATGCCGGCCAGCGTTGCCGAGACGATTCGCGCGGGCGCCGGGGTCACGTACTGGGCCAGCCACGACAAGGCGAGCCGGGAACTCGGATTCGTACCGCGAACCCTCGAGCAGGGCGCGGCCGACACCTGGGGCCGCGCGTCGTGACGGACCCGACGGAGCGGCCGGACTTGCCGAACCAGCGCTCGCCGTACACTCAGCCCATGACCCGCGAGCTTCCGATGTTCGAACCATCCGGATCAGGGCACGGCCATGCCCCCGCGGAATCGATCTCGATCGCCATGGGCGGCGGTCTCATCGGGCTACCCGCAGCCGATGGGTCGGAGGCGCTTCGCCGGCACCCGGACTGGATCAAGGCGCGGATGCCGTCCGGCGAGCACTACCAGGACCTGAAGCGCCTGCTCCGCGGCCTGAACCTCAACACGGTCTGCGAGGAGGCTCACTGCCCCAACATCGGGGAGTGCTGGGACCAGCGGACCGCGACGATCATGATCCTCGGCGACACCTGTACCCGCGCCTGCGGCTTCTGCAACATCAAGACCGGCAAGCCCACCTGGTTCGATGACGACGAGCCGCGGCGCGTCGCGGACGCCCTCGAGGGCCTCGGTCTCGAGCACGTCGTGGTGACCTCGGTCGCCCGCGACGACATGCCGGACGGCGGCGCGCACGTCTTCGCCGACACGATCCGCCAGCTGCGCGATCGGATCCCGGGCATGGGCATCGAGGTCCTGATTCCCGACTTCAACGGGGAGGAGGCGCCGCTCCGCGAGGTCATGGCGGCCGGGCCGGACATCCTCAACCACAACCTCGAGACCGTGAAGCGGCTCCAGAAGCCCGTGCGCAAGCGAGCTCGATGGGACCGCACGCTCGGCGTGCTGGAACGGGCGAAGGTCTACGCCGCCGAATACGGACACGAGGTTCACACCAAGAGCTCGCTCATGGTGGGTCTCGGCGAAACCGCCGACGAGATGACCGAGGCCTTCGTGGCGCTCCGCGAGGTCGACTGCGACATCCTGACGATCGGGCAGTACCTGCGGCCTTCGCTCAATCACCTCCAACTCGAGCGCTACTACCACCCCGACGAGTTCAAGGCCATGAAGGTCGAGGCCCTCGCGCTCGGCTTCAAGCACGTCGAATCAGGGCCGCTGGTCCGCTCCAGCTACCACGCTCGGGACCAGGTTCCGGGCGCCGAGCTCAGGGCGATCCGCCGTCGCCAGGCCACCCTCGATGATGACGGCCGCGTCGTCCCGCTGGCGGGTTGACGATGATCGCAGCGGCGTATCCTGAAGGCTGATGGCCCGCCAACTCTCGCGCTCCGTCCCGCTCGCCGAACTGCACTGTCACCTCGGCGCGGCCGTGACCCCATCGATCATGTGGGGCATCGCCCACTCCCAGGGGATCAAGCTCCCGACCAAGGACTACTGGCAGTTCCGTGAGCTGATCACGGTGAATCCCCGGGCGCCGAAATCGTTCGAGACCTATCTCCAGCTGTTCCACTGGACCGAGCTCATCCAGAGTTCGCCGCTCGCGGTGGAGCGCAGCGTCTACGAGGTGGTGGGCGGGGCATACCGCAAGAACAACGTCACCACGATGGAGCTTCGCTTCAACCCGATGAAGCGAAACCGTGGCGGTGAGCAGGATCTGGACCACATCATCGCCGCAGCCGTCCGCGGGATGGATCGCGCCCGACTCGAGTACCCGGTCAAACCCGGGCTGATCTTCTGCCTCGATCGCGCCTTTCCGTACGAACTCAACGAGATCATCGCGGAGAAGGCCATCCTGTGGCGAGATCGCGGTGTGGTGGGGCTGGACATCGCCGGCCCGGAGTCGTCCACCTTCCGCGTCGCCGACTATCGAAAGCTCATGCGCCGCGCCCGCCAGTACGGGCTGGGCATCACGATCCATACGGGAGAGGCGGGTCCGATCGACGAGGTGGCGCGCGTCGTGGAGCTCCTCGAGCCGGATCGCATCGGGCACGGCGTGAAGGCCGCCTACGATCCCCGGGCCATGGCGATGATCCGTGAGCGCGGCATCGTCCTCGAGATCTGTCCGACGTCGAACCTCAACACCAGGGTCGTCTCCGGCTGGGAGGAGTTGCGCTGGATCTTCGATACCTTCCGTCGCAACGACGTCCGATTCACCATTTCCACGGACGGCCCGGAGATGCTCAAGACCTACATTCGCGATGAACTCGCGACCCTCGGCCGTCTTGGAATCCTGTCGGTCGAGGAGCAGGAACATGCGGCCGCCACGGCGATGGCGGCCTCGTTCGTTCCCAATGTCTCCGACACTCCGGTGCCGAGCCGGCAGCCCGCGACCCGCGTTGCGGTGGAGCGGGAAGAGGCCTAGGAACTCGAGGTTGCCCGGGAGGGAGGGGCAGCCTGGGAGCGAGCAGAAGGCCCGTCCGCCGGGTTCGACGCCTGGCTGAACCGATACGTGCAGGACCGATCCCCGGCCGCGATGTGCGACTCCCGCTCGACATCCGCCCCAAGGACCTCGCGGAAGAGGGCAAGCTCCGCCTCGCAGCAGGATGCAACGTCCTGCGACACGTGGTAGATCGCGCAGTTGTGCTCGCGCAGCCTGATCGTCCCGTCCGCGGCCACGAGCGCCTCGGCCAGGTACCCGCCGTCATCCTGGATCACGGCCAGCTCGCGAACTCGCTCGGCGAGGGGAGCGTCCGGTGCGACCCGCTCGGCGAGGCGCTCCCGGAGTCGTGCCCCCAGTTGACGCCGACGGGCCGCCAGCACCTCGTCCAGGAGCGCGTCACCGCCGACGGCCGAGATGGCCTCGATCAGCCCGATGGCCAGCCCGTCGTAGTCCATGGGGAAGAGATCCTGCGCGTCGGCCGTCACGTCGTACCGGTGGCGGGGCCGCCCGACACCGTGCCGCTCGACCTCGTGGCTGACGAGGCCGCCCTGTTCCAGGGCATGGAGTTGCTGAAGGACTCCCGTCCGACTGGCGCCGAGATGCATGGCCAGTCCGTCGGGCGACATGGGGCCGCGCTGTCGAAGATTCACGAGGATGGCGCGTCGCAGCGACGAGGGGGAGGGGAGTTCCGCCCCGGGGCCCTTGGCCGAGGCATGGCCGAACGAAGAGACGGCCACCGAATCCGGGAGCTCGGAATCTGCCTGTTGCGCGCGCTCGGGCATGGCCAGAGGCTAGCGGAAAGACCGGATCCGCGCCGTGCCGAAGGGGTCGTGGATGCTACGCTCCGTTCCTCATGGACCTTGATCTCTCCCCGGAGCACGAGCTGCTTCGATCGACCATCCGCGAGTTCATGGAGCGGGAGGTTGCGCCGGTCGTCGATTCGCACGAGCGCGAACGCCGCTTTCCGGTGGAGATCGTTCGTCGGCTGGGCGAGATGGGCTGGCTGGGTATCCCGATCCCCGAGGATGAGGGCGGGGCCGGACTGGACACGCTGGCCTATGCCATCGCGATCGAGGAAATCAGCCGGGTCTGGGGATCGCTCGGCCTGATCGTCGCGGCCCACACGTCGCTTGGCTGCGGGCCGCTCCACCTCGCCGGAACATCGGAGCAGCAGCAGCGTTTCCTCGTGCCCATGGCCGGCGGTCGCGTCATCGGGGGCTACGGGCTCACGGAGCCCGGAGCGGGATCGGACGCCGGCGGGACACGGACGACGGCTCGCCATGAGGAGGGCCCCGACGGAGGGACCTGGGTCATCGACGGCGCCAAGCGGTTCATCACCAACGCCGGTCAGGCCGGAACCTACATTGTCACCGCCCGGACGGGCTCGAAGGAGGACGGCTCCGCCGAGATCAGCGCCTTCATCCTGCCGGCGACCACGCCCGGGTTCCGGGTCGGTCGCCTCGAGGACAAGCTGGGCCTGCACGCCTCGGCCACGGGCGAGCTGATCTTCGAAGGTTGCCGCGTGCCTGCGTCCAACATGCTCGGCGCTCAGGGCGAGGGCTTCCGGACCTTCCTAAAGATCCTCGATGGGGGCCGGATCAGCATCGGCGCCATGGCCGTCGGCCTCGCCCAGGCGGCGCTCGACGCAGCCGTCCCATACGCCCAGACGCGAGAGCAGTTCGGGAAGCCGATCGGATCATTCCAGGGGGTCGCGTTCATGATCGCCGACATGGCGACGGAGATCGAAGCCGCACGGGCGCTGGTCTGGAAGGCTGCCTGGCTCAAGGATCAGGGTCGGGACTTTGCCCTGGCTGCGGCGGAGGCGAAGCTCTTCGCGTCAGAGGTTTCGAGCCGCGCCACGAACGCCGCGATTCAGGTCCACGGCGGCTACGGCTACGTGACCGACTACCCGGTCGAGCGATTCATGCGGGACGCCAAGCTGACCGAGATCGGGGAGGGGACCAGCCAGGTCCAACGGCTCGTGATTGCTCGAAAGATCCTGGGCCTGCGAATCGGCTGACGCAGGGCCCCCGCCACAGCGCAGACCCGGCGACGCGACCGGGCCGGACCCGGCAGCCAAACAGCGCAGACCCGGCGGGCCGACCCGGACCCGTCGAGCGCGGTCAGCCGCCGTTGCCGGCTGCCTTCGTGAGCGCCTCTCGAACGGCCGACTTGAATTCGGCCGGCCAGGGACCCTGACCGGCAAGGACGAACGGCTTCGCATCGATGAATTCGACGGTCGCAGGATCCTGCGCCCAGGCGGCGACACACGGATCGACATCGGCGCGACGACGATCGAACGTGTCGCCCGTCCGGAAGATGTAGATCCGGAGTCGGATCGGGCTCGTCACGCCGAGGCCGCTCGCGTCGAACCCGATGGCCGTCGCGGTCAGGGTGCCGTCCTGGCAGCCAGCATCACCCGACGTGAACCGGTCGAGCGTGAGGCCTCGATTGGCGAGCTCGCCGGCGATCCCCGGAAAGTCCATCGGCGTCGGGGCCGGCGACGCCTGGAGGATCGTGCTGCAGCCAGCCAGAAAGATGGTCGCAACGATGAACAAGCCGCTCCGGAGCGGACCGCGAATATGCATGACCCGAGGCTATCCGACCCCGGCTTTCCGTGCCGGGGCACCACCGATGGCGTGCTAGGATCGGCCTCGTGCCCGCTCCCGACGTGCCCTGGCCGACCTTCGGGCAGAACGTTCCCGACGCAGCCTGGCGCCCCGGTCCGCGCGAGCTCGCAACCGCGCGACTGGCAAGGTTCGTCGCGGCGACGGGATCAGCCGATCTGACCGCGCTTCAGGCCCACGCGGCGGTGGATCCGGCCTGGTTCTGGGGCGCCGCGGCCGACGATCTCGAGCTCCCATGGCAGCGCCGACCGCGCGAGGTCCTGGACGCCTCGCGAGGTCCGGAGTGGACGCGCTGGTGGACGGGCGGGGCCTTCAATCACGCCGTCGCGTCAATCGATCCCCGGGCCGAGCGCGACCCCGATGGCGAAGTCCTCGTCTGGGAAGGCGAGGACGGTGAGATCCGGCGCTTCACGGCACGAGCGCTCCAGTCCGAGGTGGATCGGGCCGCTCGAATGCTCCATCGCCTCGGTGTCGGGCCGGGCGATCGCGTCGGAATCCTCCTGCCGATGCTCCCGGAAACCGTGTTCGCGGTCCTCGCGCTGGGCCTGCTTCGGGCCATCTTCACGCCGATCTTCTCGGGCTACGGCGCCGAAGCCATCGCCTCGCGCCTGCACGACTGCGAGGCATCGCTCCTCATCACCGCGGACGGCTTCCTGCGCCGCGGATCGCCGGTCGCCCTGAAGGCGGTGGCCGACGAGGCGGTCGCCCTCGCTCCATCGGTCCGCCAGACCCTGGTGGTGCGGCGACTCGGCGAGCGAGCGGGCAGCACGCCATGGAGTCCGACGCGCGACCGATGGTGGGACGAGGAGATGGCGAGCGCAGCGGACGAGTGGGCCGGCTCCGCACCCGAAGGCACCAAATCGCCTGCCGGCACTCCGGGCGACCGGCCCGAAACGGACCCCGAGCTCCCGTACATGGTCATCTACACGTCCGGCACGACGGGCCGTCCCAAGGGCGCGGTCCACGTCCACGGTGGCTTCCCGGTCAAGGCCGCGCAGGATCTCGCCCACTGCTTCGATCTCAACGCGGGCGACACACTCTTCTGGTTCACCGACCTCGGCTGGATGATGGGCCCGTGGGCCATCTCCGGCGCCCTGATCCTCGGAGCGCGCCTCGTCCTGTACGAGGGCACGCCGGATCATCCCGGCCCGGATCGGCTCTGGGACATCGTGGCGCGTCACCGGGTCACGCATCTCGGACTGAGCCCCACCGTCATCCGCGCCCTGATCCAGCACGGCACCGAGCCCGTCGCGGCGCACGACCGATCCTCGCTTCGCGTGCTGGGGTCGACCGGTGAGCCGTGGAACCCGGATCCCTGGTGGTGGTTCTTCCGCGAGGTGGGGGAGAGCCGCTGCCCGATCGTCAACTACAGCGGCGGCACCGAGGTTTCGGGCGGCATCGTGGCCGGCAACCTGATCACGCCGGTCCGTGCGACGTCGTTCTCCGGTCCGAACGTCGGCGTCGCGGCGGATGTCGTCGGCCCGGACGGCGGCCCGGTCCGGGGGCGCGTCGGCGAGCTCGTGATCCGGCAACCGCTGCCGGGCATGACCCGCGGGTTCTGGAATGACCCCGACCGCTACGTGGAGACCTACTGGTCCCGGTTCGCCGGCACCTGGGTGCACGGAGACTGGGCGCTCATCGACGAGGCCGGCTACTGGTACATCCAGGGCCGATCCGACGACACGCTCAAGGTCGCGGGCAAGCGCGTGGGCCCTGCCGAGGTCGAGAGCGCCGCCGTCGGCCACCCGGCCGTCGTCGAGGCCGCGGCGATCGGCATGCCGCATGCCATCAAGGGCGAATCCATTGCCGTCTTCTGCGTCCTCGCGGCAGGCATCGTCGACAGTGCCGAGATCCGGACCGAGATCTCGGCCGCGGTCGTTCAATCGCTGGGCAAGGCCCTCAATCCGGACCTCGTGCTGATTGCCCGCGCCTTGCCCAAGACCCGGTCCGGCAAGGTCATGCGCCGGGTCATTCGATCCGCATTCCTCGGGCTGGACCCGGGCGACGTCTCATCCCTCGACGATCCGGCGATCCTCACCGAGATCGCCGGGCTCCGGACCAGGTCCGGTCCGCGCTGAGTCGACTCGCGCCGCGGGTCAGCCGTCGCGATCTCGGGTTCGACGCTTCGCCTCGCGCAACCGCGCCAGCGTATCGCTCCCGGTCTGGTCGTCGGTTGCCTGCTTCGGGCCGTCAATCGGGGCCGGCCTGGGGGCCGCGGGTCCGCTCGGAGACGGGGCACTCGGCGGCGCGGGGTCGCTCCCGCGAGCAGCGCCCCTGCGACCCGCCGATGCCGGGTCTGAAGGCGCTGCCGGACCCACCGGACGCACCGGACCCACCGGCGCCACCGGCGCGGTCGATCCCGAAGCCGTCTCGGCGGACGGGCCCGTCGCCGGACCTGCCTCGTCTCGAGCCCGCAGGATCGCGGCTCGAGCGCCGGCGCCCGCGGCACGGTCCCGTGCGGAGAGCATCCCGGCTGCTGAGGCGGTCCTTGGCCCCGTCGCGGATCGTGCTCGCCAGCGGCGCCCGATCCAGGCGCGGCCCTCGGCGAGTTCCCGGCGACCAAGCGACACGCGCCGCAGCGCGATATCGAGCGGCCACAGGAGGAGCGCCAGGATCAGCAGCCACGGCCAAAGCTCGGTAATCGAGGAGGTCAGCTTCAGGTCGTGCCGCCAGGGCTCGAGCGGCGTGGCCACCTCTCGCCCATTCGTCGCGGCCCGGAGGGTGGCCAGGAATGGCTGATTGGCCCCGAGGAGGCGATATTCCGCGGCCACCGGGGAGACGAGACCCACGGTCCGTCCGAGCGCCGGACTGCCCGGCCGGATCTGGGTGATCCGGACCGCATAGGCGCCGGAACCGATCTCCCCGAGGTTCTTCTCGTAGACGCCCGGGGCAACCTGGTCCAGGTCTGCCTCCACCGGTTGCAGATCGGGTCCCACGAGGACCGCGGATGTCGTGTAGAAGTCACGCGGCGACCCGTCGGATTCGACCGACTCGATGTGCAGCGTGGTCCGGCCGTCCCTGACCACGAAGGACGCTTCGATCCCACCGGTCTCCTCGCCCGGGAAGGTCCACCCAACCAGCTGGCTGAAGAACTTGGAGAACCCCGGCCAGCCGACCCAGCTGCGAGCCCAGCGCCCGGTCGAATCCGACGTCCACGCGACGCTGCGCCCCAGACCGTACTGCCACTGCGCCAGGAGCGGATCGTCGCGGGCGGTGACCAGGACCGTTTGGGCCGCGGATTTGGCCGTCGTGCCGTTGTAGCCGAGCAGCTGCGGGAACCCCTCGTTCAGGCCGCGCAGGATCGGCGACGAGCTGGTCTGGATGGGAAAGAACGGCTCTTCGACGATCTGCTGACCGGCCACCTGCTCCGTTTCCTTGAGGAAGATGTCGGGAATCGATGCGGGGTTCGCCGCGGCATAGAAGCGACCTCCGCCCTGGGCGGCCAGCAGCTCCAGGAAGGGATTGGCACCGCCCCCGGCCCCGACGGTCGAGAGCGTGATCCCGGCGGCCTTCATCCGCGCGATGATCTGATCGTATTGCCCCGAGCTGGACCAGCCGTCGGTCAGAAGGATGATGTGGCGCCGCGTGGCGGTGGCCTTCTCGAGCGACCCGACCGCCTGATCGAGACCGGAGTAGATGTTGGTCGTCCCGAGGGGGTTGATGCCGCCGATGAGACCCTGGAGATCCGAGATCTGTCCGAGCGGTTTCGTCTGGACGACCCAGTGCGCCGAATCGTCGAACGCCACGACGCCGAGCTCATCGCGGGCGGTCAGCGCCGCCGCTGCCCGCAGGATCGCCTCCTTGCCGATATCCACCTTGCGAACGCCCTGGAGCTGGCCGCCACCCCCAACTCCGCCATTGAACGTGTTGCAGTGGCAGGCATCCATCGAGCCGGACTTGTCGATGACCACGATGAGCGCGACATCGGGCTGCTGCTGTCGATTGCGAACGCCCATGTCCACCGGCAGCGTCTCTTCGAGAGGCGTCTTCGTGTACCCGCCCGCCCCGAAGCTGTCGGGCCCGCCGACCATGACGAGACCCCGTCCGAGGTCCCGGACGTAGACCTGGAGCGCCGCCAGCTGGCGATCGTTCAGCCGGATCCGCGGCACGTCCACGAGGACCACGCTGTCGTAGGTGACGAGCCCGGCAAAGTCCGTCGGGAGCGCCTCCGGAACGATCGAATCGACGTTCTGCCGTTCCGTCTTGAGGGCGGACACGAGTTCCGCCGCGACGTCGGCGTTGCCGGCGAGGACCAGGATCCGCGGCTCACCCTTGACGATCGTGTTGGCATCGGCGCGATTGTTCTGGCTGAAGGTGTCGCGGGCAGCCTCCACCACCAGGCGGAAGGTGTGAAAGCCGGCCTCCTCGGGCTTGACCTCGAAGACGAGGCGGTTCGAGCCCGAGGTGAGGTCGATTCCCTGCGTGGCAGCCAGCTGGCCGTCCGCATAGAGGCGTACGACTGCCGGCTGGGCGACGCTCGACACGATGGTTCCGACGACCTCGATCGTCTCGCCGAGCCGGGCCGTCGACGGGGCCTGCACCCGTTCCACGAGGACCTCGTCGCGGTTCTCGAGGCCAACGACCCGGGTCTCCACCTGGATCCCGCGGGTGGCCGCCAGCGCAGCCTCCTGCTGACCGCGCCCGGTGGTGTCATTGCCGTCCGATATCAGGACGATGCGCTTCTGCATCTCGTCAGGGAACAGAGCGGAGGCAAGTCGGAGTGCGCCGCCGACGTCGGTGGCTGCGGTCACCGGCGTGGATCGGATCCGGTCGATCTGTCGGAGCTCCTCGGGCAGCCGCTCGACGAGGGCGTCCTTGCCGAACGCGACGACGCCGGCCGCATCGCCTTCCGGCATGGCCGCCAGACTTTCCCGCAGAAAGACGAGCGCCGACTCGCGCCCCGCCGTCCCGACCGAATCGGACAGGTCAACCACGAACACCGTCGCGAGCCGATCGACGGGGAGGACCAGCTGGAACCCGGCGAGGGCGAATACGAGCGATGCGATCAGGACGGTGCGGACCGCCAGCGCCACCCTGCGCCGGGCGGCCCCGATTCGGCGGCGGGCGGCCAGGTGCGGCACCACCGTGATCAGCAGGGTCGGGATGAGCAGGAGCAGCCACGCCGGGGTCTCGAAGCGAATGCCCATCAGCTGCCGCCTCGAGGCGTGCGAGGTCCATTCGCCGTCCCGTCGGGCGCCGGCGTGGCGTTGATTCCGAACCGGGCCCGAAGGCCCCGCCAGAGCCGCGTGGCCGAATCGCGCTGGTAGACGAGCCACTCCGCCATCAGCACGAGGAGCACGAGGAGCACGATCGGGACCCACAGTTCATCGCGTGCCGCGGGTCGGTCCGTGGCGCCGCCGGCCGTTCCCGGCGACGACGACGCGCCGGGCGACGCCGCCGAAGACCCGGTGGGTGACGGGGTCGGGGCTCCGGATCCACCCGGGACCGCCGACCCGCCTCCCGGAAGCGCCCCGCCGAGGGCGACGATCGACGCGGCCGAGCCGGGGGCAATGTTCGATTCGGCGGGATCGAAGAGGTCCACCGCGAACTGGATGGGGGCATCGGGGTCGGACAGGGGAGCGGTGGGAACGGGCGTCGGGGATGCCGCTCCCGGCGATGCCGCTCCTGGCGACGACGACGCGCCGGGCGTCACGATGGCCGTCCCGGTCGGGCCCGGGGTCGCGGTTGGCGCGGCACGGATCGGGACCGCGGTGTAGACGCCGAGCTGGTCCGTCTGGCTGAAACTCACGCTGCCGCCACCGAGCGTACCCGGGACGAGGTCCACGGTGGATCCGTCCGGCTTCGTGACGGTCAGGCCCGTTGCCCCGACCGGCACGGGGAGGGAGACGGGACTTCCCGGCTCAACGGCTTGGGTCGGTGCCGACGACCCGCCCATGAGTTCGCCCGCCAGGTTGGAGATGAGGATCGGGAAGGCGACCTGGAGCGGCAGGTCGGACAGTCGCGGCTCGAAGGCGAGGACGGCGGCCGGCCGGCCGCCGAGGTTGCCGGCGTACAGCAGGGGTGTGCCACCGGGACCCGGGATCACCGTTCTCGCCCAGGCCGGGAGCGCGAGCTTGATCGCCGTTCCGATGTGGGTCGTCGAGAGATCCACGTAGCGCAGGATCGGCTCGGCCGGATCGAGGGAACCGATGGCGGGATCCTTCATCGACCCGATGACCTCGCCCAGCACCGACGAGGTCCTGGGCGCAATGGCCAGGACGGACGTGCCCGGCAGGGCGTCCGGCAGGGCGCCTTCGAAGATGATCAGGTCGAACAGTTCGGGGTGGGTGTCGGGGCCATAGGCCGTGGCCTTGACACCGTAGAGCTCGGTGTTGGGCAGGAACGTGAGCGCGGTTTCGAGATATGGATCGCCGTCCGACACGAGCAGGATTCGGCGAATGCGCTCCGGCGGGACGATCGCCCACGCCTGATCGTCGAGGGCAAGGGCGTCCGCGGCGGCGTCCTGGCGGTCCAGGCGCACCTCGATGACCCGTACGCCCACCGGAATATCGTCGATCGTGGCTTCGGCCCGTGTCTGCGGATCGAGCATCAGGTCACGCGCCTCCAGCAGCACGCCGTCGCCGAATACCTGGAGCCGCCGCCCGGCCGCCTTGAGGTCGAGGTTCGCGACGCTCACGAACACGGACCGACTGACGCCCGACGCACCCTGCCGGACGGCGAGGGCCACGATCGCCTGGTTGCGACGGTCCCGCCCGACCTGAAGCACCTTCACGGTGTGCTCCAGGCGCGAGGAGGGTGGGACGGCCAGCGCTGCGTCGGTCGCGACGAGGATTTCGGCGTCGCCGGAACGCGACGCGAGGGCATCGGCCAGGACCAGCGCATCGCCCAGGTCCCCGGTCGCCGGGCTGACGGTCAGGCGCTCCAGCGCGGCGCGCACGCGCCCGAGATCCGCCGTGTCGTTGACGACGACTCGTGCCGTGCGGCCCGCCGCGATGACACTCACCTTCCCGCCGGCCGGCAGATCCCGCAGCGCATCCAGCGCCGCCTGCGTGGCCGCGGTGAGTCGGTTCGGGACGATATCCGTTGCGCCCATGCTGGCCGAGGTGTCGATCACCAGGACCAGGTCCCGGGCAAGGCCGGCCGGCCGCTCGAGGAAGGGCCGCGCGGCGAGTGCCGCCAGCAGGAGCACCAGCAGGAGCTGCAGGAGGAGGAGCAGGCTCCGTCGCAGACGCTGCCACGGCGCGTTCGCCTCGACATCGGCCACCAGGCGCTGCCAGAGCAGTGTCGACGACACGATCGACTCGTCGCGGCGGAGCTTGAGCAGGTACATCGCCACGACCGCCGGCACGAAGAGCAGGCCGAGCAGCGCGAGGGGAGCGATGAACGGCATCGTCAGCCCACCACCTGACGCCGTCGCAGCTCGGCGAACATCAGGTCGCTGAGGGGCACGTCCGTCGAGAGCGGAACGTAGGTCGCCCGGCGCCGAGCCGCGAGATCGGCGAATCCCTGGCGCCAGCCTTCCAGGCGCCGCTTGTAGCCATCGAGTGTCGCCAGGTCGACGGTGACGTCGATGCCCTCGCCGGACTCGACGTCGACGAGACGGAGATCGCCCTCGAGCGCCGGATCCAGCTCCTGCGGGGAAAGCACGTGCAGGATGATCAGCTCCGACCCCGTGGCGGCGAGCTCCCGGATCACCCGATCGGCATTGGGATCCAGCAGGTCGGACAGCAGGACGATGACGCCGCGACCGGACAGCTGCGCGCCGGCGTGACGCGCTGCCGCCTGGAGGTCGGTGGCGCCTTCGGCGACCACCACGCCGGACAGTGCCGACAGGAGCCGGAACACCCTCCCCGATCCGCGGAGAGCCACCTGTCGCCGCCCGGCCCGCCCGCCGAGCGTCGTGACCGCGACACGATCCTCCGAGGCAAGGCCGATGTAGCCGAGGGCAGCGGCGGCGCGCTGGGCGAAGAGCAGTTTCGACGGCCTTCCCGAGGCCATGGACGCGGAGGTGTCGATGAGAAAGGAGATCGTGACGTCCTCCTCCTCGACGTACAGCTTGATGAAGAGCTTCTCGAGCCTGGCCAGGACGTTCCAGTCCAGCTGGCGCAGGTCGTCGCCAAGGGTGTAGTCACGAAAGTCGGCGAATTCCACGGATTGGCCCCGCTTCACCGATCGGCGCCCGCCCTTGAGGCCGCCCCGGACCGGCGCCCGCATCAGGACCTGCAGGCGCTCGAGCTGGCGAAGAAACGTTTCGTCGAAGACCGTCGGATCGATGTCGGAAGGCAGCAGCGCCGGCCTTGCCCGGCCACGATCGGACGGGGTGGCTTCGGCGCCCGCGGCGGTGCCGGCCTCGGCGCGCGCACGTGCCGCGGTGTGAGGTGGCAGGGGGAGCCCGGTCGGTCCGTCCATGGTCTCGATTCGCACTGCGCCGCCCGGCGGCCTATTCGACGGAGGGGGCGGGAACCGCGTCCAGGATGGCTCCAACGATCGCCTCGGTCGTGATCCCCTCAGCCTCGCCCTCGAAGTTGAGGATCACGCGATGGCGAAGGGCCGGGAGCGCAACGGCGCGAATGTCGTCGATTGCCACGTTGAAGCGTCCGTCGAGCAGGGCGTAGATCTTGCCGGCCGTCACCAGGGCCTGGGCACCCCGGGGTGATCCGCCGTACCGGACGTACTCCCGGACAATGAGCGGCGCTCGGGGCTGGTCCGGATGGGTGGCGGCGAGCAGACTCACGGCGTACGCGGTGACATGCGCGGCAATCGGAACGGCGCGCGCCAGGCGCTGCATCTCCACGATCTCGACGGCCGTGCAGACCTTGGTCGCGCTCGGCGCGTCCACACCGGTCGTCCGCTCGATGATGGTGACGAGGTCCCCTTCGGATGGAAACGGGACGTGGACCTTGAACAGGAAGCGATCGAGCTGGGCCTCGGGCAGGGGATAGGTGCCCTCCATCTCGAGGGGATTCTGGGTCGCCAGGACGAAGAACGGCGGGTCCAGCGGATAGCGCTGCCGGGCGACGGTGACCTGGTGTTCCTGCATGGCTTCGAGGAGCGAGGACTGGGTCTTGGGCGTGGCGCGATTGATCTCGTCGGCAAGGACGAGATTCGCGAAGATCGGGCCGGGCTGGAATCGGAAGATCCGCCGGCCCTCCTCCTCGACGAGGATGTTCGTGCCGGTGATGTCGGCAGGCATCAGGTCCGGGGTGAACTGGATGCGGTTGAAGGCGCAATCGATCACGTCGGCGATCGTTCGCACCAGCATCGTCTTGCCGAGGCCGGGCACGCCTTCCAAGAGGACGTGGCTGTTGGCGAGCAGAGCGGTGACGGTCTGGCGCACGAGTTCGCGCTGTCCAACGATGACGCGACCAACCTCGCGTTCGATCGCCATGGCACGCTCGGCAAACGCCTCCGGGGCCAGTTGCTGCGCGCCGCTGCCGTCGATGGTGCTCGTCTGCATGCGTGCCTCCGCTGCTATTCGCGTGGGTCGAGAGAGCTGAAGTAGTCGCGCACGTAGTCCTTGACCGACAGCGGCACATAGCCACGGTCGAGCGAGGTGACGGCGTACTGGTAGAACTGCGAAAACACCTGGGAGTACGGAACGTAGGAACCAGGATCGGTGCCGGGGCCCTGCTGGTTGCCCTGGGTGGTCTGGCCGGATCCGCCCGTGCCCGCGACGTACGACGGGTCGCCCGGCTGTCCGAGTCGCCCGAACGGCGCGAAGATGCTGCTGAGATCCGATCCGAGGACCGACGGGCGATTCGGGTTGACCGGGCCGCCGACGCTCCCGTTGCCGCCGGTACCGGAGCCGAGGTAGCTCGCGTTGGAACCACCGCCGCCGATCGATCCTCCTCCTGCGCTCGACCCCTGCCCCGACCCCTGGCCGGAACCCTGGCCCTGCCCCGACCCCTGGCCGGAACCCTGGCCCTGGCCGGAACCCTGGCCCTGGCCGGAACCCTGGCCCTGGCCGGAACCCTGGCCCTGGCCCGAACCCTGGCCGGAACCCTGCCCCGAGCCCTGACCGCTGCTGCCCGGCTGACCGCTGCTGCCCGGCTGACCGCTGCTGCCCGGCTGGCCGGGCTGGCCGCCCTGACCGGTCTGACCGCCGCTTGAACCGGGTTGCCCCGCCTGGCCCGCATTCGCCAGATCGCGCCGGCTGTTCTGCAACTGGTTGGCGGCGCCGGTGAGATCACGGTTCTGCGCCACGCTGTTCTGGGCGTCGCCGAGCGTCTCGGCCAGCCGATCGAGGGCCGACTTCGCCCCTGCCGTGTCGCCCTGCGCGAGACTCTGGGCCGCGTCCCGGAGCGCCTGGGCCGAGGCGCCACCAGCCTGGCTCGCCGTGCCCTGGAGCTCCGAGAGCTGGCGAGCAAGATCCTGCTTCTGGGCATCGGTCATGGTTTCGAGGTTCCGGGCGAGATCCTCGAGGTCCTTCGCGGCTTCCTTTGGGTCGCCATCGGGATTGGCCTTGTTGTTGCCGGTGGCGGACTGGGACAGGCCGCGGCTCAGCGACGCGAGCGCCGCCGCCCGCTGCTCGTTGGCGGGATTGAGTTGCGAACGGAGCGCGGCCTCGACGGCACCGAGCTTGGCGAGATTCGCCGTCAGGTCGTTCGGACGGTCCCGGAGCTGCTTGGCGAGATCCCGCAACTCTCTTGCCAGCTGCGTCCGGGGATCGTCCGGACGCAGGGCTTTCGTCGCCAGTTGATCTGCGAGACGGTCGAGTTTCTCGGCCTGGGCCGTGGCCTGCTCCCGGATCGCCCGGTTCTGGGCAATCACCGCGTTCTGGGGGTTTGCCAAAAAGAGGGTGGGAACCAGCGCAAGTGACAGGATCAGCACCGCGGCCGCCGGTCGGCGGGACAGGCGAGGCTTGAAAAGCGTCCCTGGAACCAGGCGCAGGCTGGCGATCGCGTCACGTCGTTGGCGCCGGATGAAGCGCCGTTCCTCGGTGTTCTGGTCGAGCGCAGTCCCTTCATCGGCGAGCAGCGCCTCGTCCTCGGGCGTCGGCGGGCCGGCGGCCTCGGGAACGGCGCCGGCCAGGGCGAGGGCGGTGGCGAGGCGATCACCCAGGCGGCCTTCCCGGTCCACGGCAATCGCCGTCTCGCCGAGGCTCGGTCTCGCCCGGGCGGCAAGCAGGGCCAGGGCGACCAGCGTCACGATCGGGACCGTGGCCGCGATCGCCCCGACGCTCTCGATCGGCCAGATCCGGCCGGCGAGGAACACGGCGAGTTCCAGACCGACGGTCGCCGCGAGGCCGATCCAGGCACGACGGACGATGCGCCGGACCCACAGCCGACGGCGATGCGGGCGCAGACCGATTCTGAGCCGTTCCAGCTCGGGATCCAGCGGACCGGCATGGATGCGCCGAGGGTCTTCGGGGACCTGGAACACGGGCGCAGCGTTTCGCGCCCCGCGAGCGAATGAACGCGGCACCTTCAGTCGGAGGCGGGGGATACGGAGCATCAGGCGGACCTCCTCATACGGAGGCGACGCAGGAAGCCCGGCAGGCTGGGGCGCCAGCGACGCGTTGGAGTGACGAGCTGCACCGCGGCAGCAGTGAAGCCGAATGACAGGAGCAGCAGGGTCAGCGCCGACCGCGGCCAGTAGCGGTCCCGGAGCGAGTCGGCGCCGGCGGCGACGTTATTCACCGCGACATCGTTGAGCGCCACATCGGGCGCCACGGGTCCGCTGTCGGCGAACCCCGCCTTGCAGGTGACGCTGTTGCCGTCAGACACGCAGACCTCGCCGGCCCCCCGGCCGGGGGCGAAACCGACCCCGCCGGGCACCGGCTGTGCGAAGAACGGATTCGCGCCCGTGACCTCCGCGATGATCAAGCACCAGCTGCCGGTGCCACCCTCGGTCCCGCAGGCAACGTCCGCCTGGCCGACGAACGGGTTCAGGTACAGCAGGGCTTCGGGAGGCCGCTGCGAGGCAAGTGCCCCTGCGTTGAGGTCGTTCGCCTGGCTTGCCCGCAGGAAGACCCAGATGAAGGTCAGGCCGACCGTTGCGACGAGGACGGACACGAAGGTCAACCCGGTGGCCGCCCCACTGCGGCGGACCAGCGCCGAGAAGAACGTGCCGAGCGCCCCGAAGGCAATCGCGGTCACAAACAGCATCAGGTAGCCGCGGAGGAGATCGTCCGGCGCCACCCCGCCGTACACGAAGACCAGGGCCGCCACCGGGACGGAGGCGAGGATCAGGACGAACACCCAGGTCAGGGAGCTGAGCAACTTGCCGACGACGATGGCGACCGACGAGATCGGCGTCACGACCAGGAGGTCGAGGGTCTGCCGTTCCCGCTCGCCGCTGATCGTCCCGGCGGTCGATGCCGGGGCCAGAACGGCAATCATCAGCGTCTGCAGGAACATCAGGGCGACGAAGATGCCCCTGCCGATCGATGCGGACTGATATTCGGGGCTGAATCCGAAGTTCTGGCGGACGCTCTCCTCGAGGATCCGGCCGACCATCCACGCAAACGCGGCGACGATGAGCACGTAGATCGTCACCGAGACGAATGCCCGGCGGCCGCGCATCCGGCCGCGCAGCTCCTTGACCAGGATCGCCGCGATTCCCGGCATCGAGAAGCGTGGGCGTCGAGCGAGCGTCCGCGCGATCATGCCGTCACCGCCTGCGCCACCGGTTCATCCTGGCCGGTCACCTGGAGGAAGAGCTCCTCGAGGTCGCTCGCGGCCCGCGAGAAGCTGGCGATCGCCAGGCCGGAGGCAACGGCGTCGCCGAGGAGCCTGGCTGCCCCGATCTCGTCACCGCGGAACCCGAGTTCCACGGTTCCGTCAGAAAGGATGGCCGCGGACGCGACGTCGGTCTGCGCGGAGAACCAGTCGCGGGCCGATTCGAGCGCCCCGCCCTCGGCGATGACCCGCGCCCGGAGCACGGCCCCGACGCGGAGCCGCCGTTCGATGTCGGCGATGCGCCCCGAGGCCAGGACCCGTCCCCGATCCACGATGGCGACGCTGGTGCACAGCTCCTCGAGTTCGGGAAGGATGTGACTGCTGATCAGGATGGTCTTGCCGAGTGCCCGGAGTTCGCGGAGGAGCTCCCGGAGTTCGACCCGCGCGCGCGGGTCGAGGCCCGACGCCGGCTCGTCGAGCAGCAGCACCTTCGGATCGTGGACGAGCGCGTGCGCCAGGCACAGCCGCTGCTGCATGCCCCGCGACAGGCCCTGGACGTAGGTGTCCCGCTTGTCCGCCAGATCCACCAGCTCCAGCAGGTCGCCGATGATCCGTCGTCGAGCGGCGGCCGGGAGCCCGTAGCACCGGGCGAAGAAGTCCAGGTACTCCCAGACGCGCATGTCGTCGTAGACCCCAAAGACATCCGGCATGAACCCGAGGACGCGACGAACCTCGTTGGGGTTCCGCGCCAGGGACCAGCCGGCGATTTCCGCCTCGCCCGCCGTCGGCTCGAGGAGCGTCGCCAGGATTCGGAGGGTCGTCGTCTTGCCGGCCCCGTTGGGACCCACCAGGCCGAAGATCTCGCCTTCCTCGATGTCCAGATCGACGCCGGCGACGGCGAGCGTCCGGTCATACCGCTTGACCAGGCCTTCGGTTCGGACGATCGTGGTCACGAGATCACCCCGCTGATCGAGATCTGGAACTGGAACCCGAGGCCCTGATCCGCCGACTCGTTGACGAACCGGACCAGGACCTGGCCCGTGGCGCGGTCCACGTAGCGTTCGGGCTCGTCGAGAGCGTAGATCGCCCCTCCGCCGAGGTGCGGAAGCCGCGCCCAGGTGCCGGCCACGACATCGAAGACCTCCACCTCGGGGACACCGTCGAGCTGAGGCGGCGCGCATCCTTCCGGGTTCGTGTTGGTGGCGTCGATGCACACGATCGGCTTGGTTTCGAGTGGCCGGATGGGAGTTGGGCCGGGTGCCGGGACCCGGCCTCCATTCAGGGTGAACTGGACCTCGGATGCCGCAAACGAACCGCGGAAGGAGATCGGCCGATAGGCCATGGTGGCCGATCCGGCTCCCATGTTCACCGAGAAGGGGTCCTTGCTGAAGAACGCCGCGTCGGAGGAGACAACGGTCGCCGTGATGAGGTCGGAGGCAAACGCCGTCTGGCCGCTGACCTCGAGGCCAACCGGAAGGTAGTACAGGACATTTGCGTTCCGACGAGCGGTCTGCCCCTGGACCCGAACATCGAGGATCTCGTCGCGGCCCCACGCGAGGAGCACCGGGCCGTTCGCGTTGAGCACGCCGACCGTCCCGAACATCGGGTCGAAGGTGAGTTGATCCACCACCGCGCGGCGGACCCGCATGCGCAGCCCCTCATCCGTCAGCTGCGACGAGTCACCGAAGAAGACCTGGCCGAAGATCCGGTCACCCAGGGACTGCCCGAATGGATCGCCGGCCGGCCGCAGCGACACCTGCTTCGAGTTGCCGGCCGGCATGTCACCCACCAGGGCGACCGACCCACCGAGCACGACGGCGGCCTTCTCGAGCGTGATGGCCGAGGCATTCGTGATGGTGCCGCTGACCACGCCATCCTTGAAGCTGAGCGCCGCGGTCACGAGCGGAACGGTCGCCGGCGCATCGGCCCGAACGGTCCGGAGCGAGGAGAACCCCACCGCAAGGTTGCGCACGAATGCCGGATCCCCCTGGACGATGTCGAGGGCGTTCGGATCGCCATTCCCGGCGAAGTCACCCGTTGCCGGTGCCGCGAGCAGGGCGCTCCCGCGGAACTCGAGCTGATAGGTGGATCGGGAAGGGGAGTAGACACCGACGTAGACCTGGGCCGATCCTTCCGTGGCGCCGGGTGCACCGCGCACCACGGCAACCTCATTGACGATCAGGTCGCTGCCTCGCAGCGTCGTTCCGAATCCGTACGACGCAAGAGCGAACGCGACGATCAGGATCGGCATCGTGACCCACGCAAGCTCCCGACGATCCAGGCGACGCAGGATCAGGTAGTTGATCGGTCCGATGAGCAGGATGTAGCCCCCGATCAGGAGCAGAAGTCCGCCGATCGGGGGCAGGGCCAGCGATGCGAGCTGGTTGACGGCATTCACGATCTGGCTGTCGTCCGATCCGACGACAGGGCCGCCGACGGCTCGCGGCGGGAGCAGCCGGCGCCACATGACGTCGATGTCCCGTGTTGCCGCCAGCCATTTCGTGGCCGGATCGAATCCGATGACGGTGACCTGACCGGAGCCGTAGTCCATGTCGGCCGCGATCACCCGATCCCCGGACGTGGCCAGGGGACGCCCATCTCGAAGGGTTCCCCCCTGGGCGGGAAGATCGGCGGCATCTGCAGGCAGTTCTCCGATCAGGCTGGTAAGGCTCGTCGGCGCCACATCCAGGGTGGCGGTTGGTCGATACGGCAGGAGATCGTCCGGGAAGCCCGAGAAGATGCCGATGCCTGCCGTCCCGCCCGCGATCACGAGCCGGCCGCCGCCGGCGACCCAGCCCCGGAGCGCCGCCAGCTGCTCGCCTGTGAGCTGGTTGCTGTCGACGTCCTGCCAGATGATCCGATCCAGGGTGCCCCAGGCCTCCAGTCGATCGGGAAGGTCGCTCACGCCGAGGGCGAGGATTGCCGGGGCGATGCCGTTCGTGTTGGGATCCAGGTTGAGTTCGGCGATGATGCCCTGCGGTTGCTCGGCGATCACCCCGACGACGAGTTGCGTCGCATCATGGATGAGATAGGTCACGTCGGCGCGGCCGATGGTGGCGTCGCCGGACACGAGCTCCACCTTCATCGTCCGTCCGAATGCCGGCGGCTGGGCGTGCAAAACGTATGTCTGTCTGGAATTCGTCGGCAGATCCACCGGCACGGAGAATCGCGTGCGGCCCGACGCTCCGCCGGCGAGCCGGATCTCGCCCTTGACGGCCGGACCGTCGTTGGAAAGCTCAATCTGGATCGCCATCCATGCTCCCACGCGGGCGTGACCCTGGAGCAGGACCCGCGCATCCATCCTGACCTGCTCGGCTGCACGGGTGGACACGGCGAGCGGTCCGAGGAGAACGGCAAGCACCACCACGATGGCCGAGATGGGGCGGAGCCAGCGGGCGGCGGGACGCGGCAGAGCGTTGGCGAGCGGCACGACGACTCCTGGGGGGCAAGGCTGGCTGATCGACGCGGGAGCTGGCTGATCGACGCGGGAGCTGGCTGAAAAGTTGCGGGACCGCCTCCGACCGCTGGTCGGTCGCGGATCGGCGGTGCCTATCGTACGATCCGGGTGCCAGCTCCCGGTTCGAAGCGTCGATCCGGGGCGCAGCCCGCGCAGCCGGTCGCCCGAACTCCAGGATCGAGGTCCTCGTGCCCGTCGTTCGTCCATTTCGCGCCATCCGCTACGACGCCGAAGCGGTCGGCGACCTCGGGCTGGTGGTGGCACCGCCGTACGACGTGATCGGCCAGGACGAACATCGCAGGCTGCTCGCCCGGAGTCCGCACAACGTGGTTCGACTGGACCTTCCGCTCCCCGAGCTGGGCGACGCGGATGCGGATGACAAGTACCGGCGCGCGGCGCATCTGCTGTCCGCGTGGCGTGGCGAAGGTGCGGTGCGCCGCGATCCGCGTCCGTCCATCTACGTCTACGAACAGCAATTCACGCGGCCAGGAAGCGACGAGCCGGAGCTGCGCCGAGGGTTTTTCGCCCGCGTCGGCCTCGAACCGTTCGGGGTCGGGATCCTGCCCCATGAGCGAACCCTCCCCGGGCCCCGTGAGGACCGGTATCGGCTGCTCCGGGCCACCAATGTCAACACGAGCCCGGTCGTGGCGATCTACCGCGACGCCGCCGGCGGGGTCGCCCGGCTCCTCGCCGAGATCGCCGCCGAATCGCCGGCCATCGACATCGCCGACATGGTCGGAGAGCGGCATCGTCTCTGGATCCTCCCGGCCGGGACGGATGGCCGGGCCGAACTCCTCGCCGATCTGGCATCGGGATCCCCGCTGACCATCGCCGACGGCCACCATCGATATGAGACGGCGCTGCGCTTCCAGGCGGAGCGGCGGGTCGGCTCTCCGGCCGACCCGGATGGCGAATCGGGCTTTGACTTCGTCCTGATGCTCCTGCTCGAGGAAGGTGCCGGACCGATCGTGGTGCTGCCGACGCATCGCGTCGTTCGCGGGCTCGGCTCGCAGGTCGTCGCCGAACTTCGGTCGCTGCTCGCTCCGCTCTTCGAGATCGAGGACGGCGTTCCCGCCGCGCGGCTGATCGAATCCTTCGGGCCGGGTGCCGCGGGCGCGCCGATCGAGGGCGGTCGGATCGGCCTGTGGGCCCGGGACGGAGGAATGACCCTGCGCGCCCGCCGAGCTGCATTCGAGGCCATCCTGCCTGCAGGTGGGCCCGCCATGAGGCGCCTGGATGTCTCGCTGCTCGGTGCGGCGCTCGAGTCCGCACTCGGCATCGATGCCGCTGCCGTCGCCGCCGGTTTTCGCCTGACGTATACGAAGGACGCGGCCGAGGCGATCCGCCTCGTCGACGAGCACCGCGACGAGGCCGACGCCGCCTTCCTCCTCGATCCCACGCCCGCCGCGGAGATCGTGGCCGTGGCGGCCGAGGGCGACGTGATGCCGCAGAAGAGCACCTACATCTATCCGAAGGCCGTCACCGGCCTCGTCATCAATCCGCTGGAGGGGTGAGCATGACCGACACGACGCCCGACGACATCCTCGGCCGAGGCCAGTCTCCGTCGGTCGGTGGGCGACCCATCCGGAAGGACGAGATCGAGCTGGACGAGCGCGGGATCTACGTGGAGTCGTGGCTCCCCGAGCGGCGGTCGCGTCGCAAGCCGCTCCTGTTCGTCCACGGCGAGCTCGGGGGGTCATGGCTCTGGGAGCGGTACCTGGGCTACTTCGCCGGGCGTGGTTGGGAGGGCCACGCCCTCAATCTCCGCAACCACCACTGGAGCCAGACGGCCGACCCGGCCCAACTCTCATTCGAGATGTTCGTGGAGGACGTCGCGTCGGTCATGGCCCGCCTTGGGCCGGGCGTCGTCGTGATCGGACACGGGATGGGCGGACTGCTTGCCCTGAAGGCGGCCGAGCGACAACCGCTGGCGGGGCTCGTGCTGATCGCCTCCGAGTCTCCCGGAGACCTCCGGCTTCCGGCGCATCAGCACGAGCTGCGCGAGATCCCCGAGCTGTACGGCAAGTCGCTCGTCGGCTGGGAGACGCTGCCGGAACGACTGCAGCGGGACCACGCCGACCTGTCGATCGCGGACATCCTCCGGATCCAGCACCTGATGGGTCAGAAGCCGCACGAATCGGGTCGGGCGAAGCGTGCCGTGCTGCGCGGAATCCGGATCAATCGGACCGCCTTCGAACAGGTGCCGCGTCTCGTCATCGGGGGTGGCCTGGATCGACACGTCCCGGTTGAGACGGCCGAGCGCCTGGCCGAATGGCTGGATGCGCCCTATGAGCCGTTCGGGGCCCATTCGCACTACGGCCTGGTCGTCGGAGAGGACAGCTACGGGCAGGTCGCCGATGCAATTCGGGCTTTCCTCGAGGTGAATCGGCTGTGACGGGGGACTGGATTCGCGGTCCTTTGGTATCATCCGCCGGCTCACGCGGCGCGCGCGTGGCCCAGGCCGCATTCGTCTAGAGGCCCAGGACACCGCCCTCTCAAGGCGGAGACCACCGGTTCGAATCCGGTATGCGGTACCAACCTCGAACGTCGACGACGCCCTCGGTCCACCCGGGGGCGTTTCCCGTTCCCGTACACTGCCGGACCATGACCCTGACCGACCCTCGCCGCCTCATCATCCTGACCGAAGGGCAGTTCCGCGCGCACAACGCGAAGACCGCCATGGGTGTCATCCGCTACGGCACGGACGAGATCGTGGCGCTCCTCGACTCGTCGATCGCCGGGCGCAACGTCGCCGAGTGGCTGCCAGGGCACGACATTCCTGCGGTCGCGACCCTGGACGAGGCGCTGGCGATGCCCCGCCGGCCGGACACCCTCCTGATCGGCATTGCTCCGACCGGGGGGCGTTTGCCGGAGGACTGGCGGACCATCATCGTGGCCGCACTTCGGGCCGGACTGGACGTCCATTCGGGCCTCCACACCTTCCTCGGGGACGATGCGGAGTTCTCGGCTGAAGCCGCCGCGTCGGGCGCGCGCATCGTCGATTATCGGCGTCCCCCGGAACGACACGAGACCGCCGTCGGGCGTCGCCATCGGCCCGGTTCGCGCGTGATCCTCACCGTCGGGACCGACTGTGCGATCGGCAAGATGTCCGTGGCCCTCGACCTGCGCAAATCCGCCCTCCGGGCCGGCGATGCCGCGGTGTTCGTTCCCACCGGCCAGACGGGGATGATGATCGACGGCTGGGGCGTGGCCATCGACCGCGTCATCAGCGACTTTGCCCAGGGCACGGTTGAATGGATGACGGGCGAGGCGGAGTCCCGCGGCGACTGGGTGATCGTGGAGGGCCAGGGGTCGCTCGACCACCCCGCGTACTCGTCGGTGACCCTGAGCCTGATCCATGGATCCACCCCGCATGCACTGGTCATGGTCCACAAGCCGGGCATGGCCAACCACGATTTCGACCACCTGCCGGATGTCGCGTTCCCGATCGCGAGCCTGCCTGAGTTCATCCGGCTCCACGAGACGGTCGCCGGGCTCGTCGCTCCGACGAAGGTGGTGGCGCTGGCGCTCAACACGTCGCTCTATGGGGACGAGGCCGACGCGCGGAGGGTCATCGCGGAGATCTCGCGGGAGACGGGCCTTCCCGCCGCGGATCCCGTGCGCTTCGGGGCCGACGAACTCTGGACGTCGATCCATGACGCCGTCGAGGCGCTGCCCTGGGTCCAGGCGAACGACGCCCGGGCCGTGGCGTGACACTCCGGATCCGGCACGAGACGCTCCGCCTGCATCTCCGCGAGCCGTTCCGGATCGCGCGATCGGAGCACGGCGCCGGCCAGTTCGTGACGACCGTGGCGGTCGAGCTCGAGGACGATCGATTCCCCGGAATCGTGGGCATTGGCGAGGGCTATCCGGATCGGTTCTATGGGGACACGCCCGAGACCATGGCGGCCGTCTACCCGCTCCTCCTTGATTCGATCGGGGAGCCGGATCCATCGCCGCAAGGCCTCCGCGCCGCCGGTGACGCCATGCGCGATGCCATTCGCTGGAACGGCGGCGCGAAATGCGCCGTCGATTCGGCGCTCCACGATCTCGTCGGCAAGGTCACCGGGCGACCCGTCTGGGAGCTGCTGGGCCTGTCGCCGGAGATTCCGCCGACCGACTTCACGCTCGGCCTGGACGAGCCGGCCGTGGTCGCGGAGCGGGCTCGTCGCGCGTCGGATTTCCCGGCCCTCAAGATCAAGTGCGGTGGGCCGGCCGATGTGGCGACGCTCCGGGCCGTCCGCGAGGTCTACGAGGGCCCGATCCGGGTGGACGCGAATACCGGCTGGACGCCGGACAGTGCGCGGGCCCTGCTCCCCGAGCTCATTTCGCTGGGCGTGGAACTCATCGAGCAGCCATTTCCGGCGGCGCGCCTGGACTGGATGGCGGATTTGCAGCAGCACTCCGCATTGCCCATCGTCGCGGATGAATCATGCGTGACGGACGAGGACCTCGACGGGCTCGTGGGTGTGGTCGCGGCGGTCAACGTCAAGCTGGCCAAGGTCGGCGGGCCGGGACCGGCCGCCCGGATGCTGGCTCGCGCCCGGGACCTCGGCTTTCGTCGATTCCTCGGGTGCATGGAGGAGACCTCCGTCGTCATTGCGGCCTCGGCTGCCTGCGCTTCGCTGGTCGAGTGGGCAGACCTCGACGGCTGCCTCCTGCTCGCGGACGATCCCTTCGGGGGCCTCGAGCTGGGACCGGATCACCGCTGGCGCCTGGATGATCGGCCCGGTCTCGGAGTGTTCCGAAAGGACGCCTGACGTCGCGGCCGCGGGTTCAACGGGCCGTGTGGATAACTTGGTGGACGAAAAGGTGGAGAACACCCCTTCCAGCCGGGTCACCCCCGGACGTACCATGACGACGTCGGCAGCGATCCCCCCAGGTATCCGCCGGCGACCCGAATGAACCCGAACGCGGGTGCGGCTCATTTCGCCGTCACTCGTGCCAGCACTGCCGTGCCCAGCAGGAGGAGGAGTGGTATCGATGGTCGCGCGCCCCATGCCCAAGGGAGCGCCGTCCGAGGAGGCGGTCGAATTCATCCGGTTCTGCTACCAGCGCAAGAAGGTCGGCTGGCCGGAGCTGTATGACGAGATGTGCGGCGTGGCCGGTCGGGGGTTGTTCCGCGGATGGGGCGCCGAAGAACTCAGCGCCAACGGGATCGGGCTCTCGCTGTTCGAGTTGCCGGCCCTCGCCGCGCTGGTGAACGAGGTGGTGACCGAGGATCGCGGGCGCCTCCGGGTGAGAATCGCCGCCGAGGTCTGAGGTCAGGCGCGAATGCGCCGCCTCGCCATCTCGCTCTCGATCTGTCGCTCGGCCTCGACATAGCGGTCGATCTGCTCGCGGAGCTGGTTGGCCTCCGGCACGTACAGATGGACCTGCTGCTGCAGGATGTAGCTCAGTCGCCGGCTCGTCATCCGAACATGGTCGAGGTTCTTCATCAGGACCAGCGGATCCATCGACGCGAGATCCGACGGGTGGTACATCTGCTGCATGAGCGCATTCTAGCGGCGCTCGCGACGACGGCGGTCGTCGTGGCGGCGGCGGGGGCCGTTGTCGCGGCGCCGGCCTGCACGAAGCCGGCCTGCACGAAGCCGGCCTGCACGAAGCCGGCCTAAAGCGCCCTCAATCGGGGCGGCCACGTCCAATCCACCGGGACCGTCGCACCGCTGAGCGCCCGCCGCCGGCCGAGCTCGGTCGCACCGATGACGAGGATGCGATCCAGCTGGGTCGCGCGACCCGCCTCGGCGCCCCACAACTTGGTCATCTTCCGAACCGCGTGGACCTCGTCCAGGGCAACACCGGCGAGTTTGTAACCCTCGGGGGCGGCCGCTTCCGCCCAGACCTGCTCGGCCAGCCCGAAGCCACTCTTGATCGCGCGACCTCGATCAGTGGCCACGTCGCCGATCACGAGGGCCAGAACCGCGTCGTCGGTGAGGGCAGGCCGGAGGCCGTGGAGCACTTCGCGCAGGAACACGAGGTACGGCGCGCGGTGATGAGCATCATCCAGCGTCGCGTCGATGGCGCGTGCGTCAAAGCCGAGGAACCAGGTCCGGAGCCAGTTGTAGTAACCGTACTTGACGACACGAAGATAGGGTGGCGAGGTCACGACGAGCCGGACCCGATCCGGCAGTCCACGCGCCCGGAGGGCCGCCGCGGCTCGGCGGCCGGTGTCTCGCGCATCGCCGAGCATCGCGATCCCTGGTGATCCGGGCGGCGGCGCCTTGAACAGACGATCGAGTTTCGCGCCGAGGCCCGCGAAGACGTCCCGCGCCGGCGACTTGAAATCCGTGCGCGCAGCAAAATCGCGGACATAACGTGGCGCCATGCTGAACGTGTTGGGCATCAATTCGGACAGGTACGAGGCGCTCTTGCCGTGGAGGATGCCGGTGATCGCTGCGGCCAGGAAGCGGTCGACGCGATCGTCCAGATCGAGCGCATCCCGAACGTACAGCAGCTGCCCGAACGTGGATGGGTGGAAGGCAATGGCCACCTCCGCGGGCACGGGCTGGGGTCCGCCGTGCTCCGGATCTGCCTGGATCGCGGATGCCATCGCGAGGTAGCGAGGGGCTGCCGCGGGCCATGCCAGGCGCAGCCGGGCGAGACGCGTGCGTGCCTCGGCCGCGGTCGCCGGCTCGACCTTGGATGCGGTCAGGAGGTGGGCGAACGGGTTGAGGTCGTTGCCGACCCCGATGCGGCCCTCGGCGCTCGCCTGCAGCGGCACGGTTCCGCGGCCCGCGAAGGGATCGAGGACCACGTCGCCGGGCCGGCTGTACCTGGCGATGAAGGCATGCGTCAACGCCGCGGGGAAACTCGCGAGGTACGAGCACATCGGGTGGAATGGGTGCCCCCACAGCCGCTGCTGCGCCTTCCATTCGGGCTCGATCCCGAGGCGCGGCAGTTCGGTGGCCAGCTCGAGCGCGAGCTGGTTCGGCAGGGCGCTCTGCGCGCCCGAAGTGGCGGCCATCTGGCGGTCTGGGCTCCCGTCACCCGCCGACGCAATCCCGGTGCGCCCGTCGGGCCGGTGACGATAGCCGTCGCATCCCCCCGGCTGTCAATAGGTCGAACGGCGCACCCGCCATGACCTGATGCTCAGTTGAGCTTGGCCAGGATCTCGTCGAGCGTCTCGATGGTGCGATCGATGTCGGCGACCTCGATCACGAGGGGCGGCTTGATCTTGATGACGTCATGCGCCGGGCCGTCGATGCTCAGCAGAATGCCGCGCTTGACCGCGCCCTCGACGAGGACGGTTGCCAGCTCTGGGGCTGGTTCGCGGGTCTCCCGATCGCGGACGAGGACGATGCCGAGGTAGAGCCCGAGGCCTCGGACGTCGCCGATGTGCTCATGGCGCGCCGCCAGCTCCCGGAGGCCAGCGAGGAAGCGCGCCCCGAGAGCGGTAGCTCGTTCGCGAAGGTGCTCGTCCTCGATGACGTCCAGCACCGCGAGGCCGACGGCCGCCGAGACGGGATTGCCGCCGAAGGTATTGAAGTACTCCATGCCGTTGGCAAACGCGTCGGCGACGGCCCGCGTCGTGACCACGGCCCCGAGGGGGTGGCCGTTGCCAAGCGGCTTGCCCATCGTGACGATGTCGGGCATCGCGCCGTCCACCTCGAATGCCCACCAGTGGCTGCCGACGCGCCCGAGGCCCACCTGTACCTCGTCCGCGATCGCGAGCGCCCCGGCGCGACGAGCGGCCACATAGGCAGCGGACAAGAACCCGCGTGGGGGGATCACCTGGCCCGCGGTCCCGGGCGCCGATTCGGCGATGAAGGTCCCGACGGGGTGGCCGGCACCTGCGGCCTCCGCCAGCACCGCTTCGACGTCCGCGACATAGGCGGCCGCGACGGCGGCCTCCGTTCCGGCCGCGGCGTGTCGCCCGCGATACGGATCGGGGAGCGGGGCGACATGGGTCGTGGCCGGCCGTCCCGGTCCACCGGGCCCGTCGAACTTGTAGGGGCTGATCTCGACGAGGCCGGAGGTATTGCCGTGGTAGCTCGCTTCGAGCACCGCGAGGTCCCGCCGACCGGTCGCGGCGCGGGCCATGCGGAGCGCCAATTCATTGGCCTCGCTCCCCGAGTTCACCAGGTGGACGACCTCGAGCCGGTCCGGAAGCGTCGCGACGAGGCGGTCGGCGTAGTCGAGGATGAGCGGATGGAGGTACCGGGTGTTCGTCTCGAGGATCGCCTTCTGCCGGGCGGCCGCCTCGACGACTCGCGGATGAGCGTGTCCCACGTGGGCCACGTTGTTCACGAGGTCCAGGTACGGGCGATCGTCGGCGTCGTACAGGTACGCCCCCCGACCGCGCACGATGGTCAGCGGCTCGCGGTAACTGAGCGACAACTCGCTCCCAAGCCGCTGCCGGCGACGGGTCAGGAGGTCGCCGGTGTCGGTCATCGTGCTGCCCCTTCGTGCGCAGCGATCCGGAGTTCCGACGGCGCCATCGCATGGAGGCGTTCGAGCAGGTCCCACGCCGGCGCCTCGGAGACGCAGAGGTACGGATCGTCGGACAGCCGGCCCTGCTGCGCGGACATGGCCACGCTCGCAGCGAGGCGGGCAATCGCGAGTGCCGGCAGTGCGTCTACCTCGTCGGCCGTGAGCGGACACTCGGCCACGAAGCCCCGGATGATGGCCTTCATCACGCTTAGCGGCTCGTCGCGGCCGAGCATCGAGTAGGCACAGGCGACGGCCGCCTCGTGGGCGGTGATCGAGTGGATCATGTCGCCGAAGTCGAGGAGCCCGACGACTCGACGCCCGTCGTCGCTGACGAGGATGTTGTGGTCGTTCGCGTCGTTCTGGATCACGCTGCGCCGGAGGGTCGAGAGACGCGGCGCGAGGTCGCCCTGGAGCCGATCCAGCACGGAGGCGAGGAGGCTCCGCCGACCGTCGTCATCGATCATCTCGAGGGCGTCGCCGACCACCGCGCCCGCACGTAATACGTCCCAAGGGAAGTCCCGATGAGCCGCCGGATGATCGAAGTCGAGCAGCGCGGTTGCGGTCCTGCCCATCACGGCGCCGAGATCGGACCACAGGTCCGTCGTTGGGGCTTCGACGGACGCCAGCGTCCTCCCGGGCAGCCAAGTGAGGACGCGGGCGAGCGGCGGACCTGGGTCGCCGAGCGGGATGAGATCGTGCCCGTCGATCGCGTTCACGACCCGCTGAACCGGCACGCCCGCGTTCGAAAGCCGCGTCATCGCCAGGTCCTGGCAGGCGAGGAAACCAGCGGCTTCATCGAGGTTCGCGATCTTGAGGACGTGCGTCGGCGTCCCGTCCATGCTGCGCACCAGCAGGTTCCGATCGCGCTCGCTCGGCAGGTCCTCGAGAGCGCCGTCGAGGCCCCACCATCGACGCAGCGCGATCGCGGCGTCGGCGACCGAAATATCGGGTCGTGAGGCTATCCAGGAGGCTGACGTCGGCATCGGCCTAGCGTAGCGTGCGTGAGCCCTGCGGTAGAGTTGAGCCAGTCCCCGTAGCTCAGTGGACAGAGCAGCCGCCTTCTAAGCGGAAGGTCGCAGGTTCGAATCCTGCCGGGGGCGCCACATCGCGGTTCCGAACTCAGAGAGTAACCAACCCACCGAGGCCGTCGCGCGCCGGCCTGCGCTTGTCGGATCATGAGGCGTCGTGATGTTCAAGCCGATGCAGACCTCCGGACTCGTGCGGATTGCGACCGTGGTCGCGCTCGCGATCGTTGTTGCCGGGTGTAGCCCGGACACTCCGACACCGGCTTTTCGCCCGAGCCCGACACCCGGCCCACCGACGATCCGTGACTCCGCTCTCAAGTGGCAGTTCGAAGGCAGTCGGCTGACGCTTCAAGTCATCGTGGATCCGAAGGACAGCGCTACCGACGTCGTATTCGAGTACGGCTCAGGGTCGACCTTCGAAGAGACGCCAGTCTTCGATCAGACGCTCGTCATGGCCGAGGGAATGATCGATCCGGGGCAGGTCTCGGCAACAACCGGTGCGTTGCCGGCCGACTGGTGGTTCTGTGGGCAAGTCACCGCCACGAATGCGTTCGGCTCCGTCTCTAGGGATGTCGGCTGTGACCCGCGGCTCATCCGGCCCACAGACACTTCGAAACCGAGCGCCCCGCCGTCGGGCTGATCCACATCGTCCGAAGCTCCCGACGCGCCCTCAGACGCCCAGTGGCAGAGCGCATGGGGCGGGTAGCTACGCGACTCCACGATCGAGTAGGTCGCGGGTGAGCGTGGCGCGGTAGGCTCTCAGGGGCGACCCTGTGCCGGGCGGTCCGGCCGGGTCGTGGGGAGGGAGGATCCATGAACAGGCTCGCCCGGGAACACGGTCTCGGCATCGCGATCGTGGTCGGACTCGCCCTCCTCGCCGCGGGGCTCTACTGGCAGCGGCTCGACGCCCTGATCCCGGGGATCGCCCTGACGCTGATCGGCGTCGTGGCGAAGCCCATTGAAGAGTTCACCCTGAACCGCTCGGGCTTGACGCTGAAGTGGCAGCGGGAGGCGGCCGAGAAGATCGTCGAGAGGGTCGGGAGCTTCAGGGCTACCGGGAGCAGGACCGTGACTGTCGGGGCGACCGCCGGGCACGCAGCCGGGACGGGTCAGGCGCACGACGCAACCGTCCGGACCGTCTCAGGTCAGTCGGCCGCCGAGATTACTCGCCCGCAGACGCCGGACGAGTTCGCCGAGTCGGTCGTCAAGGCGATCGAGCCGATCATCATTCGGCCGGATCCCGTGAAGCTAGAGCTTCGGACTTCCGCCCCCGACGTCCGTGTCGGTCCGCCTGCGTCCGATCCGAGCGACTAACTGTGCCTCGAAACGCTCATGTTCTGAGCGTGTGACAAGGCGCTCACCCGGATCCTGAGTCGCGTGGGATGAGCCGCCAGGCCATGAGCGTGCCCGCGGCGGCGGCCACGACGCCGACGACGATGGCCAGTTCGATCGAGACGGTCGACAGCAGGCCGGCAATTGCTGCGCCGATCGGCCAGCCGGCAAAGTTGAAGGCCATCGAAATAGCGAAGGCGCGACCCATCCAGGCGGTATCCGTCCGACGCTGCCGGAGCGTGAACATCGCGACATCCATCGGGCCGTTGAGCAGGCCGATGAGCGCCATCGACAGCAGGATCGGGCCCAGCCCGGGGATCAGGAGGATCGCGAAGGCCGGCACGAACCCGATCATCGGACCCGCGAAGAGGCGCGCCTCGCGGCCGCGCATGTCCATGCGGCCTGCCCACAACCCTGCGCCAACGCCGACGACGCCCTGGAGGGCGAATACGAGACCGACTGCCGTCTCGCCGAGGTGCAGTCGATTAAGGACGAGGAGGGGCACCACGATCGAGACCATGCCGCCGCCGATGTTGAGGGTCGTGATGGACAGCCCGATTGTGCGGAGCGTCCGATTTCGCCACGTGTACTGGAGCCCGTGCCACGAATCCAGCAGCAGGCCACCGCTCGTCGTGACCTCCGTCGCCGGTTCCGGGACCGGTGCGAGCACGACCACCGAGATCCCGAGGACCGCGGCGATCGACATGAGCGCCGCCGGCCCGCCGACGGTCCCAACCATGAGCGCGGCGAGGGGCGGCCCGATGATCGTGGCAACGACGTAACCGTTCGAATCGACGGCATTAACGCGCTCCCACAGGTTCGGCGGAACCATCAACGGGAAGAGTGTCCGCATGCCAGTCGCACCGAGCGGTCCGGTGAGGGACGAAATCGCCGCGATAACGATCAGCAACTCAGCTGGCAATCGATCGGCGTACGCCAGGATGGCGATCAGGGCCAGGGACGCTACCCCGATGATCAGGTCGAGCCGGATCAGTCGAGTGCGGCCGTGCCTATCAAGCAGCGCGCCGCCGATGGGGCTGATCAGGAGGCCCGGCATCAGGCTCGCGAACGTCACCAATCCGGCCAGGGCCGGTGACCCGTAGCGGGTGAGGCTGAACAGTACGAGCGCGACCCCGATCATCGATTGGCAGATCCGGACGAGCTGCATCCCGAGGAGGGCCCGGCCAAGGAACGGGACGTTCATGAGGGCCCGGTACGAGGGTGGGGTCGGCGGCTGCGTGTTGCGCGCAAGCACCGATTCCGGGGCGAGGTCGGCTGGCGTCATTCCCTGTCTCGGCATGGACCGATGCTATCGGAGCGGCCGGAAGAGGCTGCTTTCGATTCGAATCAGGGTCCCGTGGGCCATGGGTACTGACTGATCTCGAACCGAAGTACGGCTTCCCTCAACTCCCGCGAACCCCTACGTTCATGTCCACAACGAGCCGGACCGCACCCGCTCCCACTGGACGGACCCGTTCGGCGACCGATGGAATGATCGAAAGGCGACCATGGCAATGGCCTCGATGGCAGTCAACGAACTTGGGCCGATGCTCACCGCCACCGAAGTCGCGGAGATGCTCCATCTCCACGTGAACACGGTGAAGCGGTTGGGCGATCGTGGCGAGCTCCCGTTCTACCGGGTATGCAAGCGCGGCGATCGTCGTTTCCGGCTCCAGGACGTCCTGCGATTCCTCCATCAGAACCGCTAGACCTGCGATCGCGGGCCTGAGCCCGCAGGCGAGTGCCGCCGGACGCGCGCCGCGAGCGGAGCGAGCTCCGCCAAACGGGGGGGTCAGACTGTCCGGAGCGCCTCGCCAAAGATCTCGAGGCCCTCGGCGATCTCGGCGCGACTGGCGTCGATCGGCGGGATCCAGCGGACCACCTGGTGGTCCGCTCCGCAGGACAGGACGAGCAGTCCCAGATCCGCTGACTTCGCGACCAGACGATCCACGAGCGCCCCGTCCGCGACCTTCGTGGCGCGATCCGTGACGAACTCCACCCCAACCATCAATCCGGGTCCCCGCACGTCTCCGATGCGTTCGTCCTCGGCCTTGAGCCGATTCAGGCCGGCCGTCAGTTCGGCACCACGAGCCGCGGCATTCGCCACGAGCCCCTCGCCCGCGATGGTGTCGAGGACCGCGAGGCCCGCGGCGCAGGCCACCGGGTTGCCGCCGTAGGTCGACCCGTGGGCGCCCCGACCCCATCGTTCCTGGAGCGCACGCGAGGTCGCAATGGCGGACAGCGGAAGACCGTTGGCAATGGCCTTGGCGATGCACACGACGTCCGGAACGATGCCGGCATGTTCGAATGCCCACATGCGCCCCGTCCGCCCGTAGCCGGTCTGGATCTCGTCGGCGACGAGCAGGATGCCGTGCTCGTCACACAGCTCCCGGATGCCCCGAAGAAACCCAACCGGCGCAGGAAGGTAGCCACCCTCGCCCTGGACCGGCTCGACGAAGATCGCGGCGACGGTCGAAGCCGGCACGACGCTGGACAGCATCCCGCGGAGCCGCTGCAGCCCGACCTCGGTCGCGCGTTCCTCATCGCCGTCGAACTCCCGCCAGACGGCCGGGAAGGGCGCCAGATAGATTGACGGGATCAGCGGTTCGTAGCCCCGCCGGTAGTTGGGCGATGAGCTGGTGATGGACGTGGCCCCATAGGTTCGGCCGTGGAACGCGCCCTGGAAGGCGATGATTGCGGGTCGACCGGTGACTCGACGGGCAAGTTTCATGGCGCCGTCGATGGCCTCTGACCCGGAATTCAACAGGAAGATCGAATCGATCGACTCGGGGAGCGTGGCGGCCAGCCGATCGACGAGGCGCACGACCGGCTCCGCGTAGCCGATGGCGCCGGTCGGGCCGATGAGGCGGTCCACCTGGGCGTGGATGGCCGCGGAAACAGCCGGGTGGGCGTGGCCGAGGGCCGTGACCGCGATGCCGTTGGCGAAGTCGAGGTAGGCCTTCCCGGCGGTGTCGTACAGGCGATGCCCGATGCCGTGGCTCCAAGAGCGCTCGAAGTAGCGCCCAAGGACGGGCGTCAGGTGGCCCCCGGCGAGGGCGGCAAGATCGAGGTCGACGTCCGGGTTGGTCATGGCTGTCGAGTATAGGCGGGCACCCGTGCGGCAGGCGGTGGCATCATTCGCAGGCGCCCGTCATCTCCGCTCGATCGAGGTACCCGTGTCCATCGACTTCCGCCTGACCGATGAGAACAAGCTCGTCCGGCAGACCGTCCGCGACTTCGCCGAGAACGAGATCCTGCCGCACATCCGGGAGTGGGACGAGAAGGGCGAAGTCCATCGCGAGGTGTTCGCGCGGATGGGCGAACTCGGTCTGCTGGGCGCCCCGATCTGGGAGCAGTGGGGCGGCTCGGGGATGGACTACCTCAGCTTCGCGATCATCTGCGAGGAGCTCGAGCGCGCGGACACGGCCTTCCGGGTCGTCCAGAGCGTCCATGTGGGCCTCAATTCGCTGACCCTGATGCAGTGGGCCACGGAGGAGCAGCGGCAGCGCTGGCTCGTGCCCCAGGCGCGTGGCGAGAAGCTCGCGACCTTCGGGCTCACGGAGCCGGGCGTGGGCACGGATGCCGCGAACCTCGCCTCGACGGCACGGCGGGAGGGTGAATCCTACGTCCTCAATGGCCAGAAGATCTGGATCAGCCTGGCGGACGTGGCGGACCATTTCCTGGTCTTTGCGTCGGTCGATCGATCGAAGAAGCACAAGGGCGTGACCGCGTTCCTCCTGGAGCGCGGCATGGCCGGACTTGCGACGGGAACCCTCCACGGCAAGCTTGGGATCAGGGCGGGGAACACCGGCCTCATCAACATGGACGAGGTCCGGGTCCCGATGGAACATCGCATCGGCGAGGAGGGCGAGGGCTTCCTGATCGCGATGAGCGCGATCGACCAGGGGCGGTTCACGGTCGCGGCCGGCAACGTCGGGCTGGCCCAGGCGTGCCTCGATGCATCGCTCAGGTATGCCCACGAGCGCCAGACCTTTGGCGACGAGATCGGGCGGCATCAGCTCGTCAAGCAGATGCTGGCGAAGATGGTGGCCGGCATCGAAGCCGGGCGACTCCTCGTCTGGCGGGCGGCATTCCTGAAGAACCATGGGATCAGGAACACCCGTGAGACCTCGCTGGCGAAGTGGCACGCCACGGAACACGCGGTCGCGAGCGCCCTCGACGCGATCCAGATTCACGGTGCCAACGGGTACAGCAATGAATTCCCTGTCGAGCGGTACCTCCGGAACTCGAAGGCCGCCGTCATCTACGAGGGCACCAGCCAGCTGCACACGCTGATCCAGGCCGATTACGCGCTCGGGTACCGCGAGGATCGCGCGATCCGCTGCGAGCCGCTTCCGGCGCAGGGGCTGGATCGCCTGCCCGTGTCCGTCGCGGCGGGCGCCGGCCGGGCCTGACCGGCCTCCCGGCGGCAGCCTCGACCATGGAGACCGCAGCCGGCCGGTTCCGTCCCTCCGAGGTCCGGACCCTCGCGTCCCTGACAGCGACGTTCGTCCCCGGCGCGGACGCCGCGATGCTGTCGGACCTCGCCGCGCAGGCCCTCGCCCGTGCCGCCGATCCGGCGCAGGTCACGCAGCTTCGGCTCGTCCTCCGGCTCCTGGAGCAACCGATCGTCAACCTCGTGACGGCCGGCCGTCCGGCGAAGTTCAGTTCGATGTCCGTTGCCGAGCGGGAGCGGGTGCTCCTGCGCTGGGCGCGATCACCAATCGCCCTGAAGCGGTCCGCCTTCCAGGCGCTGCGCAAGCTCCTGTCCTTCCTCGCCTATGCCGCACCCGATGCGAACGGTCGGAACGCGCTGCTCGAGGGCATCGGGTACACGACCGACCATCCGCCGGTCACGACCGAACCGACTGCCGTCAGGATGACGCCGATCGATCGGACGCCCGGGCCCACGCCGATCGTCATGGAAGCCGACGTGGTCATCGTGGGATCGGGCGCGGGCGGAGGCGTGATGGCCGCCCAGCTCGCCGGCGCGGGCCGCTCGGTGATCGTCCTCGAGGTCGGCCCGGCGGTGGACGAGGTCACGATGCCTCGGACCGAACTCGAGGCGTTCTCGCGCCTCTATCTCAACCACGGGCTCCTTTCGACGTGGGATGGGTCGGTGAGCATGCTCGCCGGTTCGGCCGTAGGCGGCGGCACCGTGGTCAACTGGATGACCTGCATCGACATCCCCCCATCGGTCCGCGCCGAGTGGGCTCGGGACCACCGCCTGGACGGCGTGGACGGCTCGGAATGGGATCGAGATCGCGCCGAGGTGGAGCGGGAAATCGGCGTGACCGAGACGATCGGGTTTCCTCCCAAGGATGCCGCGATTCTTCGTGGTGCGGCCGCCCTCGCCTGGGAGGCCGGGCCGATCGATCGAAATGCCGAATCCTGCTCGGACTGCGGGAGCTGCCCGTTCGGCTGCCCGCGCGGGACGAAACTCGGTGGACTGCGGGTTCATCTCGTGACGGCGGTCCGGGCCGGGGCCCGCGTGGTGGACCGGGTCAGGGTGACTCGACTGATCCTCGAGGGCGGCCGGGTGGTCGGCGTCGAAGGCAACCTCCTCGTCGAGGATCCGGCGACGGGGATGCCGATGCTCGGAGCACCGGACGATCCAGCGTCGGCCATGGCACGCCGTCTGGTGGTTCGCGCACCGCAGGTCGTGCTCGCCGCAGGTGCGCTTCGAAGTCCGGCGATCATCCAGGGATCGGGGGCTTTCCACCGGGCGGTCGGCCGGTACCTCCGGATCCATCCCGTGCCGGTCGTGGCGGGGCGGATGCCCGAGCCGGTGGACATGTGGCGGGGCACGATGCAGGCGGCTCGCTCGGTCCAGTTCCTCGACCCGGAGCCGGGTCGCCGGGGGTATGTCATCGAATCCGCGCCGGGGCATCCGGGCCTGCTCGCGCTGGCCGTGCCGTGGGACGGTGCGGCGGACCATGCCGGCTGGCTGAGGAACAGCCGGCATCTCGCTCCGCTGGTCGCCGTCACCCGCGACGGCGGGGAGGGCCGGACCACGCTGACGCGGGCCGGCCGGGTCCGGATCGACTACCGCCTCGATTCCGAAGGCGTGCGGACCCTGCGGCACGCGGCCGTCTCCATGGTTCGTCTGATCCGCGCGGCGGGCGCGCTGGAGATCCTTGCCGCCGCGACACCCATCCTTCGGCATCGAATGGAGGGTCCCGGGGAGCAGGTCAGGTTCGATGCCTTCGTGGATCGAGTCGCACACCTCGACTTCGCGCCCAACCGCGGCACCGTGTTCTCGGCCCACCAGATGGGAACCATCCGGATGGGCGCCGATGGTCGAAACCACGCGGCGGATCCCCGAGGTCGCGTCCGCGATGTCGCGGGGCGCGTCATTCCAGGTCTGTACGTGACGGACACGTCCACGTTCCCGACGGCGATCGGCGTGAACCCGATGCTGGCCGTCATGACGATGGCCAGACGGGTCAGCCGGACCGTTCTGGACGAGGGTCGGGTGCGAGGCTGATCGGGCCCCCGACGGCAGGCGCCATCGCGACCGCCTCCTCGGGATCCACGATCAGCGCCGCCCGCAGGGCTCGTGCGGATCGTCCTCGTGCCGTCACGATCATCGCCACGGCCAGCACGATGACCGCCGAAGCCACGACCGTTCGCGGCGTGATCGGCTCGGACAGGAAGACGGCACCGAGCGCAAAGGCCACCACGGGGTTGACGTAGGCATAGGTGCCGACCAGCGAGAGCGGCGCGTTCCGCAGGAGCCATGCGTAGGCGTTGAACGCCAGCAGGCTTCCGATGAAGATCAGGTAGACCATCGCCCACAAGGACGCAGCTGTGATCTCAGCAGGATGGAAGCGCCCGAGTTCGCCGGTCAGTGCCCCCTCGACGAACAGCGCGACGGATCCTGCCAGCATCTGGATCGCGGTGGAGGACAGCGGGCGATCCGGCAGGTCGGCCTTCCGGGCCGAGAAGAGCGAGCCGTGCGCCCACCCGACGGGACTGAGGAGCAGGGCCGCGATGCCGACGACCTCGAAGGCCACGCCGCCCTCCGGCCAGACCAGCAGCGTGACCCCGGCCAGGCCGAGCGCGATACCGCCCACCACGACGATCGGAAGGCGATCCCGGAAATAGATCCAGCCCAGGACCGCGAGCCAGACCGGCATGAGGGCAATGAGGACGGCGGCGATGCCCGAGGCAACGGTCAGCTCGCCGAACGCAACGAATCCGTTGCCGATCCCGAGGAGCAGGGCCCCAACGATGGAGGCGTCGCGCACCTGGCGCATCGAGGGCCGGGCGTGGAGCAGGTCGCCCCGGACCACCTCCACCGCGACCAGCAGCGACCCGGCAATCGCGAACCGGATCGCCAGCATGAGGAATGGGGGAATGCTCTCGATGGCAATCGCAATCCCGAGATAGGTCGAGCCCCAGACGACGTAGAGCGTCGCCATGGCCGTCCACAGGGCGAGGCCGCCGGTGCGTTTTGGCATAGCTGACTGGTCCAAGCTGCGCAGTGTAGCCGGAGATCGGGCGCTACGCCACCGAAGGCTTCGCGCGACGGGTCAGGCTTCGCGCGACGGGTCAGGCTTCGCGCGACGGGTCAGCGTCGCGCCCCACCGTCAGCGTCGCGGTTCCGTCAGCGTCGCGCCACGGTCTCGTGCCCTACGCGGCCAGCGAGGCACCCGAGCCTGGTCGGCAGGATCGGCACGGCCGGTAACCAGCCTGTATCGCCGAGGCCAGGCTGCGGAACGGCCGGCGCTGAGCGGTCGTGATCCGCCGGGCGTGGTGGCAGGTCGGAAGGCAGACCACCCGGGTGCCGGCCGAGCCGAGATAGCGCAGCCCGGATCGCGCGGTCGACTCCAGGGCATCCGTGTCCAGGCCCTCCGTCGCGAGCACCGTGCGCTTGGCATCGGGTCCGCCGAGCGAGTATTGCCCGATCGATCCATCGCTGCGAACCACGCGATGGCACGGCACCACCAGCGGTACGGGGTTGTGGGCGAGGGCTGTTCCCACCGCCCGGACGGCCCTCGGTCGGCCGATTTCCGCCGCGACCCAGCCGTACGGACGCACCTCGCCCCGGGGGATCTCGAGCGCCTTCAGCCAGACAGCCACTTCGAACGGCGTATGGCCGCGAAGGTCCAGTGGAATGCGCACCCGCCCCTCACCCGCGAGCCGTGCCTCGATGGCCCGGGCCAGCCGTTGGGGAAGGCCGGCCGCACGATGCAGCGGGCGCCCGACGCGCTCGGCGAACCGGTCGTGGAAGGCGGCCGGATCATCGGCCCGATCGATCCAGGAGATGCCGCGGCCGTTCCACGCGACGCCGATCGTTCCCAGGGGCGACGGGAGTTCGGCCCACACATCGGCCAGCCCGACACGGACCAGGGCATCGCGTGCGATGTTCGCCGGAGCCGGCGACCGAAGGCTCGCGAGTCCGGCGACCAGATCGGCCTCTGTCGGCGAGCGGGACCCGTCGACGTCATCGTGCGCCGGAGTCCTGAACGCGGGGCGGTTCATGCGGTCATCTCCTTCCCGGCGTCGGGCCGGACCTGGGCTTCCGTGGAGAGTTGCTCGCGGAGATTGGCGAGGCCCCGGTGGACCTGGGCCTTGATGGTGCCCTCGGGCCTGCCGAGCGCCGCCGCGGTCTCGGCCACCGACAGCCCGTCGACGTGGCGGAGCACGACCGCCTCGCGCAATGCGGGCGAGAGCCCAAGGAGCGCGGCGGCGAGCTCGCGGCGCCCTTCACGACGCTCGACGACCGCCTGCGGGAGCGAACCACCGGCTGCCCGCGGTTCCCACCCGGCGGCGGCCAGCGGATCGAGGTGGACGGGAGGCTGTCGATCGGCGATCCGACGACGCCGATTGCGGGCGAGGTTGATGGTGATGGCGGCCAGCCAGGGGCGAAGGCGGAGCGCCCGGATCCTGTTCGAGTCGTAGCCCGCGAGCGCGTCGTACGCGCGAACCAGCGCGTCCTGGGCGACCTCCTCCGCGTCGCTCGGGATGCCCAGATAGCGATGCGCGATTGCGTACAGCCGCGCGACGTGTTCCTCGACCAGTTGCGGAAATGCCCGATCCAGGTCGGCGGCGAGTCGTGCTGCGAGCGCGTGGTCGGCGTCCATCAATCTCCAGAACACGGTCCGGGCGAGATCGGTTGCAGTCTGGCCTGCAAACCCGGCAGCCGCGAGGACCTCGATCTCGCCGGTCGGCCGGACGAGCAGGACCAGATGTCCCATGCGAGGTAGCTGACGATCAGGGTACCGAGCGGCGCGCCCGCCGCATAGACGACGCACGCCAAGACGCGCCGGCTGCCCCCGCGGCCCCCGCGGCCCCCGCGGCCCCGGCTGCCCCCGCGGCCCCCGCGGCCCCCGCGGCGCCCATCAACGTGACCTCGCCCGATCCGAGGTGGACACCCAGTCTGCCCGGGCCGCAGGACCCGGTCCGCGCCAACGGTCGAACCGGCGCATCCGGCGTGCGACAATCCAGCCACGATGCATCTCGATGAGCAGCATGACGACATGATTGCGGCCCTCGGCGGGTTCTACCGAACGTGGATCGCGTACCTCGGGATCGAACTCGGATTCGTCGAGGCCCTCAGATCCGCCGGCACCGCCGGCCTGAGCGCGGATGAGCTCGCGGCCCGGACGGGCGCGCATCCCAAGGCAGTCGCGACCTGGGCGTGGGCTGCCGACGCGCACGGCCTGATCACCGCCGCTGACGTCCTGCGCATCGACGAAGGGCTGGCCGCCGTGCTGATCGACGAGCAGCGAACCGTGTACCTCGGCGGCCAGGTCATCCACTCAGTCGTCTCGACGCTGGACTGGGACGGGATGCTGGCGTTCTTCCGTTCGGGTGTTCCGATCCGCGAACGGCCCGATCGTTATCGGGCGGCCATCGAGCGCGTGACGCGCCAGGACGTCGCGGTCTTCTTCGCCGAAGCCCTCGCCGCGTTGCCCGACCTCGTGGCCCGTCTGTCGATGGGCGGACGGGTCCTCGACGTGCACTGTGGCGGTGGACGATGGCTGCTCGCGATGGCCCGGCGGTTCGCGAATCTCACGCTCGTCGGGACCGAGGATGAAGCCGATTCGCGCGCCCGGGCGCATCAGTTGATCGAGGCCGCCGAGCTCCAGGGACGCATTCGGATTGAATCGTCGTCGATCGAAGATGTGTCGAGCGGCGGACGATTCGACCTCGTCTACTACCAGTATGCGCTCCACGGGCTGCCCGATCCCGCCGGCTCGCTTCGTGCGGCATGGGCTGCGCTCGAGGTCGACGGGTGGTTGCTCGTGCTCGACTGGCTCCTGCCGACGGACGAGGATGAACTCCATTCGATCCATGGTGAGCTGATCGCGGGTGTGCACCTCGATGAGGTGTTCATGGGCGCCGGACTGCGCGACCTCCAGGCCTATCTGGCATGGTTCGAGGCAGCCGGAACGCCCGCACCGGTGGTCATCGAATTGCCCTCGGGCGCCACCCTCCTCGCGCTGCATCGCTCGCCGACGGCCTGATTCCGCGACCCCTCGTGCTGCCGTCACTTGTCATCGACCCGACCCTCGGTCGTCGGCTTGCCACCCATGAGGTGCTGGTCCACGCCAGGGCGGGCCGCGAGTTCCGCGATCTCGGCGACGGCATCCTCCTTCACGATGCGATGGACCCGGAGCCATTCTGGAACCGCCTTGTCGCCGTACGCTGGCCCTCCGATCCAGGAGCATTCGACCGGCGACTGAACGAGCTCATCACGGTGTTCGCCACCCTTGGGCGATTGCCGCACATCCGGACCCTGCCGCTCGGCGGACAGCCCGCGGACCTCGAAACGAGGCTGGTTCGGGCCGGGTTTCGCCTCGTCGGACGGGATCGCTCGATGGCCCTCGGCGACAGCGGACCGGCGCTCGCGCTCGCCCGATCAATGGACCGGCGACCCAACCTGCGGGTCGAGCACGTGGGAGTCGGGGCAACGTCGCGCGCCATGGACGTGGCCCGGGTTCTCGTCGAGGCATTCGACGTCGAGTCGGACCGGATTCCGGCGCTGGCCGCGGAATCGCTCGCCGCGGCTCGCCGTCAGGGGGGCGCGGCACTGCTCCTCATGGAGGACGATCGGCCGGTGGCGGCTGCCCGACGCGTCACCCTCGACGGAGCCACCTACCTGTCGTCGATCGGGACGATTCCCGCGGTTCGCGGACTGGGCTATGCCTCGCTCCTGACCGCCGTCGCGATCTCCGAGGCCCTGGCCGAGGGCACCGGGCTCATCCACCTGCTCGTGGAAGCGGGCATGAGGCGGACGGAGCGTCTGTACGCGCGGCTCGGCTTCGAGCCGGTCGGGGAGCCGATCGCCGACCTCCTCTCGCGGTAAGCCAGCACCCGTGCCGTCGATGCGGGCGATACCATCTCGGTCATGACCGAGATCCCCGGCACCCACCTCCGTCCTGCGATCCCGGCCGATGCGGACCGCATTGCGGCCCTGTTCACCGACGAGGGCTATCCCGTGACACCGTCGGTCGTATCGGCTCGTCTCGAGCGCTTCAACACCGACACATCAAGAGTCATCGTGGCCGACGCGGACGGGATCGTGATCGGGTTCGTCGCGTTCCACGTGATCCCGAGGTTCGAGCACGACGATGTCGCGATCCGGATCCTCGCCCTCGTCGTCGACCCGGCGGCTCGGGCCCGCGGCGTCGGCCGGCGCCTGGTGGCCGAGACCGAGCGGATCGGGGCCGAGCTCGGGGCAGCGTTCGTCGAGGTGACCGCCGGTCACCATCGGCCCGACGCGCGTCGTCTCTATGAATCACTCGGGTACGACGCCGCCTTGACCGCCTACCTGCGCCGGCGTCGCTGACCGAGGCCTGGGTCCCGGGGAAATGCCGCCGGCAGCTGCTACTCAGGCGGGGAGCGGGCCGCCGATCTTCTGTCTGCGGCGGCTACCAGCGTTCGTGGTGGACGATGTCCTTCAGCGGACGGCGGCCCCCGCTTCTGGGGGGCCGGGCCAGGTCGGCGGGGTCGGCCGGGTAGCCGAACGAGAGGAGATACTCGCAGGCCATGCCGCCGGGCAGGTCAAGCAGTCTGCGCGCCAGGTCGGCATCGTAGACCGTCGCGGGGCAGCTTCCGATCCCGCGTGACCAGGCCACGAGGATCATGTTCTGGGCGGCGAGGCCGAGATCCCAGAGGACCGAGTGCGGCTGGTCGGGAAGGTCCGGATCCGGGGTCACGAGTGCCACGGCGGCCGCCGCACCAGCGAGGTGGCCCGCGAACGGGCCCACCGCCCGCAAGGCGCTGAGCCGTGCTCGCTCCGTGACCACGACGAACGCCCGTCGCTGCTGGTTCTTGGAGCTGCCGGCACGCCGGCCGGCGTTCAGGATCGCGGCGAGATCGTTCGCGGCGAGGGGACGCTCCTCGAAGACGCGGACCACGCGAAGACGCTCGATCGCCGTTTCGACGTCCATCTCAGGTCTCCTGGGCGCCCGATGCGTCGGCCGGGCCGGTCGTTCCGGGGGTCGGACTCGTTCGGGGGTTCGGACTCGTTCTTGGGGTCGGACGCGTGCCCCGGCGCCGCAAGAAGCCGCGCCCTGAAGGTTCGCGGCTCCCGTCAGCGCCGACAGTGCCGATCGGGGTTGGTTCTAGGGCAGAGAAATCGTGGCCGGCCTCGACCGGTCGTCGCGCATCGACGGCCGCCGCCACGCGGGCGGCTTCATCGGGCTCCAGCGGGCCCCCGAGGGCCGTTGCCAGGAATCGGCCGATCGCAGCCCGATAGGCGGGGAACTCGTAGAGCCAGCTGTGCATCCCTCCCGGGATCGTCAGGGACTCGACGGGCTGGGCCCGGGTCAGGGTGGAACCCGACGCCGGGCGGGCGCCGACCAGGCGACCGAGGTGAGCGTGGGGGACGACCTGGTCGTCCGTACCGTGGATCGCCAGGACCGGTCCCGCATATTTTCGCAGCGCGTCTGTCGCCGAGATGTCTCGAGCCGTCCGCCCCCGCGGCTCGAGGTAGACCCGCGTGGTCAGCCACGCCAGGGGATACGCGACGAAGTCCGGGATCAACAGGTGGGCCAGGCGAAACGTCTGCCTCGTGAGCCGGTATGGGTCGGCCGGCGTCGCGGTCAGGATCACGGCGGCGACCCGGGGTTCGGCAGCAGCGGCCAGCATGGCTCCAACGGCGCCCAACGAATGGCCGAGGAGCGCCACCTTCGTGACCGTCGGATCTACGAGCGCCGCCTCCACTGCGGAGAGGGCGTCCGCCCCGAACTCGCCGGCACTCACAGGGAGGGTCTCGGCAGGATTGGCACCGTGCCCTCGAACATCGAAGGTCAACACGTGGTAGCCGAGAGCGTGGAGGAACCGGGCGTTGGGGAGCGTCCGATGGCGGGCCGATTCCCAGCCGTGAACGAGAACCACGGCCGGCGCGGGGCCGTTGCCGGGAGCGGGGATCCACCAGGCCGGCAGGTCGAGCCCGTCTGCAGTCGGTACGAGCCGAGACGAGAAGGCGAGGCCGAAGTCCTGCGGGTCGGATGTTGGCGCCTGTGGCCTGGGAAAGCCGGCCCGTCGCCGGTAGACGTGGGCAAACCGCCAGGCGAGGGCGAACGGCGTGGCCGCGACGGCTGTGGCGAAGCCGGCCCACCGGATCCTGCCTCGGGACATCATCGGTACAGGGGACGCCACGCGTCGATACCTGTCAAGCGCGAACGCCCGATAGACTCGCTCGGTGACGAAACGAGACCCGTACGCCGTGCTCGGCGTCCCGGCCGGCGCCTCCCAGGCCACCATCAAGGCTGCCTGGCGAAAGCTCGCCCGACAGCACCATCCGGACGTGGCCGGATCGGATCCCGGTGCCGCCCGCGCCGCGACCCGCAAGATGGCGGAGATCAATCGCGCCTACGAGCAGCTCCAGCCGGGGACGCCCGGACGCCGCGGCGACGATGGGGCCGACGGCGGCACGACGCGGCGAACCGCGTGGCCTCCCAAGCCGCGCCCGTCGCGTCCGGTGACGGGTCGCCTTGACACCTCGAACACCTTCCGGCCACGGGACATGCGATCGGGCCCGGCCGGATCCCCTCCGGGTCAGGAGCCGTACCGTGGCGAACGCGTCGATCGAGAGCCGCCCCGGGCGTCCCAGCCGACCGGTCCGCTCGACCGAGGTCGCGATCCGCGCTACCGGCCCGCCCCGCTCCCGCCCATCGCCGAAGCACGGACGCACCCCATCGACTTCGGAAAGTTCCACGGCCACACGCTCGGCGAGATCGCGGCCTTCGAGCCCAGCTATATCGACTGGCTGGCAAGGACGATCTCGCATGACCCGGACCTGGTCGCCGCGGCGCGAGCGCTGCAGGCGGACCTCGACGGCCGGGGCGTCGTGCGGCGTCAGAGGCCGGCACCGGCACGCTGACATGGACGATCGCCCCTCGCACGAAGCGGGAGGCGATCGGTGGCTGCGGGAGCGTTGCGGCTCGAACGATGATTCCCGCCGGGACGCGAGCCCGGGCTCGAGGCCGAATGCCAGCCTTGGTTACTCGGCTCGTGACGCTCGATCGTGATCGGTCGGTTCTCGACACCACTGTCGAGCCTGGCGTTCGATCGAATGTCCGTGGCCGACGCCCCGAGTGCTCCCGTTGACGTCGCGTATCGGCGTGCGGAGACCGTACGGCGGGCGCGCCGGGAGGGGCAATGACCAGCTCGTAACGGGAGGATGAGGCCCGATGGTCGATGGCATTCGCGCACCAGACACGGGACCTCCGTACGGTGGCCCACGGGCCGCCTCGGGCGGATCGGTCGCTCCGGCGCTAGGCTGACGCCGTGGTTCCCCAACGACTGATGCCCGGCCCAGCGCACCGAGCCCGATCCCTGGTCGCGATCCTGATCGCCATCGCCGTCGGCGCGTGCGGCGGTGCGCCGCAAGCCTCCTTCGATCCTGACGGCCCGTGCGGCATCGATGGGCGTTCCGCCGGCGCCTACCCGGACCTGGAGGCGGCGTTGCCGGCCACGTTCGACGGATCCGCACCGGGCAGCGTCGATTCAGGTCGCCATTGCACGGAACCGGCGCTCGGTTCGCTCATCGTGCACAAGGTGGCGAGCGTCCAGTTCGCCGGCGCGGCATGGGATCTTGGCGGCGGGGCGGCGGTGTCGAGCGCGATCTTCCGCCTGCCGGGGGCCGACCTTCCGGCCGACTGGATCGCCGAGTTCTACGACATCGGCGCGCGCACGGCGAAACGGACCGAGAACATCGAGACGAGCCGTCCGACGCTCGACGGCCCGGGCAAGGTCTTTCGCCTCGACACGCTCAACGACCTGTCGCTCCAGACCGTGCTGGTGTGGCAGGACGGCCCCCTGGTGCGGGTCGTGCTCGTTGCCACGCCTGTAGCGCCGGATGCATCGAGAGCGGCCCACGATGCACTCGTCGACCGCGCCGCGGCGGCAACTGCGGCCGCAGCCGCGGCCGCGCCGAGCGGGGGCTGAGCCCGTGCTAGAGTCGCCGCCGAGATGAGCAATCCCTCGGAGTCGTGGGCTCGGCGCAGGGATCGATGGCGGGTCGAGCGGCTCGATCCCGCGATCGCCCGTGCAGCCGAACGGCGGCCGGAATTCGTCACCCTCGGTGATCTCCCGCTGGCCCGTCTCTACGGACCATGGTCGCTGGAGGCTACCGAACAGGGAGGGCCGGCGGGAGGTGGAGGCCCCACCGCGGTCGATCAACGCGGTGATCCGCTGGCGACGGGCCGCTGGGACGCCTTCGATCCAGCGAGGGACATCGGGCTTCCGGGCGAACCGCCCTTCACGCGCGGTATCCATCCGACCGGCTACCGGTCCCGCCTGTGGACGATGCGCATGTTCGCCGGGTTCGGGGCCGCCGAGGACACCAACGCGAGGTTCCGGGCGCTCCTCGAGGCCGGCCAGACCGGCCTCTCGATTGCGTACGACATGCCGACCCTGTATGGCTATGACACCGACGATCCCGAGGCGGAGGGTGAATTCGGGACCTGCGGCGTTGCCGTCAGCTCACTGGCCGACATGGAAGTCCTGCTCAGTGGGCTGCCCCTGGACCGCGTGTCCACCTCCATGACCATCAACTCGCCGGCGGCCCCGATCTGGGCGATGTACATCGTGGCCGCCGAGAAGGCCGGCTACCCGCGCGCGACCCTGGAGGGCACCACCCAGAACGACATCCTCAAGGAGTTCGTGGCGCAGAAGGAGTTCCTGTTTCCGCCAGAGCCGTCGATGCGCCTCGTGACCGACACCATCGAGTTCGGGACGCTTGAGATGCCTCGCTGGAACACCGTCTCGATTTCCGGCTACCACATCCGGGAAGCCGGCTCGACGGCGGTCCAGGAACTGGCCTTCACGATCGCCGACGGCATGGCCTACGTCGAGGCCGCGCTGGATCGAGGACTGCGCGTCGACGACTTCGCGCCACGCCTGAGCTTCTTCTTCAACTCCCACAGCGACTTCTTCGAGGAGATCGCGAAGTTCCGCGCCAGCCGCCGAATCTGGTGGAAGCTGATGTCGGAGCGCTACCGCGCAGAGAACGAGCGCTCGACCTGGATGCGATTCCACACCCAGACCGCAGGCGTTTCCCTCACGCCCCAGCAGCCGCTCAACAACCTGACGCGAGTGGCCACCCAGGCGCTGGCGGCCGTGCTGGGTGGCACGCAATCGCTCCACACCGACGCCTACGACGAGGCCCTCGCCGTCCCGACCGCCGCCGCCGCGCTCCTTGCCCTTCGCCAGCAACAGGTGATCGCCGAGGAGACGGGCGTCGCATCCGTGGTCGACCCCCTCGGCGGTTCGTGGTTCGTGGAATCACTGACGAATGAAGTCGAGCGCGAGGTCTGGCGCTACCTCGACGAGATCGACCGGCGGGGCGGCATGGTCGCCGCGATCCGCGAGGGCTACCCGCAGCGGGAAATCGCGGACGCTGCCTACCGGTTCCAACGGGAGTTCGATGCCGGGGAGCGCCGGATCGTCGGCGTGAACGCCTACGTGGATGAATCCGAGGTGACGACCGTACCGGTTCTCGCGGTGCCGGCCGGCTCACTGGAGCGCCATCTCGAACGCCTGGAGCGGGTTCGCCGCGAGCGCGACCCCGGGGCGGTCGAAGCGGCGCTCGGCGGCTTGCGGGACGCCGCCGCCGGACCCGAATCGAGCGGATCCAACCTGATGCCTCATTTCCTGCGCTGCGCCGAGGCGTATGCAACGCTCGGCGAGCAATGCGCGGTTCTTCGGTCCGTCTTCGGCGAGTATCGCGAGCCGGTCGCGGTCTGAGGCCCCCACCTTCCAAGCCGGCGCAAGGAGTCCCATGTACCTGAACGCACTGGAGTTCCTGGAGGAGGAGCGGGATGCCTGGCGCCCGTTCGAGGCGCTCGCCGCGATCCCGGACGAGCGCATGGACGAGCCCGTGGAAGGCGCCCATGGCTGGTCCGCTCGCGACCTGATCGCGCATCTCGTCGCCTGGCAGGGCTGGGCCCTGGCGGTTGCCAAGGACCTCGCCGTCGGCGAGACGTCGGCATCGGCGGCTCGACTCGACGCCCTGTGGGACGAGCGCGGGGATGATCTGAACGCCGACATCACCGCGGAATGGCGCGCCCTCTCCCTGGACGAGGTGCGAAGCCGGTTCGCATCCGTGCCGGGTGAGCTGCGCGGCCACCTGACCGTGGTTCCGGAGTCGCGCTGGGTCAAGCACCCGGCGAACCTCAAGACGTTCATCGACGAAACCATCGATCACTACGCGGACCACACCGCGGATCTCGAGGCGATCCTGGGCTCGATGGCATGAGCGACGCGGCGGACGATCCTGGTGCCGGCCCGTCGACCGAACTGGCCCACGCGCTCGAGGCCGTTGCCGCCACGCTCGAACCGGTACCGGTGCACGAGGTGCGCGACGGAGCGGTCGCCTGGTCAATGGCGGGCCGGCCGATCGTGATGCTGTCGGGCGGGGAGGCGTCGTTTCGCCTGGGTCCCGAAATCGGGTCGGCCGCCAGCAGGACACTCGATGCTGCGGCATCGACGCTCGGGCCGGACTGGGTGGCGTTCCGGCCGCCGATTCTCGACGGCCACGCCCGCGATCGCATCGAAGCGTGGTTCACGGCCGCCCATCGGCGTGCCGGGCCGATCGCGCCCTAGACCTGGACAGACAACGACCCCGGCGTGACCGGGGCCGTTGCGGTGGAGGAGCGCTGGTTCGAGGCGGGCGTTCCCGCCTGACTGATCAGGCTTCGGGGGTGGCCGCGGGGGTGTAGGCGTCGAGCCCGAACTGGGCCTCGAGCTGCTCGGCGGGCCGGAAGCCGACGACACCCATGGGCTGCTTGCCGGGCGCAAAGAATGCGACGGTGGGCAGGCTCATGATGTTGAACGCCCGCTGCGTCTGGGGGTTCGCGTCGACATCGACCTTGACGACGTCGATCGAGCCCTCGTACTTGACGGCCAGCTTCTCGAGCTCGGGGGCGACCATGCGACAGGGTCCGCACCAGGCAGCCCAGAAGTCGACGATGACCGGCTTGTCTGCCTTGAGAACGAGCTCCTCGAACGTGGCGTCCGTGGCGTGCATCAGCGCCATCGGTGGTCCTTTCTCCCGCGCGGCGGGTACATCGCGCTCGCCATCAGCGAGCGATCATCTGAATGAGGCGATAGGCCTCGAGGACCCGTGGATCCGCGAGCCGGTAATAGACCGTGCTGCCGTCGCGCCGAGTGGTCACCAACCCGGCCGCCCGAAGGACGGCGAGATGCTGGCTCATGTTCGGGACCTGGCACCCGACGCGGGTCGAGAGATCGCTGACCGATACCTCGCCGTCCGCCAGGGACTCGAGCACGCACAGGCGCTTTGGATCCGCCAGTGCCCGGCCGATGACGGCCGTCCGCTGGTAGGCATCCTCGATCGTTGCTGTGGGTGCCGTTGCCATGTCGGGTAGAAGTATTGCAGCGTTTGCGCAACTACGCAAGTCGCTTCCGAGAGGCGCGCGACGCGGGCGTGTGGCGCGGGCGGGCGACACGGGCGGGCGACACGGGCGGGCGACACGGGCGGGCGACACGGGCGCGCCTCCTCAGGGCGTGCGGTGCGGGGGCGCGGCGTCCGGAAACGAGCCCGTGAGTCGCTTTGAGGTGCATCTTTGCGACGACTGAGCTCGTCACGCTGCCGGAATCGACGCTCCGCGGTGCGTGATGAGCGTGCTCGACCACGGAATGCCGCGTCAGGCGCATCAAGGCGCCGG
>JAZJZX010000006.1:53643-92511 GCA_040389445.1 Chloroflexota bacterium
ACGGCATGGTCGACGCGCCGGACGGCATGGTCGACGCGCCGGACGGCATGGTCGACGCGCCGGACGGCATGGTCGAGCCACCGACGTGGGACCTGCACGCGCGCCGGCCACCGAGCCCGGGGTATCCTGAGCCGATGACATCCCCGGACATGGTCGGCCTCGCGCGCATTCGCGAGGCGCGATTGGTCATCGCAGATCGTGTCCATCGAACCCCGATCCTGGGCTCGGCCGCCGCGGCACGGCTCGTGACGGCGAATCGAGGTGTACGGCTGGCGGGGGAACGGCTCTACCTGAAGGCCGAGCATCTCCAGAAGACCGGCTCGTTCAAGCCGCGGGGGATGACTGCGCGGGTCGCCAGCCTGTCGCCGGACGAGCGGCGGCGCGGGATCATCACGGTTTCGGCCGGCAATGCCGCCCAGGGCTATGCATTCGCGGGCGCCGCATTGGGGGTCCCGGTGACGGTCGTCATGCCTGCGGCGGCGGTTCGCTCGAAGGCGGATGCGGCGGCCGGCTACGGCGCTCGCGTCGTGCTGGAGGGTGACGACTTCAGCGCAACCTTTGCGGCGATGGACCGGATCCGGGAGGAGGAAGGGCTCGTCTTCTGCCATCCGTTCGACGATCCGGACGTCATTGCCGGCCACGGATCCGCGGGCCTCGAACTCGTGGAGGACCTGCCCGAAGTCGATGTCGTGGTCGTGGGGATCGGGGGTGGCGGGCTCATCTCCGGTATTGCGGCGGCGGTCAAGGGCGTCCGCCCGTCCACCCGGATCTATGGCGTGGAACCTGTCGGCAGCAACGCCATCCAGCAGGGGCTCGCGGCCGGGGAGCCGGTGAGCATGGTCCCGGTCAGCGTGGCCGACGGTCTCAATGCGCCGTTCGCCGGCCTGCTTCCGCTCGCCATGATCGGCGCGTATGTCGACGACGTGATCCTGATCGACGACCCGACGATCCTGGGCGGGCTCCGCTTCGCGCTCGAGCGCATGAAGCAGGTGCTCGAGCCGGCGGGAGCGGCGGCTCTCGCCGCGACGCTCACCGGGAAGATCCCCGTTCGCGAGGGTGAGACCGTCGTCGTGGTCCTGTCCGGTGGCAACGTCGAGGTCTCGCGGCTGGGTGAGCTGATCGCCGCGGCCGGACCGGTGATCTGACCCACCTGGCGGCGAGAGCGCGCTGACCCATGGTCTGACCAACGTCGCGGCGAGAGCGCGCTGACCCATGGTCTGACCAACGTCGCGGCGAGAGCGCGCTGACCCACGTCGGAGCGCGTGCCGCGGGCTGACTCGGCGTCGCGGCGACTCGATGCCTTGCCGGCCCTAGCCGATGCCCAGCTCCTCCAGCCGGTCGTCGTCGATGCCCATGTGGTGGGCGAGCTCGTGGATCACGGTGATCCGCACCTCCTCGGCAAGGGCATCGGGATCCGGGAAGTCCTCCTGCAACGGCATCCGGAAGAGCGTGATCCGATTCGGCACCGTCAGCCAGTCGGCCTGGAACTCGGTCCGGGGCACGCCCTCGTACAGGCCGTACAGGTCGTCGTCCAGGGACAAGCCGTTGTCGAGGAGCTGGTCGTCGGTAGGCCAGTCGTCGATCACGATGGCGACCTCGACCAGGGCATCGCGAAAGGGCGACGGAATCGATGCGATCGCACGGTCGACCAGATCGGCGAAGGCGTCGGCCGACGGCTCGCGGTGACGGCGAGGGCCTCGCGCTCGTCTTGCCATGTGGCCCCCATCGTAGCCCTCGCGGCCACCCCGCCGGCGAGCGGGTAGGATGCCCGGAATGAAGGTCGTCTACACGCCCGGCCACCTCGCCCATGACGTCACCCACGAGACCTACCTCGGGATTGCCATACCGGCCAACGAGGTAGCCGAGCGGGCGGAGCGGATTCGTGTCGCGCTCGAAGCCGACGGGGGGTTCGAGCTCGTCGAGTCAGCCGGGCACGGTCTCGAGCCGATTCTCGCCGTACACGACGAGGGACTCGTGCGGTTCGTCGAAACGGCGTGGACCGAACTGCGTGGTCAGGGGGTGGACCGATCGTTTCTGGTCGCCGACACGTACCCGGTGCGCGCCATGTTCGAGGGGATGAGCGACGAAGCCATCGGGCGGCTGCGTGAACCCGTCGCGATCGGCGGTCGCACCGGCTACTACGGCCTGGACAGCAGCAACCCGCTGGTCCAGGGCACCTGGCGTGCCGCGCTCGGCGCCGTGGATGTGGCCCTGACCACGGCCGATCTGATCGTGGAGGGCGGTGAGCAGACGGCCTACGGACTCTGCCGCCCGCCGGGCCACCACGCCGCGCGCTCGATGGCCGGCGGGTACTGCTTCTTCAACAATGCGGCCATCGCCGCGGAGTCGATCACCCGCCGAACAGGGGAGCAGGTGGCCATCCTCGACGTGGACGTACACCACGGCAACGGGACCCAGCAGATCTTCTGGCGCCGGGGTGACGTGCTGTACGCCTCGATCCACGCAGATCCGGCGCACCTCTACCCCTTCTTCCTCGGCTATGCCGACGAGACGGGCGAGGGGCCCGGCGCCGGCGCCAACTTCAATCAGCCGCTGCCCGCCGGCACGGATGACGTCCGATATCTCGAGGCGATCGACCGGGCCGTCGAGGCGATCGGCCGGACGCCGGGCAGCATCGTGGTGGTCTCGCTCGGGTTCGATACCTTCGGACAGGATCCCATCGGGACCTTTGCCCTGACCACCGCCGTGTACCACGAGGTCGGCCGGCGCGTGGCGGGTCTCGGTCGTCGACTCGTGATCCTCCAGGAGGGCGGATACCACCGACCGTCGCTCGGCGACAACGCGCGGGCGTGGCTTCGCGGGGCCGAGGGTCGCGGGTATGACCCGCTCCCCGCTGGCGGCTTCGGGCCCGATGGTGCGAGGATCCCCGCATGAGCAAGGAACTGCCGGAGGCCGTGCGCAAGCTCGTGGCCGAGATCGAGACCGAGATCGGCGAATCGGACGAGGCGGCCCTCGCCGCCCCGATCGAGGGGTCCGTCGCGCGCCACGGCAACGGGCACGGCAACGGCCGGGTGGAGGAAGCGGTCCGCGACATCCTCGTCGAGATCGGGGAGGACCCGGTGCGTGATGGGCTGATCGGGACTCCGGAGCGCGTCCACCGGATGTACGCGGAACTCACCGCCGGCTACCACGTCGACCCCGAGAGACTGGTCAACGGCGCCATCTTCGAGGTCGACTATTCCGAGATGGTGGTGGTCAAGGACATCCCGTTCTACTCGCTGTGCGAGCACCATCTCCTGCCGTTCTTCGGCACGGCGTCCGTCGCCTACATCCCACGCGGCCGTGTCATCGGTCTGTCCAAGATCCCGCGGATCGTGGAGATGTTCGCCCGGCGTCTCCAGATCCAGGAGCGGATGACGCAGCAGATCGCCGACTTCGTCAGCGAGCGCCTCGATCCGCACGGTGTCGGCGTCGTCGTCGAGGCGAACCACCTGTGTGCGGTCATGCGAGGCATTCGCAAGCCGGGCACCGTCATGACGACCTCGGCCGTGCTCGGCCTGTTCCGAACGCGGGACCGGACGCGCGCCGAGTTCTTCAGCCACCTGGACCGTCGCCCATCCGGCGCGTGAGGGTTGGGCCGGCGCCTACAATCGTGCCATGACAGATCGCCCGATCAAGGTGCTCATCGCCAAGCCGGGTCTCGACGGCCACGATCGCGGTGCCAAGGTCCTGGCCCGCGGTCTTCGCGACGAGGGCTTCGAGGTCGTCTACACCGGACTCCGGCAGACGCCCGAGATGGTGGCCACCGCGGCGCTCCAGGAGGACGTGGACGTCGTGGGCTTGTCGATCCTGTCAGGAGCCCATATGACGCTCGTCCCGCGAGTCTGCCGGATCCTGCAGGAGGCCGGCCTGACCGATGTGATGGTGGTGCTCGGCGGGATCATCCCGGACGACGACGCGGAAGAGCTGCGCAAGCTCGGGGTCTCGGGGATCTTCGGACCCGGCACGACGATTGTCGAGGTCGCTGAATTCCTGCGCGCGAACGTTCGCGCTCGCGACTGAGTTGGGCACGCACGGCGTGCGGGCGACGGATCCGGTGGCGCGTGCCCGCGCATTGACCGATGCCGCGACGGCGGGGGACCGCCGCGCGCTCGCAAGGCTCCTGACCGGCGTCGAGAACCGAACCCCGACGGCGGAAGCGGCGCTGCGTCTGCTCTATCCGATGGCCGGGAAGGCCCACATCGTCGGGATCACCGGTGCGCCGGGTTCCGGCAAGTCCACGCTGGTGGCGGCCCTGATCGCGGAGGCTCGCGCGGCCGACCGCGCCGTGGGTGTCGTGGCGGTCGATCCGTCGAGCCCGATCACCGGCGGGGCGCTCCTCGGCGATCGCGTTCGCATGCAGGCGTACGCATCCGACCGCGACGTGTTCATCCGATCGATGGCGTCGCGTGGTCACGCGGGCGGCCTCGCGGCAACCTCGGCCGCAGCCGCGGCGGTCATGGATGCCTGCGGGTTCGATCTCGTCCTGATCGAGACGGTCGGGACGGGCCAGAGCGAGGTCGAGGTGGCGGCGGCGGCGGACACAACCGTTGTCCTCGAAGCACCCGAGATGGGCGACGAGGTCCAGGCGATCAAGGCGGGACTGCTCGAGGTGGCCGATATCGTGGTGGTCAACAAGGGCGACCGCCCGGGCGCCCAGCGCACCGCGTCCCAGCTGCGAGCCATGCTCGTGGCGGTTGCCCGGGTCGGGACGGCCGACCGGAGTCACCATGGAGCCGCCGCTGAGCCCGGCCGCCACGGCATCCCGGATTCGGCCGTGGTCGCCGGGACCTCGGGGCCCCGGCAGGCACCGCCGACGGCTCCAGCGCCGGACCCTGCGCCGGACCCTGCGCCGGACCCTGCGCGCCCGCGGCCCAAGCAGCCAGAGGTCCTCATCACCACGGCCACCAGCGGCGTCGGCATTCCCGAATTGCTCGCCGCCCTGAACCGGCATCGCGCCCTGGGACCCGAAGGGCACGGCGCGGCGGCGCGTCTGGCCAGGGCGGAGGCTCAGGTCTGGTCGATCCTCGCGGATCGCACGCGGGCCGCGCTCGCAGAGCCGCATCGACGCGACCGGAGCGTGGCGATCCTGCAGGCGGTCGCGGACCACGAGCTCGACCCGTTCGCGGCTGCAGACAAGCTGCTCGCCGCACTCCGCGAGTGATCGCCGGCGCACGCAGCCGCGCGGTCGGCCTCGCCCGCATCGGCGGCATGGCAGGCGTGGCGCATCGGCGGCACGACCACCGCTAGACTCCGTCCATGACCATCGAACGAGTCCTTGTTGCCGGCGCCGGCCTGATGGGTCACGGCATCGGGCAGGTCCACGCCGCCATCGGCTGCCAGGTGACGCTCTATGAGCCGGACCTCGCGCGGGCCCAGGCAGGGCGTGACCGCATCGCCGGCAACCTCGACCGCGCGGTGACGAAGGGCAGGCTGGACGCCGCGACCCGAGACGAGATCCTGAATCGGGTCACGGTCACCGCGGACCTGGGGGCTGCACGCGATGCCGACCTCGTCGTCGAGGCCGTGTTCGAGGACGTCGGGATCAAGCAGTCCCTTTGGCGTGCGATCGACGGCATTGCCCAGCCCGGCGCGATCTTCGCCTCCAACACGAGCTCCATCTCGATCGACACCCTGGCATCGGCCGTGTCGCCGGCTCGCCGTGAGCGGTACGTCGGGATGCATTTCTTCAGCCCCGTGCCCGTCATGCCGCTCGTGGAGCTGATCCGGGGCGCGGCCACCACGGACGCAACCGAGGCCTCGATCCGCGAGCTGACCGACGCCCTGGGCAAGAAGCTCATCGTCTCGGCTGATCGGCCCGGCTTCATCGTCAACCGGATTCTGATGCCCCTGCTGGCCGAGGCGATGCACACACTCGAAGACGGAACCGGCACGGCGGAAGACATCGACACCGGCGCCAGGGTCGGCCTCAACCACCCGATGGGTCCGCTGGAGCTGGCCGATTTCATCGGTCTGGATGTCTGCCTGAACGTGATGAACGTCCTCTACGAGGGCTTCGGGAAGGAGCATTTCAAGCCGCCCAAGGTGCTGGTGGATCTGGTTGCGGCCGGGCATCTCGGCCAGAAGACGGGCCGCGGCTTCCACACCTACCCGAGGGTTTGAGGACGTGCCACCAAATGCCTGACCCGGCCGGTGCGGGCGGACTCACGCCCGAGGAGCGACTGCTGCGCGACACTGCCCGCGAGTTCGCGCAGCGGGAGATCGCGCCGGGGGCCATCGAGCGCGACGAGGAGGAGCGGTTCGATCGTTCCCTGTTCGAGCGAATGGGGGCGCTCGGATTGACGGCGGCGCCGATCCCCGAAGCCGTGGGCGGCGCAGGCTTCAGCTACCTCGGCTGGGCCCTCGCGATGGAGGAACTGGGCGCCGCGGAACTGGCCTCGGCCGTGACGCTGTCCGTCCACATCCTGAGCCAGTACCCGGTCGTGACGTTCGGGACCGTCGCGCAACAGGCGGACTGGCTGACGCCGATGCTCGCCGGCCAGGCGCTCGGGGCGTTCTGCCTGACGGAATCGCACGCGGGCTCGGATGCAGCCTCGCTCAGGACGCGGGCCGTCCGGCTGGACGCTTCCGGCGGACAACTGGCCCCTGATGCGCCGGTCGATGCCGTCGCCGCGTATCGCCTCCACGGGACGAAGATCTGGATCTCCAACGCGCCCGGGGCGGATCGCTACCTGGTGTTCGCGACGATCGATCCCGCCCTCGGGCCGCAGGGGATCACGGCGTTCCTCGTGGAGAAGGGGATCCCCGGCTTCCGCTTTGGGGAGCACGAGAAGAAGATGGGAATCCGCGCCTGTCCCGCGGCCGAGTTGATCTTCGACGGCGCGGTGGTCCCGGTGTCGCGGCGGCTCGGCGACGAAGGGCAGGGCTATCGGATCGCGCTGTCGGCGCTGGCGGAGGGTCGGATCTCCATCGCTGCGGCATGTGTGGGCGTGGCCCGTTCGGCGCTCGAGCAGGCCGCCTCGTACCTGCACCAGCGCACGGCCTTCGGCGCGCCGTTGGCCGACCTTCAGGGCCTCAGGTTCATGGTGGCCGAGATGGCGCGCGAGGTGGCCGCGGCCCGCGCGCTCACCCATCAGGCGGCGAGGGCCAAGGATCGCGGCGAACCGATCGGGGAGTTGTCGTCACTTGCCAAGTGGACGGCTTCGGACGCCGCCATGAAGGTCGCGACCGACGCCGTCCAGCTCTTCGGCGGCAGCGGCTACTCCCGCGAGACCGGCATCGAGCGTCTGATGCGGGACGCGAAGGGCGCCCAGATCTACGAGGGGACGAACCAGATCCATCGCCAGATCGTTGCGGATGCGGTCCTCAAACGGGCGAAGCCTTGACCGACTACCGACCGAAGCACCACCCGCGATGTGCTGAACGGCACGTGGCTTCGCGACGTTCGTCCCTCTGCCGCCCGCGCCAAACTGGCTAGCGTCCCGATACAGTGGCCGCTCCAGCCAGCGTCCCCTCACATCGTGCGGAGGAGTCCTTTCCATGAACCCGGCCCCCGACACAGCACCTGGCTCCGCTTCCGACCCGAACGCATCCGACCCTGCCGCGCCCGAGGCCGGCGGCGGTTGGCGACAGCTGGTGACGTCGCAGCACTCGCGTCGCCGTTTCCTGCGCGGCGCCGCGATGACCGGCGGAGGCTTCATCGCCGGCACCCTGGCCGGGTGCGCGCCCGCGACGCCCAGCCCCGGCTGGACGTACGGCCCCGTCGCGACACCCGCCGGCGGGCCGCAATCCCCGATCCCGGCGACACCCGGTCCGACTCCCGCGTCCCCACCGACCCCGGCGGCATCGGCAGCCATTCCGCCCGGCTTCAGCGCATCGGATGTCGATGCCCGGCAGGTGGTCCGGCGCTATCTCGGCAACCTCGTGCCCGCCCTCGAGGGCATCTTCGGCACGGCCACCTACGAGAAGCTCGGGGGGATCCTGGCGGTCGCCGACGCCTACCCTGAGTTGACCCAGAAGCCCGCGTTCATGCAGGTCGGGCCGCAGCTCCCGCTGACGGACCTGCTCCAACCGCTGAAGCCGGAGGTGGACAACGGCGTCAAGGTCTTCCGGCTCACGGTCGACGAGTTGTCACTCAAGATCGACGAGAAGGGGCTGCCCATCGACGCGCTGGGCTACAACGGCCAGGTCCCCGGCCCCACCATCCGCGTGGCGGAAGGGGATCGCGTGCGTGTCGTGTTCACGAACAACCTGAAGGAGGCCACGACCGTCCACTTCCACGGGGTGGAGTTCGACGACTTCTTCCAGGACGGCGTGCCGTTCGTCACGCAGTCGCCGATCGTCCCGGGCGCCACCTATGCGTACGACTTCACCGCCCGCTCGACCGGTTCGCTCATGTACCACTCGCACCACAACGCGACGGACCAGGTCGGGCGCGGGCTCCTCGGCGCCTTCATCGTGGAGCCGAAGGACAACCCGGTCCAGTACGACCGCGAGTACATCTGGGTCTCCAACGACGTCCTCGGCGGATTCACCATCAACGGCCACGGGTTCCCGGCAACGGTGCCGATCCTCGCGGCCGTGGGGGAGCGGGTCCTGATCAGGTTCATGAACGAGGGCGTGATGATGCACCCGTTCCACAGTCACGGGTTCGCCATGAACGTGGTCGCACGGGATGGGCGGCCGCTCGGGAGCGCGGCGTTCGAATGCGACACGCTCGGGGTCAATCCCGGCGAGCGCTGGGACGCCGTGATCACGGCCGACCGGCCGGGCGTCTGGGCGTTTCACTGCCACATCCTGCCCCACGTCGAAGGACCGACCGGAATGTTCGGCATGGTGACGACCCTGATCGTCGTGCCGAAGAAGGAGCACGTCGATGCCATCGTGCAGGCGCTCCTCGCCTAGCCCGGGCGGATTCGACGGCACCAACTCCCGGCGAAGCGGCCGGGTGTAGATTCGGCGAGTGAGCCCCGTTTCCCACGACCGGGTCGGCCCCAACGGCCCCGTCTATATCGTCAGCGCGACGCGCACCCCGATCGGCAAGTTCGGCGGTGTCCTCTCGACCACGCCGGCCGTCCAGCTGGGTGGCGTCGCGATCCGGGCGGCGGTAGAGCGGGCCAACCTGCCCGAGGGCACGCCGATCGACGAAGTCCTGATGGGCCAGGTGCTCCAGGCCGGTGCGGGACAGGCACCCGCTCGCCAGGCGGCGCTGCTGGCCGGGCTCCCCGACACGACCTCCGCGACGACGATCAACCGGGTCTGCGGATCCGGGCTCAAGGCGATCATGCTCGCGGCCGCGGAGATCCGGGCCGGCGATGCCGAGGTCGCGGTCGCCGGCGGCATGGAGAGCATGAACATGGCGCCGTACCTGCTGCCCGGTGCGCGGTTCGGATTGCGGCTCGGCGATGCCACGATGATCGACACGACCGTCCACGACGGCCTGTGGTGCGGGATCGAGAACTGCCACATGGGCACCCACGCCGAGCGCGTGGCGATCTCCGAGCATGTCAGCCGTGAGGATCAGGATGCGTTCGCCCTCGAGAGCCACCGGCGAGCCATCGCGGCGATCGACGCAGGCCGGTTCGCCGACGAGATGGCGCCGGTCACGGTCCGCGACGCCAGGGGCCGCGAGACGGTCGTCGACACCGATGAGGGTCCACGGCGCGACACAACGCCGGAGGCCCTCGCGCGGCTCGAGCCGGTCTTCGCGCTGCCGACCGGCGAGGACCGCGGCGACGCGAACGTCGGGACCGTGACCGCCGGCAACGCGCCCGGGATCACGGACGGCGCGGCCGCGACGGTGGTCGCGAGCGAGCGGGCAGTCGAGCGCCTGGGCCTCACGCCCCTCGCCCGGATCGTCGGCTACGCGCAAGCAGAGGTGGCTCCGAAATGGCTGTTCCTCGCGCCGATCGCCGGCGTCCGCAAGCTCCTCGAGCGGACGGGGATGACCATTCTCGACTTCGATCTCGTCGAGATCAACGAGGCCTTCGCCGCCCAGACGCTGGCCGACGGCCGCGAGCTCGGCTTCGACTGGTCCCGCGTCAACGTCAACGGCGGCGCGATCGCCCTCGGCCATCCGATCGGCGCGTCGGGTGCGCGGATCGTGGCGACGCTGCTCCACGAACTGCGACGCCGCGAGGGTCGCTACGGTCTCGCGACGCTCTGCCTCGGCGGCGGAGGCTCGGTCGCGCTGGCGCTCGAGCGCGTTTGAGCGTCTTGGCGGCCGCAGTTGGAGCAACCTTCAGGGTATCGACCTCCACCGGTTGCAGCATCGTATTTCGGGATACTGAGTGAGCAGGGCGATTTGAGACGAGGAATTCCAGTCGGTGAACCAGCTTCCGGACGCGCGTCGATATGAGCACTTCATAAAGCGCGTAGCCGACTGGCGGGAAGTGTGGAGCCTGCGGTCCGACGATGGCTGGGTGCTTGCCGGTGACGCCGACGGGCACGAGCTTCACCCCGTATGGCCGCATCGGCGGTATGCAGAGCCTGTGCAAAGGGTGACTGGGCCGGAGCCCGCGCTGAGCAGATTGACCTCGACGATTGGCTCAACACCTGGACACCGGGCATGGCTGGCGCATGTCGTCTTGTTGCGGTGTTCCCGACACCAGGGATGCGGGTTGTCGCGGTTGAGCCGGACAGACTGGGTCAAGACCTCCGAGATGAGCTCGCCCTTGTGGAGTAGAGCGGTCGACCAATTCCAGGATCTACCGGATGCCTATTCGGGGAGTTGAGAGGGGCCCTCCACGCATGTCGCTCGCCCGCCGCCTCGGCCCGCTCCTGCTCGCCGCGGTCGTCGCAGCCACGAGCCTGGGGCTCGACGCGGCCCATCCGGCCGGGGCCGTCGTCCGGAGCTACGTCGTCGACGACGGCGGCTCGGTCGTCAAGCTCGTCATCCCAGGAGGCGAGCCCGGCGCCGGGACGTACCTTCCGACCTGGAACGGTCACGGTGACGCCCTGGCCCTGTGGCGCCTGGCCGACGACGGCACGGGCACCCTCAGCCTCGCCAACAGCTACACCTATGGGACCTGGGGCACCCCGACGACGGCGGTCCACAACGGGATCGCCGACCTCGGCTTCCGGTTCCTGTACGTCGGCGAGTTCGACGTCCAGTGGGACAACGCCTTCGGGCTCGGTCTCCTGTACATGCACGCCCGCACCTACAGCCCGGCCCTCGGACGCTTCCTCCAGCCCGACCCCGACCGGAGTGAGGCCAACCTCTACGCCTACGCCGCCAACAACCCGATCACCGAGCTCGATCCCGACGGCACCTGCTTCATCCTGTGCGCGGTCATCAACGCCGTCCTCGACACGGCCATCTATCTCGCCACCACCGACAGCTCGGAGTGGAGCGTCGGGGGCATCGCGAGCACCGCCGTCACCGGCGCGGTCACGGGCTTCGTCGGGGCCGGTATCCTATCGAAGGTCGCGAAGATCGGGGCGGTTGCGAACCTCGCCAGCAAGGCCAGCCGGGCGGTCAGTCGGGCCATCAAACCGAACGTCGTCGCGCGGGCACACAGCGGGATTCTCCACGGCAATTCACTCGCAAACGATCGAGTAGCGACCCTCTACAAGGCGTATAGCAGGACAACCGGTGAGTTCCAGAAGTGGGGGATAACCTCGAACCTCAAGAAGCGCTACGCATCAACGTCCGACCTCTTCCTTGTACCTAAACGGACGGGCTCGCGACAGGCGATGGCCGCGCTTGAGCGCCGCGTCGTGAGCCGATTCGGCGGGCCATTGAACCGCGAGCCCTGGTCGAGCTCCCGATGATGATGGACATCGGCATGATCGCCTACGGCGGTGAGCTTGAGCGACGTCCGATTTTCCGCGATGTCTATCGGCTGCGCAATACGCTGTTCAGCGAAGGTATCACGCTCGCTATCGAGGTCGTGTACCTCGTCCCAGGTAGCCTTGGGAAAGCCGACTTCGAAGGTTTCCAAGTGTCGAGATCACGGTCCAAGCATAGGCAAGTGCTTGTCTACGTCGACGTTCCGAGCACGGTGGCGGAGTCAGAGGAACCGATGCCGGCGCTCATAGACCTTGCGCGCTCAGCACTCGAATACGCACGGGCTCGTCTCCCGCGCGGTGCGGTCTCGGTGGACGTCGATGCGTTGCTACCGTACCTGGACGCGGCGGAGCAGACTCTCCTCGGGGAACGCCGTCGCGAATCGATCTTGACTGCAGAACCGCGAGACGCCAAGCCGTCACCTGACGATTTGTCTGTGAAGGACCAGCACTCCGCCGGGGTGGAGATCGTCCTCCGCACCCTCGATCAAGCTTCGGTTGACGCCGCCTTCGCACTCGAGGACGAGATCGAAAAACGCCTGGACTCTGGCGAGATCGGCCACGTCGACGGCAACGAGGTCGGCCGGGGGACGATCGTCATCTTCGCCTACGGCCCTTCGCTGGCTGCCCTGCGCGAGGCGGTGGAGTCGGTTGTCCGGGAACGGTGGCACCGACCCGGCGCTCGGATCCGGCTGCTCGACGGCGACACGGAGATCGACACGCTGACCCTGTGATCGGCCTGCCGGGCAGCTCACCGACGCGGCCCATCCAGCCGGGGCCGTCGTCCGGAGCTACGTCGTCGACGACGACGGCTCGGTCGTCAAGCTCGTCATCCCATCCGGCGAGCCCGGTGCCGGGACGTACCTTCCCACCTGGAACGGCCACGGCGACGCCCTCGCCCTGTGGCGCCTGGCCGACGACGGCAGTGGCAGCCTCAGCCTCGCCAACAGCTACACCTATGGCACCTGGGGCGCACCGACCACGGCGGTCCACAACGGCAGCGCCGATCTCGGCTTCCGGTTCCTGTATGTCGGCGCGTCCGACGTGCAGACCGACGACGCCTTCGGCCTGGGTCTCCTCTACATGCACGCCCGCTCGTACAGCCCGGCCCTCGGCCGCGGCACCTCGTCCCGGGAGGCATAGGTACGGTCGTCGGGCATGACCATTGGAATATGGAACTGGACCAATCCTCACCGTACGGTGCCGGACATGAGCGGGATCGCCATGACCGCGACGCGCCATCCACTCCGGTTTGGCATGCGCCCGCGCGCGCCGAAGCCGTTCCTGCTGATGATCGTCTTCGGCCTGTTCCTCGTGATCGTCGGCGTCACGGCAACGGCCCAGACGGTGCTGGTCTCCCTGCAGGTGTCCGGCGCGACGCTGCGGGCGACCGTTTCCAGCGACGCGGCAACCGTCCGGACGTTCGTGAACGGCCTCGTAGAACCGGGCGACTTGACCGGTGGCGGGTCGGCGGAGCACCTCAGCGCGGCAAACGCGGGACTGCAGTCCGTGGCGCAGCGCGGCGAGATCATCCGGATCGAGATCCGGGACCCCTCGGGGATCGTGCGGATCTCGAGCGAGCCGACCATCGTCGGCCTGCCGAGTATCGTGAGCCCGCTGTTCGCGAAGGCGCTCGGTGGCGAAGTCCAGGCAACCCTCATCGACCCGGCAGAAGGCTCCGAGGCGGTCGGGCCGCCGCTGGCGCGGACCAGCCTGGTTCTCGAGTACTTCCCGCTGGTCGACGCCGACGGGACCACCAGGGGTGTGGTCGGGATCTGGCGCGATGCAGCCTCGATACTCGCCGCCGTCGATGAAGCTCGAGTATCCGTGGTCGTCGTCACGCTGAGTGCGGCTGCGGTCGTTGGGGGATTGCTCGTGCTTGTGTTCGTCGCGGCCCAGCGGCGGATCACCCGCCAGACCCGGCAATTGGTCGAATCCGCACGGCAGGATCCCCTCACCGGTCTGCTGAACCATGGGACGGTGGTCGGAGAGCTGGCGCTCGCGATCGAGGAGGTCCGCCTGGATCGCGGGTTGATTGGCGTGGCCCTGATGGACCTCGACAACTTCAAGGGCATCAACGAGATGTACGGGCACGTCGCCGGGGATACGGCGCTCCGGCAGCTCGCCGCCATCATCGAGAGCCGACTGCCAGATGATGCGATCGTGGGTCGCTACGGCCCGGATGAGTGCCTCGTGGTCGCGCGGGGCGCCGATGCGACCGACCTCCGGGGCATGGTCGACGCCATCCGCAGTGACCTGGCCGCCGCGAGTCTCGACATCGACGCCGACGAGCGTCTCCCGATCACCGTCAGTACGGGGATTGCCTCCTACCCGGATCATGCCGACTCCGTGACGGGGATCCTCTCACAGGTGGCCGTGGCGCTCGACGAGGCGAAATCCAGCGGGGGCGACGCCACGAGGGTCGCCGACGCCGACGCAGAGACCACGGCTGAGATCCGGAGTTTCGATGTCCTTCAGGGCCTGGTATTCGCGGTGGATACGAAGGATCGCTACACGAAGCGCCACTCCGAGGATGTCGCGCGCTACGGTGTCTTTCTGGCCGGCCGCCTCGGCCTTGATCGGGACCTGATCGAGGGTATCCGTTCGGCCGGGTTGCTCCACGACGTCGGCAAGGTCGGAATCCCGGATGCGATCCTGCGCAAGCCCGGGAAGCTCACCGACGACGAGTACGAGATCGTCAAGCAACACGTCGCGCTCGGCGATTCAATCGTTCGGAATGTCGATCGCATCGACATCGTCCGGGCCGGAGTGCGCCATCACCACGAGCGATGGGACGGCCATGGCTATCTCGAGGCCCTCGCCGGGGAGGACATCCCGATCGTCGCCAGGGTTCTCGCCGTCGCGGACGCGTTCTCCGCGATGACCACGACCAGGCCGTATCGGAAGGCCATGTCCGTCCAGGAGGCCCTCAAGCGCCTCGGGGATGCCGCCGGCACGCAACTCGACGAACGATTGGCCCGGGCCTTCATCGACGGGATCGAGACGGCCCCGGATGCACCAATGCCGGGCATCGAGCACCCGACGCAGCTCTGGGTGCCCCGTGCCGTGACCGTCTAGCCAATGGAGATTCCGCGGCGCCGGTCATCGCAGGCACGGCCCCTCCTCGCCGCGGCGGTGGCGCTGGTTGCCCTCCTCGCAGTTCCGGGCTGGGCGGTCGCGGCTTCGACGTGGCAGGCGACGCGTACACCGGCCTCGATCAATGCGGGTCAGAGCACCGAGGTTCAGGTCACGGCCAGCCTGACCAGTCTTCTCCTGACCGACACGATCGGCTGCGTCACCGTGGGTGTCGGCTCGGCCTTCAGTGTTTCGGCGGCCCGGATCGTCGCCGCGTCCTCCGGCAAGACCTGGCAGTACGTGCCCCCGGTCGCTTCGAACGTCGTCATGTTCGCGGCCGTCGCGGGCAGCGATCGCCTTGCCGGCAGTGTGCTGGGCAGTGAATTCGTGACCACGGGCATCACCGTTGTCGAAGAGGTTGGCGGCGCCTACACCTGGACGGTGACGGCGTATTCCAACAAGAACTGCACATCCAAACTGAGCTCGCAGACGGTCGCGATCTCCGTCACCGGAGGCAACGCGACGCCCGCCCCGACCCCGACCCCAACCCCAACACCGACGCCCGCCCCGACGTCCGCCCCGACGCCCGCGCGGACGCCCGCCCCGACGCCCGCCCCGACGCCGGCGCGGACCGCCACCGCGACGCCGACGATCGCGCCGACGACCTCGGCAAATCCTGCGGCGACGGCATCGGCCTCCCCGGCACCAGCTTCGGGCGACCTTGCGACGCCGGGCCCGACCGGTCCAGTGGATCCGGACCCGACTCTCCTCCCGGGCGGGCTGACGGACCCCACGGCGGGGTCTCCTTCTTTGAACACTGCGCCAACCACCCTGCCCCTGGTCTACCGGGTCCAATCGGACGGTCGGGTCGCGGTCGATGTCGCCGACGTGCAGCTCGCGGCTGCTGTGCTCGGCAGCCTCGGCGTCTTTCGATGGGCCGTCCCCGCCGCCGTCGTGTCGGTACCCGGCCTTCTCATCGTCCTGTTGACGATCCTTGCCCAGGCGGGGGGCGGTCTCGCCTGGCTGCCCGTCGTTCGTCGAAAGATTGGATCGCCGGGTCGGGATCGGGGCCGGCAGACCAGGCGCCGTCACTGAGCGACCCCCGGACGGCACATCGGGGCCGCCTGTCGATGAGCAGGTACGGCCGTATCCTTCGGACCATGAGATCAACTGCACAACCGGGTCCCGCATCGGGGCCCGCACCGTCGATGCACCGCCTGTTCATCGCGGGCGCGTGGGTGGATGGCGTCACGGGTGAGACCTTCGAGAGCGCCAACCCGGCCGACCGGCGCGACGTCATCGGGCGATTCCAGGCGGGAACCGCGGCGGACGCGGCGATGGCCATCAAGGCGGCGGAGATGGCCTTTCCGTCCTGGCGCGCGACACCGGCCCCGAAGCGGGGCGAGATCATGTACGGCTTCGCGGAGCTCATGGGCCGGCACAAGGAGCGGCTGGCCCGGGCGATGACGCGCGAGATGGGCAAGGTCATCGCCGAGGCGCGCGGGGACGTCCAGGAGGGAATCGACATCGCCTACCTGATGGCCGGCGAGGGTCGAAGGATGTTCGGGGACACGGTGCCATCGGAACTCCCGGACAAGTGGGCGATGAGCATTCGCCAGCCGATCGGGGTGGTCGGGATCATCACGCCCTGGAACTTCCCGATCGCGATTCCGTGCTGGAAGATGATGCCGGCGCTCGTGACCGGGAATACCGTGGTCTTCAAGCCGGCCAGCGACACGCCGCACTGCGCCACGCTCCTCGTGGAGTTGATGGCCGAGGCGGGGTTCCCGGCCGGCACGGTCAATCTCGTGACCGGATCCGGCGAGGCGGTCGGCGACACGATCGTCGACTCGCCGGACGTGCCCGTCATCTCGTTCACGGGCTCGTCCGCGACGGGCAAGCGGATCGCGGAGCGCGCAGGCCGGCGCCTGAAGCGCGTTTCCCTCGAGCTGGGCGGCAAGAACGGCGTGGTCGTGTTGCGGGACGCCGACCTCGATCTCGCCACGGACGGGATCCTCTGGTCCGCCTTCGGGACGACCGGCCAGCGCTGCACCGCCTGCTCGCGGGTGATCGTGGAGCGGCCGGTCGCGGACGACCTGGTGCAGCGCCTGGAGGCGCGGGCGAAGACCCTGAAGCTCGGCTTTGGCCTCGACGCCGGCGTCGAGGTGGGGCCGCTCATCAATCCGGCCGCCGTCGAGAAGGTCGCGCGGTATGTGGACATCGGCCGCGGTGAGGGCGAACTGGTGGTCGGGGGGTCGGCGGCCACGGACGGCGACCTTGTCCACGGCAACTTCTTCGCGCCGACGATCTTCACGGGTGTCAGGCCGATGGACCGGATCGGCCAGGAGGAAATCTTCGGGCCCGTACTGTCGGTGATCCCGGTCGACGACTTCGACGCGGCCATCACGGCGCTCAATCAAACCCGCTACGGCCTGTCGGCTTCGATCTTCACTCGGGATGTGAACACGGCCTTCCGGGCGATGCGGGATTTCGAGGCCGGCATCGTGTACGTGAACGCCGGCACGACCGGCGCGGAAACGCACCTCCCGTTCGGCGGCTGGAAGGAGACCGGCAACGGTCATCGCGAAGCCGGCCACGCGGCGATCGAGACGTACACGGAGTGGAAGTCGATCTACGTGGACTTCTCGGGTCACCTCCAGCGTGCCCAGATCGACAACCAGCCGGACTGACGAGCCGACCATGGGGGACCGGGTCGCCGCAGCCGCCATGGCCCGGCTGGCGTCGCCGGAGGCCTCGGCGGCAAACGGCCAGCGGATCCCGCTGATCGGACGTGCCTGAGTCGATCTCGGGCCCAGGCGGCCTCCGGTTTCTGGCACGAACGGTGGAACCTGGGGTATCCTGCGGCACCTCGGGCCCGTAGCTCAATGGCAGAGCAAGTGACTCTTAATCACTGTGTTGAAGGTTCAAGTCCTTCCGGGCTCACCACTCGATTCCATCACCGAGAGCCAATCTCGGCGCGCCCGACGGCGGCCGCCATCCTCGCGGCCCCTCGGCGCCGACCCGTACCTCCCTTCGCAGCTCGGCGGGCCCGGGCCTTCCGACCGAGGCCCACCTCGGCAGGCGACAGCTAATCGGCAACCGACACCACATCGGCGAGGGCAGGGGGCACCGTGCTACGCTTGGGCGACCCTTGAAGGCCGGTCCCGTGAGGCCGGCGAACCGGTTCTGTGAGGCCGGGAAGGAGAGTTCGATGGCTGCGTTCAGCTCCATCGGCGGCGAGGTTCGCCGTGCCCCCGGCCCGGGTGCGATCGCCCTGTCCTTCGACCTTCCTCCGGGACCCGGCATGCCCGCGTGATTCCGCCCCTGCCTCGGCCGAGCTCCGTTGTCGATCCCCGGATCGGCGATCTCGGGCCCGCGCTCCTGGCGCTGGAGGACGGCACGATCTTTCCCGGCGTCGCATTCGGCGCGCCGACGACGGCCGGCGGCGACGTGGTCGTGAACACCAGCCAGACCGGCTACCAGGAGGTCTGCACGGATCCCTCGTATGCGGGGCAGGTGGTGGTCATGACCTACCCGCTCATCGGCAACTACGGGCGCCTGGTCGCTGACGATCAATCCCTGCGGCCGTGGCTCCGCGGGCTGGTGGTGGCCAACGCAACGGCGGCCGTCGTTGACGATGCGCGCCAGCTCGCCTCGATGTTGCGCCGCGCGGGAATCCCCGCCATCGCCGGGGTTGATACGCGGGCACTGGCGCGGCATCTTCGCTCGCACGGCAGCCTGCGCGGGGCAATCCTCGCACCCGGGCATCTGGATGCGGACGATGCGCGGCGCGCGGCCGCGGCCGTCCCGCGCTGGGAGGATCAGGACTTCGTCGGGCTCGTCTCTCCGGCCGAGGTCGCCGAATTCGGCCAAGCAGATGCCCCGGGCCCGCTCGTGGCGATCGTGGACTTTGGACTGAAGTCCAACATCGTCCGGAGCCTCGTTCACCGAGGGTTGCGGGTTCGCGTGCTGCCGCATACCGCCGACATCGCGTCGATCCTCGCCCCGGAGGTTGCGGGTGTCGTGTTCTCCCCCGGCCCCGGGGACCCGGCCCGTCTCGATGTCCCGGTCGGGATGGCGCGTGCGGTCATCGATGACGGGCGCCCGCTCCTCGGGATCTGTCTCGGTCATCAGATCGTCGCCCGGTCCGCCGGAGCGGAGACCACCCGCCTCCGCTTCGGGCATCACGGCGCGAACCACCCGGTCCGAGATCTCGATTCCGGCCTCGTTCAGGTAACCGCACAGAACCACGAGGTGCAGGTAGTCGCGGATTCGCTGCCGTTCGACTCGGGTTTTCGCGTCAGTCAGGTCAACCTGAACGATGGTTCCGTCGAGGGGCTGCGCCATCGGACGCTTCCGATCGAGACGGTCCAGTACCACCCGGAGGGCGCCCCGGGTCCGCTCGATGCACTCGCGGTCTTCGATCGGTTCGTGGCGTCGGCCCGGCGGCAGGCGGGCCGATGAGCCGCGCTGCAAGTCTGAACGCCCCGGTGAACGCACCGGTGAACACCCCAGCCCCGGCCCCGGCACCCGGCCCCGCCCCGGTCCCCGCGGCCGTCGTCCGCGGGCCGAAACCCGCATCCGTCCTCATCATCGGCTCGGGGCCCGTGGTCATCGGTCAGGCCGCGGAGTTCGACTATGCGGGCACCCAGGCGTGCCGCGCCCTCCGCGCCGAGGGCGTCCGAACGGTTCTCGTGAACTCCAACCCGGCCACGATCATGACCGATCCGGGCGTCGCCGACGCCGTCTATCTCGAGCCCCTGACCATCGAAGCCATCGAATCGGTGATCGCGGCCGAGCGGCCGGAGGGTCTCCTCGCCGGCCTCGGCGGGCAGACCGGCCTGAACCTCGCGATGGAGCTGGCGAGGGCCGGGATCCTGGACAAGTACGGCGTTCGACTCCTCGGAACGCCCCTCCGCGCGATCGAGATGGCCGAGGATCGCGAGGCGTTCCGCGATCTCCTCGACCGCATCGACCAGCCCTACGCGCCGTCCGCCATCGTGGAGGGCAGGACGCCGAAGGCGCGCGCGGAGGCCGCGGACCGGGCCCTTGCCGTCATCGGCCTCCCGGCGATCATTCGCCCGGCCTTCACCCTCGGCGGTACCGGCGGCGGGATCGTCGAAACGGAGACCCAGTACCGGGAGCGCATCCGGGCCGGCCTGCGCGCCAGCCCCATCGGTCAGGTCATGGTGGAGCAGTGCCTCGTCGGCTGGCAGGAGATCGAGTACGAGGTCATGCGTGACGCCGACGACACGTGCATCGCCGTCTGCTCGATGGAGAACGTGGACCCGCTGGGCGTGCACACCGGCGACTCCATCGTGGTCGCCCCCGTCCAGACCCTGTCCGACCCCGTGCACCAGCGCCTGCGCAGCGCCGCCCTCGCAATCATCCGCGCGCTCGGCGTCGAGGGTGGCTGCAACGTCCAGTTCGCGCTCTCGCCGGACAGCACCGAGTACGCGGTCATCGAGGTGAACCCCCGGGTCTCGCGATCCTCGGCGCTGGCGAGCAAGGCAACCGGTTATCCCATCGCGCGCGTTGCCGCCCAGATCGCCATCGGGCGCCGGCTCGCGGAGATCCCGAACGTCGTGACCGGGACCACTGTCGCGGCGTTCGAACCGGCCCTCGACTATGTCGTGGTCAAGCTGCCGCGCTTCCCGTTCGACAAGTTTCCGACGGCAGACCGTTCGCTCGGGAGCCAGATGAAGGCCACCGGCGAGGTCATGGCCATCGACCGAACCTTCGGCTCCGCCCTGAACAAGGCGTTGCGGGGGCTGGAGCAGGCGGGTGCCGGCCCCCTGGCCGAGGACCCGGCGTGGGCCGGCACGGTGGCCTATCTCGCGGCCGTCCTGGGCGTGGAGCCGGGCGTGGAGCCGGGCGTGGAGCCGGGCGTGGAGCCGGGCGCGGATCCGGGCGCCGACCCGGACGCCGACCCGGGTGCCGACCCGCGTGCGCGCCCGGATGAGGACGATGGCCGCACGATTCGGTGGATCGATGAGCGCGGTCAGGCCTGCGAATCGACGCGCCTTGCCCAGCGAACCGCGGGCCCGATCGTGCTGCGCCGCTTCCTCGCGCCGTCAGACGATCGCCTGTGGAGGATCCTCGCGCTCCTTCGCCGGCACGTGCCCCAGGCGACGATCGGCGCCGCGACCGGGATCAACTCCTGGTTCCTCGCGGAGCTCGGACGCAACGTGGCCCTCGAAGCCGAGGTTCACTCGATGGGGCCCGTCCTGGCAGATGCGGCAGACCCGGCGGCGGCGAATCTCCTGGCCACGGCCAAGCGAGCCGGGTTCGGCGACCGGGAACTGTCCGGCCTGGCCGGCGTGCCGGATGAGGCGATCCGGGCCGCCCGCCTCGAAAACGGGATCGTGCCCGGCTACGCGATGGTGGACACCTGCGCCGCCGAGTTCGCCGCCGAGACGCCCTACTTCTACTCGACCTACGCGGCGTCCGGATCGCCCCCGGAGGCGCCGCCCGTAGCGCGCCCTGCCGCACTGGTGATCGGCAGCGGCCCGGTTCGAATCGGGCAGGGGATCGAGTTCGACTACTGCGCCGTCCAGGCCGCCGAGACGCTGCGTCGCGCCGGCTGGTCTGCGGTGATGATCAACTCGAACCCGGAAACGGTCTCCACCGACTTCGATGCCTCGACGCGCCTGTATTTCGAACCCCTCGACCCTGAGAGCGTCCGGAGCGTCATCGATGCCGAGACGGCAGCCGGGGCCATGCTGCCGGCCCTCGTCCAGTTCGGTGGCCAGACCCCGCTCAACCTCGCAGCGCCGCTCGCCGCGGGTGGGGTGACGCTCCTCGGTGCCGACCTCGAGGCCATCGACCAGGCCGAGGAGCGGACCCGGTTCTCCGCCCTCCTGGACCGGCTCGGCATCCCGCAGCCCGACGGCGGCATGGCGCACTCGTTCGAGGAGGCGCTGACCCTGGCCGAGCGCATCGGCTACCCGGTGATCGTGCGCCCCTCGTTCGTGATCGGCGGCCTCGCCATCGACTTCTGCTACTCGCCCGAGGACCTGGCGAGGCAGCTGGCGCTGGCAACGGTGGTGGATCCCGACCGGCCCGTTCGCGTCGACCGCTATCTCGAGGGCATCGAAGTCGATGTCGATGCGATCTCCGACGGCACCGCGGTCCTGATCCCGGGCCTCCTTGAGCACGTGGAGCGGGCCGGCGTGCATTCCGGCGACTCGGTCGGGATGTTCCCACCCCAGACGGTCGGCGAAGGCGACCAGAGCCTGATCGTGGCGACGATGGAGCGGATCGTGCTGGCGCTCGGCGTGCGCGGCCTGGTCAACGCCCAGTTCATCGTCCGTGAGGACGGCGTCTATCTCATCGAGGTCAACCCACGCGCGTCCCGGACCGTCCCGTTCATCTCCAAGGTCACGGGCGTCCCGATGGTGGAACTCGCGGTCCGCATCGCGCTCGGGGCGACGCTCGACGAGCTGGGCTGGGCCGGAGGTCTCCTGCCGCCGCCCGATTTCGTCGCGGTCAAGGCACCGGCGTTTTCAACGGCCAAGCTGCGGGGCGTGGACCCTTCGGTGGGACCCTTCATGCAGTCCACCGGCGAGGTCATCGGCATCCACCGCGATCCACGGGTGGCGCTGGCGAAGGCCCTTCGCGGAGCAGCCCTCATTCCGCCCCGGGCGGGTGTCGGGGAGGGGGCGATTGCGCCGGTCGCCCTGCTGTCGATTGCCGATCGGGACAAGGGCGGGCTGCCGCGCCTCGCCGAGGCCCTGCAGATCGCCGGTTACCAGCTCATCGCGACGACCGGCACACGCGATGCACTCGCGCGTCACGGGTTCGTGGCCGACGTGGTCGCGAAGCTGGGTGCCCCCGAACAGGGAGGTCCAGACATGCCCGGCATTCTCGAGGTCGTCGGTTCGGGCCGTATCCGCCTGGTGGTCAATACGCCGACGCCACGGTCCGGTGCGGTGCGGGATGCGGCCGAGATCCGCCACGCGGCCGTCGCCGAGGGGATTCTCTGCCTGACCGCGATGGAAACGGCGACGGCTGCCGCGGAGGCCCTGGACCCGGCGATCGAGGATCAGCTCGCCGAAGTGCGTTCTCTCGTGGACTGGGTACCGGCGTCGGGTGCCCGCCCGGTCACGACGGCGCGATGAACGGGGCCTGACGGAGCGACCAGAGCGTGAGCGTCACGTGACCGGGATCGGCAGGTCCCACGGGGAGTCCTGCGGTACCCTCTGCCGGCCACCCGTCACCACTGGAGTGTTATCAGCCCATGGCCGGACTCACCATCGAATTCAGCGACCAGCGCTTGCCGAACGGGCTGCGACTGGTCATCGCGGAGGATCACGTTGCGCCGGTCGTGGCCGTGAACATCTGGTACGGGGTCGGGTCGAAGCACGAGGTGCCGGGCAAGACCGGCTTCGCGCATCTCTTCGAGCACGTCATGTTCCAGGGCTCTGCCAACGTGACCAAGGCGGAGCACATCGGGCTCATCCAGGCGGTGGGCGGAACCATGAATGGGACGACCTGGCTCGACCGCACGAACTACTTCGAGACGGTGCCTTCCCATCAGCTCGAGCTGGTGCTCTGGCTGGAGGCGGACCGGATGGGGACCCTCCTCGATGCGCTCAGCCAGGAGAACCTGGACAACCAGCGGGAGGTCGTCAAGAACGAGAAGCGCTGGTCGTACGACAACCGGCCGTACGGCTCGTGGGTCGAACGGATCCTCGGGGGGATCTTCCCGCCGGAGCACCCGTATCACCATCCCACCATCGGCTCGATGGCCGATCTGGACGCCGCGTCGCTGGAAGACGTCAGTGCCTTCTTTCGAACCCATTACGCTCCCAACAATGCCGTTCTGAGCGTGGTGGGCGACGTCGATCCGGCGCGGGTGCGCGCGTGGGTGAAACGCTACTTCGGCGGCATCGCGCCGAACCCGTCCCTTCCCGTGGCCCTCGGCGACCTGTCGCTTCCGCCGACCCTCGGGGGCGAGGCCCGCGAGACGGTCGTGGAGCAGGTGCCCCTGCCGCGCATCTACTGGGGCTTTCGAGCGCCGGTCTTCGGCGATCCGCGCCTCGATGCCCTGGACCTGGCCGGCCAGATCCTGGCCGGGGGCAAGGGCAGTCGGCTCCACCGGCGCCTCGTTCGGGAGGAGCAGCTGGCCCAGGACGTGAGCCTCTTCTCCCTCGGACTCATCGGCGGAGCGTCGGTCACCGCGGGCTGGGCAACCGCGCGGCCGGGCGTTGATCTCGAGCGACTCGAGGCCGCCTACTGGGAGGAACTCCAGCGGCTCGCCACGGATCCGCCCTCGGCAGACGAGCTCGCTCGCGCCAAGGCGCTGACCGAGGCAGACGAGCTCGGATCGCTCCAGCGCGTGGAGGAACGGGCGGACCGTCTGTCCATGTACGCGACGCTCTTCGACGACCCGGGCGTGGTCAACGAGATGCTGCCGCGCTACCTGGCGGTCACGGCGGAACAGGTTCGCGACGCCTGCCGCGCGGTGTTCCGCATCGACAATCGCTACGTGCTGACCTACCTTCCCGGCCTTGCGTCCGGCGACGCCGAGGCGGCGGCATGAGCCCGACGCGAGGCGTGGTCGGCGCCCGGCGCCCGGTGGCCGGGGTGGCACGGCCGTACAGGTTCCCGCCGTTCACGCGGACCCGGCTTGCCAATGGGCTCTCGGTCGTCTCCGTGGACCTGCGGAGCCGCCCGCTCCTGGCCGGTGTGCTCGTGGTTCCCGGGGGCGCGGGCGACGATCCCGAAGCCGAAGCAGGCGCAACGGTCCTGATGGCGCGAGCGCTCTCCGAGGGAACCGAGGGTTACGACGCGATCGCCCTGGTCGAGGCAACCGAGCGACTCGGGGCGTCGCTCCACGCGGAAGCCGGCTGGGATGCCGTGTCCGTATCGGTGGACGTCCCATCCGAACGACTGCCGGCCGCGCTGGACCTCGTGGCCGAGGTTGCCGCACGACCCACGTTTCCGGCCGGCGACGTGGACCGGCTTCGCGACGAGCGCCTCAACGACATCCTCCAGGCCCACGCCGATCCGCGCCGACGCGCGGAGGAGGCGTTCGCCGAGACGATCTACGCATCGTCGTCACCCTACCGACACTCCGCGGGCGGCACGCGCGAGACCGTGGAGCGGCTCAGTTCGAAGGAGACGCGCCGCGCCCTCGCGCGGCGCTTTGATCCCGGGGCGATGACCCTGATCGTCGGTGGCGATCTGACGGGCCTCGACGTCCACGCCTTGGCAGCCGACCGATTCGGCGACTGGCGGCCGGACCCGGCCGCGACCCCGCCGCTGACCGTCGACGCCTCGCCGGCCTCGATCGTTCGGGCCGTCCGGGTCGTCCATCGGCCGGGAGCCGTCCAGACCGAGATCCGGATCGGACACCCGGGACTGCCGCGACGCCATGCGGACTTCCACGCCGTCGCGGTCATGAGCGCCATCCTCGGCGGGCTGTTCAACAGTCGGCTGAACCGGAAGCTGCGCGAGGAGAAGGGCTACACCTACGGTGCGAGCGCCGGCTTCGATCTCCGCCGTTCGGCAGGTCCCTTCGCGGCGCGGGCGGCGGTGAACACCGACGTCACGGTCCCGGCCGTCGAGGACATGCTGGCCGAGCTGGAAGCCATCCGGATGCTGGCGCCAGGCGACGACGAGCTGCGCGCCGCCCGGGACTACCTCGTGGGCGTCTTTCCGCTCCGCTTCGAGACCCCGGCGGCGGTGGTCGGTGCCCTGTCCGGTCTCGTCATCCAGGGCCTGCCGGACGACGAGCTGGCCCGCTACCGCCCGGCGATCGAGGCCGTGACCGCAGACGACGTCCTCGCTGCCGCGCGGGCTCATGTGCGTCCGGCCGAGGCGGCGATCGTCCTCGTCGGGGACGCGGACGCCTTCCTGCCTGCCCTCGAGTCGTCCGGGTTTGGCCCGATCTCGGTCGATCGCGAAGCGATCGCATCGCCGGAGGTCTCCGACGTCGAGGGAGACTGACCGGACCGGCGGCTCCGCGTCGCGATTTCCGGCCCTCGCCTCGCCGATCTATCGGCGGTTCCTGCTCGGGTCGATGCTCGCGACGCTCGGTGCGTTCATGCAGGCGACGGCCCAGGGTTGGCTGGTCCTCCAGCTCACCAATTCGCCCGCGCTGCTCGGCCTCATCGGTGCGATCGCCGGTGTCCCCACGCTCTTCCTGGCCGCCGTGGCCGGGGTGCTTGCCGACCGGATGGACCGGCGGCGGCTCCTGGTCTGGGGCTACTGGATCGGGGCGATCCTCGCGGGCGCCCTGGCCCTGCTGACCACGCTCGGCGTCGTGGAGTACTGGCATGTGGCGCTCATCGCCCTGCTCGGCGGCATCGTGATCACGGTCCAGATGCCGGTCAGCCAGGCGATCGTCTCCTCGATCGTGGACCGCGCCGTGATCGGTGGAGCCATCGCCCTGAATTCGGCGCAATACAACCTGGCCCGGATCATCGGGCCCTCGATTGCGGGCCTGGCGATCGCGGCTGGCGGACTTGCCCTCGGGTTCTGGGTCAATGCCCTGGCCCTGGTTGCGGTGGGGCTCGTGATCTCGCGACTGCCCATCCCTGCCAATCGGGCGGCGGACCGCGCCAGCGCGGCACTCTGGGGAGATCTCCAGGATGGCGTCCGCTTCGTCGTCGCCGACCCCATCCTGTCGGTCCTCGTGGTGCTCGCGGCAGCGCCCGCCCTGTTCGTCCTGCCGTACCTGATATTCCTTCCGGTGTTCGCTCGCGACATCCTCGTCATCGGGGCGCCTGGCCTCGGCCTGATGACGGGCTCGATCGGCGTCGGTGCGCTCGCGGGGGCGCTGCTCATGGCATCGCGAAGACCCTCGGGCGGAAGCGGTCGACTGCTTCTGGCCGGCCTCGGCGCGATTGCCGTCTCCCTGTTCGTTTTTGCGACGTCGCGAATCGTGCCGCTGTCGATGATCGCCCTGGCTGTGCTCGGCGCGAGTCAGGTCGCGTACTACTCCACCACCAATACGCTCATTCAGCTTCGCGTTCCGCCCAGGCTGCGCGGGCGCGTGCACAGCCTGTACGTGCTCACGTCCATCGGTCTCCTGCCGATCGGCAATCTTGCCGCCGGCGCGATCGCCGAGACCACCGGGGTTCCGGAGGTTCTCGCCGTCGGCGCCCTGGTCACGCTCGGGGCGGCGGTCCTGGCCGCCGCCACGAGGCCAGCCCTGCGTGGCCTGGCCGGTGGTCCAATGGCGTCGGAGGCGGGGACGACCTCGGCCCCGCGTCGGCACGAACTCGCGCACAGCGACCAGGGCCCCGATGACGGCAAGGCCGGCTGAAACCTTTTCGGTGCGGTCCGCCTCAGACAAGACGAATGACCGGTCGCCGACCGGCCCCCGAACCTGGAGCACGCATCAGATGACAGACCGCACCCGCCTGCAGATCGTCCGCCCGATCGGCGTTGCCGTCGTGAGCCTTCTCCTCATCGTCGGCGGCGCCTTCGCAGCCAACGGCCTGGCCGGGTCGGTGGCCCCGAGCAACGATGGATTCAACGCGCTGTCCTCCGAATCGCCTGAGGCCAGCCATGACGCCTCCGAATCGCCCGAGGCGTCCGAATCGCCTGACGCCACCGCCGGGTCCGAGGCATCGCCCGAAGCATCGGACGACCAGGGCGTCGGCGGCGACGACGCAACCGATGGCCCGGACGCCACCGACGACGATGGGGACGACGCGTCCGAATCGCCGGAGGCATCGGATGACCACGGATCGCCGGAGGCCTCGGATGACCACGGATCGCCGGAGGCATCGGATGACCACGGCGGGGACCACAGCTCGCCGGAACCGAGTGACGACCACAGCGGTCAGGGCTGACCTGGTCCTCCCGGATCCCCGAAGTCGTGACGAATGGCTCGCCATGGCACCATTCGAATCGCGTCACCATGGAGTCGACGTCGCCGGGCCCCGTGCCCGGCGGCGCATCTTCCCGGAGGGAACCGATCGACCTTGCGTCAGCGCCGACGCGCAGCATGGAGCCGTCGACCGATGAGGCCGACGTCATCCGTGCCGTTCTGGCCGGAGACCGCGACGCCTTTCGGGCGCTGGTGGATCGCGAGGCTCCGGCGGTCATCCGTGCCTGCCATCGCGTTCTCGGTGACCTCGGTGAAGCCGAAGACGTCGCCCAGGAAGCCTTCGTGACCGCCTACCGATCCCTCGGTTCATGGCGTGGCGACGGCCCATTCGGTGCGTGGCTGGCGCGGATCGCCGTGCGGCTGGCGATCCGACAGGCCACCCGTCGCCGGTCCGTGTCGTGGGTCACGCCGGGCAGCGACATCGATGGCCACGCCGACGACACCGTCGCGCGGTTGCGCGCGGACGGATCGGCCGACCCTGAGGGCCTCGCCCTGCGTGGGGAGCGCCAGCGCGCCGTGCGACGCGCCGTCGCCGACCTTGGCGAGCCGTATCGCGAGGTCGTCGCGCTGCGCTTCTTCGCCGAGCGTTCGCTCGATGAGATCGCCGCCTTGACCGGTCGCCCGCTGGGAACCGTCAAGACCCATCTCCACCGTGGCCTGCTTCGTCTCCGCGGCCATCTCTCGGAGCACGAGCGATGAGCCTGCTGCCGGGATCCTTCCGACCCGAGGAGATCAGTGGTGGCGAGCCGGCGATTCGGGACAGTGAGCTGGCAGAGGCGTGGGCCGCGGCCCGTGCGCTGGAGCAGGCGATGCCCGCAGATCCGATGCGCCCGACCGTGGACTTCGCCGACCGGGTCATGGCCGCCGTTGCCGCCGAGCCGGCGCCGCACGCGGCCGGTTTCCTCTCGGGTCTGAGGGCGCGACCGGGGCTGGGCGGCCTGGTGGCCAGTCTGCGCGCCGCCTGGTTCACGGCCGCCGGTGGATCTGGCCGGTCGTTCGGCGTTCGGGCTGCCGCGCTTGCCTACGTGTTCGTCGTGCTCCTCGCCGCCGCGTCGCTGACCGGGGTCGCAGCGCTGGGGACGGTCGGTGCGTTCGGCCTCCTGCCGGGGGAGACGTCACCGGTTCCCTCTGGCCCCGTTGCCTCGCCATCGCCGGATCAGACCGACGCAGTCGGACCGTCTGACTCGCCGGAACCGTCTGGCTCGCCGGAACCATCCGAGTCGGCCGAGCCTTCCGAGAGTTCCGGGCCCGACGATTCGCTGGAGCCCGACGAATCCTCGAACCCCTCGTCGGCCGTGCCCGGCGCCACCACTTCTCCGGTCGGGACCGCCCCCCCTGGGGTGGGCCCCTCGCCGAGTTCCAGTGACGACTCTGGTGGGAGCGGATCCGGCTCGCCATCGGACTCGCCCCGCCCGTCGGACACGCCGAAGCCGTCGGAAACCCCGCACTGATCGGTCCGGCTCGCCCCTCGGGTACGCTGATCGCATGATCGCGATCTGCGGCGACCTGGATGGGCACGGACGAGGTGAGCGCCTGGCTGCCTCGATCGCCGGGCGCGCCGCGGGTGCCGGTGCCGCGGTCCAGGTGGTCGGGATCATCCCGGACGGTCCCGATGGCGATGCGAGATTGCTCCAGCTGGCCGCCTCGGGGATCGGCCATGCCGCGGTGCTACGGACTCGAGCCCGGTCCGTGGAGCGCGCGGACCTGGATCTGGCCCTCCGCTACCTGCCCGACGTGCGCGTCGTGATCGCGGCCGAACTGGTCCCGGCGGTGTTCGCGGCGGTCGTCGAAGCCGTCGCCTTTGCCGGAGCCTCGCTGATCGTCGTGAACGCGGAATCGGTGGGGGTGTCCGTTGACGCGGCGTTGCCGGAATCGGCCATCGTCCTCGCGGCACCTGCCAGCGACCCGGACGGAACCTTTGCCGGTTTCGTGGCCGCGTTCGCCGTCCGCCTCGACGCCGGTGACCCGACGGCCGAGGCGTGGGACGACACCGTTCGATCCCTCGCCGTCGACGCCGTCAGTCGAGGTCAGGATCGTCCGCGATCGGCAGCGGATCGATGAGTTCGGGGCCGTCGTTGCGTACATTGTTGACGGCGCGGCTGACCGGGTAGACCTCAAGGCCGTCGTCCGGAGCCGGCACCAGCAGACCGTGCAACTCGCCCGGGTCGGGGAGGCCGGGGTCGAGCCACCGGTCCCAGGACTCCGGACCCACGATGACGGGCATGCGGTCATGGATGGGTCGCATCAGCGCGTTCGGCGTCGTCGTGACGATCGTGAACGTCCGTCGGACCTGGTCCGTCTCCGGGTCACGCCAGCCCGACCACAGGCCGGCGAGAGCGAGTGGCCGGCCGTCCGTCCGCACGATCCGGAATGGCTGGCGAACGGTTCCCTCACGGCGCCATTCGAAGAATGAATCGACGGGGATGAGGCAGCGTCGCTTCCTGAAGGCATCACGAAAGGCCGGGGACGTGGCGATCGTCTCCGCACGGGCGTTGAACATCCGATTGCCGACCTTCGGATCGTCGGCCCAGTGGGGGATGAGGCCCCACCGGTAGGCCTTGATCGCGCGTCGGTCATCCCGTTCCACGACGACCGACGCATCGTCCGTCGGCGCAACGTTGAACCTGCCGCCGGGTGCGGCCTCGAGGTCCTCGGCCGCGAAGATCTCGGCGAGTTCGGAGGTCGGCCGTTCCTGCGTAAAACGCCCACACATGGCGCATCTAGTATCGTCGCGCCGATGAGCGCGCACCTCCCGTCATCCGCGGCGCCCGATCTCGACGCAGCGATGGCCGCAGACGGGCCCCTTGCACGTCCCGTGGCGCTCGCCCTGCTCGATCTCGCCGCGGCGCGGCTGGAGGCCGGTGAATTCCTCGCGGCTGCCCGGGCCTATCAGCGCGTGGCGGGCTTTGACGACCCGGCAGTCACGGCCGCGGCCTGGCTCGGCCTGGGCGAGGCCCTCTACCGGCTCGATCACGATGCCGATGCCCTCAACGCCTGGAAAGCCGTCCTGAGCCTGCCGGATACGCCGTCGACCTATCCTGCCTGGCGGAACGTGGCGGCCGCCCACGTGCGGGCAGGGGACCTCCGCGACGCGCTTTCCGCGTACCGGGAGGCGGATCGGCGTGCCCCCGCGGCCGACAAGGCCGAGATCGCCTCCCGGCTGGGCTGGCTGGCAAAGGAGACCGGTGATTCCGGCGCCGCTCGGCGCTACTTCGCGCGAAGCCGCGGCGACGGGCCGGCCATCCAGCTGGCACAGCTGATCATCGGGGCCACCGTTCTCATTTCGTTCTATGCGCTTTCCGCCGACGGCTCCGGACTGGCCCTGGCCCTCGCCCTGGACAAGCAGGCACTTGCCGCGGGGGAGATCTACCGGCTGTTCAGCGTGGCGCTGGTGCACGCCAACCTCGTGCATCTGCTCGTGAACATGTACGCGCTGTATCTGCTCGGCCCACTGGTGGAGCGAACGTGGGGCTCCGTGATGTTCGGCGTGTTCTATCTCGTGACGGCCGCTGCCGCGTCCGCGGCCAGCTTCCTGGTCAGCCCCAATATCAGCGTGGGCGCGTCGGGGGCGATCTTCGGCCTGGTCGGCGTGCTTCTGGCCGGCACCCGGATCCATCGCCCCATGCTGGATCGGCGCGCCCGCGCCCTGATTCCACAGCTCGGAACCATCGTCGTCATCAACCTCGCCTTCGGGTTCCTGTTCGCCGGGACCGTGGACAATGCGGCCCACATCGGGGGACTGCTGGCCGGACTCTGGCTCGGCCTCTTCGTGCCGCCCGGCCACGTCCGGACCATGCGTGACTTCTGGCAGGCGCAGCACGGCGGCGAGCTCGGCCAACGCTCCCGGCTGATCGCGGCCATCGGCATCCTGGGGCTCATCGCGGCCATCGCCGCGGCCCTCGTCGCCGGCGGCCTCCGGTTCACCTGACAGCGACGATCCCCACCTTGTTCGCGACACTGCTCGGATCGCTGCCCCGACCCGTCGGCCCCGACGGAATGCCGATCGCCGACGACGACCATGCGGTTGTCGCAGCGCTCGAAGCGCAGGTGGCGGCCGGCCTGGAACCGCTGACGGACGGACGGCTCCGCGGGCGCGGACCATTCGCTGCGGTAGCGGGCCTTCGGGGGGTGGAGGGTGGGCTGGACGGCCTGCGCCTGACCGGTGTCCCGGCCTGGGAGGCGCCGCTCGCCGTGGGTGCATGGCAGTTCGCCGCAGGCCATGCCCCGGCCCTTGTCAAGCAGGCCCTCCCGGGACCGTACACGCTCGGTCGCCGGCTCGGGTCCGCCGATCCTGACCGTGCGACGCTCGCCTTCGCGCGGGCCCTTCGCTCCGAGGTCATGGCGCTCGCCGAGGCCGGGTGCGCGCTCGTCGAGATCGAGGAGCGGGACGCCCATCTGATCGGCGTCGATGCGACGGAGCGGCGCCGGTTCCGTGATGCACACACGCTGCTGCTCGACGGTCTGGACGGGGTGCATCTTTCGCTGGCCATTGTCGGCGGGAACGCCGACACGGCGGGAATCGAGACGATCCTCGCCGCTCCGTATGCCAGCCTCGCCGTCGATCTCATCGACGGACCCGACAACTGGCGGCTGGTCACGAGCACGCCGGGGGACCGGGGCATCGTCTGTGGCGCCCTGTCGACGCATCATCCGAGTGACGATGCCCCCGATCTCCTGCTCTGGGCCGCGGCCTACGCCGCAGCGTCGGGCGGTCGCGGCATCGCCCGCGTCGGTCTTGCGACCGCCGGGGGGCTGGGCGGGACTTCCTGGGGAATTGCCGGGCGCAAGATGCAGGACCTTGGAAACGCCGCCCGGCTCGCCCAGTTGCCGCTGTCCGAAGCGGCCCGACACCTGGACCCGCGGGCCCTCGACCTCAGGAGCGCGGCCCTGGGCCGGTACGTGCCCCGGACCGACCGCCGGACCCGTCGACCGCTACCCTGACGACACGAACAGCAAGCATGCGAGGTATCAGGTGACCAGTCATTTCTGGCATGGATTTGCCGATATGCACGCCGTGGCGAAGAACGCGATCGTCTTTTCCGGCGGTGACGGGATCGTGCTGACCGATACGACGGGGCGGCAGGTCCTGGACGCCACCGCGGCCCTCTGGTACTGCAATGTCGGGTACGGGCGGCGCGAGATCGCGGATGCCGTGGCCGATCAGCTCGTTCGGCTCGCGGCGTATTCGTCGTTCGGCGCCTACACCACGGATCGGACGCTCGAGCTGGCCGATCGCCTGGCCGCTCTCAGCCCCCTCGGTCCGGATACCGTCGTGTTCCTCGGTTCGGGCGGATCCGACGCCATCGACACGGCGGCCAAGCTCGCCCGCCGCTACTGGGATGTGCTCGGGCGGCCGGAGAAGCGGGTGATCGTGTCACGCGAGCACGCCTACCACGGGATGCACGCCTGGGGAACCTCGCTCGTCGGCATTCCGGGGATGAAAGCCGGCTACGGTGGGCCGTTCATCGACGAGGTCGCCATGGTCGGTGCCATGGATCTCGAGGGTCTGGCCGCCCTCCTCGAGGCCCGCGCAGGCGAGATCGCCGCCTTCATCGGTGAGCCGGTCATCGGTGCCGGTGGCGTCATTCCGCCGACGGATGGGTACTGGCCGGCCGTCACCGAGTTGTGCCGCCGTCACGACGTGCTGCTGATCGCGGACGAGGTGATCACGGGCTTCGGCCGCACGGGCGATCTGTGGGCCAGCACCCGGTACGGGATCGAGCCGGACATGATCACCTTCGCCAAGGGCGTCTCGTCGGGCTACGTGCCGCTCGGGGGCGTGCTGGTGGGGGAGCGGGTCCGGCGTCCCTTCTGGGACGATCCCGTGCCGGGCGCCGTCCTGCGGCACGGGTACACGTACTCGGGGCATGCCGGTGCGGCTGCGGCGGCCCTGGCCAATCTGGACATCATTGAATCGGAAGGGCTCGTTGCCCGTGTCAAGGCGATGGAGCCGTTCGTCGCCGAAGCCTTCTCCCGCCTCGAGGGACGGACGCTGGTGGGCGAGATCCGGACGGTCGGCATGACGGCGGCCGTGGCCGTCGACCAGGAGGCGCTCGGAGCGGATCCCGGGATCCCGGACCGCCTCGTCGCCGCAGCGTACCGACAGGGTGTCGCGACCCGGGTCCTGCGCGGTCACGCCCTCCAGTTCTCACCGGCGTTCGTGATCACGGAAGCGCAGGTCGACGCGATCGTGGACGGCTTCGGCGCGGCCTTCGACGAGGTTGCCGCCGGTAGTTGACGTGAACCCGGTCGCGGGACTTGATTCCGGGGTCGCGGACGGCGCATCATCGACGTCTTCCCGGCCGTCAGCAGGAGGTCCCGCCCGTGGCTGCGCACATCTCGCTCACCGTCAATGGAAGGCCGCGCGAGGCCGATGTGGAGCCGAGACGCCTGCTCGTCCAGCTGCTCCGCGAGGACTTCGATCTCACCGGGACCCATGTCGGCTGCGATACCTCCCAATGCGGCGCATGCACCGTGACCGTGGACGGCAAGGCGGTCAAATCGTGCACCATGCTGGCGGTCCAGGCTGACGGCGCCGAAGTCACGACCATCGAGGGGATGGCCCTGCCGGACGGGCTCCACCCGCTCCAGACCGCGTTCTGGGAGCACCACGGCCTCCAGTGCGGTTTCTGTACCCCCGGCATGATCATGGCGGCCGCCGACCTCCTGTCGCGTACCACGGAGCCGACCGACGACGAGATCCGCCACGCCATCCAGGGCAACTTCTGTCGCTGCACGGGCTACCAGAACATCGTGATCGCCATCCGCGCAGCTGCGAAAGCCATGCGCGACGGCGTGACCGCCGGCTCGGCCGGGTGAGGGGGCTGCGATGACCACGGACATGCTCGGCAAGCGCGTCAAGCGCGTCGAGGACCAGCGTCTCATCACGGGTGAAGGCCGCTATGTCGACGACATCAAGCTGCAGTCGATGGCCTATTGCGCCATCATGCGCAGCCCGTACGCCCACGCCAACATTCGCTCGATCGACACCGCTGCCGCGAAGGCGATGCCGGGCGTCCTCGACGTCATGATCGGGGCGGACATTCCGTACAACCCACTCCCGATGGCCTGGCCGGCCGGGGGCTCCGCCGGGATCCAGAACAACGTCAACACGCCGCGCGCCCTGGCAACGGACAGCGTCAAGTGGACGGGCGAGGGTGTCGCGGCCGTGATCGCCGAGACGCCCGAGCAGGCGTTCGACGCCATGGAGACCATCGTGGTCGACTGGGAGCCCCTGCCGACCGTCGTCGACGCCGAGAAGGCGACCCTGCCGGGTGCGCCACAGCTCCACGAGAACGCGCCGAACAACATCGTCTTCGAGTGGTCGGTGGGAGACCGCGACGGCGCCGGCAGGGCCATAGACGACGCCGAGGTCGTCGTCCGGCAACGCCTCGTGAACCAGCGCCTGATCCCCAACCCGATGGAGACCCGCGGCGACATCGGCTGGTTCAACCCCGGAACCGACGAGTACACCATCTGGATGTCCAGCCAGACGCCGCATATCCAGCGACTGCTCCTGGCGGCCTTCGTCATGGGTATCCCCGAACACAAGCTCCGGTGCATCAGCCCGGATGTCGGAGGCGCCTTCGGGACCAAGATCTTCACCTACGCCGACTACCCGATCGTGCTGCTGGCATCGAAGCGCCTCGGCGGCAGGCCGGTCAAGTGGATCGAGAGCCGACGGGAGAACTACCAGTCCACGATTCACGGCCGGGACCACATCACCTACCTCGAGATCGCCGGTTCGAAGGACGGCACCGTCAGCGCCATCCGCGTCAAGACGTTCGCCAACCTCGGCGGCCGCCTGTCCACCATCGGCCCCGGTATCCCCACCACGCTCTACGCCCGGGTGCTGTCCGGCTGCTACAAGATCCCCAACGTCTACGCCGAGGTCGTCGGCGTCTACACCAACACGGTGTTCGTGGATGCGTATCGCGGCGCCGGCCGCCCCGAGGCGACCTACGTCGTCGAGCGCGCCATGGATCTCTTCGCGAACGAGATCGGGATGGACCCGGCGGAGCTCCGTCGTCGCAACTTCATTCCGCCGGATCAATTCCCGTACGAAAACCCGTCCGGCCTCGGCACGGCCAGCGGCGGGGCGAAGATCTTCATCGATTCCGGCAACTACGCGCCGGCCATGGACAAGGCGCTGGCGATGGCCGGCTATGCGGACATGGCCGCACGGAAGGCCGAGGCCCGGACCCGCGGGAAGTACCTCGGCGTCGGGCTGTCGACCTACCTCGAGGTCTGCGGCGTCGCGCCGTCGAAGTGGATCGGGGCCGTCGGCGAAGGCTGGGGCGCGGCGATGTGGGAGTCCGCCAACGTCAAGGTCCACCTGACCGGCAAGGTCGTCGTGACCGTCGGCACGCAACCGCAGGGCCAGGGTCACGAGACAACCTACGCCCAGATCATCGGCCACGAGCTCGGCATTCCGATGGAAGACATCGTCATCCAGCATTCGGACACCCAGGGCACGCCCTTCGGGTACGGGAGCTACGGCAGCCGAACATCGTCGGTCGGGAGCACCGCAGCGATCAAGGCCGCCGGCAAGATCCGCGAGAAGGCGCGGCGCTATGCGGCCCACATGCTCGAGGCCTCGGTCGAGGACATCGAGGTCGACGGCGCCGAGTACCGGGTCAAGGGCTCGCCGGACAAGAAGAAGACCTTCCAGGAGATCGCCTTCGCGCTCGATCTCGCGTTCGATGCACCCGAGGGCATGGAGCCGTATCTCGACGAGACGGCCTACTACGACACGCCGAACTGCACCTGGCCCTTCGGGACCCACGTGGCCATCGTCGAGATCGATGAGGAGACCGGGCACGTGGACCTCGTCCGATACGTGGCCGTGGACGATGTCGGCAACAAGATCAATCCGATGATCGTGGATGGGCAGCTCCACGGCGGCATCGTCCAGGGCGCCGGCCAGGCCCTCTGGGAAGGCGCCGTCTACGGCGACGACGGGCAGCTCCTCTCGGGTTCCATGCTGGACTACGCGGTGCCGCGAGCGTCCTGGATCCCGAATCTGGAGCTGGACGAGACCGTCACCCCGTCACCGGTCAACCCGCTCGGGGTCAAGGGTGTGGGCGAGGCCGGAGCCATCGCGAGCACGGCTGCCGTCGCGAATGCGGTCAACGACGCCCTGAAGCCGTTCGGAATCCGCCATCTGGATATGCCCCTCACGCCACAGACGGTGTGGAAGGCGATGCAGTCCGCGAAGGGAGCCCAGGCATGATCCCCGCCGCATTCGACTACGTTCGGGCGACGTCGCTGGACGATGCGCTGGCGAGGATCGCGACGTCCGACGGCGCAGCCAAGGTCATCGCCGGCGGCCAGAGCATCCTGCCCCTGATGAAACTGCGACTTGCCCGACCCGAGACCCTGGTGGACATCGGGCGGCTGGACGAATTGCGGGGCGTTCGACGGCTCCCGGACGGCCGTGTTGCCGTGGGGGCGTTGACCACCTACGACGAGATGGTGCGCGACGACACGCTCCGTCACTACGGTCTGCTCGCGGACGCATTGCCGAACATCGGCGACGTGCAGGTCCGGAACCGCGGCACCATCGGGGGCTCCATCGCGCATGCGGATCCGGCCTCGGACATGCCGGCGATCCTCCTGGCGCTCGATGCCGAGGTCGTCGCCCGCTCGGTGGGTGACGAGCGGACGATCCCGATCACCTCGTTCTTCGAGGGTGCCTTCGCGAGCGTGCTCCGGCCCGACGAGATCATCACGGAAGTCCGTCTGCCCGGCGGGCGCAACGATGTCGGATCGGCCTATCGGGCCATCGAGCAGCCCGCGAGCGGATACTCCATCGCCGGCGTGGCCGCGGTCATCGGGGCACGGAACGGCGATCGCTGGGGTTTCTGCGCGGTGGCGATCACCGGGGTCGGGGACCATCCGTACCGGGCGTCTGCCGTCGAAGCCGCGGTCCTGGCCGGGTCGCCACTCGGGGACGCCGCCGCGCACGCCACCGACGGCGTGACCGTGGCCTCCGACATCCACGCCGACCGGGAGTACCGGACCCACGTGGCCGCGGTCCAGGTCCGGCGTGCCCTGGAGGCGGCGATCGCCCGGCTCGGGTGAAGGTCGAGCGGATCATCCTCGGGATGACGGCGCCGGCAACGCTCGCCGGCGCGGTCCTGACCCGGGACATCGAGGTGGCCGGGGAGCGCTGGTTCAAGGGCCGGCGGCTGTCGCCGGCCGATTTGGCGCGGGTGGCGCACGCGGTCCCGCTGGTCGAGGTCCGGCCGATCACGGTCCTGATCCCGGAGTCGGGCGACGTTCACGAGGATGAGGCGGCGCGTCGGCTCGCGGCTGCCGTGGGCGGTCCGGGTGTCGTCGCCGGAGCGCCAGCCCAGAGCCGGATCGACCTCCGGTCCACGGTCGCCGGCGTCGTCCGTATCCGGGGAGCGCTCGTCGAACGGATGAATGCCATCGACTCCCTCGAGGTGTTCACGATCCTCGACGGGCGCGTCGTGGAGCCGGGCACCCTCATCGCGAGCGTGAAGATCGCGCCGCACCTTGTGCCGCAGGCGGTCCTCGTGGCGGCGGAGGCGGTCGCCGCCCGGGGCGCACGCCGAGGCGGCGTCGTGTCCGTGGCCGCCTTCCGGCCGTGGCGGGTTGCCGCCGTCGTCAAGGAGACCATTCGCGGGATCGCCCGCGACCGCTTCGAGGCGAGCGTCAGGGCCAAGGTGGAGGGCCTCGGCTCCAGGCTGGTCGGGATCGACTACGTGGAAGACGCGGCCGGTCCGGTGGAGAGGGCGCTCGCGGCTCGAGCTCAGGGCCGCGGCCCTCACCGCGCGGACCTCGTCCTGACCGCCGGGTCGTCCAGCACGGATCCTGAGGATCCCTTCTTCGTCGCCCTCGCGGCGCTCGGCGGACGGATGGTCCGACACGGGGTTCCGGCGCACCCCGGCTCCATGCTCTGGCTCGGCCGGGTCGGCAAGGTCCCCGTGATCGGCCTGCCGTCATGCGGTGCCTACTCCAAGGCCACGGCCGTGGACCTGCTGCTGCCGCGCCTGCTCGCCGGGGAGCCCGCGTCCATCCGAACCGTCGCCCGCCTGGGCCACGGCGGGATCCTCACCCGCGACCAGCGCTTCCGCTTCCCCGCCTACGCCCGCGAGCTCGAGGCGCCGGAGGGCTAGGGCTTGGGGCCCACGTTCCGGCCGGACAGATCTGCCGTCATGTCGGTCATCGTCTCA